>DAITAA010000019.1:0-14222 GCA_036824505.1 Steroidobacteraceae bacterium
TGTTCGGCGAGGGCGCGGGCGCGCTGGTGCTTGAGACCGAAGCCTCGGCCGCCGCCCGCAACGCCACCGTGCTGGGCGAAGTCCTCGGCGCCGGGTACGCGTCCGAAGGTCTCGGGCTCCTTGCGGTCCGCGCAGACGGCGACGGTCTCGCGCGCGCGATGCGCGAAGCGCTGACCGACGCGCAGCTTTCGCCGGCAGACGTCGGCATGATCGTCGCCCACGGCAACGGCACGCGGGCGTCCGATGCGTCAGAAGCGGCCGCGATCCGCGCGGTGTTCAGCACAGCGCCGCCGCCCGTCACGGCGTTCAAGTGGGCGTTGGGGCATGTCATTTCCGCCGCCGGCATCCTCGAGACGGTTGTCGCCCTTTGCGCGCTGCGTCAGCGGATCGTTCCTGGAATCGGGACGCTCACCGAAATCGATCCCGAGTGTGCGGACCTGCGAGTCTCCGCGCAGCCGCAGACGCCTCGGAACAACGTCGCGCTGATCCTGAGCCGCGGCTTTGCGTCGACCAACGCAGCGCTGCTGGTTCGCGCCGTGTAGCTCACAGGTCGCGCGGTGGCGAACAACAATACCGGCTCGGGTCGTTGCGGGATCGACACCGTCGAAATCGCGCGGATCGAACGGCTGCTTGCGCAGACGCCGGTCGCCGATCTCCGCAAGCTCTTTTCTGCGCAGGAACTGGCCGACAGCGGCGACGGCCCAGGCCGCGCCGCGAGTCTCGCCGCGCGCGTCGCCGCAAAGGAAGCCTGCGTCAAGCTCTTTCCGCGCGAGGCAGCGCTCGGGCAGATCGAGCCCGCGGATTTCTCCGTCGCGCGTGACAACTATGGTGCGCCTCGGGCCGTGCTGAGTGCGAACGCACAGGCGGCGCTGGCCCGGCACCGGCTACACGGTATCGCGCTGTCGTTGACGCACGACCGAACGAACGCATCCGCCGTGGCGCTGGCTGAGCCCGCAGAGGTCGCAGTGCCAGCCGCTGGCCGATTCCTCTACCGCTTTGTGCCGCTGCGACGCGATGTCGTGCTCGCGAACCTGCGCCGCGTGTTCGGTGACACCACGTCCGCTGCCGAGATCGAGCGACTCGCCGCCGCGCACTACGGGCACCTGTGGCGGCTTGCCGGCGAGTTCATCCGCTTCCCCTGGATGTCGGAGGCACGCAAGCGGGCACTCTTGCGCGCGGAGAACCTCGACGCACTCGTCGCTGCAATGGCGCAGGGCAAGGGCGTCCTCGTTCTGACCGGCCATTTCGGCAACTGGCAGGTCGCCACGACGGCCGTCATTGCCCAGTTCCCGCACCTGCGCGGCAAGTTCCACTTCGTGCGCCGCGTGCTGAGGCCCCAGTGGCTCGACCGCCTCGAGCAGGGCGACGTGGTCGTGTTTCCGTTCGACCAGCACGTCCAGCCGCCGGACGGCATCGAGGTCGATTTCTTCTGGCATTCCGCAGGGACGTCCAGGAGCCTCGCGATGATCGCGCTTGCGACCGGCGCGCCGGTGCTGCCGGCCGCCGTCTGGCGGGAACCTGACGGGCGGTGCGTGCTGCGGTTCGAGGAAGCGCTGCCGCTCATCAAGTGCGAGAATTCGGACGAGGCGATCCAGCGCAACACGCTCGTCTATAATAGGGCGCTGGAACGCCTAATCCTCCGCCACCCGGAGCAGTGGTACTGGATGCAACGGCGCTGGAAGCCCGCCGTGGACAGGCGGCCGTCGCACCCGAAGCGCTGACACTGCACGCTCCGAAAAGGCGCACGCCCACAGTCGGGCGTACCCCGAGATCCGCATCCACCATGCAGAAGCGATGATACCGGTCGACCCAACAGATCTGCCGGCAGGCGATTTCGCCAGACGGGTTCGCCGCGTGTTGATCGTAGCACCGCAGCCATTCTACGAGGACCGCGGTGCGCCGATCGCAGTCGCTCAGCTGGCAGTTGCACAGTCGTCGCTCGGCGCCGATGTGGACCTGCTCACCTAGCTCCAGTACCTCGACCTCGACCATCGCCAGTTCAATCCAGACTCGAACCCGCCCATTCCCGGCAGCCTGAAGGCCCGGTAGCCGCGACCTGACGGATTGGCAGGCGGCGGAGTCCGCCGCGCTTCAGCCTTTCCCCAGTCGCGCTTCCCCTTCCGGGCGCAGCTGGGGTTGGGACGACACCGACGCAATGAACATATTGAACAGCTCCGCCTGCGAGGAAACCCCCAGCTTGGCGTAGATGTTCTCCCGGTGAACTTTCACGGTGCCCGGCGAAATGCCGAGCGAATGCGAAATGGACTTGGTCGAGAAACCCCGCAGCACCAGCTTGACCACTTCGCATTCGCGCGTCGTCAGCAGCTTGCGCCCAAAGTTCGCTGCAGCCTCCTGAACCAGCCGGCCAAGCTCGAGGTCCCGCGCGTCGCCGGCCTGCGAACGCACCATGCTCCAGTGCTTCTTTGTGAGTTCGTACAAGACCGGCTGCACGGCCTCCAGATGGCGCACCTCCACGTCGCTGAATCCGACACAATGTTCCGAGCGCTCCAGACTCACCGCAAATGTCACGCCGGTCTCCAGCGGCCAGAGGCAGTTCACTTCGTCTCCAATGCGCCCGGTGGTGTAGTGCGCGCGGTGATACTCGCTTTCAAGGAATCCATCCGGGGCGATGTCGCCCAGCCTGCAGACCTCGGGATGGTCCAGCGACAAGCTCATGATGTAGAAGGGATCGAGGACGTAGAAGCTGCCGACATAGGTCGTGAGCCCCCTCTCCCGCCAGCTGCCGATGAAGTTGTCGCTGAGCATCTCCGGGTTGGCGTTCTGGCGATAGACCATCACCATCCACCAGTCGAACTGGAGGACACGGCGCAGCAGGTCGACCAGGCAGGACGCGAACTGCGTGGTACCCGCACTCGCTGCCAGAGGCGGCAGTCCATCGCGCATCAATTCGAGCCAGGGCAGGTCCTCGTCTGGCTCGCTGCCCCCGACTATGCCTTCAGCCATATTGCCCACACCGGTGATACCTGAATACTAACCTAGCTCCGGATCGGAGAGCGGCCGATGGGGGATTGCGGTCGCCGATGAGCACCTTGGCAATTGCGGGTCTGCAGCTCGAAATCGCTCGCGGCGACAACCTTGCCGCCCTGCGCACCGAGATTGAGGGCGTTATCGCCCGATTTCCCTGGGTGCAGATGGTCGTGCTGGGTGAGCTCTCCGCATATGGCTCCGGCACGGCCCGCGCCGAGCCGCTCGGTGGGCGTACCGAACAGGCGTTCTGCCGCATTGCACAGGCCCTGCGGATCTGGCTGGTGCCAGGATCTTTTTACGTGCGCGAAGGTGAGTCGATCTTCAATCTTTCGCCCGTCATCAATCCGGCGGGCGAAGTCGTCGCGCGCCACCGAAAGTTGTTCCCGTTCCTGCCGTACGAGACGGGTGTCGCGTCGGGCAAGGAATTCATCGTTTTCGATGTGCCAGATGTCGGCCGTTTCGGGGTCTCCAATTGCTATGACATGTGGTTCCCGGAGACCACGCGCATGCTCGCCGCGATGGGCGCCGAGGTGATCCTGCACCCGTCCATGACCAATACGATCGACCGCGACGTGGAGCTCGCCATCGCCCGGGCCAATGCAGCCAGCAATCAATGCTACTTCTTCGATATCAACGTCGCCGGCCCGCTCGGATTCGGCCGGTCAATCGTCTGCGGACCGGGCGGCGAGGTCGTGCATCAAGCCGGTCCGGGCCGTGAGGTATTTGCCGTTGAGGTCGATTTCGATGCCGTGCGCCGCGTGCGCCGTCGTGGCTGGCACGGCATAGGGCAAGTGTTGAAAAGCTTTCGTGACCGGGCGGTCGATTTTCCGGCCTGCGGAGACCGCCAGCTTGCATTTGAATCATTGAACGCGCTTGGGCCGCTGCGGCTGCCGGAGCGCGAGTAACAGCTTGAAGAAACAAACCGCCTGGAGAACAGTCGTGACGACAAATCATATTCGCTACCAGAAATCGGCGATCGCCCTGGCCGTCTCGAGCATCCTCGCGGGGGGCTCGAACGCCGCTTCGGCGCAGGAAGCGCCTTCGGCTACGCCGCTCGGTGAAGTCATCGTCACTGCCACGCGGCGCGAGCAGGCGATCCAGGACATTCCGTTCAATATCTCCGCCGTGAGCGGTGAATCGCTGGAAAAGGCCAACATCATCGATGCTGTGGATGCGCTTCGCACCATGGCCGGCGTCTCGGTGCAGGACCGCGGTTATCGCAACTCGGGCATGGGCAGCAACAGCATCGTGATCCGCGGCATCAACGTGGATTCCGGTACCTGGGGCGACGTCCCGCTTGCCGCTGTGCCGACGGTCGCCACCTACGTCGACAACACCGCGCTCTATGCCAATTTCATATTGAAGGACATCGAGCGCGTGGAAGTGCTGCGCGGACCGCAGGGGACGCTCTACGGCTCGGGATCGCTCGCCGGCAACGTGCGCTACATCATGAAGAAGCCGGACCTGGGCGGCGGCTTCAGCGGCACGGCAAGCGTCTCATTCGGGCAGACCGACGGCTCGAGCGGCAACAACCTGAATCCTGACATCATGTTGAATCTTCCGGTGAGCGATACGTTTGCGCTACGCATCAACGCGGGCCTGATCGACAACGACGGCATCATCGACTATCCCAATCTCTACGCATTGGATGCCAATGGCGACCCCGTGTTGGCAACTGGGGATGTCATCAATGACACCCCCGTCTACACCAGCCGCAAGGATGTCGATACCGTGGACATCAAGTACGGTCGAATCTCCCTGTTGATCGCTCCGAGCGATACCTTCAGCGCGCAGCTTTCCTATCAGCGCCAGGAAGACGACATCGGCGGCCGCCGGCAAGTGACCCGTGGCCCCGACCTCGTCAATGGCGGCAATTACGGCAAGTACGAATTCGGCGCGATCCAGCTCGAACCCACGAGCCGCGAGGTCGAGCTGGCAGCACTCGAACTGGAAATGGATATCGGCTTTGCGACGCTGACCTCCAGCACGTCTTACTACGACCACACTGGCACGAGCATCAGCGACAACTCCGGCGTGTATGCGCGCAATGGCTGGTTCGCGTTCTATGGCAGCTCGCCGCGGCCGATAGCGCAGGCACAGCGCTTCTATGACGATTCCGGCACCACCGAGGAACTCCGTCTCGTGTCCAATGGCAACAACAAGCTCGACTGGACGGCTGGCCTGTACTACACGGACCAGGACTCCGACCTCGGGCAGAACAGCTACCTGGTCGGTTATCTCCCGTATGTCAACGCAATTGACCTGTATGGCGGTGCACCGTACACCACGAATCAGGATTTCCTGTTCCGGCGCAACCAGAAATACACGGAAAAGGCTGTTTTCGGCGAGGTCACGATCAATTTCCAGGACGATCTACACCTGACCCTCGGCGGCCGCTACTTCGAAAACGACGTTGACGTCGATGCGCTAGTGGACGTGCCGTTCTACCCCAACCCGCCCGGGGTGGCCGCGGAAAGCATCAGCGACAGCGATTTCCTGTTCAAGGCGAACTTTGCGTGGGACCTGACCGACGATTCGATGCTGTATGCGACTTTCTCGCAGGGATACCGCCACGCCGGCGCGAATGCAGTGCCCACGACCGGCAAGTACGCGGAAAACCCAGCCTTTTTCACCTTCAAGGCAGACAAGATCGACAATTACGAACTTGGCTACAAGGGCACGGCTGGCAGGCTGAACTATGCAGTGGACGCGTACTACACGGACTGGAAAGACCCCCAGCTGAATACCTCCACGTCCAACTGGGGCTTCTTCGGGGTCATCAACGGCGAATCCGCAAAAACCCAGGGCTTCGAAGCCGAACTGTCAGGCAACCTCACCGACAATCTGAGTTACAGCCTCGGCTATACCTACGCAGACGGCGAGTTGACGGCCGACGTATTTCAGCCAGCCGGGAACTTCTATGGCGGGCCTCTGTACACCGACCGCGTCGCGGCCGACGGTGGCGACCTGCCCGGGACGGCGAAACATGTGTTCAACGTTTCGCTGCGTCATGACATGAAGCTGGCCGGCGATATCGGGGTGAGCACAGTGCTCAGCGGCTACTACCAATCGGATGCCGTCAACAGCATCGGCGATGGCAACTGCCTAACCGAATTCAGCGCGTTCGGCGTGTGTGAGGACAGCCCGAATCCTGCGGCTGGAACGACTCCTCCAAGGATCTATGCGCCGACTTCCATCTACTCCAGGGCTTTCGCGAAAATTGACAGCTTCCACATCTGGAATCTGACCAGCACCTTCAGCAAGAATTCCTGGGCTGCAACGCTGTTCGTGAAAAATCTATTCAACGAAGACGGCACGACCGGCGTGTTCCCGTTTGCAGTCGGCGGATCGAATATTAGTCCCGCCCAGAGATACTTAGGCAATAACTCGCGGGACTACATCGCGCTCCCGCGTACTTTCGGTGTCCTGGTCAGCTACCGATTCTGAACGGGCGGTGAGATCACAAAGGCCGGGCAATGCCCGGCCTTTTTTCTTTGTTAGGATGGATGAACCCGAATACGCGACGTGCCCACCATGTCGAGCCCCGCATCGCAGAGCAAGGAGCAGATCGCCGACGCGATCGTCGCGTGCATCGACGCGAAAGATCTGCGCAAGGGGCTCGCAACCTGTCAGCAGCTGAACCGGCAGCATCCCGACTATGCCTACGGCTGGTATCTGGCCAGCTTTCTGATGCACAGGGTCCGTCACTACGCGGATGCCATCAAGGCGATCGACCGGGCGCTGCAGCTTGCCCATCTCGACAAATACCAGCTGCACAAGATCCGCTGCCACTTCGAATCCAACGACCTTGCAGGCGCCATCGCGGCCGCTGCTGAAGTCAAAGAAGAGTCCTTCATGGATCCCCTCCTTCACAGCCAGCTGGGACTGTTGCTACATCAACTGGGAGACAACGCCGGCGCTCTTGTCCACTACACGAAGGCGATCGAGCTGGACGGCAGTAAAGCTGAGCACTATTTCAACCGGGCGGCGGTGCAGCGATATTTTGGCGATGTCGATGGCGCTGAGACCGGCTTCGACAAGGCTATCGCGCTCAAGCCCGATGAATTCGAGGCCTACAATGCACGCGCGCACCTGCGCAAGCAGACGAAAGACCGGAACCATATTGCGCAGCTGCAGGAAGTCATCGCGCGCACGCGTTCCCCTGCGGGCCTGGTCCAGCTTCATTACGCGCTCGCCAAGGAGCAGGAAGATGTCGGCGACTTTGACGCTGCCTTTGCCAGCCTGAAGACAGGTGCGGACACCAAGCGCCGGCACATGCAGTACAGCGTAGATACCGACCTGCAGATCATGGCGAAGATCTGCGAGGTCTATGGCCCGGAAATGTTCGATGGGCACATCCAAGGTTTTCGGAGTCCAGATCCAATATTTGTTCTCGGCATGCCGCGTACTGGCACCACGCTGGTCGAGCGCATATTGAGCAGTCACTCGGGCGTCTTCTCGGCGGGCGAGCTGAACAATTTCTCGCTGGAGTTGATCGGCCTTGTCAGGAAGGCTCTTGGCCCGAAGCGCCCGTCGCGACTGGAATTCGTTGCCGCGACTGCCGCGCTCGAATTCAAAACCCTCGGTGAGGCCTATGTCAGCGGCACCAAACCACTGCGCGACGACCGTCCGTATTTCATCGACAAGCTGCCCTTCAACTTTCTATACGCGGGTCTGGTCCACCTGGCACTGCCGCAGGCGAAGATCATCAATCTCCAGCGCCATCCCATGGACACCTGTTATGCGGTCTACAAGCAGTTGTTCAAAGACGCCTACCCGTTTTCCTATGACCTCGATGAACTGGGCCAGTACTACATTGCTTACCATCGCCTGATGCAGCACTGGAATGCCGCGATGCCCGGCGTGATCCACACCATGCGGTATGAAACGCTGGTGGCCGACGTCGAGGGTGAGTCGCGCCGCCTGCTGCAATATTGCGGCCTGCAGTGGGAAGACCAGTGCCTGCGTTTCCACGAGAACATGCGGGCCTCGACGACGGCGAGCGCAGTGCAGGTGCGCCAGCCGGTCTACGCCACGTCGGTCGGCAAGTGGCGCCATTACGCGCGGCAACTCGAACCGCTGCGTACCCGCCTCGAAGCCGCCGGCATCGACACGAACTGAAACACGATGCGGTCGCTGTCGGTACTGCTGTTGTTCACGCTTGCTTCGGTCGCGATCGCGACCGAGACCAGCGAGCCTCTGCCACGCCGATACCTCGATTACGAAATGTTGATGAAAGGCCGGAATCTGGATGCGCCCGTCGATATGGGCGCTTACGGCCCACCGACTGGCGCGCGTGCGCCGACACAAGTCTTTGCCGGCCGCCTGTCGTTTACTGCGAGGCAACGTCGTAGTGGATCGCGGGTGCTTCGGGACACCGATGGATACATCGCAGCAGAGGGTCAGGCGATCCTGCGCCTGCCGAAATTCGATTTTGAATTCGTACAGTCGGGCGACGCACTCATTCCGCTGCGGCGCGGCAGCCTGCCGGGTAAAGACCGATACTGGGAGTACCTGCTGGAGCCCGGGCGGGTCTGGCTGGAGCCCGGTGACCAAGGCCTCGCACGAGCCGCGATACCGTTCGCGCTTGAGGAACGCAATGCAAATTGCCTGCACTACGGCGTCCTGAGCTTTCTGTTCGGCGCGGGCGGTGTCATCTCGCATGTGGCCTACCAGATCAGCAGCGAAACCTGCCTCTACTTCCAGTTCGATCTCTGGGGAATCGCCGATGCGCGCTACACGCAGCGCGAATTGCCGGAAGCCGCAGGCGCCGTCCGCGCGTACCAACAGGAGTTGCGTTCACGCGTGCCCGTCAAGCCGATCGCCGCGCTGGCCGGGGACTACCCGGGCGCCAATCCGGGCGAATTCGGTGCAGCGGATGAGGTCGCTCCGGGCGACATGACTGCCTACGGCTTCCTGATTGACGGCGTGCACTACGCGGGCGGCTGCAACACTCGCCACGGACCCTATCCTTTCTGCGACGTGCTCGACCTGCCGTCCTATTCACTGGCCAAGTCGATTTTCGCAAGCGTCGCATTGATGCGGCTCGAACAGCGGTTCCCGGGTACTTCCGGGCAACGGATCGCGGATTTCGTCCCGGAGTGCGCGCGGGCAGGAAACTGGAGCGACGTGGCCTTCGAAAATGCGCTCGACATGGCGACCGGCAACTACTTGTCGCCGGAAACCTGGGTCGACGAGCGCGCGAAGCACATCATGACGCTGTTCAATGCGGAATCGCACGCCGACAAGATCCGGTACGGCTGCAGGCAGTTTCCCCGCCAGGAACCACCCGGCACAAAATGGGTGTACCACACCTCAGACACCTATGTGCTAGGCACGGCGCTCAGCGCATTCGTCAGGCAGCGACTGGGACCCGACAAGGATCTCTACACGGACGTGGTCGTGCGCGACTTGTGGCAACCACTCGGCCTTAGCCCGGTAACTGCGATCACGCGCCGCACATACGACAAGGTCGCGCAGCCATTCACCGGCTGGGGACTCGTGCTGCACGCCGACGACATCCTGCGCATCGGCCATTGGCTGGCGGTGGATGAAGGCGTGCTCGACGGCCACCAGATGCTGGATCCGCGCATGCTTGCTGCGGCTCTCCAGCGCGTTCCCGAGGACCGGGGCTTGCCATGGCTCGATACGAGATTTCGCTATCAACACGGCTTCTATGGGCAGGACGTGAGCCGCGATATCGGCTGCGCGGAACCGGTGTGGGTTCCCTATATGGCGGGATATGGCGGTATCATCGTGGCGCTGTTTCCTGACAACACAATTTACTACCACTTCAGCGACGGCAATTCATTCAACTGGCGTCGTGCAGCCATCGCGGCCGACCGGATTCGCAGCTTCTGCACACGCCGCGACGGCGCAGGGACCCAACCGTCATGAGCACAACAGCCCGGGCCGGAATCCCACATGCGGCCCCCGACGGCCTGCTCGCCTGCGTGCTGCTGGCGTTTCTCGCCACGGCCGGACTCTTTTACGTAAACATAATGCCGGCACTGGTGTCCGGTCTCATCGATGGCCTTGGATTCAGCAAGCGCGAGGCGGGATTTGTCGGTTCCGCCAATGTCTACGGCGCCGCCTGCGGGGCACTGGTTGCGGTATTCCTCGTGCGACGCCTGCCCTGGCGGCGCGTCGAGTTCGTGGCACTGATGCTGCTGCTGGCGATCGACCTTGTTTCTACCCAGGTGACCCATGCTGGCCCGCTGATCGCGCTGCGCTTCGTGCACGGCGTTGTGGGCGGCACATCGGTCGGCGTCGGCCTCGGCGTCATGGCGAGAACCACGATTCCCGACCGCGCCTTCGGCATGCTGCTCACGGTCCAGTATGGAGCGGGTGGCCTCGGCATCATGTTCCTGCCGGGTCTCGCGCATCAGTACGGGGCCAAGGTGCTGTTCCTCGCGCTCGCCGGATTCACGGTGGTGACCCTGGTCATGCTGCCGTTCCTCGCCGCCTATCCGCCGCGCGAGCGCGTCGTGGTACCCGTCGGCGAGACCGGCCATGTCCGGCGCGGGCCACTGGTGCGGACTCTCATCGCCGTGTTCCTGTTCCAGGCCGCCAACATGGGTCTGAACGCATTCATCATTCCGCTGGCACGGCATTATGGGCTCGTGGATGCCTTCATCAGCGGAACAATTGGTGTCGCGAACTGGATTGGCGTGCTCGGCTCCATCGCCGTGATTTGGATGGCCGGACGGGTCGGTAGAACCGTGCCGATCGTGGGCGTGCTGATCCTCTCGATCGCGGGAACTGCAGCTTTCCTGCGTAGCGATCTTGGGTTCGTGTTCATCATCGCCAATGTCGCCACCGCGATAGGATGGTCCTTCCTCATTCCCTACTTCTTCGGCATGTGCGCCGACTTCGACCCAGCCGGTCAGTCCGCGACCCTCGCCGGTTTCTTCTCCAAGATGGGCCTGGCGTCGGGGCCGGCCGCAGCGGCATTGCTTCTGGGCCAGGATAACTATGCGCTGCTGATCGGCGTTTCGCTGATCGGGCTCGCGATGTGCGGGCTCGCAGTCTTCGGGCCGGCACGATTGCTAGATGTTGGACGCAATCGACCGGCGACCGTGGAAAGCGCGTCCGGGTGATTTCCATGGCAGCGCCACCCGGTAGCATGCCCGCTATTTCCGGTCTCACCAGTACGGAAGCCGCCAACCGGCTTGAAGCCGACGGCCCGAACGAATTGCCCGCCGCACATGGCCGTCGCCTGCTGGATGTGCTGCTGCGGGTGTTGACCGAACCCATGTTCCTGCTGCTATGCGCAGCGGTCGCCCTGTACCTGCTGCTGGGCGAGCTGCGGGAAGCGCTGATCCTCGGCTCTTCGTTGCTCGTGGTTGTCACCATCTCGGTCTCGCAGGAGCGCCGCGCAGAAAGCGCACTTGAGGCTCTTCGCGACCTCTCGAGCCCGCGCGCTGCCGTGCTGCGCGACGGGGAGTTGCGGCGCATTGCGGGTCGCGATGTCGTGCAGGGCGACATCATCCTGCTGGCCGAGGGCGATCGCGTGCCAGCTGACGGCGTGCTGAAGGAATCGATCGACCTCGAAGTCGACGAATCACTGCTGACCGGCGAATCCCTGCCCGTTGCAAAGCGCGTCGCGCAAGCAGCTGAGGCAGCGGAAAGCCGCGTGCACTCCGGCACACTCGTCGTCCGCGGGCATGCCACGGCGGAAATCACCGCAACCGGGGCGCGCACGGAACTGGGCCGCATTGGCCACGCGCTTGCCACGCTGAAGCCGCAACAGACATCGCTGTACCGCGAAACGCGGCGCATGGTGCTCTGGCTCGCGGTGCTGGGCATCGGGCTCTGCGTTGCGGTGGTGCTCCTGTATGTCGCGTCGCGCGGTGGCTGGGTCGAGGGCGCGCTTGCCGGCATCACGCTCGCCATGAGCATCCTGCCGGAGGAGTTCGCCGTCGTACTGACGGTGTTTCTGGCGCTTGGAGCCTGGCGACTGTCGAGGCACGGCGTGCTGACCCGGACCATGCCAGCCATCGAGTCGCTCGGCTCGGCAACCGTGCTTGCAGTCGACAAGACCGGCACGCTGACTGAAAACCGCATGGTTGTGTCCGTACTCGACGATGGCAGCAGGCGGCTGATCCTCGACGGCGAACCCGGCGTTCTCGATCCGGGCATGCGCAACCTGCTCGGGTCGGCGCTCGCGGCTTGCGAGATCAGCGCGTTTGACCCGATGGAACGCGCGATTGCCGCGACCGCGCGCAAGCTCGCCCCGCAGGAAGCGCAGGACCTGGACGGCATGTCGCTGGTGCACGAATACGAGCTCACGCCGGATCTGCTCGCCGTAACGCACGTATGGCAGGACGCGTCCAACCGCCTGCGGGTCGCCACCAAGGGGGCACCGGAGGCGATCGCCGCTCTCTGTCGCCTGGAAGCGGCAGAAATCGCCCGCCTGCTCGGGCGTGTCGAGGAAATCGCGCGCGACGGCCTGCGGGTGCTCGCAATTGCGAGCGGCGAACTTCCGCAGGGCGCCCCGCCTTTGACGCCGCGTGAACTGCCGCTGCAATTCCTTGGCCTGGTCGGCCTGCATGATCCGGTCCGGGAAACCGTTCCCGCGGCGCTCGCCGACTGCCACCGCGCGGGGATCCGCGTGGTCATGATCACCGGCGATCATCCCGGCACGGCGCGCGCCGTCGCGCATGCGGTCGGCCTGGATGAATCCCGCGGTCTGTTGACAGGGCAGGAACTTGCATCCATGGACGACGCCACGCTGCAACAGCGTGTCGCGGTTGTGAATGTTTATGCGCGCGTCCGGCCGGCCGAAAAATTGCGGCTGGTCGGCGCTCTGCGTGCCAATGGCGAGGTCGTTGCGATGACCGGCGACGGCGTCAACGATGCCCCGGCACTGAAGGCCGCGGACATCGGCATTGCGATGGGCAGCCGCGGGACGGACGTGGCGCGCGAGGCGGCCGCGCTGGTGCTCGTCGATGACGACTTCAGCGGCCTGGTGACCGCCATCCGCATGGGCCGGCGGATCTACGAGAACATCCGCAGCGCCATGAGCTACCTGATCGCCGTGCACATACCTCTGGCGGGCGCGGGCCTGTTGCCACTGCTGCTGGGTTGGCCATTGCTGCTGTTCCCATTGCACGTCGTGTTCATTGAATTCGTGATTGATCCCGCCTGCTCGCTGGTCTTCGAGAGCGAACGGCGCGGCGAGGAAATCATGCGGCGGCCACCGCGCGATCGCGGCGAACGCCTGTTTTCCGGAGCGATGCTGCTCGAGGGCATGCTGCTCGGCATCGTCAGCATGGCCGCAGTCGCCCTGGTCTACGGTTTCGCGCTATCCCTGTATTCCGATGGGCAAGCGCGGGCACTGGGTTTCATTGTGCTGGTCGTCAACAACCTGGCGCTGCTCCTTGTGAGCCGCTCGCGGTCGGACTCGCTGACCTCGATATTGCTGCGCCCCAATCGCGCATTCTGGGTGATCGCCGTGCTCGCAATCGCTGCTCTGGTCATCGTCAGCAGCACGCCGTCGGTCGCCGGGGCCTTCCGCTTCGAGGCACCCCCGATGATCGCTGCGATCGTGGCGGCCCTTACCGGCATGGCCGCGGTCGCCATCACCGGGCTGCTGCGGGCGACGCTGCGGTCCTTTGCGAAAACAAGGTTAACCTGATCTCCCGGCGCGCACGATGCAGAATCATTTATTGTCAACACGTTAAAATTATAGGCAATTCAACCTATAAGGCTGCGGCCCGCTACTTGACCCAGATCAATCCGCACGTGTTCCCTCGTGGTAACTTTCACCTGAGAGTGGTGTCGAAAGTATGCGTCGTAGATAAGGAGAGCGGGATGATTCGCGCAATGTGGGTTGTTCTTGGCACGGTGGCGATCTCGCTGGCAGCCGGAGCCGCAACTGCGGCCGACGGCAAGGCGGTATGGGACAAGTCTTGCGCGGGCTGCCATGCGGTGATGGCGCCGAAGACTGGCGACAAGGCGGCATGGGCGCCGCTGATCAAGCGCGGTGCCGCAGATCTGACGGCATCGACCGTCAAGGGCAAAGGAGCGATGCCGCCTAAGGGCGGTGCGAAGACGGAAGAGGACGTCAAGGCCGCTGTCGAATACATCATCGGCCAGATGAAGTAGCCGCTCGGATTGAAGTCCGGCGGAAGAGCTGCGGCGGCGCACCGCCGCAGCCCGTTGTTTTATTACTTCTGCAGGAAGCGTTTCGCCAATCCCACGACGTCGTTGACCGGCGATCCGTCACCATC
>DAITAA010000019.1:14322-38009 GCA_036824505.1 Steroidobacteraceae bacterium
AGCGCCTTGACCAGGCCCTCCAAGCCGCCGCTCGATACGTTCTTCGCAACGCCCTTGCCGAGCGCGCCCACAACCTGCGAAAGCGCTGTCTGGGTTGCCTCCGGGTTTGATCCCAGCTGCGTCGCCATTTGTTGCAGCACCTGGCCATTGCCAGCCTTCAAGATCATGTTCAGCAGATCCATTTTCAATTGCCTTTGAGTCAGTGGGGGTGCCTGCGGGCCGCACGGCCCGGGCCGGGATGATTCCCGGCGCGCATCCTGCCATAAGCGCACACAAGAATGCGATTGCTTTGGCCTTCAAGTTAGTTCAGAATCCTGCCGCCAAAATTGCCAGGCAAGCACGCGAGGCGTGCCCCCCCAGTCCTGGCGGTTCAATGTTCTTCTTTAAGACAAAGCCCGTCTACGGGGAGGTTTTCTATCATGGGTCTGAAACAACCACGCAGCGTCCTGCTTGCATCAAGCATCGCTGCCCTGATTATTGCCGCCGGTAATCCAGCATTGGCACAGGAGGCGCCGCTCCTGCCGCCGAACGCCAAGGCCGGTGAGTGCTATGCGCGAGTCCTGCTGCCTGCCGAGTACAGCACAGATACCCAGCAGGTCGTCCTGCGCGAGGCATCCACGAAGGTGGAGGTCATTCCGGCGCAGTACGAAACCGGAACCGAGCAGGTATTGGTGCGCGAAGCATCAAAGAAGCTCGAGGTTATTCCTGCAGTTTACGAGGACGGCTCGGAACAGGTGCTTGTCCGGCCCGCCGCCACCAAGCTGGTCGAAGTGCCGGCTACCTACCGCACGGTCACCGAGCAGGTTCTTGAATCGCCTGCACAGACGATCTGGAAGAAAGGCGGCATCGCCAGCCAGAGCGGCCGGGTTCTGAAGACTGCCGCTTCGGGCGAGACCGGCGAAGTGCTTTGCCTCGTGGAAGTTCCCGCAAAATACAAGACCGTGACCCGCTCGGTCCTCGATCAGCCAGCCACGACCCAAGAGACCGCGATTCCGGCGGAGTACGCGACGGTGAAGACGCGCATCCTGAAGTCACCACCCACCACGCGCGAAATCGAGATTCCTGCGGAATACAAGACCGTCACGGTCACCAAGCTGGTCAAGCCTGAGACGACCCGTACGATTGAAATTCCAGCGGAGTATCAGACCGTCTCCACGCAGAAGTTGCTGCGCGAGCCGACTCTCGAGTGGCGCCGCGTGCTGTGTGACGAGAATCTGACGCATTCCAACATCGTGGCAATGCAGAAGGCGCTCGCCGACAAGGGCATCTACAGTGGCCCCGTGGACGGCAAGATCGGTGCTGGTACGATCGGTGCGGTCAATCAGTTCGCGAAGTCGCGCAATCTGCCGACGGGCAGCAACTTCATCACGATCGACGTGGCGAAGGATCTCGGCGTCAGTCTGTAAGCGAACGGCTGAGACGTGACGATTCGGGCGCCCGGGCGGGTATTCCGCCCGGGCGTTCTTGTTCCAGGCTCCCTGCTACGCGATTGCCGATCGGTTTGAGTTGCAGCCGATCGAGCCAATATTGTGCCTCTCGACCTACCGTCATCTGTGGCTCAGAAGGCACCAGCCGAGCCTGATGCTCCATCTCTCCCACCCGGTGCACGGCCAGCATGAAGGCCTGCGCCAGCGTATTGGCGCGCGGCATCGCATACTGCCAGAGCGCTTCGCCAAAGTACGTCATTCCGCGGCTGTCGCGGCAGCCGAACGACGGCCGATCGCCACGGGAAGCCGTCAGCACGACCGTGGCATCATCCGCCAGCTCGCGGGCAAATTCCCCGGAAAAGCAAGCCGAGACCACGATGATCTTGCGACGAAAACCGAAGTGGGCGAGCAGTTCGCGCAGGCGCCCCGGAGCGATCTGTTCGAGCGGAAGATCGCCGTTCGCAACGTACAATTCGCCGCCTTGCAACCCGTGCGAAGTCAGGTACAGGAACAACACGTCTTCGGAGAGATCCATGCGCGGGGCCAATTCTTCGAGCGCCAATTTCAGTGTGCCGATACTGGCGATGGGACTACCGGAAGCATTGGCGGCATGATTGTTGAGAAGCAGAACACTGCGGCCGGGTGGATCAAGGCGCGCGGCCACCGCCGTGGCTGCAATGTGCACCTCGCGCGCAAATATTTCCTGCGAATCATCCCCCGCAAAACCGATGAAGAAGACATCCATATGGCTGGCTTGGGCCGGCACCACCACACTTGCTGCCCGAGCCACGCGCTCTGGTTGTAGCCACAGGATTTCCTCCGCATCGAGCGATGGCGAACCTTGCGCGACGACGAGCGCGGGCATCAGCGTGGAGATGCCCGACAGCAGGATGGTCGCTAGCCTTGCGTGCAGCATTCAATCGATGCTGGACTTGCGGTTCCCGCAATTAGTTGAGGCCTCTCTCAGAACTCCGTCGCCAGCAGAGACGCCGGTCACAATCGACGCTATTCAGCAGCCGTTCAGTCCGGCTTCCTTATGCTTTTTCGCGATCGGCACGGTCCGCGCGAGGCGGAACTGGTCGCGGTTCCCGGCAGACTGGGGTGTCCAAGGGATCACAGCCAGGCGACGACTCGCGCGGCCGGGCCGGGCTTGCCCAGGCACAGGTGCGTCACCCTTTTGCGGGCCGCATATCGCTGCTCTCGCCCTGCCGGCCGCCTCGAATTCCCGCCCGTATTGATTTCTTGTTGAACGATCGTTTAACTTGTCGGGTAGTGCGCCCCCGAGGCGCTCTTGGCATGCCCTGGCGGATGGATCTATGTCGCAGAAACCAGACGAAAAACAAGAGCTTGTGCTCGCTGATCTCGCGGACGACGAGCTGGTTGAACAGGTTTTCGACGATCTCTACGACGGACTGGCCGACGAGATAGCTGAGGCAACCCGGATCCTGCTCGGCCGCGGCTGGGACCCCAAGCGCGTGCTCGATGAAGCGCTGGTTGGCGGCATGAACATTGTCGGCGCAGATTTCCGTGACGGCATCCTGTTCGTGCCGGAAGTGTTGCTGGCCGCCAATGCAATGAAAGCCGGCATGGCGATCCTGAAGCCGCTGCTCGCCGAGACCGGCGCGGAACCGATCGGCAAGATGGTCATCGGCACGGTGAAGGGCGACATCCACGACATCGGCAAAAACCTTGTCGGCATGATGATGGAGGGCGCCGGCTTCGAGGTGATCGACCTCGGCATCAATACCCACGCGGATAAGTACATCGCTGCGCTACTCGAGCACAAGCCGGACATCCTCGGCATGTCGGCGCTCCTGACCACAACCATGCCGTACATGAAGGTCGTCATCGACACCATGAAGGCGCAGGGCATACGCGATGATTTCATTGTGATGGTGGGCGGCGCACCGCTCAACGAGGAATTCGGCAAGGCGGTCGGCGCCAATGCCTACTGCCGGGATGCGGCCACAGCCGTGGAAGTTGCCAAGCGGCTCGTGCTGGAGCGGCGCGCGGCGCGCGCATAGCCCCGCGACCGCGGGTGCGTCACGATGACTCCATCGGTACTGATCATCGGCTGCGGCGCGCTCGGCCGCGAGCTTGCGGAACTGCGGCGCCTCAACAACTGGTCGCACGTGACGCTGCGCTGCCTGCCTGCCGAACTTCATAATCGCCCCGAACAGATCGCACCCGCATTGCGCAAAGCGATTGAAACCGGGCGCGGCGAGTTCGAGAATATCTTCGTCGCCTATGCCGACTGCGGCACCGGCGGTGCCCTCGATCGCTTGCTTGCCGAATACGGCATCGAGCGCCTGCCCGGCGCGCATTGTTACGAATTCTATGCGGGCGGCGAGCCGTTCCACACGCTTGCCGAGATCGAGCCGGGCACGTTTTATCTCACTGATTTCCTGGTGCGCCATTTCGACCGGCTGGTTCGCCGCGGGCTTGGCCTCGATCGCCATCCAGAACTGATGGGCACCTACTTCAAGAACTATCGCCGGCTGGTCTATCTGTCGCAGTCAGAGGATCCGGCGCTGGAAGAGCAAGCCCGTGCGCATGCCGCTTATCTGGATCTCGAATACCACCGGCACCATTGCGGCTTCGAGCCGTTCAACCGGGCTGTTTCGGAGCGGATCATTCAATGGCGAAACTGATCAGCATTTTCTGGCGCGACATCCCAGCCCAGGTGATCGGCCGCGTCGGCCGTGACAACATCAAGCGCGAACTTCCGCCACGCTTCGCAGCCGCAATCGATCGCGCGGCCATGCGCGCCGGCCGCGGATCGAGCGACGCCTACCTTGCCGACTGGCGCCGCGAGTCGGAAGAGATTACCGGCGACGTGGAGCAGCTTGTCGCCGAGCGTGCTGCGGCGCTCGAAGCCCGGTTTCCCGATGAGTACCTGGAGGCGGTCGTCAAGGCCGGTGGACTGATCGAGAACATCAAGAGTTCGGCAAAATGACCAATACGATCATCAGCTCCCATCGCAAGTCCGTGACGATCGGCTTCGACCAGCCCTTCGTCGTCATCGGCGAGCGCATCAACCCGACCGGCCGCAAGCTGCTCGCCGAGCAGATGAAAGCCGGCGACTACAGCCGAGTGGAGGCAGATGCGCTCGCGCAGGTGGCGGCCGGCGCGCAGATCCTCGACGTCAACGCCGGCATCCCGCTCGCCGATGAGCCGTGGATCCTCGCCGAGTGCATCAAGCTGCTGCAATCGATCACCGATGCACCGTTGTGCATCGACTCCTCCATCGTCGCGGCCCTCGAGGCGGGCCTTGCCGTGTACCAGGGCAAGGCGCTGCTGAACTCGGTCACCGGTGAAGACGAGCGACTGGAGCAGGTGCTGCCGCTCGTTCGAAAGTACGGCTGTGCCGTGATCGCGATTTCGAACGACGAGACCGGCATTTCAGAGGACATCAATGTGCGCTTTAACGTGGCGCGCAAGATCGTCGAGCGTGCAATGGACCACGGCATCCCGGCGAGTGACGTGATCGTGGATCCGTTGGTCATGCCGATCGGGGCGATCAACAGCGCGGGTCGCCAGGTCATGCAACTGGTGCGGCGCCTGCGCGAGGAACTGAAGGTCAACACGAGCTGTGGCGCCTCGAACCTGAGTTTCGGCCTGCCGAATCGCAACGGTCTGAATGCCGCGTTCATCAGCATGGCCATCGGGAGCGGCATGACCTCGGCCATCACGAATCCGCTCCACCCGGAACTGATGCAGGCCGTGCGCGGCGCCAATGTGATCATGGGCAACGATCCACAATGCGCTGCCTGGATGCGCAACTACCGCGAACCAGCCCCGGAGGGCGGCGAGGCCCGCGGCCGGCGCAGCACCCGGCGTCAGCGGACGCAGGACGAGCCAGGCGTTTCCGCATGAGCAAGGCCGCGCATCAGGAACCACTGGTCGTTTTCTCGCCTTCGGGCAAACGCGGCCGATTCGCGCGCGGCACCACGGTGCTCGCGGCAGCTCGCAGCCTCGGCGTGGATCTCGATTCCGTCTGCGGCGGCCGGGCGATCTGCGGCCGTTGCCAGGTGCAGGTCGTCGACGGCGAACTGGCGAAACACGGCATCGTGTCGCGGGCCGGCAGTGTTTCTGCCGAAGGGCCATCCGAGGTGAGGCTGAAAACCCGCGCAAAGATCAGCGCGGAACGCCGGCTCGGATGCCAGGCCCAAGTGCTTGCCGATGTCGCGATCGACGTGCCGGCCGACAGCCAGGTGCATCACCAGGTCGTGCGCAAGCCGTTCGAGGCGCACGACATCGACATCAATCCGGTGATCCGCGCTTTCTTCGTCGAAGTGGCGAGACCCGACATGCAGGATCCGAGCGGCGACCTGCAGCGCCTGCTCGCGGCGCTCGCCGCCGAGTGGCAGCTAAAGGGACTGTCGGTGTCACTGTCGGCGTTGCAGGGTTTGCAGCGGACTTTGCGGGAGGGCGATTGGCGGGTCACGGTCGCCGTGCGCGAGGAACGGGACATCATCGCCGTCTGGCCGGGATTCAGGGATCGCCTCTATGGTGTTGCCGTGGACGTGGGTTCCACGACCATCGCTGCGCATCTGTGCAACCTGACGAGCGGTGAGGTAGTCGCCAGCGCCGGCCGCATGAATCCGCAGATCCGCTTTGGTGAAGACCTTATGAGCCGCGTTTCATACATCATGATGAATCCGGGTGGCGAGGCCGAACTCACCCGAGTGGTGCGCGGCGCCATCAGCGAACTGGTCGCGGAGGCCGCAGCGCAGGCCGGTATCGTCGCGGCCGATGTGCTGGAGATGACCGTCGTCGGCAATCCGATCATGCACCACCTGGTGCTGGGCCTTAATCCCGTCGAGCTCGGCACCGCGCCCTTTGCACTCGCGAGCGACGCAGCCATCAGTATTCCCGCCGCGAGCCTTGGCATCGGGATCAACGCGGGCGCCAGTGTCTATGCCCTGCCCTGCATCGCCGGGCACGTCGGCGCAGACGCCGCGGGGGTGTTACTGGCCGAAGCGCCGTGGGAGCGCGATGAAATCTCGTTGATCGTGGATGTCGGCACCAACGCCGAGCTGATCCTCGGCAACCGCAGTCGCCTGCTGGCGGCATCGAGCCCCACCGGGCCGGCCTTTGAAGGAGCGCAGATCAGCGCGGGACAGCGCGCAGCGCCCGGCGCGATCGAGCGCATCCGCATCGACCGCAAGACGCTGGAGCCGCGCTTCAAGATCATCGGCTGCGAATTGTGGTCCGATGATCCCGATTTCGCGAAGAAGATGCCCGCCTGCGGCGTCACCGGAATCTGCGGCTCCGGGATCATCGAGGCGATCGCCGAACTGTTCCTGTCCGGGATCATCCTGGCGGACGGCACGATCCCCGCTGCGATGGCTGAGCGCTCGAGCCGGGTCATCAGCGAGGACCGGACATTCGCGTATCTTTTGCACGCCGGGCCACCGGAATTGCGCATCCGGCAGAACGACGTGCGTGCGATCCAGCTGGCCAAGGCGGCTCTCTATGCGGGTGCCAAGCTCCTGATGGATCGCTTCGGCGTCGCGCGTGTCGACCGGATCCGGCTGGCCGGCGCATTCGGAGCTCATATCGACGTCCAGTACGCGATGGCGCTCGGCATGATCCCGGATTGCCGGCTGGACCAGGTCTCTTCGGCCGGCAACGCGGCCGGCACGGGAGCGCGCATCGCGCTGCTCGATCACGCGAGCAGGGCATTGATCGAGGAACGCGTGCGGCAAGTGGAGAAGATCGAGACGGCGATCGAGCCGGACTTCCAGCGGCACTTCGTTGCTGCCATGGCGATTCCGCACCGTTCCGATGAATTTACCGAACTTGCGCAGGTGATGGACCTGCCGGCACCGCAGGCGACCGGGCAGGCGAACGCCCGCCGCCGGACCAGGCGCTGAGCAATGAGCAAGTCATTACGGGCGCGGCTTTCGGCCATGGAGTGCCAGGCCCTTGGGCACGCGGTGCGCCAGAGTTACATGGAGGTCTTCCCGAGCAAGAGCATCGAGCAAAGACTCGATGTCCTGGAGCCGCGTTCCTACGTTGCCATCACCTGTTCGCCGACGCACGGCGTCGACGTGACGCTTGATCTGACCGAGCGCGTGGTCAAGCGCGGTTTTCGCGTCGTGCCGCATATCGCTGCGAAGATGGTGCGCGACCACGGTCATTTGCAGGACATCATGCGCCGGCTCGACGACCTGGGCGTCGACAGTATCTTCGTGCCGGGCGGCGATGCCCCGAAGCCGCTCGGCGCCTACACGACCGCCCTGCAGCTGTTGCGCGACATTGCCGCTTTCGATCATCGCTTCCAGCACATCGGGGTCGCCGCCCATCCAGAGGGTCACCCGGCAGTCGATCCCGAGACCCTGTTGCGGGAACTTTCTGCCAAGCAGGCATTTGCGACCTACCTGGTGACGCAGATGTGCTTCGACGCAGCGGCGCTTGCCGACTGGCTGCGCCTGATTCGCGGCCGCGGCATCACCTTGACCGCATGGATCGGTCTGCCCGGCGTATTCGACCGCGCGGCGCTCCTGGCGGCGTCGCTGCGCATCGGTGTCGGCGCATCGCTGCGCCTGCTGCGCAATCGAAGCGGGCTCATCGGACGGCTGCTCGGGCCGAAAGTCTATCGACCGGACAGTTTTCTGTTCGAGCTCGCACCACGGCTGGCCGATCCGAAACTGGGCATCGCCGGATTTCACCTGTACTGCTTCAACCGGGTCGAGCAGTCGGAGAGCTGGCGCCGCCAGTTTGTCGCCCAACTTCAGCACAGCGCGTAACAGGCAACAGCCATGACGCGACGCAGCGGCAGGGACAAACGAGTGGTATCGGCGGTCCGGCAGCTGCCGTTCAGCCACCTGGTCAATCCCTATTCCCCCATCGAGGTGCTGAGCGCCGACCAGGTGGAGGCGATCATCGATGCGGCGCTCTCCATACTCGAGACTCGCGGCATGAGATTCCTCGAGGCAGGCAGTCGCCAGTTGCTGTGCGCGGCGGGCGCGGAATCCGACGAAACGACCCGGATGATGCGTTTCGATCGCGGGTTAGTCCTGGAGAAGCTTGCGCTCGCTCCTGCGAAATTCACGCTGCGTGCCCGCAATCGTGCGCACGACCTGCGCATCGGCGGCAATGATCTCGTCTTTTGCGCGGTGGGCGGGCCGGCGTTCTGCAGCGACCTCGACCGGGGCCGGCGACCCGGCACCCACGCGGAACTCTGCGACTTCCTGCGCCTCATCCAGAGCCTGAACATCCTTCACCAGGAAGGCGGCGGCGCCTTCGAGGCGATGGACCTGCCGCCCGAGTCGCGCCACCTCGACCTTTACCTTGCCCAGTTCACGTTGCTCGACAAGAACTGCCAGGCCTATGCGCTCGGCCGGGAACGCACGGTCGACTGCATCGAGATGACCTGCATTGCGCTCGGCGTCAGCCGTGAAGAGCTCGCAAAGGATCCGGCGGTGATGGCAATCGTCAACACGAATTCACCGCTGCAACTCGACATTCCGATGACCGAAGCCGTGATCGAGCTCGCTGCCTCCGGTCAGGCCTGCTGCATCACGCCTTTTACGCTCGCGGGCTCCATGAGCCCGGTCACGATTGCAGGCACGCTTGCACAGCAGACCGCCGAGGTGCTCGCAGTCGCCACATTGTCGCAGGTCGTGAAACCGGGCGCGCCAATCATCTACGGCTCATTTGCCTCGAATGTGGACATGCAAAGCGGCGCACCGGCGCTCGGCACTCCGGAGTACACGAAGGCTGCGCTGGCCAGCGGCCAGATCGCGCGCCGCCTGGGCCTGCCGCTGCGCTCGAGCAACACGACTTCGTCCAACTGCGTTGACGCCCAGGCGGCCTATGAAAGCGCGATGTCGCTGTGGGGCGCGATCATGGGGCATGCCAATCTCGTCTATCACGCCGCCGGGTGGCTCGAGGGCGGCCTGACCGCGTCCTTTGAAAAGCTGATCACCGACGCCGAGATGCTGCAGATGATGGCCGAGTTCCTGCGGCCGATCGAAGTCAACGCCGGCGAGCTGGCGCTCGACGCCATCGCCAGCGTCGAGCCCGGCGGCCACCATTTCGGCACGGCCCATACACTCGCCCGGTTCGAAACTGCCTTCTATATCCCGATGCTGTCCAGCCGCCAGAATTTCGAGTCCTGGCATGAAGCCGGCGGCCTGGACGCGGCCCGACGGGCGAACGGCATCTGGAAACAGATGCTGGCCGAGTACCAGCAGCCAGCGCTGGACCCGGGCATTGCGGAGGCGCTCACCGACTACGCGTCGCGCCGCAAGCACGAGATCGCCAACCGATAACCGCATCGAGGCGGGAGAAGCAGCATGAGACCCACGATCAATGTCCTGAGCGGCGATCTTATCGGCAGGATTCTGGCCGAGGCCAAGCGGATTTTGGCCGAAGTCGGCATGGAGATCCGTGGCCCCAGGATGCGCCAGCGCCTGCTTGATCACGGCCTGAAAACGGCGGATGGCGCCAATCGCGTGCTGTTTCCGCCGGAGGTCGTCGACCGAGCCATCGCCAGTGCGCCGAAGTCTTTCACGCTCTACGACCGCGACGGCCGGCCGCACGCCGAAATCGGCGGTTACAACGTGCATTTCGTTCCGGGCTCCAGCGGGCTCAAGATCATGGACCACCGCAGCGGCGAGACCCGGCTCGCAAACTCGACCGATTTCGTCGAGTACGCCCGGCTCTGCGACGGTCTGCAGCACATCGCTTACCTGGCCACCGCGTTCTCGACCAACAAGGACATCGAGTCGCAGGTATCCGATGCCTGGCGCCTTTACATGACGCTCGTGACTTCCAAGAAGCCGGTCGTGTCCGGCGCCTTCGGCGAACACGGCGTGCCGCGCATGGTCGAGATGATGCAGCTGTTCCGCCGCGACCGCGCCGAGCTGGTCGCCAAGCCACTGTCGATCTTCACCGTAACGGCCACCGGCAACTTCCGCTTTGGCGAGGATTCCTGCCAGAACCTGCTCGACTGCGTCGAGGCCGGCATCCCGGTCGAGATCGTCCCGGTTACGTTGATGGGGCTCATTGCGCCGGTCACGCTGGTGGGCGCGCTGGTCTTTCACTGCGTGGACGTGCTGACCGGCATCACGATGGCGCAGATCATCAAGCCGGGGGCACCGGTATTGTTCGGCGGAGCGCCCGCCACTTTCCACATGAAGGCGGCCAGCGCGCCAATGGCGGCCATTGAAGCCCAGCACCTGAATGTCGGCTATGTCGCGATTGCCAGGTCTCTCGGCCTGCCGACCCAGGCCTACATGGCGCTCAGCGACGGCAAGTTCCTCGATGCCCAGGCCGGCGCAGAAACGATGACCAGCGCGATGCTCGCCGCGCTCGCCGGCGTCAACTCGGTGTCCGGCCCCGGCATGCTTGACTACGTCCTGACCTTCAGCCTGCCGAAGCTGGTCTTCGACAACGAAGTCTGTGGTCAATGCCTGCATTTCGTGCGCGAGATCCGTGTGCTCGAGGACCTCCCGGCGATGGAGCTCGTGAATGAGCTGCGCGAGAACGACCACCTGATCACGTCTCCGCATACGCTGAAGTACTGGCCGCAGGAGTTGTACCTGACCGACCCGGTCATCGACCGCGAGAATCGCGAGAACTGGGCCAAGGCCGGATCGAAGGAACTCTATCAGCGCGCCTGCGAGCAGGTGGACCGGCGCCTTGCAGCCTATGTGCCGTTTGAAACCGATGGCGCCGCTGACCTCGAGATGCGGCGCCTGATCAAGGCCGGCCTGCGGGAGCAGACCGAATTACCCGAATTGCCGCCACCCGCAGAGCATGCTGCCACTGAGGCCGCGGCAGGACGGCGCAACCGGCCAGGACGGAGGCGCGCCTGAGCAGCACAACTGCAAGGCGTGTCGCTACAATGTCTGCAATCTGCTGCCAGATCCGCGAGACCCGGAAGGAGGCATGATGCCGACCCTCAAGACAAGACAGCCTGCCCGATCTGGCGTACGCAGTGCGGCAGCGGTCTGTGTGCTGCTCTTCGGCCTTGCGCCGGCGATTACAGCAGCCCAAGCACCCGATCGAAACATCGTCCTGGTCACGCTCGATGGTGTTCGCATCCAGGAGCTCTTCACCGGCATGGATGCGCAGATTGCTGCGGCGGATGCGGATTCCGGCATCGAAGACATCAACGTCACGCGCAGTCGCTATTGGCGCGATACCGCAAGAGAGCGCCGCGAAGCGCTGATGCCATTCTTCTGGAAGACGCTGGTACCTGCCGGGATGGTGCTCGGCAACCAGGCGCTCGGTAGCAAGGTCACCGTACGCAATCCGATGTGGTTCTCCTATCCCGGTTATTCCGAGATACTGACCGGCCAGCCGCAGCCCGACGTGCAGAGCAACGATATCGTCCGCTATCCCCATCAGACCGTACTCGACTACATTCATCACACTCTCGAGTTGAACCCAGCCGAGGTTGCACAGATCGGCGGCTGGGACGGCTTCAAGATGGCCGCATCGCAGAGCGACGGCACCTTCTTCATGAACGGGGCATACGATCCGGTCCCGGCCGAGCTCAGCACGCCGGAGATGGACTACCTGGTCGGGCTGCGAAAACAGGTCATGGAATTGTGGGAAGAAGGCAGCAACGACGCGCTGACATTCCGTATCGCACTCGCATACCTGAAGCGACACGAGCCGAAAGTGCTCTGGCTGGGCTTCGGGCAGTCGGATGACTGGTCGCACGCGCGGCGCTACGACCGGCTGCTCGACTACCTGCACCTCGCGGACAGTTTCATCGGGGAACTCTGGGGAACGCTGCAATCAATGGATCGCTACCGCGATCGCACGACCTTGATCATCACGACTGACCATGGCCGCGGCCGCACGCCAAAGGACTGGGTCGACCACGACACCGGCATCGAGGGCAGCCAGGATATCTGGATCGCCATCATCGGGCCGGATACGCCTGCGCTCGGCGAGGTGAGCAATCACGCGGACGTCACACAAAGCGATATTGCGGCAACGATGCTTCAATATCTGGGCCTCGACTACCGCAAGTTCAATCCGGATGCCGGCCCGCCGATTTCCGGCAGCCTGAAGCCGCGTTAACGCCGCCCCAAGACAGGTTACGCATATGTCCAAGGATCCCGTGGAGCTCGAACTGGTTTCCACCATCGTACTGGAGAAGCTCCTTGGCTCGGGTGACGCCAAGGCTCGTGACGAGATCCGTCGCCTGGCCACCGGAAAGAAGGACGGGGTCCTGGCGCGAGAAACGGCGACGGGCCATTTCAGGATTGTCAGTCAGGATGAAGCGAAGAAACGCCTGGATGGTGGCGATCGGCAGCCTGCGCCCCACCCGGCGCGTGTCACGCAGAAGCCTGCGGCTGAGACAGTCCGGCAGTCAGCCGATGAGTTGTCCCTGGTGAGCACCCAGGTATTGCGGAAAGTCCTGAATCTCGAAGAACCGGCCAAGGAAGAAAAGCCGGCAGCCGGAATCATCAAGAAAGACAAGCACGGTGGTTTCAACCCGTACAACAACTCCTGATCAGCGTGTGGCCCTGCGCACACGCGTATCGCGTCCGTAGTAGTCGGGGTAGTCCGCCGATAGCCCCTTGAAGCGGCGGTGCATCCACAGGTACTGCTCCGGATGGTGCCGTATCTGGGCTTCGAGCAATGCAACGAAACGCGCCGTGTCAGCGACCGGATCATCGCTCGGGAAACCCTCGAGCTCCGGCCCGATGAAAACCCGGTAGCCCTTGCCATCCGGCAGGCGCTGCGGGAAATACGTCAACACGGCGGCACCGGTCATGCGGGCCAGTCGCGACGTGGCAGTCGTCGTCGCAGCCGGCGTGCCGAAGAACGGCACCATCGCCGCGCCTTTGTTGCGATAGCTCTGGTCCGGCGCGTACCAGACGGCACCGTTGTCTTTCAGGGCCCGCACCAGCGTGCGGATGTCGTCGTACTGGATCGCCCGCTGTGCGTAGCACGAGAATCGGCTGGCCATCAGTTCCGTCAGCACTTCGTTCCTGGTTGGCCGGTACAGGACGTTGAGCGGCACAACCGTGCCCAGGATGCGGGTGCCGATTTCAATGGTCGTGAAATGCCCGCCGACCAGGATGACGCCGCGTCCCCGGGCGAGTGCGCGCTGCAGATGATCGAGTCCTTCCACCTGTGCCAGCGAGCGCACGCGCTCGCCGTCACTCCACCAGGTGATCGCTGTTTCGCAGAGACCGATGCCGAGACTCTCGAAGTGCCGTTTCAGCAGCGCCTCACGCGCATCCGGCGGAAGCTCCGGCAGACAGATTTCGATATTGCGCCGCGCGATGCGGACGTAGGGAAGCGGCAACAGGCGGACGATCTGGCCGATCAGCCTGCCGATTTGCAGCTGCCAGCTGTAGGGCAACGGCTCGATCAGGCGCAGGCAGCCAATACCGAGCCAGGTCGGCCAATATCGTGGGGCCAGCATGCGTGGCCGGAGTTTCAGGCGCGACCGATCCAATCGATACCACCGGAAGTGACCCGATTCCAATATTACATCCCACGCGCATTCGACCGATGCGCTTCTCGCATGCCTCGATCATGCTGCTTGTCGATGCTCAGTGCCGATTCACGAGCCAGCGATGCAGGCGCGCGTCGAAAGTGCGGAAATGCTCGGAGAACCAGTTCGAGAGTCTTCTGCCAAGCGCCTCGGCGTCGTAATCAGCCGGCGATTCCACGGTATCCATGATGTCCAGGATGTCGTCCAGCAAACGCTCGTGATCGTCCTTGTGCTCGGCCGTCGAGGCATAGTTCAGCCTGCGCATTTCGCGCTCCTCGAGCGCAAAGTGGGCCGCAATGCGCGCATGGATTTCGCCCAATGCTTCCACGATCCGTGCCGCATCCGCATCCGGTTTCAGGGATCCATGCAGCGTATTGATCATCTTGATCAACTCGCGATGCTCGAGATCCACGTCCGGCAGGCCGATCGTGAAATCTTCACGCCAGACGATCAGGCTCACGGCATGTCCTCCACGTTCCTGGCCATTTCAATGCCAGGTGAATCCTTCGCCCGAGTGAAACTCGATGACGAAGTTCTGCCCGGGCGCGATGTCGATTGTGCCCGAACGCACCCGGTCGAAACCGCTTTCGCGGCCACTGTCGCGCATGCGCACGACAATCGCCTGCCGGCCGGCCGGAATCCGGAATGTCCGGAACACCGTGGCGGCGCCGTCGTCCCAGAGGCCCGACGGCCGATGCGTACCTTGATAGAGCAGTTTGCCGTCGCGTTCCAGTTCAACGTACACCGGCCAGCGTTCGCGGGGACAGTCAACCGGACGGCGCATGTTGGGTTTCAGATCATTCATCTGCTGTGGCGTCAGCGGCTTGCACTCAATCTTGGTGGCGGTTGCATGCCGGATCGCCAGCCGCACGACGGCCTCGTCCGGAGCCAGCTGGCGCCAGGACGGTTGCGTGGCGAAAACGGCGGTCACACCCGCAAACAGCCCGAGCAGCAGAGCCATACCGGCCACCCGGACGGGCACCGGCCAGAGCCGGCCGCTCGGCAGCGGACCGGGCTTGCCGGCGTCGCTCTTGCTGAGCCGGAGTGGCGGCAATGACGCAAGCCCCCTGCGAAATGCGCCCAGATCCGCGGCCCACGAAAGCGCCATGCGTTCACGCGGCACGCGCGCACGCAGCCAGGGGTCGCGCTGACCGGCAATGCGCTCCTCCGTCCAGCGCTGGCCGAAGCGATGGTAGCAGCTGTTCGCCGTGCAACCCGCGATCACGACGCCGTCGGCCAGCCGGCGCGCAAACACGAAATCGATGAACGACGGCGGCAACATGCCGATGCAGGGCATTTCCGCGACCGCGGAGTTCCGGCGCAACTCCGTGCCCAGATTCCCTGCGTGCTCGCAGGCGAACACGACGAGCCGATCCTCGCCTGCAAGCGATGCACAGGACTTCCTCAGCTGCTCCCGCAATTCAACGAGCGGCAACTGTGGCAGCTCGATGCCGGCCGAGAAGACGCTGGCGCTCCGGAACGGGGTCGCCGTCGGGCAGGCGCCGACGCAGAGACCGCAGCTGAGGCAACGATCGGCGTTTACGACCGCCTCTGACTCGTAGCTTTGCCAGTCACTGCGTGGCTCGAGCGACAGCGCTCCATACGGGCAATCCGTCACGCATCGGCCGCAACCATTGCAGTTCAGCAGACTGACTTTCGCTACCGGTGGAATGCTCTTGCGCGGCAGCCATGGCAGGAGCCCGAGCAGCAGCAGCGTACCGCCGAGCAGTTTCCAGACCGTTACCCCACCCCACTGCTGCACGAGCGGATAGATGTTCAGATAGAACCAGTCGAGACCGATCGTCGCCGGCACGGTATCCAGGTTCGCACGCGCCTGGCTCAGCGCCGGCAGCACGATCGAGAGTCCAAGTAGCGAGGCCAGCACCAGCAGGCTGAGTCCACGGGCCGGCTGAATTCTTGCGGCCGTCAGCCGGTTGATATGGATCCACATGAACAGCAACAGCAGGAGCGGCGCGGCAATATGGATGAAAGACATCAGCGTGAAGAAGCGGCCGGACAGGGACGATTCGCTGACGAAGTTGCGCGAAATGGGCTCACCGAACAGCGGTAGCGCGTCGAGAAGTTCCGCGCTGGTCACCGCAATGTGCTGCGCCATTACGTCCCAGACCAGCCAGTAGCCGGTGATGCCGCTCAGGTAGATGAGCATCAGCACCGGCAGACCTGTGATCCAGCTGAACCACTGCTTGCCGCGCATCTGGTCGAGCGCAAATTCGCGAAGCAGATGCGTCAATGCGACGAGCACCAGCCCGTCGGAAGCGTAGCGATGCAGGCTGCGCATAATGCCGCCAGCCCAGGGCTGCGCATGCGTCAGCGCCTCGACCGTGTCGTAGGCGCGAGTGATCCCCGTGTCGAAGAACACATACAGGTAAACGCCGCTGACTGCGACGATCCAGTAGAAGAACCAGCCGATTGCACCGAGCTGCAACAGAGGATTCCAAGCGGGCGTGAACGCACGGGAGCACAGCGCCTCGAGCGCGCTGAAAACGGCGCGCAGCCATTGCCGCGGACTCATCTTCACGAAGTCCTGCGCCAGCTGCGCCAGAGAAACACCGCGATCCCGGTGAAGCACATCACGCCGATCATGGCGCTCAGCACGATCGACCAGTCGAACTTGTAACGGCCGCTCTTCGGGTCGTAGACGGTGCAGAACAAGCGTACACCCTCGATCATGGCTTCCAGTGTGTCCTCTTGGGCCTGCTGCCCGAGTGCGAGGCGCTTCAGCGGGTCGACCAGCTGTGGCGGCTCGAACTCCTGCCCATACACCTGACGATACACGACCCCGTCAGAATCCACGATCGTCGCCTGGATCATGTGGTCGAATCCGCGCGGCGAAGGTGCAAAAGTGAAGCCGACCCCCGCCAGCAGCGTCCGGATGGTTGCCGCATCCGCTGAGCCGAATGTCCAGTCCTGCGAGAACGGCCCGCGCGCGCTTGCGAATTCACGCATCCGTGCCGGCGTGTCATTTTCGGCATCGAATCCGATGGTCAGCACCCTGAATGTCCCGGGCCCCAGCGCGGCGCGGGCGATGTCAGAAACCTGTCGCAGCCAGGTCGTGGTTGTCGGGCAGACGCCGAAACAACTCGTGTAGACCGGGCTGATGATCAGCGGACGGCCGCGAAATTCGGCGAGCGTGCGGCGTTTCCCGTTCTGGTCGGTAAATGCGAGGTCAGGCGCAAGACTGCGCCCGATTGCCGCCTGGCTTGCCCTCAGCGCGACCCGCGCGTCAAAGGCCGGCGCCTGCGGGTCCAGTGTCGATGCGAATGCCGTCGCCGCGATCAGCATCATCGCGACAACCCATGCCTGTTGCCGCACGATGCGCCCTATCGCATCGGCCAGATTTCGGACAGGTACTTCCAGTTGACGAAGTAATACAGCACGAAGGCGATGAAGAACACGCCGACGAGCGTCAACGTGCCCGGGATGCGCAAGGTACCCGCACTGCCGTAAGAAGCTACCGCGCCAGAAATGGGCTGTCCCGAAGGAGCTGCCAGGATGATCTTGTCGCGCACCGGCTTTCCGAAGAATACCGAGGCCACGACAATCACGATGAACATCAGGCCGCCGAGCGCGGCGGCAACTGCCGACATGCCATTGAGAGCCATTAGCAGGAATGCCGTCGGCGGGTAATTGAAATCAAACGGCGCGGACGCGAAGGTGATATCCCAGTGTCGCCGCGAAACACCCAGCGTTCCGGCCGCCATCATGAACAGCGAAATGCCTGCGACGCCCAGCCCGAACACATAGGGCTGCCACCTTGCCAGGGACGCGAACTTCACTTCACGCTGGAAGATCAGCGGTATCAGCACGTAGGTCATCGCCATGAACGCAAGCGTCGTGCCGGCAACAACGGTGCCATGGAAATGCCCGGGCACGTAGAGCGTGTTGTGCATGATGATGTTGATCTGCTCGGTACCCATCACGACACCGGAGATGCCGCCGAGGAAACCGAACATCACGAGTGACAGGAACATGCCGGAGAATGCCGGGTTGCTCCAGGGTGCCTTGCGCAGCCACTGGAAAACGCCGCTGTTGAAGCCGCGCGCGCGCTGGGCCGCCTCCATGGCACCCGGCACACTGAGACCGTGGATCATGCTGCCCAGCACCGCGAGGTACATGGCGTAGCTGGTGTTGAACACCTTCCACTCCGAGCTCAGACCGGGCTCCACCAGCAGGTGATGAGCGCTTGCCAGCTGCAGGAACAGGATGTACAGCAGGAAGGCGCCGCGGCTTATTTTTTCCGACAGCGGCTTGGCGCCGAACAGCATCGCGGCGATCGCATACCAGATCGCGACATGCGCCGACACGTTGATCTGCTGCGACGAATGTCCCATCGCCCACCAGACCAGTTTGTACATCAGTGGATCGATGTTGCTGACGAGGCCAATGGACCATAGCCAGGTCGGTATCAGGATGATCGCACCCGATGCCAGCGTGAACACGGCGATGATCGCGGCGGTCAGCGCACCAAAAGTCACAAGCGGAATGGAGCCCTGATAGGTCCTCTCATCGCGCGCGATCACCAGCGTGCCAAAGAACACGCCACAGGCGATCAATGCGCCGACGGCAAACAGGATCAGGCCGAGATAGAAGTGCTGTGCCGCCATCAACGGTGGATAGGACGTGAACATCACGGTCGACTGACCCTGCAGCACGGCCACATTCGTGACCAGGCCACCGGCCAGCATCAGCACAAACGCCGCCCAGGCCCAGCGCGGGGCCGCAAGACGTGAATTCAGCAGGATCGCGGATGCGAAATACAGCACCGCAATCTCGAAGAAAATGATCCACAACAGCAGCACATCCAGGCCGTGCGCCGTCAGGGCCAGGTAGAACCAGTCGGCGGGCAGCAGGTGCACCGCCGGCCAGCGCGTCAGCGCAACGGAAAGGCCGAACAGCCCGCCGATGGCGAGGAACACGACTGCCGCGACGGCGTTCGCCTTGATGAGCGCCTGCGCGCTCAGGTCGATCTTGAGGCCGGTCGTCGGGCAGGTGCGGAATATCGTGTTGCTCATGCTTTCCTCCGTCACCGGTCCACGACGAAGATCTTGCCAAGCATCATGTGGTGGCCCAATCCGCAGAATTCATTGCAGACGATCGTGTACTCGCCGGACTTGTCCGGCGTCATCGTCAGCACGTGCTCATAACCCGGATGCACCTGCACGTTGATGTTGATCGGCTGCAGCGAGAATCCGTGCTGCAGGTCGAGCGAAGACAGATGCAGCCGATAAGTTTGCCCGCGTTCGAGTTCCAGCACCGGATACCAGAGCCACATGCGGCCCAGCAGGTAGACGTCTGCGCCGGCGGGCGGCTTGACCACCGGCACGCCATTCATTTCACGCGCCTGCCAGTCGGCGATATTGCGCTCCACCTTCGCGTAGAAGGCGTTGGGCGTCGTCCGGTAGGTCTCGGTTGCGAGATTCTGCGAGCCGGTCGCATGCCAGTAGATCATCATGAAGAACATGACGAGGCCCCAGGCAAACGCGACTGCGATCCAGATCAGCTCGACACGATGGACCGGCTTGGACCACCAGATCTTGTCGGTCGGGGAGGTAATGGCCATGACTTGCCTCCAGGGCCGTTAAGGCGCGACCGGAATCTGGACCAGTTCCAGGATGCCCCAGATGATGTACAGCACCGTGGGCACGACGACGCCCAGGAACAGCAACAGGAAATGGTTGTCGAGGACCCGTTGCATGAACGGGATGCGCACCGGCTCTTCGCCGGCTGCTGGCTCCTTTTCGGACATAAACCCCCCCCTTGCCGGCGGGATACCCTGCCCGCGTGCCGCGAGAGTCGCAAACAGGGGCTCCTGGCGCCTTGATCTGGATCAATTCCCCATTGCCAGCGGCAGCAGGCGGCGAATCAAGGCGAATGTCACCAGCGCCATGGACAGCAGCAGGGCGAAGAAGACAAGGGTGCGGTGCTCAAATACGCGCCCGGCGCGGGCCTCGACCAGGCGCAGGATCCAGTCGGCCAGGAGATAGAGCACGACCCCGGTGATGGTGTAATAGACAGCCGCCATCGCAATCCCCCAGGGGCCGGAAAGACCGTCGCAGGCCCGGAACGGGCCTCCAATCGCCGCGAGGGCGGCCCCATGGCCGCCCTCGCATCAGTCAGGGCTCAGTCGTCCTTAGCTAGCGTGGATTTTATACATTGTTGCATTGGCGACTTCGAAGCGCCTGACTTCCGGAATGCCCTCGAAGGTGTCGCTGAGGGTCTTCACGATTTCCGGATAGACCTCCTTGTCATACTTGCGCTCATCGGCTTCCGTGTTCCAGAAGCTGATTGCGACCGATTCGCCGCGATTGGCGTCGAAGAACGACACTTCATCGCGGAAGCCCGGCTGCTTCTTGAGCGTGGGGATGATCTTCTCTTCGAACCTGCGGGTCACCAGGTCAAACTTGCCTGGCTTCAAATGAGTCGTGACCAGTCTTGCAAACATGGCTGTCTTCCTGATTTGCGATGAAACGACGACGTCGAGTTAGATCTCGGCGCACCCTTATGGCGGGCTAACGCTCGTCATGAAAACAATGAATCATGGCTCGAATGGCTGGGCAATACGCAGTTATACGTAGCTTGGAGAAGAACCGGTCGGCTTCAGCCGACGCCGCGATTGTCGATGCGTTCCCTTTCCGCGACCTTCTCGGGTTTCGCAGACACCCACATCTGATACATGGACACGACCCACATGAATGCGAAGCTCAGGCCCATCATCGCGCCGGCGCACATTACCACCCAGGCGAATGGGTGAAACAGCTTGGTGAAATACCAGGAACTGACATCCGCCGCGAGGGCGATGAAGGGCGCGACGACCACCAGGCACTTGAACCACACCGGCCGCACGTAGGCATGGCTGAAGATGAACCCCAGAATGAAGAATATGAAGCTGAGCCCGAACAGGTGGATATGCGACACGCGCACCAGCGTAAAAATGTCGGTACCCGTGTCCTGCTCGGTAACTTTGATCAGGTTGTCGAATCCACTGAGATTGACCAGGTGCGGGTTGCTGCCATCGTGGCAACTCATGCAGCGCTCATCGAGGACCGGCCTGATCGACGTCTCGTACGCGGCACGGTCTGAACCTTTCTGCACCCAATCGACGATCCCGTTCAACTCGTCGGCCGGTAACATAGTGGACATCGGCCCCCGCAAGGCCGATTCGAGGCGCGACGCCTCGCCGCTGCCGGTATAGGCGATCACGAGGTCCTGATATGACATCCCCGATGGATCGCCGTCCCGCCCCGAATAGGTGTGGAACAGGTAAAGCAGCGCGAACAGGTAACCGAGGCTCAGCATGATCAATACCGCCGTGTACAGCGCACGCAGGCTGTAAGGCAGTTCGGAATAGTGGCGATAATGCCGGTGCAGCGGGGCTTCAGTCATGGTTGGTTCCCTTCGATCTTGCAGGCCGGGTCAATCGGGCATGAGCCCCGCCTACTTCTTTCTTGCGGGCAGCACCACGTACACGACAGCACGCGCTTTCTGGCGCGAATAGTAGGCTGCGAGGTCCTTGACATCGGCGGCCGTCAGCGCGGTGGACATGGCAGCCATTGCCTGGCTCTTGCGCGCACCCGTCCGATAGGCATCCAGCACGATTTCCAGGTATTCGATGCGCTGCGCGGCCAGCGCCGGCAATCGCGGGTCGGTGCTGTTGCCGTTGATGCCATGGCAGCGGTCGCAACGCTGCACCCATTCTGCCGTATCGAGAACCTTGCTCACTTTCGGTGGCTGCGGCTGCTGGCTCGCATAGTAAGCCGCCAGATCCTTCGCAACGGCGTCGCTGGTCGATGCCGCAGGACCCTTCATCATCGGGTCGGCACGCGATCCGTCCTTGTAAGCGCGCATCGCCGCAATGAAGTACTGCCCGTCCTGACCGGCGAGACCTGGCGCCGAGTCCGTTCCGACTCCGGCCGCGCCATGGCAGGCAGCGCACGCGGCAGCGGCGGCCTTGCCGGCAGCCTGGTTTCCAGGTGCCGGAGTCTGCGCCTTGCCCGGCTTCTGTGCCGCATAAAAGAGCGCGATGTTGTTCATTTCGGCATCACTCAGCCCGACGACCATCGCCTTCATCATGTCGTGCCTGCGCTGATCCTTCTTATAGGCACTCATGGCCGCGACCAGGTACTTGGGACTGAGCCCAACCAGGCTCGGCATTCCCGGGATCTTGCTGATCCCGGTCTCGCCATGACAGCCTGCGCAACTGGCCGACGCTGCCTTTCCGGCGCTGACCGGATCAGGCCCTGCCGCGGCGGGCTTGACCGACGCCACTGACGCGGGCTGAGCGGGATCCAGGGCCGCGTAGTAGGCGGCCACCTTGAACAGTGCATCGTCGCTCAGGAATTTGGCGGCGTCGGCCATCATGTTCTTGCCTCGGGCGCCTGCCTTGTATGCCTGCAGCTCGATGTGCAGGTAAACCGCGCGCTGGCCGGCGATATGCGGAACGCCCTTGGTCGTACTGATGCCGACCGGGCCGTGGCAACGGGCGCAGGAGGCGTCCGCCAGGCGCTTGCCCTCGGCGACGTCTTGCGGGGTCGCGTACGCGGCACGGAAATCGTCGGTCGCGCCGGGCTGGAATGTCTCCACCGCAGCCAGCGTGGTCGGCAACGAACTGGCGGCGATGAATCCCCCGATCAAGATCAGGCGCGCATTGAAAGCGGGCCCTGCGCTATGTGCCATAGATCTCACCTCGGGCCGTGTCCGGGGCACTATTGGACATACTATCCAAAGCCGCTCCGCGAATGTGCAAACCGCTGCAGCCTACGCGGCTCGCGCGAACCTGACTTGATCCAGATCAATCCGCAAACGTCGCGGCATGATAACTTGCGCATGCAAGATATGGCAGAAAGCCATATTTGTGGGTTTTTTCGGATACGAAATGGTCGCGGTTCGCCCCAGAGACAGATGACTTGCCAACTGGACATCCCTCGTTATCGGCCGGAAAGGAGATTGAGATGAAACGGGCAATGCTGATCGTTCTTGGGGCGCTGGCGGCGTCGCTGGTGGCAGGAGTCGCCTCCGCTGCCGATGGGAAGGCGGTATGGGACAAATCCTGTGCGGGCTGCCATGCGGTAATGGCGCCGAAGTTCGGCGACAAAGCGGCCTGGGCCCCGCTCATCAAGCGGGGCGCTGCGGATCTGACTGCGTCCGTCATGAAAGGCAAGGCACCGATGCCGCCCAAGGGCGGCGCCGCTTCGGAAGCGGACGTCAAAGCGGCCGTTGAATACGTCATCGGCCAAATAAAATAGCTGCCCAGGCGGGCGCTTCACCGGAGGGCTACCGATGATCAGGCACGTCGGTTACGGGGGGGCGCTCTTTCTCTGGGTGTTCATGCTGGTTGCATGCGCGCCAAGAAACGTGAGTTTCAGCGCCGACGTGCAGCCGATCCTCAAGCAACGCTGCCTGGAATGCCATATGCCGGGCGAGGCCGGATACATCGCAAGCGGCTTCGACATGAGCAGCTACGAAGCCTTCATGAAGGGCGGCAAGTACGGGCCGTTCGTGGTGCCCGGCGATCCGGTAACCAGCACCCTGAACATGCTGGTCGAGGGCCGGGCGCATTCCTCGATTCGCATGCCGCACGGACGCGAGAAGCTGACCGACCGCGAGATTGAAACCCTTCGGGTCTGGGTGCAGCAAGGCGCGAAGAACAACTAGACCAGGTGCAACTGTTGATGGAGGTACGCCGGAGCGCCAACTGCAAGGCGGAAGTCCATGCCCAAGCATATCGTTCGTCTCCTGCTGCTCATGGCGGCTGCCGCAGTCCT
>DAITAA010000019.1:38109-61812 GCA_036824505.1 Steroidobacteraceae bacterium
TTGTGCCACGAGGCGATGCCGGGGCGGCCGCGGACGCAGCCGCAAATCGAGGTCGCGCAGCACTCGTCCGGCCAACAGTGCATCGTCTGCCACAACCCCCACTCGCCCAAGATAGCAGCCGCCGCCGTGATGGTGGCCGGCGACGCCACGGCGGGAGCAAAGCGCGCAGCTGCCTGTGCGAGCTGTCACGGCGCCAACGGAATCAGCCCGAACGACACCTGGCCGAACCTGGCCGGGCAACACGCCGTCTATCTCGCCCGGATACTCGGCGCGTACAAATCCGGCGCGCAGAAGGACGTCATGATGACGCCTATCGCGCAAGCGCTGAGCAATGCCGACGTCCAGGATCTCGCTGCTCATTACGGCAGCCTGAGTTGCAAGACTGTGCCGATCCAAACCGCAATTGGCGACGCCGCCGCGGGCAAGGTGCTGGCGAACAACTGCACCGCTTGCCATGGCGCGACGGGTGTCGCCAGCAACCCGGCCTGGCCGAGCATCGCCGGACAAAAGCCCGGCTATCTCGTCAACGCGCTGAAGGCCTTCCGGGCCGGCCTGCGTGAAGACCCGATGATGGCAGGCGTCGCCCGCAGCCTGAGCGACGCGGACATTGCGAATCTCGCCGCCTATTACGCGGCGCAGAGCTGCAGCCCAGCAACGCCATGAAGGAAGACGCCATGAACGACACATCCAGGCCTCAATCGGACGCGCGGCGTGCGTTTTTGAGTCAGCTCGGCCTGGCTGCAACCTACACGGGGGCCGTTGCAGGCTTCGGAGCCCTCGGCGTTGCTCAGGAATCCTCCGCAAAGAGCGAATCGCCCGCTGCGACCGAGTCGTTTCCGACGCCGGATTACGACTGGACGCAGCATCAGTGGGCCTTTGGTGTCGATGCCACGAAGTGCATCGGCTGCCTGCGTTGCGTCGAAGCCTGCAAGCGCGAGAATGACGTCGCTGGGGACGCGCATCATTTCCGAACCTGGGTCGAGCGCTACGTCTACATCGAAGGCGAGACCCGGGCACGCGTCGACAGCCACCACGATCCCGTCAATATCGCGGCCTCCGGTTCCGAAGGCGAATACCGGTTCGCCAACCGCTACAAGGATGAAAAGGTCGAGAAAGCCTTCTTCGTGCCCAAGCTCTGCAATCACTGCACGCATCCCGCCTGCGTGCAGGTATGCCCGGTCGGTGCAACTTACCGCACCGAGGACGGCGTCGTGCTGATCGATCACGACTACTGCATCGGCTGCCGTTACTGCGTGCAGGCCTGCCCCTACGGCGCCCGGCTCTTCAACGAAGAACAAGGCGTGTCCGACAAATGCACTTGGTGCTATCACCGCATCACGAAGGGGCTGCAGCCCGCATGCGTCGAAGTGTGCCCGGTCGGTGCGCGTGTTTTCGGCGATATGAACGACAAGCAGAGCCCGATCAGCCTGTTCGTCCGCAATAACCGCGTGCAGGTGCTCAGGCCCGAGTCGGGCAATGCCCCGAACGTCTTCTACGTCGGCATCGACAGGGAGGTCGTCTAGTGGAGACGCTCGTCAACGCCGCACCGTTCACTGGCTACGTCTACCCCAACGAGACGATCATTCCGTGGACCGTGCTCATCGTCGTATACCCCTACCTGACGGGACTGGTGGCCGGTTCATTCACCGTGTCGAGCATGTACCAGGTGTTCGGGATGGAGCGCTTCAAGCCGGTCGCGCATCTTGCCCTGCTCGTCTCGTTGTGCTGCATGCTCATCGTGCCAATGCCGCTCCTGCTGCATCTCGGCCATCCCGAGCGTGCGCTCAACTCGATGATTACGCCGCACTGGACCTCCGCCTTCGCCGTCTTCGGTTATGCAGCCGGTTTCTATATCATCCTGCTGATACTGGAAACCTGGTTCGTGTACCGCCCCTACATCGTGCAGCAGGCGCGGGAAGGCCGGGGGCTGCTGCGGTGGTTCTATCAGATGCTGTCGCTTGGATCGGACGACCTGTCCGAAAAGGCGCTAAGCTACGACCGCAAGTGGATTTTTGCACTCGCCGTCATCGGGATCCCTTCCGCCCATGGCCTGCATGGCTACATCGGCTTTGTGTTCGGGTCATTGAAGGCCCGCGAATGGTGGTCCTCAGATCTCATGCCGCTCGTATTCCTCTTTTCTGCGATCATCTCCGGCACTGCATTGTTGATCGTGATCTATGTCGTGTCCTGCTGGCTGCGCAAGGTCCCGGTTGATCTGCCCTGCCTGAAGGGCATGGCGTATGCGCTGTGGGGTTTCATGATGTTCACGCTGTTGCTCGAGGGCGTGGAGTTTGCCAGCCTGGTCTATCGCGGCCGGGAGGGAATCGAGATAATCATGGAGTACGTGAAGGGTCCGCTCCTGATCACTTTCTTTTTCCTGCAATTTGGCGTTGGTTCGCTGGTTCCGCTGACCGCGCTTTCGTACATGATCTGGCGAGGCACCACCGGCCGCGCGCTGGTCGTGGGAGTCACCACAAGCGCCGCGCTCGTGCTCTTTGCGGTCCTGATGATGCGCTGGAACGTGGTCATTGGCGGACAGGAAATCTCGAAGACCGGCAAAGGACTGGTCGACTATCAACCGACCGTCCTCGGCCGGGAAGGCCTGCTGGCCGCGGCCTCGCTGGTCGTCATGCCGCTGATCTTGTTGTCGCTGGCGGTCAAACTTTTTCCACCCTGGGAGAAGCGGTTGACGCCATCGCCCACAAGCAACGCGTCATGATGGTGCCAGCCGCGTTTCCCGTGCGTCTTGCGCGACTTGCTGCCTCAATAACGGCGGGCGCAATTCTCCTGGCGGGGCCGCAACCGGCCATCGGCGCCGACAATTCATTGTGCCTGGCCTGCCACGGCAACGAAGGATTCGCGATGCCCGACGCCAACGGGCAGATGCGCTCGCTGCACGTCATCAGAGAGAAATTCGAGTCGAGCGTGCATGGCAAGCAGCTGTGCGTCGGGTGCCACAAGGACATCACGGAAATTCCGCACCAGAAGAACGGGCGCATCAAGGTCAGTTGCGTGCAATGCCACGAGGAACTGTGGGCGGCCGCCCAGAAAGAGAACGGGACAGAAGAATCCGGGAAACTGGGCATGGTCGTGCAGCAGATCGACCGTTACATGAAATCCATCCATGCACGGCCGAACATCGAGGATCAGTCACGCACCAATGCGACCTGCTACAACTGCCACGACGCCCATTACGTTTATCCGCAGGGCAGCACCGTACGCGCCGAATGGCGCCTGAATATTCCGAACACATGCGGGAAATGCCATACCAGGGAACGCGAGGCGTACGCGACTTCCGTGCACGGCAAGGAAGTGCTGGAGAAAGCCAATCCCAAGGCGGCCATCTGCTCGGATTGCCATACCACCCATGACGTCGAGAACCCGGCCATGGATTCGACGCGCCTCGTCATCACGAAGAATTGCGGAAACTGCCACCAAGGCAGCCTGAAATCCTATGCGCAGACCTATCACGGTCAGGTGAACACGCTGGGCTACGCCTACACGGCCAAGTGTTTCGACTGCCACGGAAGCCATTCGATCCAGCGTGTCAGCGACCCGGCGTCCACGGTGCACCCCGGCAATCGCCTGCAAACCTGCCGGAAGTGCCATCAGAACGCGAGCGCGGGATTCGTCACGTTCGAGCCGCATGCCACGACCCATGACTACAAACGCTATCCCTACATGTGGCTGGCGTCGAAATTCATGCTCGCGCTGATCACCGGCGTGTTCCTCTTCTTCTGGACCCATTCGGCGCTGTGGTTCTATCGCGAGCACAAGGACCGCCAGGCGCAAAAGACCAGGCCGCATGTCAAGACCAATGACCTGCCGCAATTGCAGGGCAAGTACGTGCGGCGTTTCGGGATCGGCTGGCGGCTCGTACACCTGTTCTTCGCGGTGGCCTTGATGATCCTCTCCCTGACCGGGATGGCAGCCTTTTACGCGGAGGCCGGCTGGGCGGCGGCCATCATGCAGGCGCTGGGCGGCCCGAAAGTGGCGGCGATCATCCACCGGGTGGCTGCGGTCGTCATCCTCGGGTTATTCATCGGGCATGTGCTCTTTTTCATGGTCCGCTTCGTCCCGCGTTGGAGGACATTCAACTGGTTCGGGCATACCTCGCTCGTGCCGAGCCTGCAGGATGTGAAGGACATCATCGCAATGTTCCGCTGGTTCTTCGGCAAGGCGCCGCGGCCGGTCTTTGGCCGCTGGACCTACTGGGAGAGATTCGACTACTGGGCGCCGTTCTGGGGCCTGACGATCGTCGGCGGCAGCGGCCTGATGCTGTGGTTCAAGGAATGGACCGCAGCAATCTGGCCCGGCTGGATATTCAACATCGCTACGCTCGCTCACGGGGAAGAAGCCTTCCTGGCAATCCTTTTCCTGTTCACCGTCCATTTCTTCAACAATCACTTCAGGCCGGACAGGCTCCCGCCACCTGATATCGTGATGTTCACGGGCGCCGTGCCGCTCGAGGACTTCAAACGGGAGCACACCCTTGAATACGACGAGCTGGTCGCGACAGGCCAACTCGAAAAGCACCTGGTGGATGTCCCATCACAGGCGATGACCCTGGGTTCGAGGATCCTGGGTATCGTGCTGCTCGCGTTCGGGTTGACGCTACTGGTCCTGGTGCTCGTCGGCTTTGCCGGCAGCGTGGCAGCAGGTGGGTGACGGTGCAATAATCGATCAGGCTTCGAGGTTTCCTATGAAACATCTGATGTTCGCTATTGCCCTCTCGGTGGCGCTCGTCGGCTGCGCGGACAAGGAGAAATCGGCCACGACGCCTGAGCCGCTGCCAGCAGCCGACGTCAATGCTGGCAAGATTCTTGCGGAGCGGGACTGCAAGGGCTGCCACGGGCTGGATGGCCGGGGCACGGCGCCCGGCATCCCGCACCTCGCGGCGCAGGCCCAACGTTATCTGCTCGCATCCATGAAGGCTTACCAGGAAGGCAAGCGCACCCATGCTGCGCTGCGCGACATGGCGGGTCAAATGAGCGAAGCGGACCTGCACAATGTGCTTGGGTACTACGCCAGCCTGCCGCCCATCGCGACCGCCCCGGCGACTGCTCCGGTATTCCTTCCCTACGAGAATGGCAAGGCACTGGCCGCCGACTGCACAAAGTGCCATGGCGAGGACGGCAACTCGACCAAGCCCGGCATGCCGAGCCTGGCCGGCCAGCAGTCCCATTATCTTGTCGTCGCGGTCCAGGAATACCTCAGTGGCGTGCGAAAGACGGATCCGATGCATTCCCTGCTGCGCCCCCTGAGCAAGCTCGATGCGGAAAGCGTGGCGCTTTATTTCGCCTCCCAGACACCCGTGCAACGCAGCGCGCCGTCAATCGGTGATCCGGTGGCGGGAGAACCGCTGACCGCGGTGTGCGGCGGCTGTCATGGCTCCCACGGCGTCAGCACCGACACAGCGACGCCAAATCTTGCGGCCCAGGACGCCCGGTACCTGGTGAATGCCATCAAGGCCTACCCCAAGGCCCGCCGGCATGAAGGCATGGAAGCCTATGTGGCCGACCTGAGCCAGAAGGACATCGAAAACATCGCCGCGTTCTATTCGATCCAAAAATCCAGGCCAGCCGAGAAGGGACAGACGATCGTTCAGGACGTGATACAGAAATGCAATCGCTGCCATGACGTCAATGTGGACAACGCTTCGATGGCGGTTCCAAAGATCGATGGCCAGGACAAGGATTACCTGATCATGGCCCTGCGGGCCTATCGCGATGACCGACGCGAGAGCTCGATGATGCACAACATGAGCCTGCCTTACAGCGACTCCATCATCGAAAGCGTCTCATCGCACTACGCGAACCGGCCGGGCCGCTAAGCGCAGAACCGGTCTGATATCTCCAGCGCCCCATCGCCGTTGGCCCGGTTCAACGGAGTGCGCGATTGGCTTTGAGTTGCGAACGAATCGAGAGCGTCACGAATGCGCCCCTTGTCGAAGTCCGCTACCAGTTCGCGGAAAAGCAGTGTCCGAGCTTGTTGAGCCGCTCCATGTCCTTCAACGTGACCTCGCGCCGGTCAACGGAGACGAGTCCATCCTGTTCGAAGCGGGTGAAGGCACGACTGACGGTTTCCGTGGCGAGCCGCAGATAGTTCGCGATGTCGCGCCGCGACATCGCGAGCGTCAGGTTCGTCTCCGAGTGGCCGCGCGCTTTCATTCGCGAGGACAAGGACAGCAGGAATCCCGCGATACGCTCCTCGGCGCTGAAATCACCCGCCAGCGCATGACTCAGTGCCAGCTCCTTTGACAGCAGGCGCAACATCGAGTGCTGCAACCCGGGCACCTCACGACCGAGTTCGGCGACCTTGGCATAGGGAAGCTCGCAGACCGACGCCGTATTGAGCGCAACGCCATTACACTGGTGCCGCTCCGGCCAGATGGCGTCCAGCCCGATCAGCTCGCCCGGCAGGTGGAAGCCGAGCACCTGTTCCCGTCCATTGGGCTCGACCAGGTAAGACTTGAAGTAGCCGCCGCGCACCGCGTAAATGACCCGCAGCGGATCGCCGATGCGAAACAGGTGTTCGCCTTCGTTGATCGGGCCGCGTGAAGTGACGAGCTCCTCGAGACGCCGTACTTCGCCCGGCAACAGGCCCATGGGAAGGCACAGTTCCGAGAGGGAACAGGTACTGCAGCTACGGCGCAGCTGGTAGAGATTGAGCGGTGACGGGGTTGTGGTGCCAGCCAAGTGCCGGACCCTCGTGTGCAAAGCGCCATTGTACACGGCGGGTCGACATGGGGCGGACCGTCAGACGACGCGGGAAAACCGCCTGGTGCTGTTGTCCGACTGTTCGCCCAGATAGGCGTCAAACTTCATTGCGATCGCGCGAACCAGCAAGCGCCCGAGCGGCGTGACGGTGATGCGCTCATTTTCGATCTCGGCCAGGCCGTCCTCGACGAGCGGCGCCAGGCTTGCAAGCTCAGCGGCGAAGTGCAGGCTGAAGTCGACGTCGAATCTCCGGCCGAAATCACGCATATCCAGTATCCCGCGACACATCAGTTCCTGGATCACGGCACGACGCAAACGATCCTCGCGCGTCAGTTGGTGGCCGCGCCAGATCGGCAGGCGCCCGGTGTCGAGCGAGCCAGCCCAGTCATCCAGCAGCCGGTGGTTCTGGACGTAGAACCCGTCGCCCATCTGGCCGATGGCGCTCATGCCGAGGCCGATCAGGTCCAGTCCGGCGCGGGTCGAGTAACCCTGGAAATTGCGCTGCAGGCTGCCCTGGGCCAGCGCGACCGAAAGTTCGTCGTCGGGAAGCGCGAAGTGATCCATGCCGATATAGACGTAGCCGGCAGCGGTCAGCTTGTCGATCGTGACGCCCAGCAGCGCGAGCTTGACCTCCGGCGGGCACAAGTCATCGGACTTGATCTGCGTCTGTGCCTTGAAGATCTGCGGCAAGTGCGCGTAACTGTAGGCCGCTACGCGGTCAGGACGAGCTGCGATAACCTGCTCGAGTGTTCGCGCAAATCCGGTCTCGGTCTGTTTCGGCAGTCCATAGATCAGGTCGACGGACACCGATCCGAATCCGTGGCGCCGCGCATCGGCCATGACAGCTAGGACCTTTTCCTGCGGCTGTAGCCGATTGACCGCCCTCTGGACGTCCGGGTCGAAGTCCTGGACGCCGAGGCTGATGCGGTTGAAGCCGAGCCCGGCGATTGCCGCGAGCCTTGCGTCATCCACGGTGCGCGGATCGACTTCGATCGAGTATTCGCGCAAGCTATCGTCACGCAGTGAAAAGCTGTGGCGCATGAAGCGCATCAGCTCGCCGAGTTCCGCATCGTTGAGAAATGTGGGCGTGCCACCGCCGAAATGCAGCTGATCCACATTCCGGTCCCGGTCGAACAGGCGGGCCTGCAATTCGATCTCGCGCTGCAGGCGGCTCAGGTAGCGGGTACCCGCCGTACGGTCGCGCGTGATGACCCGGGTGCAGCCGCAGTAGAAACAGGGGGCCGTACAGAACGGGACGTGCACATAGATCGACAGCGGGCGCGGGATCGGGTCGTCATTGGACGCCCTCGCGGCCTTCAGGTACTCGGCCTCGCCAACGGACTCGCTGAACTGCGGGGCGGTCGGATAGGAGGTATAGCGGGGCCCCGGCACGTCGTAACGGCGCACGACCGCGGCATCGAAGCGGACCCCGACTCCCATGGAGTGGAAGTCTGCGGCAGGGCGCGTTCGGGCAGCATTGATCTGCGTCAGTCGGCGGCCGCCCCCCCTCGCCGCCAGCCATGAACCCATTCCACGAACGTGTCCGGAGCAAGCGGCCGGGCGTAGTGGAAGCCCTGGGCGAAGTCGCAGCCCAATGCGATCAGCTCCTGCGCGACCTTCTCGTCCTCGACGCCCTCGGCGACGACTGCCAGGTCGAAGGCATGTCCCAGGGCGATGGTCTGCTCGACGATCCGGCGGTCGGCCTTGTCGGCGAGCATGTTCATCACGAAAGATCTGTCGATCTTCAGCTCGTGTGCGGGTATTTCCTTCAGGTAGGACAAGCAGGAATACCCGGTGCCGAAATCGTCGATCGAGATGCGCACGCCCCGTTCGCGCAGATCGGACAGCACGCGGTGACTGCGCTGCCGATCGATCATCAGTGCATTTTCGGTGACTTCGACGGTCAGCCGAGACAGCTCTACGGACCAGAGACCCGCGGCACTCTGGACCATGTTCACAAGGTCCGGGTTGCAAACCAGTGACGGAGTGACATTGACGGCGACAGACAGGCGCCCGAGCGATTTCGGCCATTCGCTGAGCTGACGAAGCGAGCGATGGAAGGCGAATTGCGTCAATGGATCGATCTGGCCTGTCATCTCGGCGACGTCAATGAAGATCTCCGGCGGTACATTGCCGGCCTCCGGGCGGTTCCAGCGCATCAGCGCTTCAGCACCGACTATTCGCATGTCTGGCAGCGCGATCTTGGGCTGGTAGTTCAGGACCAGGTCGCCATGCTCCAGGGCGGTCGCGAGTTGCGCCTCGAGATCCCAGCCGGCCACCAGTTCGCCCGCTTTGCCCGCGGTGTATACGGTGACAGGCTGCGATGTCTTCCAGGCTTCAAGCAGAGCAATTTCACTGCACTGCATCAGCTCCTCGGGCGTGTGGCCATGAGCCGGGAACAAGCCGATGCCGACCGACAGCCGGACCGTCGACTGTTGCCCGCCAGCCGACAGCGGTTCAGCGCCGGAACGCAGGATCTTGTTGGCAGCCAAGATCGCATGGCCCTGGTTGCGCAGATTCGACAACACGAAGGCAAACTTGCGGTCGCTGAGCCGCGTGAAGTAATCCCCCGGGCGCAGCACCTGGGCCAGGCGGTTGCGCAACTCGTCCAGCATGCGGCCGGCGTTCACATGACCCGCGCTCGCATACAGGCGTTCAAGCTGATGCACGTAGACCACCAGGACCGCGACACCATAGAGCTTGCCGTCGCGCGCGGAAATGCGGCTGCGGATCGCCTCGAGACAGTCCGAGTAACTGTTGGTACCGGCGGGGCTGGGGATCGCAATGTTCATTGCATCAGTTCAGGTAGTAGTCAGCGGGGTCGATTCCGAAAGCACCGGGCTCGAGGCCCGACTCGATCCAGAGCGACGACTGGTCGTCGGCAGTCGCCGTCATCTGGCTGAGGTCGACAACTCGGAATTCTTCCAGCGGTTTCTTGTCCTGGTCCAGGATGATCATAACTTCCGGCCGCAGGCGCCGGATGCGGCTCTGGGCGGTAACCACGGCAACTTCGCCGGTGTTCAGCAGAACCAGCGTACCGGTCGGGAACATGCCAATCGCCTGCGTGAACTGATCGACGACCTCGGCCTGGAATTCGACGCCTGCGAGGGCCCGCAACTCCCGCAGCGCGCCATAGGACGACTGCGTGCTGGCGTAAGGTCGCGACGTGATCATCGCATCATAGGTATCCACGATTCCGGCGATGCGGCCGTATACGGGAATTTCTCCGCCCTTGAGGCCGTTGGGATAGCCCGAGCCGTTGAATCGTTCGTGGTGAAACGAAACCATGTCCAGCACGCGATTGTCCACGCCGCCTGCTTCTTGCAGCAGTTCCACGCCAAACTCGACGTGCTGCCGCATAAACTTCATCTGCGCGGCATCGAGCTTCCCTGGCTTGTTCAGCAACTGCTCGGGAATCTTGGTCTTGCCCACATCGAGCAGCATCGCGCCAAGTGCGACGACGCGCATTGCATCGCGATCGAGTCCGATCTCGCGACCAAGTACGGTGGCCCAGACCGATGAGGCCATGGAGTGCGAATAAATGTAACCACCCTTGCGGCGAATCCGCATCAGGCAGGACATGGCGGCGGGATTGCGCAGCACGCTGTCCACCATGGGCTCGACGGCGATTTCGAGCTTGCGAACATCCAGCTTGCCGCTGTGGCGCAGCTCGCCCATGACGTCCTTGACCGAGCTGTACAAACCCACATGGATGCTGGCCGCCGGCTTGATTTCGCTCTTGAGACCGCGCATGGCCTCAGCCGATTTCTTGTCAGTGTGCGGAATCGGTGGCAGCGGTTCTGCTCCGGCGTCATCATCCTCGGTGCAGGTGTCGATGACCACATGCCGGCAATGGTCACGCAGCGCATTGATCTCTTCCTGATTCCGGATGTGGAATCCCTGGAACAGGAAGGGGGTTTCAAGCCACGGGCGGTCGAGCTCGGACACGTACATGCCGATCTCAACTGCGTCGACGGATACTTTCTGGTACCTGGGCAAAGGTCGGCCTTCCCTGATCTGCAGCCGATACGGGCACAGTGACAAACCGGGCTGGAAACGACCGTGACGGGCGGCCCAAAAAATATGGCAAACGGCCGCCAAACGGGCGGAACCCGGCCAACTTGGGGACATGGACCATATTAGCGCGATCATCGACAACGCTGCTTCAGTCCGCCGGAAGGCCCCGCTCAGCGAATCGGCATTCGGAATCGTAGCGCTCCTGCTCGCTGTCCTGGTCGTGCATGGCGTCTATACGCTCGTCGTGCGACCTCGGGCTGTGACGAGCCTCGCCCAGGCGGCTGCCATGCGCGAGTCGCATGAGCGCCAGACGTCATTGCGCTCGATCGATTCGAGGTCACCCGCAGCGTCCACGAGACGGCCGCAGCGGTCACCGAGGAATGCCAGACGGAGGCCCTGAGCCTGGATACCGACAATTCGATGCTTCGCTTCGTGGTCTGGGGCATCCCGGCGGTCGGCTTCGTCGGCACGGCGCGCGGCATCGGCAATGCCTTGCAGGATGAGCAGAATGCCCTGCTGGGCGATATCTCGGGCGTCACCGTCGGCCTCGGTATCACGTTCAATTCCACGCTGATCGCGCTCACGCTCTGCCTGCTGATGATGTTCCTACTGCACCAGTTGCAGCACGTGCAGGACCGCGTCGTGCTCGACACCAAGAACCTCATTGAAAAGCGGCTGATCGCACGGCTGCGGCTCGGCTGAGACGCAAAAAAAGGCCGGCTCCCGAAGGGGCCGGCCTTCCTATCAGCAGGCGCGTGTCAGCGCGTAACCTTGATTACCACTCGCCGATTGTTGCTGCGGCCTTCCTCGGTCGCATTGGTGTCGATCGGGCTGCCTTCGCCAGCGCCGGTAGCGAATAGCGTTGATGCACCCAGACCTGCGTCGATCAGGTACTGGCGCACAGCATCCGCACGGCGCTGCGACAGTGCCTGATTGTACGCATCTGAACCGCTGCTGTCGGTGTGGCCTTCGATGGCAACATGGGTGCCGGCGACGATGTCGGCCGGCCGGGTCTTCAGGTCCGCAACCAGCCCGTCGAGCAATGCACGAGTCTCGGCGGCCAAGCTGGACTGATCGAAGCCGAACAGCATGCCGCGCAGCGTGATTTCCTTGAAGCAGCCGATTTCGTCGACTACCACGCCCGCGGGCGTCTTCGGGCAACGGTCCTTGTCGTCGGTCACGCCGTCGTGGTCTCCATCACCCGGCGGTGGCGGCGGGGGTGGCGGCGGCGGTGGCGGGGGGGGCGGGGGTGGCGCGGCCTGCATCGGCGCCGGAGCCGGTGCCGGTTCCGCTCCACCGAAGTTGCGGCGGTAAGTGATACCGATCGTGCGCGGCTGGTTGGTCAGGAACCCGACACGAGCGACGCGTCCGCGTTCCTGGTCGAGGCCGAGACGCGCCGACTCGTCCGTCAGGTTGTTGACGAACAGTGCCGCCTCCCACACGTCGGTGCGCACACCGAAACGCAGGTTGGCGATGTCGTATTCAGGCAGCAGTGGATCGAAAGTAAAGCTCGTGATCGTCGGCGAACCATAGCTGCGGATGTTGAATGTCCCGAAGCCTGAGGCCTGATCCGCTACCTGCGTGTAGCGATCCCCGACGTGCTGGTAACTGGCGGTGACATAGCCCTCCAGCGCCGCAGTCAGCGGCCATTTGTAGGTCGCGTTGGCAGCCATCTGGAACTCTGGCACCGAAGCCATCCGGTTGCCCTTTTCCATTGCACCGACCACGGTCACTGCCCCGCCCGCGCTCGTCGACGTAATCGTCGAATCGAGCTCGGAATTCACCATGCTCGCTGACAACCCGAAATCGAAGTGATCAGTCGGTTGCGCTTCCAGTTCGATTTCCACGCCCTGCGCGTGTGCCTTCGGCACGTTGAAGATGATGCGCGACGAGCAGGTGCCGGCCACCACCGGGACCTGGAAATCGTCGATCTCCGCGCGGTACGCGGAAACATTGAACTGAGCGCGACCGCCCGCGAAGCCGATCTTCGCGCCAAGCTCGAAGTTGGTCAGCTTCTCGTCTTTGAAGGAATCCCGGCCGCCAAATGTGATCAGGTCGGGAGGTGAGCACAGGCCCTGGTTCAGCGGGTCATTGATGCCGCCGAGACGGAAACCCTGCGCCACCTGTGCGTTCAGCTGTACGTCCTCGTTGACGTCATAGGAGAACAGCACACGCGGCAGGACGTCGTCCGATTTCGCCGATCCCGGGCCGTTGGTCGGCTCGGTCGGCAAGCCATCCGAATCGGCAAAGAGTCCGCCGAAATACAACACGCGGTCTTCCTTGAAATCATAGTAGCGTGCCCCAACCGCGAGGTTCGCGCGTTCGCCCAGACCAAAGTTGACCTCGGCGAAGATCGCCTTCTGCGTGAAGTCATACGGGATGCGGGAGAAGAACGGCGTATCCGTCGGCGAGCCCAGGTCGGGGCTGGTCACGCCGCAGTTCGTCGGAGGACTGGGGCAGAGCAAGTTGATCATCAGGGCGTCATAGCCCGGCGTCGGCAGCGTCTGGCCATAATCGCGCTGGATGTCGCTGTAGAACGCGCCTGCGAGCCATTGCACGTTGCCGTCATAGTTGGAGGCAATGCGCAATTCCTGCGTGAATACCTTCAATTTCGTATCGTCGTAAAGCGGTGAATCCAGACGCGGCTGGTTCCCGGTGCCGCCCAGATCGAAGGTCACGCTGCCGGTCAGCTGCGAAGCATCGCGGATCACCTGGATGTCGCGATCTGTGTAGGAACTGACCGAGGTCAGGGTGTGGTTACCAATGCCGACTTCGATCGTCAGATCGCCAAGCAGGAAATCATCGGTGAACTTTTCCTGCAACTGCGTGTACTGCTCACGATCACTCAGTGTGATCGCGGGTTCCGTCGTTGTGTACGGATTGGCGAGGATGTTCCACACGTCGGTGCGGTTGTAACCGTCCATGTCCACTTCCTGGTAGATCACCCGCGGCGTGATCACCAGGTTGTCATTGGGTTCGAAGCGCATTGCAACGCGCACGCCCGAGCGCGTGCCGCCATTGACATCCTTGTTCACCGAGCCACCGGGCTGCACGGCGTCGATAAAGCCCGGAATATCCGAGTAATAGCCCACCACGCGCAGCGCTGCCGTGTCGCCCATCGGCATGTTGAACATGCCACTCACGTTGCCACCGACATCGCCGCCCTCGATCGAACTGCCGGATACTTCAACATTGCCATAGCTGCCGCCCAGATCCGGCTGGTTGCTGATATAGCGCACGGTGCCGGCCAGCGAGCCGGAACCGAACAGCGTGACCTGCGGGCCGCGCAGCACTTCGACGCGATTCAGGTCATAAAGATCGAGATCCGGCGTGAATAGCGACAGTGAAATCACCGATTCGTCCATGTAGACGCCGACCTGCTCCTTGACGCCGGGCAGGTCGCGGTCGGTCTTGCCAGCAGAGATGCCGCGAATCGCGACCTGGCTCTGGCCAGGGCCGAGGTTCTGGACCGTGAAGCCCGCAACGTTTCGAGAGACGTCCTCGATATTCGCAGCGCCCGCCTCGCGCAGGGCATCCCCGGTGCGCGCGCTGATCGCGAACGGTACGTCCTGCACCGACTCGGCGCGCTTGCGCGCGGTTACCGTGACTTCACCGAGCGCGGTTTGCGCGTAAGCGGCGTGTCCCAAGCTGAGTGCTACCGCCGCTGCCACCAAAGAAGCCGCCCGCGGACCAAGAATGCTGTTCATGCTCTAGCTCCCCATTGCTGCCCGGCTGTGCCAAGCGTGTTGTTATGTCAGAGTGTCCATGCAAAGCAGTTTTCCCGCAAGTCTGCAGAGTTGTTGTGAACTAGCAACGGGAATCGCACTCATCTGACGCACCGCAATATGGTGGGCCCGCTGGGATTCGAACCCAGGACCAAGGGATTCACGTGGCCCCGCCGTTTCCGGCGGGCGCGGACTATCTCTTCACCCGCGGCGCTGGCTGCCGTGAGGGTGCGGGACGCTCTTGCCTGTCATCAAGGGCACTGGAAGCCCTCAGGTAGTCTCTGCACCGTCCGGCGGTGTACCGCCGGCTTGGCTCAGGATCGCCATCAGCCGCCCTGGGCGCTGGAAGGTTTCCCTGAATTCATCCCGTCCACTCGATCCCTTTCGGGGCCGAGGCACCTTTTGCAAAAGATGAGTCCCCTGCTCTAACCACTGAGCTACAGGCCCGGCGAAAGTCTAACAACAAGAGGCCGGCCGGACAGCGCTGTATCCGTTGGGAATCATTCTCATTTGGGCCGAGTTCTCGCACGCGGCGTCGGGACTTGAGAGAATGCGTGCTCGATTCAGGGCGGCACCCCAAGTCCCCCATTCAGGAGCTTTCAAGATGATCGATGAGAAGTTTTCGAGGCGCCAGTTGCTGCAGACTGCGATTGCGGGCCTGGCCGCCGTGCCTGCCGCCACGCTGGTTGCACGCAGCGCGGGCGCGGCGGAAGCGCTGTCCGCGGACGACCCGGCGGCAAAGTCGCTTGGCTATGTCGGCGACGCGAGCAAGGTCGTCGCAAAGACCAACCCCACCTACAAGCCGGGTCAGACTTGCGCGAACTGCATCCAGTTCAAGGGCAAAGCGGGCGCGGCCGATGGTCCCTGCGTCATTTTCCAGGGCAAGCTCGTCAAGTCCCAGGGATGGTGCAAGGTCTGGGTGCAGGCGGCTGACGCGAAAGTCGGCTGAACACGCCACCAGCAGGCAGGAGATTCCATGATTCAAGGGCCCGGCGGCCGGAAGGCGCCGGGCCTTTTCGTTCAGTTCATGTTCAGCGCCGCGTCGCGAAACTCCGGCGGTCGGTACCGGCCGTTGGCGCGCCAACCGGCCCCGGCAGACTGGGGTGCCTCGGGGTCCGGGCGGATCGGCGACGGTCGGGCCGGCATTCACACAGTGCGGATACCATGTCCAGGGCTTGAAGAAACCCGACCGACCGGGAGTTGGCCTTGAACGATCCGCGCTTTCGCGAGCGACCGCGCGCCGCTGCACCACCGCCGGTCGACGGTGAACGCCTGCAAAAGGTGATGGCCGATGCCGGTGTCGCCTCGCGGCGCGACTGCGAACTTGCCATTCGCGCGGGCCGCGTGCGCGTCAATGGCCGGCGCGTGACGGCCCTGCCCTGCCTCGTGCTGCCCGGCCGCGATCTCATCGAGCTTGACGGCGTCGTGATCGACACGCGCCAGCGAACTGCGATTCGGGAACGTCCGCGCGTGTACCTGATGCTGAACAAGCCGCGCGGCGTGATTTCCACGGCAAGCGACCCGGGGGGTCGCCCGAATGTCGTCGCCCTGGTCCAGCCCGCGCTGTCATCCGGCGAGCGCGTTTATCCGGTCGGCAGGCTCGATGCGGATTCCACAGGGCTGGTGCTGCTGACCAATGACGGCGAACTGACGCATCGCCTGGCGCATCCGCGCCATGGTGTCGCGAAGGAATATCGCGTTACGGTGCAGGGGCAGCTCGCGCCCGAGGCATTGGCGCGGCTATCAAGAGGATTCTATCTCGCCGATACGAAGGATCCCTCACGTGGCGCAAAGCGTGCGCGGCCCGAGGGCCTGCGCGTGCTGAATCAGAAAAAGGACCGCAGCCGTGGCGACCTGTCGCTGGTTTCCGTGACCCTGCGCGAGGGCCAGAATCGCGAGATCCGCCGCATGTTCGCACGCGTTGGCGTCAAGGTGCGCAGGCTCGAGCGCGTGGCGCTCGGGCCGCTGCAGCTTGGCGGCTTGCCGATCGGTCGGTACCGGCAGCTGCGTGCCCCTGAGGTCGAAGCCCTGTATCGTGCGGTCGGTCTGCTGCAGGCGGCAGCGCCTGCGCGCCCGGGCCGGTAGACTGGAGGACGTGGCGGATTCCAACACCAGAACCGCGACCTGGCTGCTCGCCGTCATCGCATTCCTGATCGGCTATGGTTCGCTCTATCCATTCGGCTTCGCGGGCGTGGAAGGCGCCGGTTTCTACGAGCTGTTGCACCGCCTGACATTCGCACGCACGACGCGCAGTGATCTTGCGGCCAACGTGCTGCTGTACCTGCCGCTGGGCGCAAGTCTCGCGTGGCTCCTCGCCTCCCGGCTCGGCGGCCTGCTGGCCGTCATCGCTGCAACTGTGATCGGCACATGCCTGTCCCTGGTCATCGAGGTGGCCCAGCTTTACGAAACCCGGCGCGTTGCAAGCCTGACCGATGTCGCCTGCAACTCGATTGGCGCGGCTGCCGGCGCTTTCATTGCGCTGGCGATCGCCTCGACACACCGCCGTCTGCGTGCATCGGCATTGTCCGGCATCCTGCGCCATCCGGTCGCGACCGCGCTGTTGGTGTCCTGGGTCGGTTATCGCCTCGCGCCATTTGCGCCGGTACTGGATCCCGGAAAATGGGCAACAGCATTTGCGCCGCTCGCCGCAGGCGGCTGGTGGAGTCCGGCTGCGATCCTGCCGCATGCGCTCGCCTGGCTCGTGCTGATTCTGGCCTGCGAGCAACTCGCCGCGGGACGGGCGCGCCGGGTGGCCGCGATTGCGATGCTGGTCGTGCTGATCGGGCGGATCCTTTTCGCGGGCATCCAGCTCGAGCCCGCGGAACTCGCTGGCATGGCGATCGCACTCTCCCTCGCCGGCTTCATGTTGCGCCTGCCCGCCGAGCGCGCCGCGAGCCTGCTTGCAGCGGCACTGATCGTGCTGATCGCGATCCAGGGACTTTCACCATTCGACTTCCAGCTGGCCCAGGACCGTTTTGCCCTGATGCCTTTCGGGGAATCCCTGACGCGCTATCGCGCGACCAATCTGCCGGACATGTTCCTGCGCTGCTACAGCTATGGCGCCCTGGTCTGGCTGCTGGCCCGCAGCGGGCTGTCGGTCTTTCCGGCCACTATGCTGGGAGCCGGCATCGTCTTCTCGGTCGAATTGCTGCAGACCTGGCTGCCAGGCCATACGGCGGATATCACCGACCCGCTGCTCGCCATCGCGGCCGGCTGCCTGATTGCCGTGTTCGAGCGCGATGGGGCCGTTCGTTGAACGCCGGGCCGCAGCACGGGAACACCATCGGGCCAGCATGGTCTATCGTTGTCTGCATGACCCCGGTACTTGCCTCACTGCTGCTGTCCACTGCGGCATTCGCCGCAGCCGCCGCAACCGAAGTACCCGCGGCGGCGGTGACCGCCCCGCCCGAAGAGCCGCTGCCCGTTTCCGCCTCGCCGCCCGAGATTTCGCCGCCGCAGTCCGCGGTGCCACAGGATTCCACCGCGCCGACCACCGAGCAACCGACCAACGCTCCTGTGCCGGCGCCCATTCAACGCACCGAGGCATACAACCGGTTCCGGGCGATGTTCGATCTCGGGCGGTTCGTGGAAGCGTTACCACTCGCCCAACAGGTTGTGGACTTGACGGAAGCCCAGAGCACCCGTGAATACGAATTGTCGATCGCCTATAACAATCTCGCGGCAACGCAATATCGGCTCGGCGACTTGCAGGCGGCGGAAACGAGTTACAAGAAGTCACTCGCGATCCTGGAAGCCAGCCAGGGCATCTCGTCGACTCGAATGATCATCCCGCTGCAGGGCCTCGGGACGGTTTACGCTGCGCTCGATCAGCATGCTGCAGCTGCCGAGCATCTCAATCGCGCATTGGCAATCAGCCGGCGCTCGGAGGGCCTGTTCAACCTCTCGCAGCTCCCACTGATAGACCAGCTGGTCAACAGTCTCAAGGTGCTGGGCGACTACACCGGCGCGGAGCACGAACGGTACTACGCGCTGAGGATCGCGGAACAGAATTACGGATTCGACGATACCCGAACCTTACCGGCCGTAACGCAACTGGCATCCTTTTACGAGTCCACCTCGCAATTCGCAGCGGCTCGCGGGCTGTACCTGCGAATGTATGACATCAGCATCAAGGAGCATGGTGGCCTCAACCCGCTCACGGTTCGCAGCCTGGTTGCCATCGCACGCACCCATCGGCTGCAGTACACGATGGATCCGGCTTCGCTTGATGACCAGATAACGTTGCGGGATCCGAATTTCGGCGACCAGATGCCCGAGGTCGCCCGGTCAGCCGGACTCCCTCCGCACGTGAACCGAAGCGGCCTGAACGCGATCGAAAAGGCAGTGGGATTGCTGCGAAGCACCCCCGATCCGCCACCGCGACTGCTGCTCGAAGCCCTGGTTGAAATGGGCGATTGGCTGATAGTCACTGCCAAGTCAAACGCAGCAATGGCCAGTTACTCTGAAGCAGCGGCGATTCAGATGACGGAGCCGGATCAGAGCAATCCGATGCACGCCCCACGCATGGTCTTCTATCGCCCTCCAGCTGCGTCAATGCGAAGCGTTGAAACGGCGTCGCGAAAACTCCGCGTACGCAAGACGGTCTTCAGCTTCCTGGTCACGGAGGCCGGCAATCCGCAGGATATTGTGGTCGTGTCATCCGATATGTCGGAGATGCAACTGGCTCAGTGCCGCCGGGCGCTCGGGCGTTCGATCTACAGCCCGCGTTTTGAGAACGGCAAGCCGGTCGCAACCGAAGGGGTGCAATTTACAAGCGAGTGGTACGAACTCGAACCTGCCGAGGCGCCGTCAGCCGCCGGAACGTGAATCGGGTGGCGGCGCGCCCGGCGGGTCGGTGGCCGCCGGCGTCGGTTCCACCGGCGGATCTGCGACTGCCGGCGGAAGCGCTAGCGGTTGCGCCGCGTTGCGCAGCAGCAGGCGCACCGAATCCTGGTCCGTAAACTCGACAGCCAGCTTGGCGCCGGCATCCCGCATCGCGCGCTGGGTCGCAATTTGCAAGGGCTGTTTGCTGCCTAGCGATCGCGACTTTTGCCGACCATAACCCGTGAATGTGAAAGCATCCACGCGCGCACCGCCGCCATCATAGACAGTGAGCAGATAGCGGATCGTCACGATGAACGCGTCGCCCGCGACATCCTTGGGCGTCAGGAACGAATACTCCTGAAAGCGCGGCTCCAGAACCATTACCAGGGGCGGTTGAATGCCAGCGACTTGCGTCGGGTCCTCGACCGGAACGACTTCGGCAAACATCGCCTTCAACAGCCAGTCCAGATTCTGCACATGGGCCGGGCCCAGCGTGATCTGGTAGTCGATGTCGCTGCGCGTCTCCTTGTGCACGTACTCGCGGAATTCCTTCGAGTAGTAGATGCCGACCCGGACCGGCAGCTTTTCGACCAGGGGCGTCGGCAGCTGGGACTGGGCGGACAGTTTTGTCTCCGTGCAGGCCGGCAGCAGCAGCACGAACAGGGCGGCGAGACCGAGCCGCAGTACCGATGACCTCATGGATAGCTCCGTCGCGCGTTGCCTTCGCCTTCCTGCAGACCGACGAATACGCCGCCGTTTCTCGCCGAGAGTATGCGCATCAGCGTCGCATAACGCATGCTCGTATGCTGAGGATATTCGTTCGGAATCGGAAATCCGAGCGCATGTATCCGCACCATGCGCTCGCCGGAGCCCGCCGTGCGATTGATGCGGTCCACCGTGTCAACCACTTCCTGGATTGACGGGCCCGTGAATTCGTCGCCAAACACGTAAATGCTGATCGCGTGGTCCTTGGTCCAGAATGTCCGGATGGCGGCAATGATGCCTTCCACCGGGCTCGAGTTCGAGAATGCCTGCCAGCCGCGGAACAGTTTCAGGATCACCTTTCGTCGTGCCGGCGAATCCGGGATCCACTTGCCGCGGTAGTCCGAGAACATGTACCCACCCTCGTCATCCATCACCTGGATGCCCTTCAGTTTCGGATAGATATTCAGGACTTCGGCGAGTTTCTGTTCTGCATAACGCCAGTTCTGCGACTGCATCGAACCTGAGGTGTCGACGACGAAGATCACATACTCGCTGTCGATCGGAATACCGGCAATCGGCTCATCGTAAACGCGCTTGCGCGCAGATGTCTGCTGCGCGCGCGTCTCCTCGATCAGCGCGAGGCGCGCCGCCGCGAGCGTTTCGGCGATCTTCCTGGTGGATTCCTCCTCGTAAACGCTGGCTTTGTGCTTGCCTTCGATTGCCGACAGGTCGCCACGCAACCTCGCGACACGGCTCTGCTCCACGGAAAGCTGTTCGACGCGGCCACGTAACTCCCGTTCCAGAACGCTCGAGGTGCCGCGCAATTCATACAGTTCCTGTTGCAGCTTCGCGATCTGGGCATCGAGATCCGTCTTGGTCTGCTCAAGCTGCATCGGCGCACCAAATTCGCTCAGCACCAGCAACAGGATGATCGCTCCAAACCCGCAACATATGCAGTCCAGGAACGAAAGGCTGAACACCTCCGCCTCGCGGCGTTGCCGGCGCTTCATGGCCAGTCCTTGGCCGGGCTCAGGAAACCGCCGCCAGTCATGCGCGCCAGGCGCCAGAAAAAGATCGGCGCCGAGGGATCGCCCTCCATCGGCAGCAGCACGACGCTGATCGGTGGCGGCGACGGCGGCAGCGACTTCACCGCCTGTTTCATCAGATCCTCGCGGTCCTCCGCCGTTACCAGCCTGCGGATCAGCGGCGGCTTGTCTCCCTGGGTCGGCAGGCCATCCGTTATCAGGATCACGTTGTCCGGCGCGGGCGACAGCTTGCGGATCACCGCAAAGGCATTTTCCAGGCTGGTGCCGCCGGTCGGGGCAGTGCCGCGAAGCGTCTTCAGTGCGAGCGCGATCTGCCCGGCGTCCTTCATATTCAGCCAGCGGCCATCGCTGCCTTCGACCAGTGGTCGCGCCTCGGTGTCGAAGGCGTAGGCCTGGAACTGCGTGGTCCGCGGCAGCCGCGCAGCCATCCATTCGACCGTGCTGATTGCCTGCTGCCACTTCGTCGAGGCGATCCGGCGCTCCGGCGGCATGTTGCGCATGCGGATGATGTTGACGACGGTCTCATCGAGCATGCTCGCAGAGGCGTCGACCAGGACCAGTACGCGCTGCCCGGCGATGCGCAGCGTCGCGAGCTGCTGCGGGTCCGCAATTCGCACGTCCGACGTGCCGCTGACCGGTGGCGCCTTTTCCCTGAGCCGGCGCGTTCCCTCCTCGAGGGATTTCAGATCGGCCTTCAGGCGCTCGAGGCTTTCTCGCCGCGCCAGCGTATCGTGCTCGTAGCGCGCGAGTTCCTCCTGTGTCAGACGGATTTTCTCGAGCACTTCGCGCGAACGGCCGGCGGCCTTGACTTTCTCCTCATCCGTCTCCGCGAGCACGTTTCGCAACTCCGCCAGGTGGGCGTAACCGTCGAGCACCTCCTTCTCCAGGCGCCGGGACTCCGCGGAGAGATCTGAACTCGCCTTGATACGGTCCAGGCCCGATTGGGCGCTGATAATGGTGTAGAAAAGCACGACCGAACCAAAGCCACAGGAGATCACGTCCAGGAAAGACATGCTGAACGTCTGGGTCTTGCGCCGCGCCATGCTCAGGCCACCGCCACCAGATCAAGGACAACGCCGGGCGTGCCGAGCCGCAACCGGTCACCGACCCCGAGCACCGCCTCGCCGTCCACCCTCTCGCCGTTGACAAAGCTGCCGTAGCGGCTGTGGTCGCGGATGACCGCGGATCCGTCGCGCAGCAGCAGCGTGCAGTGCAATCGCGAAACCCCGGCCAGCGGACCGTCAAGCGCCAGGCGGCGGCCGGGGCCGTCGCCAAGCCCAAGCTGCAGCGGATGCTCGTTGATCGCGTGCGCGCGGCCATGGAGGATGACGTGGGTCGGGCAGGCAGCGCCCGTCCTGCGCAATCCCGGATCGGGCGCAGCCGCGTGCCTGCGCTGCAATGCCGTCGCAAGCACGGGCGGCTCGGCCGGGCCGATCTCCTCGATACGCGCCGCTGCCGCGGCGGCCGGGGCCGATTCGGCGAGCATCACGAGTTCGAGATCCGGGAGCGCCGCCAGCCTCTCACGCAGCGCAGGCAGCGCGGCGGCACGCGAAGACAGCGCAAGCGTTGCGGCTTCGCCGGCACGGCGACCACTGTGCACGAGATCGATCAACTGCGCGTAGTACGCCTCGGCGGCCAGCGCGAACTGGTCCCGGCGCAGCGCCGCGCTGAATGTGCGCGTATCCGTTTCGATCGAGACATCAACGGTCTCCTGTGCAGACAACGCTGCAAGCCAGACCGGCAGCCGCAGGTAGAGCTGCTGTTCGGATGCAGCCTGATGCAGCGGATCGAAGCGTGTCCTTCGCACCATGGCCTCGCTGATCAGATGCGCCCAGGCGCCGAGCATCACCTTCATGCCGACACGCGGCGCGATCTCGATGCGCGAGCGGCGCAGCAGGCTCGCACCCTCCATCTGCGTCAGCACCGACTGATGCAGATGGATGTCCAGGTGCAGAACTGTCTGGCGGGCAGGGAGTTCCGCGCAGGCCGCGACCGCGGCATCTACTACTCCGCCAACCGGCATCGCAATGCGCCTTGCGATGCCGAGCGCCAGGCCGACCTGCTCCAGGCGCATCGAGCCGGGCACCGCGAGCACCACCTGGTCGCCGGACTGCCCGATCGAGCGCCACAACAAGGACAGATGCGCATGCGCGAGATCGGCGTGCGAAACAGCAAGTCCCGCCGCCGGTGCCTGCAAATCGAGCGCGAGGTCGGCCCAAAAGCGGTCGGTCGCCAGTACCGGCTTCAGTCGCGCCGCGGCAACCGCGGCCTCGCCGACCAGCAGACCCTGCGGATCGAGCAGCGCCACGCCCGGGCTTGCCGCCACGCGGGCGCCGTCGCGAACCGCCACGAGCGCCGCATCCACCAGTTCCAGGCCAATCGTCGCCATCGTCAGCGTACCTGCAGATTGCGCAGCAGACGGTTGTCCAGGTAAGTCTCCGCGTCCTGCACCAGGCGCTCCTGGGCCAGCTGCAGGTTGTGCAACAGGAACATCAGCAGCAGCGACAGCAGCAGCGCGACCAGCGTCGAGTTGAAGGCAACACCCAGACCCTCGGTGACACCGGAGATGTCGCCGGTTACGGCCTTGTGCGCCTCCGCCAGCGCATCCCCGATGCCGCGCACCGTGCCGATAAAGCCGATCGCCGGAATCGCCCAGGCGATGTAGCG
>DAITAA010000020.1:0-61497 GCA_036824505.1 Steroidobacteraceae bacterium
TCGGCACCCGCTTCCATGAGGAGCCGCAGGTGCCCAACTACGGCAGCCCGAAGCGCGGGCCGCGGTTGCTGGAGGGGATGACGCTCGCCATCGAGCCGATGATCACCATCGGCAGTCCGGCCACCCGGACCCTGGGCGACAAGTGGACGGTCGTCACCGCGGACGGCAGCCTCTCGGCCCACTTCGAGCATACCGTGGCGGTGACCGCCAACGGACCCAGGATTCTCACCGCGGCCTGAGGCCGCGGTCGCGGAGCCTGCCGGTGCCCGTCAACCAGGGTCGCGACGCATCCGGCGCGGCGCGTGATGCGCTGGTGCGCGTGCGCGGCCTGCATTATTCGGTCGCCCAACGCCCGATATTTGCCGGTGTCGATCTTGACGTCGAACGCGGTTCGGTCACCGCTGTCATGGGCCCGAGCGGCACCGGAAAGACCACGTTGCTGCGCTTGATCACCGGGCAACTGTTCCCGGATCGCGGCGTGGTGGAAGTCGAGGGCCGGAATGTGTCAAGCCTGGGGCGCAGTGGCATCTATGAAATGCGCCGTCGCATGGGCATGCTGTTTCAGAACGGCGCATTGCTGACCGATCTCGACGTCTACGAGAATGTCGCGTTTCCATTGCGCGAGCACACCCGCCTGCCGGAGCGTCTGCTGCGCCACGTGGTCCTGGCCAAGCTGCAGGCAGTCGGCTTGCGTGGCGCGTGCCGCTTGATGCCGGCTGAGCTGTCAGGGGGCATGGCGCGTCGCGTCGCAATCGCCCGTGCAATCGTCATGGATCCGCAATTGCTGATCTATGACGAGCCATTCGTCGGACTTGATCCGATTTCCCTGGGAGTCGTGATGCGCCTGATCCGGCGGCTCAACGACACTCTGGGATTGACCAGCATCGTTGTTTCGCACGATGTCGATGACCTGTCGGAGGTTGCCGACTTTTCCTACCTGCTGTCCGGTGGCCTGGTGATAGCGGCGGGGCCGCCGACGGCGCTTGCGACTGATGCGCGTGACGAAGTGCGCCAGTTCATGCACGGGTTGCCGGACGGGCCGGTGCCATTCCACTATCCCGCGCCCGGTTATCTCGAGCAGCTGCGGCAGTTGCGCTGAATGCTGGATTCACTGATGCGGGAACTGCTGCAAAGCCTGCGCATCGCGCTGCAGGCGCTTGGCGCCTATACGCTCTTCTTCGTACGGCTGCTGAAGGAAGTGCCGCGCACGCTGCTGCGCTTCGGGCTGGTGATCGAACAGATCCACAACAGCGGCGCGTTGTCGCTCGTGATCATCATGCTGTCGGGGCTGTTCGTCGGGATGGTACTCGGCCTGCAGGGCTTTGACCTGCTCCAGCGATTCGGCTCGGAGGAATCACTGGGTTCGGCCGCTGCGCTCGGTTTGCTGAAGGAACTCGGGCCGGTGGTCACTGCGCTCCTGTTCGCAGGCCGCGCGGGCACCGCGCTTGCGTCCGAACTCGGCCTGATGAGGGCAACGGACCAACTGGCGGCGATGGAGATGATGGCCGTCGATCCGGTGCGCCGGGTCGTGATGCCGCGTTTCCTCGGTGGAGTGCTGTCAATGCCGCTGCTTGCCGCGATCTTCAGCATGATCGGCATTTATGGCGCGCAGCTGGTGGGTGTCCAGCTGATGGGTGTTGATGCCGGGCAGTTCTGGTCGCAGATGCGCTCGGCGGTGGAGTTCGGGGATGTGATGGAAGGCATCGTCAAGAGCTGCGTTTTCGGGGTCACCTGCAGCCTGATCGCCGTCTATGAAGGATATCATTCGGTGCCGACCGCAGAAGGTGTCGGCGCGGCGACGACGCGCACCGTGGTTATTTCCTCGGTCGTCGTGCTGCTGCTCGACTACATGCTGACAGCGGTGATGCTCTAGAGGAGTGACGACATGCGCCAGACGCGCACCATCGAGCTGGGGACCGGGCTGTTCGTGCTGCTCGGTTTTTCGGCCCTGTTCTTTCTCGTTACGCAGATCACGAACCGTGAATTCGGGCTCGGTGAAGCGGGCTATCGGCTGCACGCGTCATTCGAGCAGGTTGGCGGTCTGAAGCCGGGTGCGCCGGTGTCTATGTCGGGCGTGACGATTGGCCATGTCGAGAAGATCGAGTACGACTTCAGCGAATACAAGGCCCGGGTCACGATGCGCATCGACAGCGGTTACGACCGCATACCGGAGGACAGCGATGCCGGTATCTTCACGGCTGGCCTGCTGGGTGGCCAGTACATCGGTATCGGGCCGGGCGGGTCTGAAACCTTTCTGGCCGACGGCGGTCAAATCCAGTTCACCCAGTCGGCCATCGTGCTCGAAAATCTGATCAGCAAGTTCCTGTTTTCCAAGGCGGCCGAGAAACAGGGTGATCAACCAGCGGAGGCGAATAAACCATGACCGGACGCATCGCAGCAGCCTGCAGCCTCGTACTCCCACTGCTGGTGTTCGCGGGACTCGTTTCCGCGGCCGACAGCGTGCCGGGGCCGGCGCCGCAGGACCTCATCGAGGTGGCGGCAACGAAGATGCTGAAGGCCCTGGACGCCGACCGCGAGATCGTGAAGCGTGATCCCGCACGCGTCCGCAAGCTCGTGGATGAAATCCTGTTGCCGAGTTTTGACACGGATTACTCGGCGCGGCTGGTGCTCGGCAAACACTGGCGCGATGCGACACCCGCACAGCGGCAGCGCTTCATTGAGGCGTTCTACCAGTCGTTGCTGCGCAATTACGGGTCGGCACTCGCCGATTTCACCGCGGACCGCATGACCCTGCTGCCATTTCGCGGCGACCTGGCAAGCGGCCAGGCGACAGTGAGGACCGAGGTCAAGCGCAGCGACGGCACGCGCGTGCCGGTCAATTACACGATGCGGGCGACGCCAACGGGCTGGAAGGCCTGGGACGTCACGATCGAAGGCATCTCTTACGTACGAAATCTGCGCAACGACATCGGTGCGGAAGTCGATCAGCGCGGCCTCGACGCGGTCATCGAGCGGCTCGAAAAGGAAAGCCCGCGTGGCGACGCCAAGCAGACCGGCTGATCCGTCGCAGCGCCCGGCGGGTCTTGCAAGTCTGGGTCAGGGGCGCTGGACCCTGTCCGGTGACCTGCTGTTCGGCAATGCGGCGCGACTGCTCGATGAAGGTGAAGCGGCATTCGGCGCGGACCCGCTGGTCGAGATCGACCTGTCACAGGTCCGGCGCGTGGACAGCGCCGGGCTTGCGCTGCTGGTCGAATGGTCAGTCGCCGCCCGGGGCAGCGGGCGCAATGTCACCTATCGAAATGTGCCGCCGGTGCTGGGCGCACTGGCCGGTATCAGCGACCTCGCGCCATTTCTCGCATCCCCCTAGGGATCCAGCGGCTCGACCTCGGGAAGCGGCTCTTCGGGCACATCCCCGTCGCGCACCTGGTATTCGCGGCGCTGCAGCCAGGCATCGCGGATGAACGCATAGCGGTCAAAGGCGCTGTCGAGTGTCTCATCGGCACTCAACAGCGATTCGCGGCGCACCACGATGGATTGGGCGGCGAGCGCGGCGCGCGTGCCGGTGTCGAAGCCCAGCTGGTTGCGCAGATCAGTCTGCCAGTCGACGGCGATCGCCGGCGTATCGCGCAGTGTCGATGGTCCAAGCAGCGGCAGTACGATGTAAGGCCCCGCGGGCATTCCCCAGCGGCCGAGCGTCTGCCCGAAATCCTCGTCATTGCGCCGGATGCCGACATGCGTCGCGGGGTCCAGCAGGCCGCCGATCCCAATCGTCGAGTTCAGCACGAACCGCCCGATATCGGCACCGGTATCGAGCAGCTTCAATTGCAGCAGGTCATTGACGATGGTCGTGGGGAACTTCAGGTTACCGATGAAGTTGCTGATGCCGGTGCGTAGCACCTGCGGCACGTACCTGCGATAACCGGTTGCAACGGGTTTCAGCAGGGCGCGATCGATTCCGTCATTGAAGCGCTGGCTGCCGCGATTGAAATGCTCCCACGGGTCATGCGGCGCTGCCTGCCGGGTAGTTGCGCAGCCCGAAAACGCGACCACCAGCGGGGCAGCCATGAGGATCGCACGGATCAAACGGTTCATGCGACGGTTCCGTCCCGTGTTGTTCATCGAATTCTAACTTGGACGCCGGTTATCCGGCTTCGGATTATCGGGGCCGGCAACTTCGTGGGCACGCCGGCCTTTGGGCAGGTACTCCTGCAGTTCGCGGATGCGTGCATCGAAGCGCTCGCGCTGCACGTCATTCAGGCCGGGCACGGCCTGCGCAAGCCGCAACTGGTCGATCGCAAGGGCCAGGTCGCCGCTGATGACGTGGTATTCGGACATGTAGTAATAGGCATCCGCGACGTCGCCGGCCGCGTTCGCGGCGAGCGCCGTGATCCGCGCCTGTTCCGGCGTCGGCGGGACATTGTTGAACAGGTCGAGCAGGACGATGTGTGCCTGCTTCGGGTTGCCCGCGCGCATCAGCGCCTCGGCATAGCGCATGGTGACCGGCACACTGCGGGGGAACAGACTCATCGCCTTTTCGAGTGTCGCAAGCGCGGCATCGACACGCCCCGATGCGAGATAGGCCTGTCCCAGCGCCGTATGGTAAAGCGTGAAATCGGGTCGCCGCGCGAGCAGATCCTGAAGGATCAGGATCGCCTGCTCGGGAGCGTCCGACCTCATCAGCGCGAGCGAGCGGCCATACAATTCGCCGTCGGTCGATGGCAGGTCCGCGCTCTGCGCATTGTGATAAAGGTCCCGGAAATTGGCTTCCGCCGGCAACGACTGGACAGCGAAACGCTCGCGGATCAGCGCGTAACCGGTGCTGTCCGCGTGACGCTGCGGAGCAAGCTTTGTGGCACGGTCGCGGGTCTCGGCAATGCGCTCCGTCGTCACCGGGTGGGTGCGCAGCAGATCCGGGATATTCTGGCCGCCACTGCCGCTGCGCTGTTGCAGTGTCCAGAAGAAGTCCGGCATGCCGGCGGGATCGAAACCTGCCGCGGCCAGGATGCCGATGCCGACCCGGTCCGCTTCGGCCTCGTTTGCACGCGTGAAGTTGATCTGCTGCTGGGCGGCAAGACCCTGCGCGGCGGCGACGGTCCCCATCACCGCGTCGCTCGGCATGCCGGTCGTCGCGCCGATCAGTATCGCCGCCAGGATCGCGGCGGCTGAAGCCAGATTGGACCGGCTCGCGTTCTGCACCGAGCGCGCGACGTGCCGCTGGGTCACATGCGCGATTTCGTGCGCCAGCACGCCGGCGAGCTCGCTCTCGTTGCGCGTCGCAGTCACGAGACCTGCGTTGACGCCAACAAAACCACCCGGCAGCGCGAATGCATTGATGCCTGAATCCTTGACCGCGAAGAACGTGAAACGATGCGCGCCTTCATGGGCGTTGCTCGAAAGGCTCATGCCGAGCGTCTGCAGGTATTCGTTGATCTCCGGGTCTTCGATGAGCTGCCCGGCATCCCGCAGACTGCGCACGATCATCAGCCCGATCTTGTACTCGTCCACCAGTGACAATGTCGTGCTGGCCGGCGTGCCGATGTCCGGCAGGTCGCTGTCCGGCAGCTGCGCCTGGACGGCGGTGCCGTGGAGCGTCAACACCAGCGGAACAAGAATCCTGGTCCAGCGCATCAGATCGTTCCTGGTAAAGCGGATTCGACTGCCTCGGCAAGCTTTGGTTCGCGCGCCCCGATCACAGCACTTCGGAAGCGAAGTCAGCCAGTCGCGAGCGTTCGCCGCGCACCAGCGTGACATGGCCCGCATGCTGCCAGCCCCGGAAGCGATTCACGACGTAGGTCAGGCCCGATGTCGTCTCGGTCAGGTAGGGCGTGTCGATCTGGCCGATGTTGCCCAGGCAGACGAGCTTCGTGCCCGGTCCCGCGCGGGTCACCAGAGCCTTCATCTGCTTTGAAGTCAGATTCTGCGCCTCGTCCAGGATCAGGTATCGATTCAGGAATGTCCGCCCGCGCATGAAGTTCAGCGAGCGGATCTTGATGCGGTGACGAAGCAGGTCCTGCGTTGCGGCGCGGCCCCAGCTGCCGCCGTCCTGGCTCTGCGTGAGCACCTCGAGGTTGTCCATCAGCGCGCCCATCCAGGGCTCCATCTTCTCCTCTTCGGTGCCAGGCAGGAACCCGATGTCCTCGCCCAGGGGGATCGTCACGCGGGTCATGATGATCTCGCTGAAGCGGTTGGTTTCGAGTGTCTGCAGCAGACCGGCCGCCAGGGTCAGGAGCGTCTTTCCCGTTCCCGCAGGGCCGAGAATTGTCACGAAGTCGATCTCGGGATCGAGCAGCAGGTTCAACGCGAGATTCTGCTCGCGATTTCGCGCGGTGATCCCCCAGACCGAGTGCCGTTCGTTGCGGTAGTCCTGGGTCAGCTCGAGCTTCGCGACGTCGTCCTCGACCGTGCGCACGATCGCTTCGAAGGAGTCCCCGCCGCTGTCGAACAGGAACTGGTTCAGCTGCCACTCGCGCACCAGCGGACCCCGGATCCGGTAGAACGTGCGCGCCTGTTCCTGCCAGGACTCGATATCGTTGCCGTGCGTCTCCCAGAAATCCGCGGGCAGCCCCGTCACTCCGGTGAACAGCAGGTCGGCATCCTCGATGGTGCGGTCGTTGTAATAGTCCTCCGCATGCACGCCGACGATTGCCGCCTTGATTCGCAGATTGATGTCCTTCGACACCAGTGTCACGCGCGTGCCGGGCATCTCCATCTGCAGCGCGAGCGTATAGCCCAGCAGCGCATTGTCGATGCCGTGGCCGGGCAATGTGTCCGGCAGGCCCGCTGCCAGCCGCCGTGTCTGGAAGAACAGCCGCCCGCTGGGTGGCTTCTTGCCGTGGTTGCCGCTGCGGCCCACCGGCAGCTCGAGGCCGCGGTCGATCTGCTCCTTGGCCGCATTTGCCATCAACTCGTCGAGGAACCGGCTGACCTGCCGCACATTGCGCGCGGATTCGGAAAGGCCTTTTTTGCCGGCGTCGAGTTCCTCGAGCACGTCCATCGGCAGGTAGATGTCGTGTTCCTCGAAGCGGAAAATTGCGGCCGGATCGTGCATCAGCACGTTTGTGTCCAGCACGAATGCGCGCCGGGCGCCTCTTGCATGGCGGCCTTTCAGCATATCGGCATCACAACTCGCGAACTGCCGCCAGGACCTGCTCGGCGTGCCCCGCCACCCTGACCTTGCGCCATTCCTGGCGCAGGATTCCTTCAGCGTCGATCAGGAACGTGGAACGTTCCACTCCCATCACCTTGCGGCCATACATGTTTTTCTGCTTCCAGACTCCGAACCGCGACGCGACGGCATGATCCTCATCGGAACCAAGCGCGAACGGGAAGCGCATTTTTTCCCTGAACCGCTGGTGCGATTCCAGCGTGTCGGTGGAAATGCCGAGAATCGTCGCGTGTGCGCGCCGGAATGCGGCGGCGAGATCGCGGAAATCGCTGCCCTCGAGCGTGCACCCGGGCGTGTTGTCGCGTGGATAGAAATAGATGACGACATTGCCGCCGCGATGATCGCCGAGACGGAATTCCCCTGCAGTCGTCGGAATGGCGAAGTCCTCGACCTTGCGGCCGACGCTGATCATGGTCATGGCGATGGCTGGACCCCCGTCATTGCCTGCGATCAATTCTTGACTGGCTCGAGAATCGCGTCGAGATTCATCTGGTCGCAGAAATCCATGAATTCTTCGCGCAGGGCGCCGACATGGATGCGCGAGGGCACATTGATGATCAGATACACCGAAAACATCTGCGCGCCGGTGTGCGCCGCGGCATAGCCACGCGTCGAAAGCTCACCGATGTCGATTCCACGCGCTGCAAAAAAACCCGAGACCGCCGAGACGATGCCCGCCTGATCAAGGCAGACGACATCGACCGAGTAGGGAATCATGTCCTCGCGCGGCGCACGCTCCGCGGTCCGGTGCACCTGCACGGTGATGCCGGATGTCTCCGCGAGCTTGTTGAGCTCCGTTTCGATCCTGGCGATCGAATGCCAGTTGCCGGCAACGAGCATCAACATCGCGAAATCCGCGCCAAGTGCCACCATCCGGCTTTCGCTGATATTGCCGCCGCAATCGGCGACGGTCTTTGACAGGTCATGGACCAGACCGACGCGGTCGTTTCCGATGGCCGAGATTACGATTAGCTGTTTCATGCTGGAAAGAACGGGAATGACGGGCATCAGTCTACCGGGATCGGTATGACGATGATACGCCGGGCCCGTGTTCGCTTGCGCCGGTCGGGTGCGCACCAGTACGATCCCGCGTCCGCTGGCCATTCGGCTGGAGGTGCGATGTTTCGCGGCAGCCTGGTCGCGCTGGTGACACCGATGACGGAATCGGGCGAGGTGGACCATGTCGCGTTCGGGCGGCTGCTGGACTGGCACGCCCGTCAGGGCAGCGACGGGGTCGTCATCGGTGGCACGACCGGCGAGTCCGCCACCGTCTCGGCCGCCGAGACCGCCGAGCTGTTGCAGATCGCGGTCCAGCGCATTGGTGGCCGCATCCCGGTGATCGCCGGCACCGGCAGCAATTCGACAGCGGAGGCGATCGAGCGGACGCGCGCGGCCTGTGAACTGGGCGTCGACGGCGTGCTGGTCGTGACGCCCTATTACAATCGCCCGCCGCAGGAAGGCCTGTACCGGCATTTCAGCCTGGTCGCCGACGCGGCGAGTGTTCCGCTGATCCTGTACAACGTGCCTTCCAGGACCGCCTGCGACCTGCTGCCCGGGACCGTTGAGCGGCTCGCCGCACATTCGCAGATCATCGGGATCAAGGAGGCGACCGGCAGCCTGGAGCGCGGTGCAGAAATCCTCGCGCGCTGCGGGGATGACTTCCTGCTGCTTTCGGGAGACGATGCGACCTGCCGTGAACTGATCCAGGCGGGCGCGCAGGGGGTGATCACGGTCACCGGGAATGTCGCGCCAAAGCTGATGCGCGCAATGGTGGAGGCCGCGCTGGCGGGCGATCTGGAGCTGGCGCGGGAACTCGACGACCGGCTCGCGGGTCTGCACCGGGCATTGTTTGTAGAATCGAATCCGATTCCCGCCAAGTGGGCGCTCGAGCGGCTCGGTCTGATCGGCGCCGGAATCCGCCTGCCGCTGATCTGGCTGGCGGAGCCGCATCACGGGACAGTGCTCGAGGCAATGCATCGGGCAGGGGTCATCGAAAGAGGAAGCAGATGAACAAGGCGAGATTGTGGATGCTGTTGCCGGTGTGCGCGATTGCGAGCGCATGCAGCCTGTTGCCGGATGCCTATTCCGGCTGCGAAAAGGCCAAGCCCTACGAATCCGCGCAGGAGGTGCCGCCATTGCGCGTCCCGGATGGCTCGGTCGCTCCCGACACACGAAATGCCATGCGGATTCCGACTGTCAGTGCTCCGCAGGTTCCTGTCAGTGCAGGCAGCTGTCTCGATCACCCGCCGGCTTACGGCACAAAGCCGGCAGCTGGCTGACCGGTTGGTTGCCCCACTGATGCCCGTCCGGTAGGCTTCGCAGCCCCGGAGAGGTGGCCGAGCGGTCGAAGGCGCTGGACTGGAATTCCAGTAATATCCAAAAGGTATTCGTGGGTTCGAATCCCACCCTCTCCGCCAATTCTTCAGTCCGGCGGACCTTCCGTTTCCGCATTGCCGCCCGCAGTAACCGATTCGTAGGCGCGGGCAAAGGCAGCCAGGAACACCGCGGGCAATCCAGCCTCCCCGGTCTGGATGGTCGCCCGGAACAGCTCGCGATAGCGATTCCAGAGGCGAATCTGCATGTCGGCCGCGGCCGCGCCCTTGGCGCGGCGGCCGAGCTGCGATTCCAGTTCGTCAGGATCTAGCTTCTCGAACACCGCCGCCAGTGCGGCACGCAACGCCGCGGGAATCGCAATTTCATGGCGCCGGGCACGCGTGAACTGGGCGCGGATTTCGTCGATGGCCCGCACATCGCCGGGCCCGCGACCGGACAGCAGCATCTCGAGCAGCGGTTCGATCGCCGAGATCTGCGCGACCGTGCCGGTGATGTCGCGGCCGCGCTCGCCGGAAGTGATGCCGAAGTCGCTCGAGAAATCCGCACGGGCCTGCGCGAGTTCGGTGAATCCCACCAGCGTTTCGCGCAACAACTGGCCTGCCTGGTGCAAGGCTGCGACGCGTGACTCGGGTGCCAGGGCGCGCGGATCGATGCCGGCGCCCTTGCACAATGCGACCAGTCCGGGCCACAGTTCCTGCTCTTCGCGCGCCCGGCCCGAGGGCGCCTGCGCGGCTGCAGGAACCTGGACTGCGGCCGCTGCAGCGACCGGTGGCGTGTTCGAAGTCGCCTCAGGACGGCGGCGCGGGCGCGAATCGTGTTCGCGCGCGCCGGCTGCGGGAGGCGGCTTGGGGTCGAGTGGGGCGCCGGGGGCAGCCTCACCGAACGGCGCGACCTCATGGATGAGGAAATCATTGCCGCCGGAAATCTCGACCTCGATTTCGTACTCGCCGATCCTGATGTGGTCGCCATTCTCCAGCTGATGCACGCGCCGCGGCCCGAGGGCCTCGTCCGAGTCGTTGATGAATGTGCCGTTGGTGCTGAGATCGCGCACCCACCAGGTTCCGCCACGATGCTCGATCTCGGCGTGCCGCCCCGATACGTAGCGATCCGTGTCGTTGATCACCCAGTCATTGCTGCTGTTCCGGCCGATGTACCCCCCATTGACGCCGAACGTCCAGCGCGTCTGCTTGCCGGCGGACGCGGCATTGTCGCTGACAATCTTTAGCCTGAGCGCCATCAGGAGACCCCGGTGCTGGCAGCCGGACGACGCGGGCTGCCGCATCGCGCCTGACTGGACCGGTATAATACCGCGGCCACGGCAGGGCGACCCCCACTCGGAAAATGGCCGCAAGTCACATATTCAAGGTTGTGTTCGTAAATCAGGGCAAGGTCTATGAGATCTACGCCCGCAAGGTGAGCCATGGCAGTCTGCTCGGCTTCATCGAGGTCGAGGAACTCGTGTTCGACGAACGCAGCGGCGTCGTGGTCGATCCGGGCGAAGAACGCATAAAGAGCGAATTTGCGGGGGTCAAGCGCAGCTATCTGCCGTTGCACTCGATCATCCGGATCGATGAGGTGCGCAGGCAGGGTGTCAGCAAGATCAGTGCGCTCGAGGGTGGCAACATAACGCAGTTCCCTGTCCCCATGTTCCCCGCCGGCACAGATCCGGGCGCCAAGCGCTGACGGCGCTCGATGCTGGAACTCGCTGGCGCACGGGCACTCTCCGATTTCCGGCTCGAAAGACTGCTTGAGTCGCTTCGCGGCGCGTTACCATCGCTGCGACGCGTCCAGGTCCACTACCGCCATTTCATCGAGTTCGCGCGCGTGCCCGCGGCGGATGAGCTTCGAATCCTCGAGCGGCTGCTCGACCATGATCCACGATCGTCCCGGGCGAGCGGCCACAGCCAGCTGCTGCTGACCGTGCCGCGGTCCGGCACCATCTCGCCATGGTCGTCCAAGGCGACTGACATTGCGCATGTCTGCGGTCTCGATTTCGTCAGGCGCATCGAGCGCGGCAGGTTGTGGCAGATCGAATCAGAGACCTTGCTCAGGCCGGAGCAGCTCGCGGCGCTCGCCGCTTCGCTGCATGACCCGATGACCGAGGCTGTCATCGCGAACCCCGCCGGCGCCGCGAACCTGTTTGAATCACATGAACCGCGGCCGATGAGGAGCATTGCGCTCGGTTCCGCACCCGCCGCCGCGCTCGCGGGAGCCAATGCCGAGCTAGGGCTCGCGCTGTCGGCGGAGGAGATCGACTACCTTGCGGCTGTCTTTGCGGGCATCGGGCGCGATCCGACGGATGTCGAGGTGATGATGTTCGCGCAGGCGAACAGCGAGCATTGCCGCCACAAGATCTTCAATGCCGAGTGGGTCATCGATGGCGTGATGCAGCAGAAATCACTGTTCGCGATGATCCGCAACACGCGCGACCAGAGCCCCGATGGAGTGCTGTCCGCCTACAGCGACAACGCGGCCGTGATCGCGGGCCCGGTGGCCAGCCGCTTCTTTCCGGACCCGAGCAATCGCCATTATGGCTGGCACGAGGAGCCGGCCGACATCCTGATCAAGGTGGAGACCCATAATCACCCGACGGCGATTTCGCCGTTTCCCGGAGCCGCCACGGGATCGGGCGGCGAAATCAGGGATGAAGGCGCGACCGGGCTCGGGGCGAAGCCAAAGGCGGGCCTGGTCGGATTCACGGTATCGAATCTGCGCATCCCGGGATTCGAGCAACCGTGGGAAACCGACCATGGCCGGTCGCCGCGCATTGCTTCGGCACTCGACATCATGCTCGACGGACCAGTCGGTGCGGCCGCCTTCAACAATGAATTCGGGCGGCCGGGAATTCTCGGCTACTTTCGTACATTTGAAATGCGGCTCGGGTCGGATCCCGATGGCATCATTCGAGGCTTTCACAAGCCGATCATGATCGCCGGTGGTCTCGGCAACATACGGCGAATGCACGTTGCAAAAGGCGACGTGCCGGTCGGCGCCCGGCTGATCCTGCTCGGCGGACCCGCCATGCTGATCGGCCTCGGTGGCGGAGCCGCGTCGTCGCTTGGCAGCGGCGCGAGCAGCGAGCAGCTGGACTTCGCATCGGTGCAGCGCGGCAACCCGGAAATGCAGCGGCGCGCCCAGGAAGTCATCGACCGCTGCTGGGCCATGGGCGAGGACAACCCGATCCTGATCATTCATGACATCGGTGCCGGTGGCCTGTCGAATGCCATACCCGAGGTCATCGCGCACAGCCGGCGGGGCGGGCGGATCGAGTTGCGCGACGTACCGAATGACGAGCCGGGCATGTCCCCGCTCGAAATCTGGTGCAACGAAGCGCAGGAACGGTATGTCATCGCCGTCGCGCCGCAGCGCCTCGAGCAGTTTCTCGCGCTGTGCCGGCGCGAACGTTGTCCCTGCGCGGTGATTGGAAGCACGACCGGCGACGGCCAGCTGCGGGTGCACGACGCGCATTTCGGGCGGCTGCCGGTCGATATGCCAGTGGCTGCGCTGCTCGGCAAGCCGCCGCGCATGCGGCGCGAGGCAAGCCGCCGCGCCCGGAAGGGCGAGGGATTCGATCCCGAGGGCATCGATCCGGCGCAGGCGCTCGAGCGGCTGCTTCGACTGCCGACAATTGCCGACAAGGGATTTCTCGTGACGATCGGCGACCGCAGCGTCGGCGGGCTCATCAGCCGTGATCCGCTGGTCGGCCCCTGGCAGGTTCCGGTCAGCGACGTCGCGGTGACGCTGTCGGGCCTGCGCGGTCACAGCGGAGAGGCGATGGCGATCGGCGAGCGTCCACCGATCGCATTGCTCGACGGCCCCGCATCGGGGCGCATGGCGATCGGTGAGGCACTCACGAACATCGCGGCGGCCGATGTGCGCCGGATCGGGGATGTTCGCCTGTCGGCCAACTGGATGGCGGCCTGTGGTGAGCCTGCCGAGGACGCGAATCTGTACGACACGGTGCGCGCGGTCGGTGAGGAGCTTTGCCCGGCACTCGGAATCGCGGTCCCGGTCGGCAAGGATTCGCTGTCGATGCGTTCGATCTGGCGGCATGAATCGGGCGATCGCTCGGTGATCGCGCCGCTGTCGCTCGTGGTCTCTGCATTTGCTCCGGTTCTGGATGTGCGCCGCACGCTGACACCGATGCTGGACATGACGCAAGGCGCGACCAACCTGGTACTGATCGATCTGGGAGCCGGTAGTGACCGTCTCGGCGGCTCCTGCCTGGCGCAGGTTCACGGGCGCATTGGCGACCAGCCGCCGGACCTCGATGATCCGGCGGCACTCGCCGCATTCTTTGCCGCGATCCGTGAACTCGCTGACGCCGGCGTCGTGCTCGCTTATCACGATCGCTCCGATGGCGGTATCGCGCTCGCCTTGCTGGAGATGGCATTCGCAGGCCGTGCGGGTCTCGATATCGATCTCGGCACGGTTGAGGCTCCGGTGGCCGCCCTCTTCAGCGAAGAGCTCGGGGCGATCCTGCAAGTGCGCGAGCACGACTCGGGCAGGGCTCTGGAAACGCTGGCGCGACAGGGGCTCGGCAGGTGTGCGCGGCCGATCGGCAGGGTGACCGGCGGACGCCAGATCCGCATCGGCGCAAATGGCCGGAGTCTGATCGACGATGACCGGGTGCGGCTGCGCGGCCTCTGGGCCGAGACCAGCTGGCACATGCAGCGCCTGCGCGACAATCCGGCTTGCGCTGACGAGGAACAGGCCGCGCGCCTGGACGAATCGGATCCCGGCCTGTCCTGGCAGCTGTCATTCGATCCGGACCGCGACATCGCCGCACCGATGATTGCAACCGGGGCGCGGCCACGTATCGCGATCCTGCGCGAGCAGGGCGTCAACAGCCAGGTCGAGATGGCGGCGGCATTCGATCGCGCCGGCTTCTCGGCCGTCGATCTGCACATGACCGATCTGTTGCAGGGCGGCGAGCGGCTCGATGGCTACCATGGGCTGGTTGCCTGCGGTGGCTTCAGCTATGGCGATGTGCTGGGTGCGGGCGAGGGCTGGGCCAGATCGATCCTGTTCAATGACCGTGCGCGCGAGCTGTTTTCCGGCTGGTTCCGGCGCAGCGACAACTTCACCCTCGGCGTGTGCAATGGATGCCAGATGCTGGCAGCGCTTGCGACGCTGATTCCTGGCGCCGCATGCTGGCCGCGCTTCGTGCGCAATCGTTCCGAGCAATTTGAGGGGCGCCTGTCGATGGTCGAGATCGGGCAGTCGCATTCGCTGTTCTTCGCCGGGATGGCCGGGTCGCGCCTGCCGATCGCCGTCGCGCATGGCGAGGGCCGGGCCGAATTCCGGACCGCCGCTGACCAACTGGCGGCCGGGGCGCTGACCGTCATGCGCTTCATCGACAATCAAGGCGCAGTCGCGACCCGCTATCCGGGCAATCCGAATGGTTCTCCCGAGGGAATTGCCGGGCTGGTTTCAGAAGATGGCCGCGTGGCGATCATGATGCCGCACCCGGAACGCGTGTTCCGCAGCGCGCAGAACTCCTGGCGTCCCGAGGGAGCGGGCGAGGATAGCGGCTGGATGCGGATATTCCGCAACGCCAGAGTCTGGCTAGGCTGAGCGTCCAGGCTCGGGACCGCGAGCGGGAAGCGACGTGACCTTTGTCGCAGCGTCCTCGGCGAAATAGCGCCGGACCATCATCGCCTGCTGCAGGCGGCCTCGGCGCACGTAAGCCTGATACAAGAGGTCCTTCATCACCTCGAGCAGCACGCCCGCCTGGAAATTGTCGATGACCGGCGGCCCTGACCTGGCCTGCGCATCCCCTTCGAAGAGGACCTTCTTCACGACCGCGAAGGATTCGTCATCGAGTTCGGCCAGCCGGCGGATATTCGCGAGCTCATCATAGAGCTGCAGCTTCCCATCTTCGCCGAGGTCCGCAAACACGCATTGCGCAACGCGCCGGCACATCGAGGCGAACGCGTTGTAGCAGGCAGCCGAAAAGCAGGCGAGCGCTTCCTTGAACAGCAGCTCGGCTTCCTCCGGCAGGTGGGTAAAACTGAACTTCTCGCGCGAACGCTCCAGCTCGACGAAATTCGGTGCCAGTTCGACGCGGCTGCCCGCATAGAGCTTCACGGCAAAGCGCAGGAATATGGGAGCGTTGCAGGCCTCGCAACGATAGACGAGTCCGACCTGACTCGGCTTGTGCAGCTGCAGAACATTGAAGTCCGGCACTGAAACGGGAGTGATGTGCGCGAGCACCTGGCAATGCGGGCAATGCAGCGCCAGACCACTTTCCTGGTCATGGTGCAAGCGGCCCGCAGAGTCGATGAACACCGCCATATGCGGGCAAGTCTAGCAGGAAGAGGGGACAGTCCCCTTTTCCCGGAGTGGAAAAGGGGACAGTCCCCCTATGCGTGCAGCGGCTTGTAGCGCAGGCGGTGCGGCTGGTCGGCCTGCTCGCCCTTGCGCTTGCGGAGGTCAGCCACGTAGTCCTGATAGTTGCCCTCGAACCAGGTGACTTCGCTGTTGCCCTCGAACGCGAGGATATGCGTGGCAATGCGGTCGAGGAACCACCGGTCATGCGAGATCACGACGGCGCAGCCCGGGAAGTTCAACAGCGCTTCCTCGAGCGCGCGCAGGGTCTCGACGTCGAGGTCATTGGTCGGCTCGTCGAGCAGCAGCACATTGGCGCCGCTTCTCAGGAGCTTTGCGAGGTGTACGCGATTGCGCTCGCCGCCGGAGAGTTCACCGATCATCTGCTGTTGCTGGTTGCCGCGGAAATTGAAGCGGCCCACGTAGCCGCGTGACGGCGTTTCGTAGTTGCCGACCTTGATGATGTCGAGCCCGCCGGAGATCTCCTGCCATACGGTCTTGCCGTCATCGAGGATGTCGCGGGTCTGGTCGACGTGCGCGAGCTTGACGGTCGGCCCGATGCGGATGCTGCCCGAGTCCGGCTGAACCGTGCCGATCAGCATCCGGAACAGCGTGGTCTTGCCGGCGCCATTCGGCCCTATGATGCCGACGATGCCGCCGGGCGGCAGCCGGAATGACAGGCCGTCGAACAGCAGCCTGTCGCCATAGGCCTTGCGCAGCTTCTCGACTTCGATGACCAGGTCACCAAGCCGCGGGCCCGGTGGGATGTAGATCTCGTTGGTCTCGTTGCGGGTCTGGAATTCCACCGAGGACAACTCCTCGAACTGGCGCAGGCGCGCCTTGCTCTTGGCCTGCCGCGCTTTCGGGTTCGCGCGCACCCATTCGAGCTCGTGAGCAAGCGCGCGGCGCAGCCCTTCCTGCTGCTTCTCTTCCTGCGCGAGCCTTTGTTCCTTCTGCTCGAGCCACGACGAGTAGTTGCCCTGCCATGGAATGCCGAAGCCGCGGTCGAGCTCGAGTATCCAGCCCGCAACATTGTCGAGGAAGTAGCGATCATGGGTCACGCAGATCACCGTTCCCGGATACTGCTCGAGGAATTTCTCGAGCCATGCGACGGACTCGGCGTCCAGATGATTGGTCGGCTCGTCGAGCAGCAGCATGTCGGGCTTCGACAGCAGCAACCGGCACAAGGCGACGCGTCGCCGCTCGCCGCCGGATAGCTGACTGATCTTCGCCTCCCAGGGCGGCAGCCGCAGCGCATCGGCCGCGACGTCGAGTTGCCGCTCGAGGTTGTGGCCGTCGACGCTCGCGAGAAACGCCTCGAGCTCGCCCTGTTCCTTCGCCAGCCGGTCGAAGTCGGCGTCAGGCTCGCTGTAGGCGGTGTATACCTGCTCGATGCGCTCGAGCGCGTCCTTCACCGGCTGTACAGCCTGCTCGACAATCGTCCGAACATCGCTTTGCGGATCGAGTTGCGGCTCCTGCGGCAGCAGGCCGATCTTGATACCGGGCTGGGGGCGGGCTTCCCCTTCGATGTCCGTGTCAATGCCGGCCATGATCCGCAGCAATGTCGACTTGCCGGAGCCGTTGAGACCCAGAACGCCGATCTTCGCTCCCGGGAAGAACGACAGCGAAATATCCCGCAGGATGTGCCGCTTGGGCGGCACGACCTTGCCGACGCGAATCATCGTGTAGATGTACTGGGCCATGACTGAATATTGGTCGGCACTCGTCCGGGGGCGGCGGATTATCTGCGATGCGGGGCGGCGCCGCCAGCGGGGGAGCGCGGCGACCCTGTGCTAGGCTTCCGGCAGTTTTCCTGCGAATGGCGGTTGTCCTGGTGGAATCCGGCGCAACAGGTACCTGCATCGTCGTTGGCGAGCGAATCGCGCGCTATGGCTTCGGAGATGGCCATCCCTTCGGATCCGACCGCCACGACGCGTTTGTCCGCGAACTGACGGCGCAGGGCCTCGACAGCCGGGTGTTGACGCTCGCGCCGCGCGCAGCAACGCGCAGCGAACTCGAACTCTTTCACCTGCCGGACTATGTGGATCTGGTCCAGGCGCGTTCCCAGACGGGCGAGGGTTATCTGGATGCCGGTGACACACCGGCATTCAAGGGCATCTATGAGGCCGCCTGCGACGTCGTCGGCGCATCCCTGGTCGCGACCGAAGCGCTGATGACGGGCCAGGCCAGACGCGCATTCGTGCCGATAGCGGGCCTGCATCATGCTGCACGCGGGCAAGCCGCCGGTTTCTGCGTATTCAACGATTGCGGTGTGGTCGTCGAGCACCTGAAAAAGGCGCATGGATTGCAGCGCATTGCCTATGTCGACATCGACGCGCACCATGGCGACGGCGTCTACTACGGTTTCGAGGACGATCCCGCGCTGATATTCGCCGATCTGCATGAGGACGGGCGTTTCCTGTACCCGGGTACCGGAGCGAGCGAAGAGTCGGGCACTGGAGCGGCCCGCGGCACCAAGCTGAACCTGCCATTGCCGCCCGGCGCCGGCGATACCGAGTTTCTTGACGCCTGGGCCGCGGTCGAAGTGCATCTGGAGCGCCACCAGCCTCAATTGGTGATCTTTCAGTGCGGAGCCGACAGCCTCGAAGGGGATCCGATCACGCACCTGCGCCTGACTGAGGAAGCGCATGCGCATGCCGCGACACGCCTGTGCAGGATCGCCGACCGTTTTGCCGCCGGGCGGATACTCGGTGTCGGCGGCGGAGGTTATAACCGGCGCAACATCGCGCGCGCCTGGACCAGGGTTGTCGCTGCCTTTGTCGAAGCGGCGTAGCCGGCCGGCGTTCGGTTAGACTTCGCGACTACCATGTTCCGCCCCGATATGAATATCCAGACGTTTGATCCCGAACTCGCGGCCGCGATCGCCGCCGAACGGCTGCGTCAGGAACAGCATCTCGAGCTGATCGCATCCGAGAACTATGCGAGCCCGCGCGTTCTCGAGGCGCAGGGCTCCGTGCTGACCAACAAGTACGCCGAAGGCTACCCGGGCAAGCGCTATTACGGCGGCTGCGAAAATGTGGATGTCGCGGAGCAGCTGGCGATCGACCGGGCAAAGAAGCTCTTTGGCGCGGCGTATGCCAACGTGCAGCCGCATTCCGGCTCTCAGGCGAATGCCGCGGTCTACCTGGCATTGCTGAAGCCCGGCGAGACGCTGTTGGGCATGAGTCTCGACCACGGCGGGCATCTGACGCACGGGGCCAAGGTCAATTTTTCCGGGAAGCTGTTCAACGCGGTGCAATACGGGCTCGATCCGGCCACGGGCCAGATCGACTACGACAACGTGGAACGGCTGGCCCTTGAGCACAGGCCGAAGATGGTCGTCGCCGGCTTCTCGGCATACTCGCGCGTCGTCGATTGGCAGCGATTTCGCGCCATCGCCGACTCGGTTGGCGCATGGTTCGTCGTCGACATGGCGCATGTCGCAGGCCTGGTGGCCGCAGGCGTCTACCCGAATCCCGTGCCAATCGCGGATGTGGTCACGACGACAACGCACAAGACGCTGCGCGGGCCGCGCGGCGGCCTGATCCTGGCGCGCGAACATGCGGAACTCCACAAGAAGCTGAACTCGATGATTTTCCCCGGCACGCAGGGCGGCCCGTTGATGCACGTTATTGCGGCAAAGGCCGTCGCATTCCTCGAAGCGCTTGCTCCTGATTTCGCGATTTACCAGCGCCAGGTCGTCGCCAACGCAAGGGCGATGGCGGCCGAGCTCATCGGGCGTGGCTACCGCATCGTGTCGGGCGGGACGGACAATCACCTGTTCCTCCTCGACCTGATCGGCCGCAGCTATACCGGCCAGGATGCCGATGCGGCGCTCGGGCGCGCCCACATGACGGTCAACAAGAATGCCGTGCCGAATGATCCGCGGCCACCATTCGTCACGAGCGGGTTGCGCATCGGCACGCCGGCGATCACGACGCGCGGCTTCGGGCTCGAGGAATCCCGACGGGTCGGCGCATGGATCGCCGACGTGCTTGACGCGATGGGCGACGAATCGGTCGTGGAGCGCGTGCGCAGCCAGGTGCAGGAAATCTGTCGGCGATTTCCCGTCTACGGCTGAGGGCGCAATCGGAGGGCGGCAATGCACTGCCCGTTCTGCAATCACGAAGACACCAAGGTGACCGACTCGCGCCTCGCCGGTGAGGGCCACCAGATCCGCCGGCGCCGTGAGTGCCTAGCCTGCGGTGAACGATTCACGACCTTTGAGACGGCGGAACTGGTGCTCCCGCAGGTCGTCAAGAGCGACCAGTCGCGGCAGCCATTCGACGAAGGCAAGCTGCGCGCCGGAATCATGAAGGCATTCGAAAAGAGGCCGATTGCGCGCGACGATATTGAATCGGCGATCGAGCGCATCTGTCACCGGCTGCGCGTACTGGGCGAGCGCGAGGTGGCATCACGCGTGATTGGCGAGTTTGTCATGGAGGAACTGCGCCGGCTCGACGAGGTCGCCTATGTCCGCTATGCATCCGTCTATCATCGCTTCGAGGATGCAGATGCGTTCCGCGCGGAGGTCGAGCAGCTTGGCCAGCTTCAGCGTCAGGATCCGGCGACCGGCCAGATGTCATTGCTGCCGGCCCTAGGGCGCGATGCGCGGAAAAAGCGATGAATGCTCGCGATCGGCTGGATATGCGGCACATGTCCAGGGCGCTCGATCTCGCGGGCCGCGGCCTCTGGACGACAGATCCCAATCCGCGTGTCGGCTGCGTGATTGCCGATGGCGAGCAGGTGATCGCCGAGGGCTGGCACGAGCGTGCAGGCGGTCCACATGCGGAAGCGGCAGCGCTGGCGGCTGCGGGTGTCGCGGCACGCGGCGCCACGGCCTACGTCACGCTCGAACCCTGCTGCCATCAAGGGCGCACGCCGCCCTGTGCAGATGCGCTGATCGCCGCCGGCCTGCAACGCGTCTGTTATGCGATCCGTGATCCGAACCCGCGCGTGAGCGGTGGCGGTGCCGCGCGACTCGCGGCAGCGGGTATCGAAGTGACCAGTGGCCTGCATGCCGCCCCGGCCAGGGCGCTGAATTCCGGATTCCTGTCACGCATGGAGCGCGGCCGGCCGTGGCTGCGGTTGAAACTCGCCGCGGGCCCCGACCGGCAGGACCTGCGCGCGCGTTCTTCTGCGCTGATGACCAGTGTGGCAACGGTGCTGGCCGACGATCCAAGACTGGACCTCAGCCTGCCGGGGGCGGCGCGGCAGCCATTGCGGGTCGTGCTGGACACGCAGCTGAGGATTCCCGCAACTGCACGCATCGTCGCACCGCCCGGCCAGTTGCTGGTCTTTACCGTCAGCAGGGATTCCACTCGCGTTGCCACGCTTGAAGCCGCGGGGGCCCGGGTCGAGCAAGTGCCGGCAGGCCCGGATGGCATCGACCTCGCTGCAGTGATGCACCGCCTCGCCGCGCTCGAAATCAATGAACTGCAGGTCGAATGCGGCCAGACACTCGCCGGTTCACTGATGCGGGCGAAGCTGGTGGACGAACTGGTGCCCTGAGTCGCCGCGGCCGGTCGGGCCGAACTGGCGCCCTGGCTGTGTGCGGCCGGTATACTGCCCGGCATGCAGGAAAGGTCGGACAATTCGGCGCGGGCGCGCGGCGCCGCGCGCAGGCTGTTGATCCAGGCGCTCTACCAGCGGCAGATGGCTGCCCAGCCATGGCAGGAACTGCATCGCCAGTTCAGCGCCGATCCGGCATTCGAACGCGCCGACCCCGAGTATTTCCGCGCGGCACTTGCTGCCGTCTGCGACGAATCGGCGCAACTGGACGAAGAGTTGCGGCATCATTCCGATATCGATCCGGCGCGCCTGGATCCCGTTGAACATGCGATCCTCTATCTCGGTCTCTGGGAGCTGATGACGCGACCCGACATTCCTTACCGGGTCGTCATCAACGAAGCGGTCGAACTTGCCAAGCGCTTTGGCGCGACCGACGGCCATCGCTACGTGAATGCGGTGCTGGACAAGGCATCGCGCGTTCATCGTGGGGTGGAGCGGGGCGAGGTCGCCTGACCAGAGCGCTTGCATGCGAGGCCTGCTGGTATGCCGCCCGGTGAGTTCGAGCTGATCGAGCGCTTTTTCACCGGTCGCGGTGCGGCTCGAGATGACGTGAGGATTGCGGTCGGCGACGACGCCGCCGTCCTGACGCCCCGGATCGGCGCCGAACTCGTTGTCGCGCTGGATACGATCGTTGCCGACGTGCATTTCCCGGCCGACACCGGCAGCCGGTTCATCGGCCATCGCGCGCTCGCGGTCAATCTCAGCGATCTCGCCGCAATGGGGGCGGAGCCGGCCTGGGCGCTGCTCGGCCTGACGCTGCCCGCCGCGGACGAATCCTGGCTGGCCGGTTTCGCAGCCGGATTCGACGAGCTGGCGCGGCGCTTTGGCATCGCGCTGGTCGGTGGCGACACGACGCGCGGACCGCTCGCGGTCACTGTCACGGTCGGAGGCTGGGTGCCGCCCGGCCAGGCGCTGACGCGTTCGGGCGCGAAACCCGGCGACGATCTGTGGGTCAGCGGGACACCCGGGGACGCGGGCGCCGGGCTCGCGATCCTGCAGGCAAGACTGACGGCTTCCGGCGCCGCCCGCGACGAGCTGCTGCGCCGATTCCTGTTGCCCGAACCGCGTGTCGGCCTGGGTCTGGGTCTGCGCGGCATTGCAAGTGCCTGCATCGACATTTCCGATGGCCTGGCGGGAGATCTCGCAAAACTCTGCCGCGCGAGCAGCGTGGGCGCCCGGGTCGACTGCGCGCGGCTGCCGCATTCAGGCCAATTGCTCGAAGCCGCAGGCGAAGCAGCTGCGCTGCAATTCGCGCTGTCGGCGGGTGATGACTACGAACTGCTGTTCACGGCGCATCCCGCAGCAAGGCAGAGCATCGAAGGGCTGACGTCCACAACGCCGGTCCGGCTCATCGGCCAGGTCACGGAGCAGCCGGGCGTACATCTGCACGGGGCGGCGCTCGAGCGAGACCTCGTTCACGGTTTCGACCACTTCGCGGGCTGACCCCGCGGCCTCCAGCGAAGCGCGACCCGCTTCACGGTCCCGCCCTGTTTGACGAAATATCCTCTCGCGGCGGCTGGTGGATATTGCCCGTCGCGCATCCCTGGAGGAGTCGACCATCGTTACCGCTACAGTGCCGACGCTACGCGGATCAACGACCGGCGAACCCGTCATCGGTGAGCGCATCGGCAAATACGAAGTGATCCGGGAAGTCGGTCGTGGATCGACCGGCACTGTCTACCTCTCGCACGACCCCTATTACGGCCGCGACGTCGCGATAAAAGCCTATCGAGTCATCGGCGATGACGATCCCGCGCGCGCCAAGGTCGCGCGCAAGATGTTCCTGTCGGAGGCGCACATGGTCGGGATGCTTCAGCACCCGAACATCATGCCGATCTACGACGCGGGCGAGGAGGGCGGCTTTTACTACGTCGTAACCGAATTCATCCACGGCGCTCGGACACTCGCGGCCTACACGCGACCGGACAACCTGTTACCGGTGGATGACGTGCTGGCGCTGACATTCAAGTGCGCCAAGGCCCTGCATTACGCACATTCACGCGGAGTCATCCACCGCGACATAAAGCCCAGCAACCTGATGCTCACGACGGACAGCGACCTGAGGCTCATTGACTTCGGCATCGCGCTGCACTCGGATGCCGATATTTCGCGCATTGATGGAATAGCCGGCAGCCCGAGCTACATGTCGCCGGAACAGGTGCAGTCGCTCGAACTGACCAACCGCTCCGACCTGTACTCGCTCGGCGCAGTGATGTACGAATTGCTGACCGGCAACCGGCCATTCCGGGCCGGTTCGCTCGCCAAGCTGCTGCACCAGATTGTCTACGCGACACCCGCACCGATGCTTGGAATCCGCCCCGACCTTCCGCCCGACATCGAAGCGGTCGTCGCTACTGCGCTGGACAAGGATCCGGCGAAGCGCTATCCAAATGGCGCCGACTTCGCGGCGGCCATGGCGCGCGTGCATGCACAGTTGCGCGCGCAGTCGGACCGCATCGATCGCCAGGAGCATTTCAGCCTGCTTCGTCGCCTGAAGTTCTTCCACGATTTCTCGTCGGCGGAGATCTGGGAGGTCCTGCGATCGGGCAGCTGGGACACACATGCCGCAGGAGACGAAATCGTGCGGGCGGGCGGCATCGACGACCGCTTCTACGTGATCGTGTCGGGGCGCTGTTCGGTGGAACGCGACGGTCTGAAGGTCGGCAGCCTCGAGACCGGCGACTGTTTCGGCGAGACCAGTTACCTGCGCGGCGCCAAGCGCCAGGCCGCCGTGGTGGCCGAAGAAGATGTCACGATCCTGCGGGTCAGCGCGACATTGCTCGAGCAGGCATCGTCAGCCTGCCAGCTGCGCTTCAACAAGGTCTTCCTGCGGACACTGATCTCGCGCCTGCAGGGCGGCGACACGCGGGTCGCGAGCTGAGGCTCACCCTGCGGGAAGGTCCTTGTCGCGCTCGATGCGTGCATACGCCGAGTGGTTGTGGATCGATTCGAAGTTCTCCGCCTCGACCACGTAGGAACGGATGCGTTCGTCTTCGTTGAGTCTCAGTGCAACGTCGCGGACGATGTCCTCCACGAACTTGGGGTTTTCGTAGGCGCGCTCGGTCACGTATTTCTCGTCGGGCCGCTTCAGGATCCCGTAGAGCTCGCAGCTCGCCTCCCGCTCCGCAATGTCGATCAATTCCTCGATCCAGACGTGCTTGGCGATTCGCACGGTGATGGTCACGTGCGAACGCTGGTTGTGCGCGCCGTAATCCGAGATCTGCTTCGAGCATGGGCAGAGGCTCGTGACCGGCACGACCACCTTCAGCCAGGTTTCGGTGCGGCCATTCTTGAGTTCGGCTGCGAGTGTCGCCTGATAGTCAAGCAGGCTCTCGACCCCGGTGACCGGGGCCTTCTTCATCACGAAGTACGGGAATGACATTTCCAGGTGGCCGCCATCGGAGTCCAGACGCCCGGTCATCTCCGCCAGCATCTCGTTGAACGATTCGACCGAGATCTCGGCTTCATGCTCGTTCAGAATCTCGACAAATCGCGACATGTGCGTGCCCTTGAAGTTGTGGGGCAGGGCGACGTACATGTTGAAATTGGCGATCGTGTGTTGCTCGCCGCGCGAACGGTCCTTGACGCGCACCGGGTGATAGATGTCCTTGATGCCGACACGGTTGATCGGTAGCCGGCGCGTATCGGCGCGGCTCTGCACGTCGTCGATCACCGCAATGACCGGGGTGCTCGCTGTTTTCGCGTTCATCCGTGGTTTCCATTCCAGGCGGGTTCAGATCCGCCCGCCAGCATAAATAATACCATATCGGTCCTGTTTAACCTGCCGGCTGGACGCGGCGCATGCCGGGCCGGCGCCAGAAGCGGTCGATGGCCACCTTGATCGAAGCGCCGTCGAGTCCCGCCGCAACCAGATTGTCCTCGCGCGAGCCGTGCTCAATGAAGCCGTCGGGCACGCCGATCTGCAGCACAGGGATGCCGCACTCGATCCGCTGCAGGAACTCCAGAACCGCAGAACCGGCGCCGCCAGCCACGACATTCTCCTCGAGCGTCACGATCGCACGATGGTTGGCGGCCACGGCCGCGATCAACTCCTCGTCCAGCGGCTTCACAAATCGCATGTTGACCAGCGTCCCATCGAGGGCTTCGGCCACCGCCGCCGCTGCCGTTACCATCGTTCCGAACGCAAGCAGCGCGAGGCCACTGCCGCCACGGCGCCGTGTTTCGGCGCGACCCAGCGGCAGTGCCTGCATCGTGCGCTCCACGGTCACCCCGGGTCCGCGCCCCCGCGGGTACCGCACTGCAGCCGGCTGATCCTGAATGACGGCCGTGTACAACATCTGCCGGCATTCATTCTCGTCGGCTGGCGCCATCACCACGAGATTGGGTATGCAGCGCAGATACGAAAGGTCGAATTCGCCCTGATGGGTTGCGCCGTCGCCTCCGACCAGACCCGCACGGTCGAGTGCGAACACGACGGGCAGGCGCTGCAATGCCACGTCGTGAATGAGCTGGTCATAGGCACGCTGCAGGAATGTCGAATAGATGGCGACTACAGGCCGCAATCCGTCGCAGGCCAGCCCGGCAGCCAGCGTGACGGCATGTTGCTCGGCGATGGCGACATCGAAGTAGCGATCGGGGTATCGCTTCTCGAACTCGACCATGCCCGATCCCTCGCGCATGGCCGGTGTGATGGCGACGATGCGTGAATCCTGCTCCGCAATGTCGCAGAGCCACTGGCCAAAAACCTGCGAGTAGGTCGGGCCGCCGGGCTGTTCCTTGACCAAGGTGCCGCTCGCCGGATCGTAGGGACCGGGGCCATGCCACTTGATCGGGTCGGCTTCCGCCGGCGCGTAGCCTTTGCCTTTCTGGGTCACGACGTGCAGGAACTGCGGGCCGGGCAGCAGACGCATGTTGCGAAGTGTCGCGACCAGCGCGCCGACATCATGCCCGTCAACCGGGCCGATGTAGTTGAAGCCCATTTCCTCGAACAACGTGCCGGGCAGCACCATGCCCTTGGCATGTACCTCGGAGCGGCGCGCCAGTTCCCATGCGGCGGGCATCGAGCGCAGCACTCTCTTCGAGCCCTCACGCAGATGCGAGTACATGCGACCCGAGAGTAATCGCGCGAAATACTGGGACAGGGCGCCGACATTCTCGGATATCGACATGTCGTTGTCGTTCAGCACGACCAGCAGGTCCACATCGAGGCTGCCGGCATGATTCAGCGCCTCCCACGCAAGCCCGGCGCTCATGGCGCCGTCGCCGATGATTGCAACCGCACGCCGGTCGCTGCCGGCCTTGCGGTTCGCGATCGCCATGCCGAGGGCGGCGCTGATCGAGGTGCTTGAATGCCCGACACCAAAGCTGTCGTAAACACTCTCGGCGCGGGACGGAAAGGGCGCGAGTCCGCCGCGCTGCTTGATGCTGCCGAGCCGGTGGCGACGTCCCGTCAGAACTTTGTGAGGATAGGCCTGATGGCCGACGTCCCAGACCAACCGGTCATACGGCGTGTCGAACACATAGTGCAGGGCAATCGCGAGCTCGACGGTACCGAGCCCCGCCGCGAGGTGCCCGCCCATCTGGCCGACGGTGTGGATCAGGAACTCGCGCAATTCGGCCGCCAGCGGCACGAGGTCGCCTTCGGCGAGCGCACGCAGGTCGGCCGGGGACCCGATCGAATCCAGCAGCGCGGCCGGTTTCTCCTCAGTCATCCGTGCAGTGTACTGGAGGCGCTGCGAGCGGCATAAGACCCGCGGCGATCGTTCAGTGGCTGCGCTCGACCAGTTCGCCGGCGAATTCGCGCAGTTGTCCGGCCTCGGGCCCGAAGAGGCCAAGCGCCTCGACGGCCTCGCGGGCAAGTTCCGCAGCGCGCTCGCGCGCCGCGGCAATGCCCACGATCGCGGGATAAGTCGGCTTGCCGCGCAGCGCATCGACGCCACTGGTTTTGCCGGTCAACGCCGTGTCGCCGAGCACGTCCAGCAGATCGTCGACGATCTGGAATGACAGGCCGACCGCCGTGCCATAGCGATCCAGCGCTTCCCGTCTCGGCGCCGACAGCGAGGGCGCAGCAGCGCAGGCCATCAAGACTGCAGCGCGGATCAGTGCGCCGGTCTTGCGCGCATGCATTTCCTCAATCTGGCCGCGATCGAGCACCTTTCCGACCGCCGCGAGGTCCAGCGCCTGACCACCTGCCATGCCCTGCGTGCCGCTGGCGCGGGCCAGCATCCGGATCATTTCGAGGCGGAGTGCCGGGTCCAACGGCAGCGAGGGGTCCTCCGCGAGGATTTCGAAGGCAAGGACCTGCAGAGCGTCGCCGGCGAGCATCGCGGTTGCCTCGTCGAATGCGCGGTGGGTGGTCGGGCGGCCCCGGCGCAGGTCGTCGTTGTCCATTGCCGGCAAGTCGTCGTGCACCAGCGAGTAGGCGTGGATCAGCTCGACGGCCGCGGCGGCTCCATCAAGCGCTGCGGGCGGCAGGCCAACGGCCGCGCCTGTCGCGTAAACCAACACCGGCCGAATGCGCTTGCCAGGCCCAAGCGTCGCATAGCGCATCGCCTGATGAAGCCCCGCGGGGGCTGAGTCGCCGGCCGGCAAAGTGCGCTCGAGCACGGCTTCGATGCGGGCGCGGTAACGCGACTGCCAGTCGAGTGTCGCTGAGGCCTCGAGGGACATCGAGCGACTGCTCATTCCCCGGCGGGTGGCACAAATGGCTCGATCTTCTCCCCGTCCGGCCCGCGGCTCAGGATGCTGATCTTCTGCTCGGCCTGGCGCAGGGCCTTCTGGCAGCTGCGCGTCAATTCGACACCGCGCTCGAACTGGCGCAATGAATCCTCCAGCGACAGTTCTCCGTGTTCGAGGCGCTCGACAATCTGCTCGAGCTCGGCAAGCGCCGCCTCGAAATCTGGGGTCGCGGACTTCTGTCGGGTCAAGGGAAACTGCCTTGCAGCGCAGGTGGGGCGGGTACGTTACACAGACGCTGCACAAGGGGTCAACGCTGGTGTTAGAATCTGTCTAAACCGTGGTCATTGGGGCCTGGAACGCTGAGGAGGCAACCATGAATCTGAAAGGCAGCAAGACGGAAGGCAATCTGAAGGCGGCTTTTGCTGGCGAGTCGCAGGCGAATCGTCGCTACCTGTATTTTGCGCAGAAGGCGGACGTGGAAGGCTATAACGACGTCGCAGCCGTGTTCCGTTCGACCGCCGAGGGCGAGACCGGCCATGCCCACGGCCATCTCGAATACCTCGAGCAGGTCGGTGATCCCGCGACCGGCCTGCCAATCGGCGGCACTTCGGACAATCTGAAGGCGGCCATTGCCGGTGAGACACACGAGTACACAGACATGTATCCGGGCATGGCAAAGACTGCCCGCGGTGAAGGGTTCCACGAGATTGCCGACTGGTTCGAGACGCTCGCAAAGGCCGAGCGTTCCCACGCGAACCGCTTCCAGAAAGCACTGGACCAGCTCAACTGAGCTGCCATCGCAATTGCGTGAGCCCGTGAACGAGCGGGAGACCGGCGGCCGTCGTGAAGGCAGCCTCGAAGCGCCGACGCGGCACGCGCTCCCGTGGAACAGCGCGGATTTCTGGAATCACGACTCGCTGACGCGCGAACTCGAGCGTGTGTTCGACATCTGCCACGGATGCCGGCGCTGCTTCAGCCTGTGCAATTCATTCCCTGTGCTGTTCGATCGCATCGACGAATCGGCGACCGGCGAGCTCGCGGCGGTTCCCAGCAAGGCGTACTGGGAGGTGGTGGATCACTGCTACCTCTGCGACATGTGCTACATGAGCAAATGTCCGTACGTGCCGCCGCACGAGTGGAATGTCGATTTCCCGCACCTGATGCTCCGCGCCAAGGCCGTACGCTTCCGTGAGGAGGGAGCCGGCATTCGCGACCGGCTGCTGTCGTCGACGGACGCGGTCGGCAGGATTGCGGGAATTCCGGTCGTCAGCGAAGTGGTCAACGCGGCCAATCGCAGCCGGTTCGGCCGTCGGATGCTGGACCGCAGCCTCGGCGTGCACCCGGACGCGCGGCTGCCGGAGTACCACAGCAAGAGCTTTCGCAGCCTCGAAGCCCGGCGGTCAAAGCCCGACTTGACCCCATTGCCGACCGCGAGGACCACCGGCAGGGTCGCCCTCTTCGCGACCTGCTACTGCAACCGTAACGAACCGGACATCCTGAGCGACCTGGTCGCGGTCCTGGAGCACAACGGCATCCCGGTCGCCATGCCGGAACTCGAGCGTTGTTGCGGCATGCCGAAGCTCGAACTCGGCGACCTCGCGGCGATCAAGAAGCTGAAAGAGCAGAATATCCCCGTGCTCGCCGCTCTCGTCGAGTCGGGCCACGACATTCTGGCGCCGGTGCCGTCCTGCGTGCTGATGTTCAAGCGCGAACTGCCATTGATGTTTCCGGACGACCCAAATGTCAGGCGGGTCGCAGAACGGACCTTCGATCCTTTCGAATATCTGATGCTGCGACATGCCGAAGGCCGGCTGGCCACCGATTTCCGCTCGAGCCTGGGCAAGGTGGCCTATCACGTGCCTTGCCATCTGCGGGTGCAGAACATAGGCCTGAAGACTCGCGATGTGCTCGGTCTGGTGCCAGGAACGACCCTGACGACCATCGAGCGCTGCTCCGGCCATGACGGCACCTATGCGGTCAAGAGCGAGTTTCATGAGGTTTCAATGAAGATTGCACGCCCGGTCGTGCAGCGCGTCGAGGCTGCGGCGCCCGACCATTTCGCGAGCGACTGCCCGATGGCCGGGCACCAGATCGGTACCGGTCTTGGCAAGGGCCGCCTGCCTGCGCATCCGATAAGCCTGCTGCGGCGGGCCTACGGCATCTGAGGAGGACTGATTGGACAAGGCAGCAAGCAGCGGCGCGCTCAAGGAAGCAGACCTGATGAGTCTTGAGCAATACGCCAGGAGTCGCGACGCATTCCGTGCGGACGTGATCGCACACAAGCGCACACGCACGATACCGGTTGGGCCCAACATGACGTGGATCTTCGAGGACCGCCTGACGATCCAGTACCAGGTGCAGGAAATGCTGCGCATCGAACGGATCTTCGAGCCGCGCGGCATTCGCGAGGAGCTTGATGCCTATAACCCGCTGATCCCCGACGGCAGCAACTGGAAGGCGACGATGATGATCGAGTACCCCGACCCACGCGAACGGGCGGTGGCGCTTGCCAGGCTGCGCGGGGTCGAGGATCAGTGCTATGTCGAGGTCGCGGACGCTGGCCGTGTGCGCGCGATCGCGGACGAGGATCTCGCGCGCGAGAATGAGGAAAAGACTTCGGCCGTGCACTGGCTGCGCTTCGAGCTGACGGTGGCAATGCGCGAAGGAATCAAGAAGGGCGCCGCGATCACGATTGGCACCGATCACCCTGAATACCGGCACGCCACGCGGCTACCCGCCGAAAGTGCGGCGGCGTTGGCCCGCGATCTGGGCTGAGTCTCCGCTGCGCTTGCCGGCATGCGCGGCTGCTAGAATCGCCGCGCCTGCGGCGCACACGCGCCGCGCCATGAGCGGGTCGGGATGAGCCAGTCATACACCGCTTCGGACATCGAGGTCCTGACCGGCCTCGAACCGGTTCGCCGCCGTCCGGGCATGTACACGGATACGCGCAGTCCGAATCACCTCGTGCACGAGGTGGTCGACAACAGCGTCGACGAGGCGCTGGCCGGTCACTGCCGGAACATCTCGGTCATCGTGCACGGCGACGGTTCGGTCTCGGTGGACGATGACGGCCGCGGCATGCCGGTCGACATCCATCCCAAGGAGAAGGTCAGTGGCGTCGAGCTGATCCTGACCCGCCTGCATGCCGGCGGAAAGTTCTCGGGCCATAGCTACGAGGCGGCTGGTGGCCTGCACGGCGTCGGCGTTTCGATCGTGAACGCCTTGTCGAAGCACCTCGAATGCAATGTGCGGCGCGACGGCAAGGAATGGAACATCGGGTTCCGGGACGGCAAGGTGGTCTCGAAACTCGAAGTCGTCGGCCCCGCCAAGCGTGGCCAGACCGGCACGACGGTGCGATTCTGGCCGGACCCCGGATTCTTCGACTCAGCAGGTGTCTCGGTGCCGCGGCTCAAGCACGTGCTGAAAGCCAAGGCCGTATTGTGCCCGGGCCTGCGCGTCAGGCTTGCCGTCGAGGCGACCGGCGAAACCGACGAATGGCTATTCACCGGTGACCTCGGCGAGTACCTGATCGAGCAGCTCGGTGACGACCTTCGGCTGCCGGATGAGCCGTTCACCGGCCACGTCAAGGGAGGTCATGAGGTTGCCGACTGGGCCTTCTGCTGGGCGGCCGAGCGCGACGAGTCCATCGCCGAGAGTTACGTGAACCTGATACCGACACCGCAGGGCGGCACGCATGTCAATGGACTTCGGGCCGGCGCGACCGACGCGGTGCGCGAGTTCTGCGAGTTCCGCAATCTCGTGCCGCGCGGATTGAAGCTCGCGCCGGAAGACGTCTGGCATCGCGTCGCATTCGTGCTGTCGGTGCGCATGCAGAATCCGCAATTTGCCGGGCAGATCAAGGAAAAACTTTCATCGCGCGAATCCGCCGCCTTTGTCTCGGGCGTGGTCAAGGATGCGTTTGCGCTGTGGCTGAACCAGCATCCGGAGGCCGGCGAGAAGATCGCGCAATTTGCGATCGCGAACGCGCTGGAACGCACCCGTGCTGCACAGCGGGTCACGCGCAAGCGGATCGTCAGCGGCCCGGCGCTGCCCGGCAAGCTTGCCGACTGCACATTGCAGCAGCCCGAGCGCTGCGAACTGTTCCTGGTCGAGGGCGATTCGGCAGGCGGATCGGCGAAGCAGGCGCGCGATCGCGAATTCCAGGCGGTGATGCCGCTGCGCGGCAAGATCCTGAACACCTGGGAGGTCGATGCCGCGGACATCCTCTCGTCCCAGGAAGTCCACGACATCGCCACAGCGCTCGGCGTGGATCCCGGCACGATGGACCTGGCGGGCCTTCGTTACCACAAGATCTGCATCCTTGCGGACGCGGATTCAGACGGGGCGCATATCGCAACCCTGCTTTGCGCGCTGTTCCTCAGGCATTTCCGCGCGCTGGTGACGGCCGGTCATGTCTACGTGGCGATGCCACCGCTGTTTCGCATCGACATTGGCAAGAGCCTCTTTTATGCCCTCGGCGAATACGAGAAGGATGGCATCCTCGACCGCATTCAGGCCGAGGGGCTGCGCGGCAAGCCAGTGATCACGCGCTTCAAGGGACTCGGCGAGATGAGCCCGTTGCAGCTGCGCGAGACCACGATGGCGCCCGAGACGCGCCGGCTGGTGCAGCTGACGATTGACGCCAAGGATGGTGCCGACCAGACCATGGACATGCTGCTGGCGAAGAAACGCGCGGCGGACCGGCGCGAATGGCTCGAGAGCAAGGGCAATCTCGCGGACGTCCAGCCATGAAGGAGCAGCCGCTCGACTTCGAAGGCATCGAGCGGCAGCCGCTTCGGACATTCACGGAGAAGGCGTACCTCGACTACTCGATGTACGTCATCCTCGATCGCGCGCTGCCGCAGCTAGCCGACGGGCTGAAGCCCGTGCAGCGCCGGATCATCTACGCGATGAGCGAGCTCGGACTCGCAAGCGCAAACAAGCACAAGAAGTCGGCGCGCACGGTCGGCGACGTGATCGGCAAGTACCACCCGCACGGCGACAGCGCCTGTTACGAGGCGATGGTGCTGATGGCCCAGGACTTCTCGTACCGCTATCCGATCGTGGACGGGCAGGGCAACTGGGGCTCCACCGACGATCCCAAGTCATTTGCCGCGATGCGCTATACGGAGGCGCGCCTGCGGCCCTACGCCGAGACGCTGTTGTCGGAGCTCGCCCAGGGAACGGTCGAATGGGTGCCGAACTTCGACGGCACGCTCGAAGAGCCCAGGCTGCTGCCGGCGCGCCTGCCAAATGTGCTGCTGAACGGCACACAGGGTATCGCGGTCGGCATGGCGACCGACATCCCGCCGCACAACCTGAAGGAAATCGTGGCCGCCTGCATCTTGCTGCTGGACGAACCAGAGTCCAGCGTGCGCGATCTCTGCAAGCACATCCTCGGCCCGGACTTCCCGACCGGCGCAGAGATCATCACGCCCAAATCGGAAATGCGCGCGATGTACCAGAGCGGCAATGGGACATTCCGCGCGCGCGCCGTTTACGAAATGGAGGAGGGCGAGATCGTCGTCACTGCGCTGCCGTATCAGGTTTCGGGCGCCAAGGTCCTCGAGCAGATCGCGGGCCAGATGCGCGCAAAGAAGCTGCCGATGGTCGAGGACCTGCGTGACGAGAGCGACCACGAATATCCGACACGACTCGTCATCACGCCGCGCTCGAACCGGGTTGACGTCGAACAGCTGATGGCGCACCTGTTCGCGACCACCGACCTCGAGCGCAGTTACCGCGTGAATCTCAATGTCATCGCGCTCGACGGGCGCCCGAAAGTGCTGGGACTCAGGGAAATCCTGGCCGAATGGCTCGGTTTCCGCCTCGATACGGTCAAGCGGCGGCTTCAGTTCCGGCTCGACAAGGTCAATGCCCGCCTGCACATCCTCGAAGGCCTGCTGATCGCCTTCCTGAACCTGGACGAGGTGATCCGCATCGTCCGCAAGGAGGACGAGCCGAAGCCGGTGCTGATCAAGCGCTTCAAGCTGTCCGACGAGCAGGCCGAGGCAATCCTCGAGACGAAGCTCCGTCACCTGGCACGACTCGAAGAGATGAAGATCCGCGGCGAACAGGCGGAGCTCTCGACCGAGAAGGAGGGCATCGAAAAGACACTGAAGAGCCCCGCCCGGCTCAAGAAGCTGATCCGCGAGGAACTCAATGCTGACGCCGAGAAGTATGGCGACAAGCGCCGCACGAAAATTGTCGAGCGTGAGGCCGCGCAGGCGATCGATGAAACCGAACTGGTCACGGCGGAGCCGGTGACCGTCGTCCTGTCCAGTCTCGGTTGGGTGCGGCAGGCACGTGGCCACGACATTGACCCGCGCGCGCTTTCGTACAAGACCGGTGATTCCTTCCAGGCGGCGGCCCGTGGCCGCAGCACGCAGCAAGCCGTGTTCGTTGACTCGACCGGGCGGGCTTACTCGCTGCCGGCGCACACGCTGGCTTCGGCGCGCGGGCAGGGCGAGCCGCTGTCGGGTCGGCTCGACCCGCCAGACGGCGCAATTTTTGCGGCAGTCCTGATCGGCGAGCCGGCCGATCCGTGGCTCCTAGCCTGCGATGCGGGTCATGGCTTCATCGTGAAACTCGAGGCGCTCTACTCGCGCAACAAGGCAGGCAAGGCCGTGTTCAACCTGCCAGAGAATGCGAAGGTGCTGGCGGCAGCGTCAGTGCCCGCCGATCCGGCGGCGCTGGTCGTGTCAGTCAACAGCGAAGGGCGGTTGCTCGCGTTCCCCGTGGGCGACCTGCCGGAAATGGAGAAGGGTCGCGGTAATCTGATCTTTGGTGTGCCAGGCAAGAAATCCCGCGCCGGAGAGGAACTGATGGTTGCCGCGACCGTCGTCGCAGCCGGGCAAAACGTGATGGTCTGGTGCGGTGACCGGAAGATGACGATCGCCTGGAAGGATGTTGCCGATTACCGCGGCGAACGGGGCCAGCGTGGCGCACTTCTTCCGCGCGGCTGGCGAAAAGTCGATCGGCTCAGCGTGGAGTGATTGAAATCGGCGCCGAGCAGCCTGCGGCGCGTCAAGCCATCGTTGAAGTGAGGACGATTTCCTCGGGTGCGTTGACAAAATAGCCCTGGATGCATTCCACGCCGAGCTGCCAGAGCACGGCCATGGTATTCGCGTCCTGCACGCGCTCGCCGATCGTTGTCGCCTTGCACTTGTGCGCGAGGTCCACGAGCGACTTCACGCGACTCTGTTTATCCTGGTCCGCCGACAGGCCCTGCATCAGCGCGCCATGGATCTTGACGAAGTCCGGAGTCAGATGACTCAGCAGCTGCTCGGCGTCGCGCCCGAGGCCAAAGCCCTCGATCGCAAACCGGAACTTGAGTGCGTGCAGCGCGTCCTGCAGTCGCAGCGCTTCCTTGACCTGATGGGCGGCGACTTCCTCGCGGACCTGGAAAACCATGCGCGCCGGCTCGATTTTCGTGGTCTTCAGCTGGTTCGCGAGCCAGCCGGGCAGTGACTTGTCGGACAGCGAGTCCTCTGACAGGCGCACGAACAGGCCCCCCGGCTTGCGGGCCGCGCAGAAAGACATTGCCGCGCCAATGACCCAGCGATCGATATTCTTCATCAGGTCGTTGCGCTCGGCGGCCGGCATGAACAGCGATGGCAGGACTTCCTGTCCCTGCTCGTCGAGCATGCGAACGAGCACGTCGAACATGCCCTGGTCATCGCCGACCAAGCTGGCAATCGGCTGCTGCACGAGCCGGAAGCGGTTCTCCATCAGTGCCGACTTGATCTGCTTGATCCACTGCCGGTCCGCCTCCTGCAATTTCAGGATCGCGCCAGTGTGTTCCAGCAGCTGCACGCGATTGCCGCCCAGCTCGCGTCCCTGGCGGCTGGCATTGTAGGCGTCATTGGCCGGGCCTTCGGGCTCACGGATTTCGGCGGGCACTGGGCCAAGGCCGATCGTGCAGGTCGTCGAGACAGACTTCGAACCGATCTGGAAGACCTCGCTCGCGACCTTTTGCACGACATGCGCGGCCCAGGCATCGACATCGCGGCTGTTGCCGCGCTCGATCAATACCATGAAGCCGTTGCCGCCAAAGCGGCCCGCAAGATCGCCTGCCTGCACCTGCTCGCGCAGCAGTCGCGCAAAATCCGTCAGGAAATCCTCGCCAATCATGACGCCTACGTCTTCGAGCACGGCTTCGTACTTGTCGGGCTCGATGTATGCCAGAAACCGGACGCCGGCCTTCGCGGGTTGGGCCAGACGCTCGCGCAGCTTTTCGACGAAGAAGCGGCGATACAGGAAGCCGGTCGCGGGGTCGCATTGCATCGCCTCTTCCAGCCGGCGCTCGACCTCGCCGCCGTCCTTGACCCGGGCAGGCACGTAAACCTGGACACAGGGCTCGCCGTCGTACTCGGCCTTGCGCAGCTGGAATTCCAGCGACGGCGTGTGGCCACTGACCAAGAGTGCCGAAGCATGCAGCGTGTGGCCGGACCACTTGCCCTGCAGGCACGCGACCAGTGCGCCCTTGATCGCCACATGATCATCCGCGTCGAACGCATCCATCAGCGGCGTGCCGGTGACTTCGTCGGCCGACGAATAGCCGAACAATTCGATCCAGGCCGGATTCGCGTCGACGATGATGCCTTCCTGGACCTGGGCGATGGCGTCGGTGGATCCCTCGACGACATGCTGCAGCTGTTGTTTGTATTCGCGCGCCGTGGCGAGTGTGACCGAAAGCGCCCGGTCGAGGCGGTAGGTACGCAACTCGCGACCGACCACCAATTGCAGCCGCCTGATATTGCCGAGCGTCACCGCGTCCTGGGCCCCGAGCGCCAGCGCCTCCGCAATCGAGATCTCGTCGAGTTTGTCGCGCACCACAAGCACCGGCACCTCCGGTGCGAAACGCGAGCGAAAATCCATGGCACTCGCGAGATCGATGATGCCTTCGTCGGCGAACAGCAGCAGCATTTCAGCGGATGCCTGGGTCAACACGTCCCCCAGGTCGCGCGCATCCGGCAGCCAGGTCACGTGTACCGGATGGCCGGCGTTACGCAGCGCCTTGTTGATCGCCTCGACGTTGTCCTGACTGCGGGTCAGGGCGATCATCGGGACGGCGGCAGGTTGCTTCAATTCCGGCTCCGGCTGCGGTCGGTTGGCGTGGGAGGCAGGATACTAACATCCCGAATTCCATGAGTTTCGCGACCGGCGTCGTGGAATGCCATACGCTGGAGACTGGCAGCGGCGCGGGACCGTGCCATTCACGGCGCATTTCACGCCTGGAGCGCGGTTTCGGGCAGGGTGGTCGGTCGATCGGGTTCTGGCTATGATACGCGCCCTTTTGTCCAGCACCGGCCTGCAACCAGGGCCCCGGCCACCTGAGATGTCCACTTACAACACCAATGAATTCCGGTCGGGCCTGAAGATCATGATGGATAACGATCCCTGCACGATCGTTGACAACGAATTCGTGAAGCCCGGCAAGGGCCAGGCCTTCAATCGCGCCCGCATCCGCAATCTCAGGACCGGGCGGGTCATCGAGCGGACCTTCAAGTCGGGCGATTCCGTCGAGGCCGCCGACGTGGTCGATGTCGACATGCAGTACCTGTACTTCGACGGCAGCTTCTGGCACTTCATGCAGCCCGAAAGCTTCGAGCAGTATTCGACGGGCCAGACCGCCGTTGGTGACGCGGCTCAATGGCTCAAGGAAGGCGTCGTCTGCATCGTGACCTTGTGGAATGGCCAGCCGTTGACCGTGACGCCACCTCCCCACGTCGAGCTCAAGATCGTCGAAACCGATCCGGGCATGCGTGGCGATACAGTTACCGGCGGCACGAAGACCGCAAAGCTCGAGACCGGCGCGGTGGTCAAGGTGCCGCTGTTCGTCAATCAGGGCGAGTCGATCCGGGTCGACACGCGCAGCGGCCAGTACATCGCGCGCGTCAAGTGACCTCGCGGCGGCCGCCGCGACCGGTCCAGCCCGCGTCGAACCCGTCGATACCAGCAAGTCGCCAGTCGCAGGCAGCAGCGAGCCGCACCGCAAGGACTTCGAGCCCGACGGCGTCCTGCGGGCCGAAGCGACCGTAACTTGGGCTGTCGAGGTCGAGCACGCCGACCAGCCGCTCCTGCGCGATCAGCGGCACGACAATTTCGGAATTCGACGCCGCGTCGCAGACGATGTGCCCCGGGAACTGGTGCACATCCGGCACGATGACGGTCGCACGCCCCTGCGCCGCCTTGCCGCATACCCCTTGCCCCAGCGGAATCCGCACGCAGGCAACCCGCCCCTGGAACGGCCCGACGATCAATTGCCCGCCGCGCAGGAAGTAGAAGCCGGCCCAGTTGAGATCGGGCACAAGTTCGCGAATCAATGCCGCTGCGTTCGCAGCGTTGGCCCAGGGATCGCGTTCGCCGTCGAACAGACCTTCGGCCTGCCGCAACAGCCCCTGGTACGTTTCAGTGAATGACTGATTCATCCCGTCTCCTCAGGCTTGGTCAACTGGAAACGCCATCGCCCCGGAGATCGACGGCAGCCCGAGCGCCGCCATGACCAGCCGGTCGAACCCGAGGGCAACGCCGGCGCAATCGGGCAAGCCTGCATCCAGCGCAGCCAGAAATTTCTCGTCCAGCGGCGCCAGTCGCTGGCCGCGCTGCTGCCGCTTCTGTAGATCCTGCGTAAATCGCCGCCGCTGTTCGAGCGCGTCGCCCAGTTCATGGAAGCCGTTGGCAAGTTCGACACCGTCAAGATAGAGCTCGAATCGTTCTGCGACCGGCCAGCCATCCCCGTCATCGCGCAGACGCGCCAATGCTGCCTGGCTCGCCGGGTAATCGCGCACGAATACCGGGCCCGCGTGGCCGAGCCCTGGCCCGACCACGGTCGCCATCAGCAGGTCGAGCCAGGCATCGCGATCCTGGCCGGAAGTCAAATTGAGCGCGACACCGCGATCCCGCAGGACTGTCTCGATCTCCTCCGATGTTGCGCTGCTGCAGTCCAGGCCGCAGGAATCGGCGATGGCCTGTCGATAAGTGACCTGACGCGCCGGCTGCAACGCGCGCAGCTCACCGAGCGCGGCGCGCAACAGGCGGTCAACGTCGCGCTCAAGTTCATCCACGCCGAAGCCCACGCGGTACCACTCGATCATCGTGAATTCCGGATTGTGCTGGCGACCCGATTCACCATCCCGGAACACAGGACATATCTGGTAACAGTCACCGACCCCGGCCGCGAGCAAGCGTTTCATCGGATACTCAGGCGAGGTCTGCAGGTACATGGCCGGGCCCCGCAATGGCTGCGCCGCGATCGACTCGATCTGCGGGTCGCTGACGGCGGCCGGGGACAGCAGCGGCGTCTGCACCTCGAGAACCCGTTCGGACGCGAACCAGGCACGGACGCGCGCAAGCATCGACGCGCGACTCCGGATCACTTCAATGCTTGCCGCGGGCCGCCACTCAGCGTGATTCATGAATATGTGGCAATGCGCTTGCCCATGCGCATGGGCTGTCCGGGCGCCAGGCCCGGCACCAGTACCGGGCCCGTCGGAGCGAACATCAGGATCACGGTCGAGCCCATGTTGAACCATCCGAGCTCGGCACCCTTTTCGAGCGCGATGACCGGCCGCACCGGGAGCTCGCGCATGCGGCGCGGGTGTTCCCGCCGGATTTCGCCGGCCCAGCTGAGACTCATGCTGCCGACGAACAGGGCGCCGACCAGCACGACGGCCATCGGGCCCGCGCTCGTATCAAAGACGCAAACGATCCTCTCGTTGCGCGTAAAGAGCCCGGGCACGCCTTCCGCAGTCGCGGCGTTGACGCTGAACAGATCGCCCGGCACGTGTCGCGCCAGACGCAGCGTGCCGGCGAGCGGCATGTGGATGCGATGATAGTTGTGCGGGGCGAGGTAGAGCGTTGCGTAGGCGCCGCCTGCGAATTGCGCGGCGAGCGCTGCATCGCCGCCCAGGAGTGCGTTCACGGAGTAGCTGATTCCCTTGGCCTGCAGCATCCCGTCGCCGCCGCATGCGCCCGCCTGGCTGACATAGCCGTCGACCGGGCAGACGACCGCCGCCGGTTCACGGTCGATCGGGCGGACACCCTGGCGCAGTCGCCTGGTGAAGAAATCATTGAAGGACTCATAGTCCGACGCATTACTGCGTTCGGCCTCCGACAGATCGACGGGATAATGCCGGAGGAATCCGCGAATCAGCGCGCGCTTCAGCCAGCCGGCCTGTGCGCGTGCCAGCGAGCCTATCAGCCGCGAGAGGAAATGCTGGGGCAGCAGGTATTGCGCCCCGATGAAGACCCGATCGCGCACGCTGCGGCTGCTCACGTCAGAGATGCCCGTCAACGCTTTGCGGCCACGATCTTGCGGTAGTCGCCCGCGATCGCGTCAGCCGCATGCGGGCTGCCGAATACGGCGGCCAGTGCGGCCGACGGGTCGATCATGAAGATCGCTGCAGTGTGATCGACCGTGTAATTGCCATGCGCAGACACCGGCCCGAGCGATACGGCCACGCCGAGGCCATGCGTCAGGGTCTGAATCGCATCCGGCGCGCCGGTGATGCCCAGGAACTGCGGGTCGAAATGCGATACATAGCGACCGAGTGCGGCCGGCGTGTCGCGCCCCGGATCCACGCTGACGAACGCGACGACCGGCCAATCGCCGGATGGCAGATCCTTCAGCCGCCGGCGGACCTCGGCGAGTGTGGCGAGCGTCGTCGGACAAACGTCTGGGCAATTCGTGAAGCCAAAAAACATCAGTGTCCACTGGCCGCGCAGGCTCTCACGCCGGAAGACGCCGCCGGCCTGGTCCGTAAGCTCGAATTGCGGCAGCGGCCGCGCGACGTCGAGTCGCGTCGCCTGCTCCAGCGCCGCCGGAGCAGCTGCCAGGCGCATCGCGATCCAGCCGCTCGTCGCGCCGGCCAGTGCGGCGATGAGGACGATGACCCAGGTGAGATGGCGCTTCACCTTGGAATTATCCCACAGTGCCGCCCGCGCCCAGCGCGGGCGGCGGGTTAGACTTTGGACGATGGCAGGCACGCAACGAGTCGGCGAATTACTGGACTGGGCATCACGCCTGCTCGAACGGGCGGGGCTGGCCTACGGCCACGGCACAGCCAATGCGCGCGACGAGGCAGCGGCGCTCGTCTTCCATGCGCTGCGACTGCCGCATGATTCGGCGCCTGGCAGCTACCGGCTGCTGGTGCCCGCCGCCGGCCGGCGCAGGGTCGACGCACTGCTGCGCCGCAGGATCGAGGAACGCCTGCCTTCGGCCTACCTGACCGGCGTCACCTGGTTTGCGGGTCACGAGTTCCGCGTGACGCGTGACGTACTCGTGCCGCGCTCGCCGATCGCCGAAATCTGCCGCAATTCCTTCAGGCCATGGATCGACGCGACGAGCGTCGGCCGCGTGCTCGACATCGGCACCGGTTCCGGGTGCATCGCAATTGCGGCGGCCCATGCGCTGCCTGGCGCCCGTGTCGATGCAACCGATATCTCGCCGCGGGCATTGGCGCTGGCGCGCGATAATGTCCGGCGCCACCGGCTGGGACATCGCGTGCGGGTCCTTCGATCCGATGTCTATGGCGCATTGCGCGGGCGGCGCTACGATATCATCGTGAGCAATCCACCTTATGTGCCGGCAGCTGAACTGCGCCGCTTGCCGCCGGAGTATCACTCTGAACCGCGACTTGGCCTGCATGCGACACGAAATGGACTCGCGATCATCGCGCGGATCCTGGCGGGTGCGCGCCGCCATCTCGAGCCGCATGGAATCCTGGTCGTCGAGACCGGCGATACGGAAGATGCCGTGCGACAGCGCTGGCCGTCGGTGCCATTCACCTGGCTCGAATTCGAGCACGGCGGCGGCGGCGTGTTCCTGCTGAACGCCAGCCAGCTATAGGCAATTGCGCATGTCCGGCAACACGATCGGCAAGCTGTTCACGGTCACGACATTCGGCGAGAGCCATGGCTCGGCGATCGGCGCGATCATCGATGGCTGCCCGCCTGGGCTCATGCTTGCTGAAGAGGACCTGCAGGCCGATCTGGAGCTGCGGCGCGCCGGCACGTCGCGGCACACGAGCCAACGCAGGGAGCCGGATCGGGTCCGGATCCTGTCGGGCGTGTTCGAGGGCCGTACGACCGGTACTGCGATCGGCCTCTTGGTTGATAACGTGGATCAGCGCTCGCGCGACTACGAGAAGATCAAGGACCGCTTCCGCCCGGGGCACGCGGACTACGCGTATCAGCAGAAGTACGGATTCCGCGATTATCGGGGTGGGGGGCGTTCCTCTGCACGCATCACGGTCGCAACAGTTGCGGCCGGGGCGATCGCGCGCAAGTACCTGCGCGAGAAACTGAGTCTGGAGGTCGATGGTTACCTGTCCCAGGCGGGACCGCATCGGCTCGACTGCGTGGATCTTTCCGGCGCGCGCGACAATCCGTTCTTTTGCGCGGACCCGAACAAGATCGCGCTGCTCGAGGAGTATCTCCGCCAGCTGCGCAAGGACGGCGATTCGGCCGGCGCCCGCGTGACGGTCCTGGCGCGAAACGTGCCGCCTGGCCTCGGTGAGCCGATGTTCGACCGGCTGGACGCCGACATCGCATTCGCAATGATGGGGATCAATGCGGCCAAGGCCGTCGAGATTGGCGATGGAGTCGCTGTGGCAGCCCAACGGGGCTCCGAGCATCGCGATGAGCTCACGCCTTCGGGCTTCACCTCGAATCATTCCGGCGGCACGCTGGGAGGCATCAGTTCAGGACAGGACTTGATTGTTCACATCTCGTTCAAGCCGACCTCCAGCATCCAGGTGCCGGGCAGGACGATTGACCTGGACGGGAAACCCGTCGAAATCGTCACCACCGGGCGCCACGACCCCTGCGTCGGGCTGCGGGCCGTGCCGATTGCGGAGGCGATGCTATTGCTGGTGCTGATGGATCACTACTTGCGCCATCGCGCGCAGTGTGCGGATATTGTCTCCGGGACTCCGGTGATCACGAATCGACGGTAGTCCCCGTGAATCAAAGCATTGCGCCTGCCTTTGCAGGCTGGTTCGCGGGGCCGAAATTGCGTGACGGGGGGCAAGATTTTGGTAAATCCGGCGTGTAAGCTATAGTCCAAAGGATCAGGGACTTGTGATCGATTTCACAACCACTTCGCAAACTCATGGCCGAAGCCTGACCGGCTACGACGGCCTTGGGGAGTCACGATGAGCTGGAAACTGCGCGTCCTCATGTCGGCAATGTTGCTCGCGCCACCGGTGGCCTTGCCCCTCGGTCTGGGCGAAATCCGCTTGGGATCGGCGCTCAATGAGCCATTGACGGCCGAGATCGACCTGGTCGCCGCGACGCCAGAGGAGCTGAGTGCGCTGCAGGCGCAGCTTGCGTCGCGCGATCTGTTCGAGCGTTATGGCCTCGACCGTCCCGCCTACCTGGATGCTCTCGAGTTCCGCGTCGGACGCGGCAAGGATGGGCGCAGCGTGATCCAGGTCCGCTCGCGCGAAGCGGTGAGCGAGCCCTTCCTGTCGTTTCTCGTAGACGTCAGCTGGCCGCGCGGGCGGCTGCTGCGCGAGTACACGGTCCTGCTGGATCCGCCGGTCTTCGCGCCGCAGAGCCAACAGGCCGCGCCCGCGCCGATCGTTGCGCCGAAAGCCGAGCTGGCGGCGCCGCGACCCGCGGCTGCCCCGGCAGCTGCGCCAGCCAGCGAGCCGGTTGCTGCCGCGCCCGCGCCGACGGCGGAAGGTCCGTCGACCTATCGGGTCGAGCGCGGCGATACCCTTTACAAGATTGCCGGCTCGCTGGCGCCTGGCGATCGGGCGACGACGCAGCGGATGATGATCGGGCTGTTCCGCACCAATCCCGAAGCATTCCAGGGCAACATCAATGTGCTGCGCGCAGGCGCAATCCTGCGTGTGCCCGGTTCGGACGAACTTTCGACGATCGGGGCCGGCGAGGCATCCGCCGAAGTCAGCCGTCAGATTTCCGCCTGGCGCGCCAGCGGCGGCGGTGCCGAGAGCGCCCGCCTGCGTCTGGTGACACCGGAGGAAGGCGTGCCTGAGGCCGGTGCCGGGAAACCGGTGGCTGGCGCCTCAACCGAGTCGCAGGTCGGGACGCTGCAGCGCGAAATCGAAGAGCAGAGTCGCCTGCTGGAACTCAAGCATCAGGAACTGGCCGAGCTGCAGAGCAAGCTGGCGAGCGCCAAAGCGGTCGAGAAGCCCGTTGTGGCCGCACCGGAGAAACCCGCGCCGGAAGAGACGGCGGTTGCTCCGGAGTTCGACACGGGTACGGCGGTGCCGCCGGTCGAAGAGGCCAGGAAACCCGAGGTTGTCGCCAAGCCGAAACCCAAGCCTGCCGCGAAGCCAAAGCCTGCGCCGGAAGCTGAAGGGCCGTCATTCCTCGATCGGTTGACGGACAACTGGCTGTTCCTGCTCGGCGCAGCGGCGCTGGTGCTGGTTGGCGGCCTGGGCTACGGCTATGTCCGGCGCCGCCGCGAACAGGACGTGGATGTGGCGCTGAAGGGCTTTGAATTACCGGTGACGGCGCCGGTGCCCACGGAGACGACGCGCCTGCGCACCTTGCCGGCGGCTGCGGATGAGACTGCCGAGATCGAACGAGTCGAGGAAGAGGGCTTCTTCGTCGAGGAACCGGAACGTCCCGCGGCGCGCGCGAAGCCCGAGCCGGCGCCGGCAGTCAGCCAGGAAGAGACGATCAGCACCGAGGCGGCGCTGGATCTCGACCAGGCCGACCCGCTGGCCGAGGCGGATTTCCACATGGCCTACGGTCTGTACGACCAGGCCTGCGACCTGATCAGGATGGCGCTGAAGAAGCAGCCGGACCGCAATGACCTCAAGCAGAAACTTGCGGAAATTCATTTCGTGGCTGGCGACACGCAGGCTTTTCTTGGGATCGCCCGTGACCTGCGCAAGACCCTTGGGTCCGGCGGCGACTGGGATCGCGTCGTCATCATGGGCCGGCAACTCGCGCCAGATGAATCGCTGTTCGCCGGTAACGTTCAGTCCACCGGTGTCGATCTCAGCCTCGAAGGCGGCGAGAATCGCGTTGACCTCGAACTGCTGTCGGCGCCCTCCGGAGACGAGAGCATGGACCTCGATCTCGGCCAGGTGCTGGCCGCGAGCGACAGCAATGCGGTGACCGGTGAACGCGAGATGCTCGAGTTCAACCTGGATGAAGGTCCGGCGGCCTTCAACACGACACAGAAGATCTCCCCGCGCGAGGGCCCCGGAACGGTCGAGATGCCGACCCTTGAACTTCCGTCTTCGGAGACTCCGACGGTCGAAACGCCCGCGCTGCGCCAGCGCGGCAGCGACACGATTCGCGAACGCGTCAGCAGCAGCGACTTCACCGGCTCCCTGTCGCCGGATGCAACGGCGGAAATGGCAATCGACGACCTGGGCCTGGACGTCGGCGATTTCGAAGGGCTGCCCGAATCGGCTGACGAAGCCACCATTCAGGCGACTTACGTCGAAGAGACCTTGCGGCTCGAGCCGCGCGACGAAAGCACGCGCCAGATGCCGAAGTCTACGGGCACCGACGCCACCAGCATCGCGCGCGTGTCGGATGCGGAACGCACGGCCCTGTTGGCTTCAATGGAAGACGGCAGTGCCGCCGCTATCGACCTGGATGTCGGCAGTGCCATGGAGGACGCCGGCACGGCGAGTTCCTCGACCGCAAGCTATGCTGCAACGGAAAAGTTGCCGCAGTTGTCCGACCTGGAGCCCGTCACGATGAGCGAGGTGGGCACCAAGCTCGACTTGGCGCGTGCGTATATGGACATGGGCGACCCTGACGGGGCGCGCAATATCCTCCAGGAAGTGCTGGCCGAGGGCAGTGCCTCGCAGAAGCAGGAAGCACGCCGGCTGATCGACTCGCTGCCGGGCGCGTGAGCGCGGCGCGGCGGCGCCTCGCCGTCGGCCTGGAATACGACGGCGCACGATTTGCCGGCTGGCAGTTGCAGCCCGGGCTGGCAACCATCCAGGACCATGTCCAGCGCGCGCTGGGAAGCGTCGCCAATCATCCCGTCGAGGCGACCTGCGCAGGACGCACCGATGCTGCGGTTCACGCCTTTGGCCAGGTCGCCCATTTCGATACCACGGCCGAGCGCCCGATGCGCGGCTGGGTACTCGGTACCAATGGCGAGCTGCCGCCTGAAATCGCGGTGACCTGGGCCGTTGGCGTTGACGCCGGGTTTCATGCCCGGCATTCGGCGCTGGCGCGCAGCTACCGATACTGCATTCTGCAGCGCGCTACACGCCCCGCACTGCTTCGCGAGCGTGCCTGGTGGGTGCGTAGCCCGCTGGATGCCACTGCCATGCACGAGGCTGCCCAGCAGCTGGTCGGCGAACATGATTTCTCGGCGTTTCGTGCCGCCGAATGCCAGTCGAAGACGACTCATCGCCGCGTCGACTCGATCGGCGTGACCGCGGCCGGGCCGCTCGTGACAATCGACATCACGGCAAACGCATTCCTGCATCACATGGTGCGCAACATCGTGGGGACACTGCTTCCGGTCGGAACCGGCGAGCGGGGGGCCGCATCGGTCGCCGAGGCACTCGCGAGCCGCGACCGCGCACGCGCCGGCATTACGGCGCCTGCTCATGGCCTCTACCTGCTGGGCGTGCAGTACCCGCCAGCCCTGGGGATACCCGAGCTTGTCCGGCTTCCGCCTTGGGCTATGATCGCCGGCCAGAACCAGCGGGAATCCACGTGACCTGGTTTGAGAAAATCATCCCGTCGCGGATCAAGACTGAACGCCGCACGCGCTCGGTCCCGGAGGGCCTGTGGATGAAGTGCCCGGCCTGCGACTCGGTGCTGTACCGGCCGGAGGTCGAACGCAATCTCAATGTCTGCCCGAAGTGCGCGCATCACATGCGTGTCGGTGCACGCGACCGCCTGGCGCGATTCCTGGATCCCGATACCTTGACCGAGATCGGCGCGGACGTGGCGCCCGAGGACCCGCTGCGCTTTCGCGACAGCAAGCGCTACCGCGATCGCCTGGCGGCCGCGCAGAAGACCATCGGCGAACTTGACGCGCTGGTCGTAATGGCCGGCTCGCTCGACGGCATCGAAGTCGTCGCCTGCGCATTCGAGTTCGCGTTCATGGGCGGATCGATGGGTTCCGTGGTCGGTGAACGCTTCGTGCGCGGCGTCGAGCACGCCATCCAGCACCGCATGCCCGTGGTCTGTTTCTCGGCGAGCGGCGGTGCGCGGATGCAGGAGGGCCTGCTGTCGCTGCTGCAAATGGCCAAGACGAGTGCGGCGCTCGCCGTCCTGGCGCGCCATGGCCTGCCGTTCGTGTCGGTGCAGACCGATCCCACGACCGGCGGGGTCTCTGCAAGTCTTGCCATGCTCGGCGACGTGAACATTGCCGAGCCGCGCGCACTGATTGGATTTGCGGGCCCCCGCGTGATCCAGCAGACCGTGCGGGAGACACTGCCCGAGGGCTTCCAGCGCAGCGAGTTCCTGCTCGAGCATGGAGCCATCGACATGATCGTCGACCGCCGCGACCTGCGTGACCGCATCGCAGGATTGTTGCGCTTGTTGTTGCGCCGGCCACCGGTTTCCGGCTAGCGGATCCCATGCGATTCGATTCCGTTGCGGCCTGGCTGGAATGGCAACAGGTCGCGCATCCGCGGGTCGTGGACCCCGGCCTCGAGCGGGTCGGCGTCGTGTTCCGCCGGCTCGCGCTTGCGCGTCCGCCGGTGGTCCTCACCATCGCAGGAACCAACGGCAAGGGATCGGTCGCTGCCTACCTCGACTCGATTCTGACGGTGGCCGGTTACGAATGCGGCCTGTTCACTTCGCCACACCTCATTCGCTACCAGGAGCGGATCCGGATCCGTGGGCGCGAGGTCACGGATGAGCTGTTGTTGAGTGCGTTTGACCGGATCGACGCGGCGCGCGGGGATGTCTCGCTGTCATTCTTCGAGTGGAATGCCCTGGCGGCATTTGTCGCCTTCGCGCATGAACACGTCGACGTGGCGGTGCTGGAAGTCGGCATGGGCGGGCGGCTGGACGCAGTCAACCTGCTGGACGCCGATGTCGCTGCGGTCGTTTCAATCGGCCTCGACCATCGCGAATGGCTGGGCAACACGGTCGAACAGATCGGCATCGAGAAGGCGGGCATCTTCCGGCCGGGACGAGCGGCGATATTCGGCTCGCGCAACATGCCGCAAAGCGTCGGCCGCGTTGCGTCCGGATGCGGCGCACGCCTGAGGCGCCTTGGTCTGGATTTTGACTTTGTCGAGCGCCCGGATGGCTGGGACTACGTGGGACTTGGTTCACGGCGCCGCGATTTGCCGCTGCCGGCGCTGGCGGGCAGCAGGCAACTTGCAAATGCGGCCACGGCGCTTGCGGTGCTGGAAGCCGCGGAGCCGGGCGTGCTGGTTCCAGACGAAGCGGTGCGCGCCGGACTCACGGGTGTGCAACTCCCGGGCCGGTTCCAGATCGTCAGCAAGGATCAGGAATGGATTCTGGATGTCGCCCACAACCCGGATGCGGCGCGGGCCCTTGCCGCAAGCCTCGCGGCGCGCCGGACCCGTGGCCGGACCATTGCGGTCTGCGGCATTCTTGCCGACAAGGAGATTGAAGGAGTCATTTCGGCGCTCCAGGGCCAGGTGCAGGAATGGGTCGCCGTCAGGCTCGATGGGCCGCGCGCCTTGCCCGAATCGGAACTGGCAGCACGAATCGCACTGCAGACCGGTTCGCCTGTTTCAGCGGCCGACAGCGTTGCCGCCGGTTGCGATCGTGCCGTTGCGGCTTGCGCTGCCGGTGATCGGATCCTGGTGTTCGGTTCATTTCATACGGTCGGTCCCAGCCTGCAGTATCTCGGTTTACAATTCGGGCGCAATGGACGTGCGGATCCGTGAACGACTGGTTGGCGCCCTGGTGCTCGTGGCGCTGATCGTGTTGCTCGTGCCGGCGTTACTGAAAGGCTCCGGTACCTCGACTGGCCAGCCCCCGCCGGCGGATGAAAAGAGCGTTGAAGTCGTAATCGGCGACTCGGCAGCGCCTGCGGAAAGTGATGCTCTCGTGCCGGAGCCTGAGGCGCCCCAGGCCAATCCAGCAACGCCGGCATCCGAATTGCCAAAGACGGGCCAAGCGGCGCCTCCGCCAGCCGGCACCGGGGCAGCGGAGCCAGTATCGCCGGCCGTGCCAGCGGCAGCCGGGGCACCCGGACCCGCCGCCCCCCCGCAATCGGCCTGGGCCGTGCAGCTTGGCGCCTTTTCCAGCCGGAGCAAGGCGGAATCGCTGGTTGCCGAGCTGCGCTCTCGCGGGTACTCAGCATTCGTGCTCGAGTACCGGGCGGGCGGGCAGCTGCTGCACCGGGTTCGCGTCGGACCGGAACAGGATCGCGCGCGCGCCGCCGCCATCGCCGAACGACTTCGCAAAGACGGATTCCAGCCGGTGGTCGCGCCGCATCCGTGAAACGCCACCGGCGGTTATCGCAATGTTCGGCTAGAATGCCGCTCGCCCCGATGGAGCTACGGCCTGATGAATGGCGCTGACCATCTCTTCGCAGTCATCCTGCTGGTGTCGCTCATCCTCGGATGCGTGCGCGGGTTTGTTCGCGAAGCGATCGCGCTGCTGTCCTGGCTGATCGGCCTTTGGCTCGCCTGGCACTTCGCGTACCTGCTGTATCCGTGGATGGGAGGTGCGCTCGCCGAGCCCGGCATCCGCGAATGGACCGGCAGGGCGATTGTCCTGTTGCTCACGCTGATGGCAGGCTCATTGGTCGGCGCCGTAGTGGCGCACTTCCTTCGGACCGCCGCGGGTCTCGCGCTGGTGGACCGTATCCTGGGTGGGTTGTTCGGGCTGATGCGCGCAGCCGTCGTGATCGGACTGCTGGTGATCGGCGGCAAGGCGGTTGGTCTCGACCAGGAACACTGGTGGCAAAAGACAAGATCCATGCCGGTCGCCTACGCTGTCGCCAGCTGGCTCGAGCACTATGCCGAGCCGGCAGCCGCCGAGCTGCTGGATCGGGCCGCCAAGACCCCCGGGAGTTGAGGCCATGTGCGGCATCGTCGGCATGGTCGGCACGGGCCCGGTCAACCAGAGAATCTACGACGCGCTGACGGTGCTGCAGCACCGCGGTCAGGATGCTGCGGGCATCATGACGATGGACGATCGCGCGCTGTTTTCCCGCAAGGACAAGGGCCTGGTCCGCGACGTTTTCGGCGAGCGCGACATGCGCCTGCTCATCGGCAACGCGGGTATCGGTCATGTCCGTTATCCGACCGCCGGCTGCGACAGCGCCGACGAGGCCCAGCCATTCTATGTGAACGCGCCATTCGGCATCAGCATCGGCCACAACGGAAACCTGACGAACGCCGACGAGCTGACGCACACGATGGTCGCTGAGGATCGCCGCCACCTCAACACACGCTCGGATTCGGAAGTGCTGCTGAACGTGTTCGCAAGCGAATTGCAGCGCTCGACTGCGGCGCGACCGGCGGCCGCTGACGTCTTCCGCGCACTCGAGGCGGTATTCCGGCGCTGCCGGGGCGGTTACGCCGTCGTCGCGATGATCGTCGGTCACGGCGTCATCGGTTTTCGCGATCCGCACGGCATCCGGCCACTGGTACTGGGGCGGCGGGAGACACCGCGCGGCCCGGAATGGATGCTGGCGTCCGAGAGCGTTGCGCTCGACATGCTCGATTTCGGGCTGGTTCGCGATGTCGGTCCCGGCGAGGCCATCTTCATCGATTTGCAGGGCAGGATGCATGCGAGGCAGTGCGCGCCGGCGGCGGAACACACGCCCTGCATCTTCGAGTACGTCTATTTCGCGCGGCCCGACTCGATCATCGACAACATTTCGGTGCACAAGGCGCGCATGCGGATGGGCGAGAAACTTGCGGAGAAGATCACGCGCCTGCGGCCGGACCACGACATCGACGTGGTGATCCCGATTCCGGACACCAGCCGGACCAGCGCCCTGCAACTGGCGCTCGCTCTCGGCGTCAAATATCGCGAAGGATTCGTGAAGAACCGCTACATTGGCCGAACCTTCATCATGCCGGGACAGGACCTGCGGCAGAAGTCGGTGCGCAGCAAGTTGAATGCGATTGACCTGGAGTTCCGCGGTCGGAATGTGCTGCTGGTCGACGATTCGATCGTGCGCGGCACGACTGCGGCGCAGATCATCGACCTCGCGCGCGAGGCCGGGGCCAGCAATGTCTACTTCGCCTCGGCAGCGCCGCCGGTGCGTTTTCCGAATGTCTACGGCATCGACATGCCGGTCGCGACCGAACTGGTCGCCGCCGGTCACAGCGAGGAAGAGGTCGCCAGGATCATCGGTGCCGACTGGTTGCTGTACCAGGATCTCGAGGACCTGATCGTCGCTTGCCGCCACGGCCACGCGCGCATCACGAGCTTCGATACTTCCTGCTTTTCCGGGCATTACGTCACCGGTGACGTCACGGGCGAGTATCTCGCGCGCCTCGAGCGCGACCGCTCGGACGGGGCGCGCGCACAGCGCCTCCTGGACCTGCAGGGCGGCCGCGCGGCGCGCGCGGTCTGACTGACGCGCCGATGGGCGGCGCACAGGGCGACCGGCGCCGCGAACTCCTGCTGGATCTTTACCGGAGCGCATTGTCTGCCGTGGATAGTCGCCGGCGCGTGCGGGCCGCGCTCTCCGCGGATCAGGATGAGCGGCCCGTCAGCATTCTTGCGGTCGGCAAAGCGGCATCCACGATGACGCAGGGCGCGCTCGATGCACTGGGTGCGCGGGTGGTGCGCGGCCTGGTCATCGCGCCGGACGACGGTCTCGCCGATGATCTGCGCGCGTATCCGCAGATTGGCTTTCAGGCCGGCGACCACCCGATGCCGGGGGAGCACAGCCTCGCGGCGGGCAGCGCTGCGCTCTCATTCGCGGGCGCCACACCGGCCGGCAGTCGCGTGCTGTTGCTCGTATCGGGCGGGGCATCGGCGCTCCTCGAAGTGCTGGCACCGGGTGTCACGCTCGCAGAACTGCGGCGGCTGAATGAATGGGGTCATGCCGAAGCCGTCGACATCGCGACGCTGAACGCAAAACGTGCAGCCCTGTCGCTGGTCAAGGCCGGCCGCCTGCCCAGACTGTTTCGTGATTGCGATGTCGAGGGCCTGATGATCTCGGACGTGCCAGACGATGATCCCGCGGTGCTCGGCTCGGGATTGCTGGCGAGTCCGCAATGCCGCGTCACGCTGGTCGGCTGTCTCGACGATGCGCTGGATGCGGCGCTTCGCGCAGCGCGCGCGCGCGGGCTCGACCCGAAACGCGCGGCCGCCCGGCTTTCGGGGGAAGCCGCTGCGGCGGCCCGCACTGCCTGCCATGAGTTCGCCGTCGGCGGCGCGAATCTGCAGCTGTGGGGCGGCGAGACTGTCGTCCGACTTCCGGCGCAGCCCGGGCGAGGCGGACGTTGCCAGCATTTCGCCTTGGCCGCCGCGCAGCAGATTGCGGGCCACCGGGAACTCCTGGTCCTGGCGGCGGGAACCGATGGTCGCGATGGCGCGAGCGAGGATGCGGGCGCAATCGTCGACGGCGACACCCTCGCGCGCGCACGGGAAGCAGGCTATGACGCGGGAGAATGCCTGGCGGCAGCGGATAGCGGCAGTCTGCTCGAAGCCACTGGTGACCTGATCTACACGGGACCGACCGGCACGAATGTCGGCGACCTGATGATGATGCTCAGGCTAGAATAAAAACATGACGGCCAGGATTCTGATCATCGACGAGCAGGATGTCTATCGGCGCCTGTTGACGCGTCACGTGGCGACAGGCTTCGATTCACCGAGCATCGCCGAGTACGATCCGGTGGCACAGGGCAAGCTGCCGGCCGATTTTTCCGGCAGTGCCTACGATGCCGTGCTGCTGGGCGATACACCGGGTCAGGCGGATGGCCTGGCATGGCTACGCGACCTGAGCCGGCGCAACGGCTTTCCACCGATCATCTATCTGCTGTCCGCGCCGACAGCGGAGTCCGAGGAAGCCGCTATTGCGGCTGGCGCGCACGCCTGCCTGTCCAAGACCAGGATCGACCATGACCGGCTCATCGAAGCGCTGCGCGCGGCGCAGGCGAGGCGGGGCAAGGCACTGCCGCCGTCGCCACGCGCGGATGACTCGCCGCGCGGGACACGCTTTGGCGACGCGACGATCCGTGGTTACCGGCTGGTCGATCAGATTGCCGAGAATCCGGTCTCTTCCGTCTATCTGGCGCAAAGCGAGCGGACCGGCGAGCAGGTCGTGCTGAAGGTGCTGAGGCAGCCGCCGGACGATGGTGCCGGCGCCAGGACATTCGATCGTTTCCTGCGCGAGTACCAGATCGCCGCCGATATCAAGCATCCAAACATCGCACGCGTCTACGATTTCGGCGTCAGCGATGATCATGCATTCATCGTGATGGAATATTTTCCGCTCGGCGACCTGCGGACCCGCATCAAGAGCGGCATGAAACCCCTTCAGGCCCTGAAATTCCTGCGGCAGATGGCCGAGGCGCTCACGGTCCTGCACAGAGCCGGTGTGCAACATCGCGACCTGAAGCCCGGCAACGTCATGCTGCGCGACGAGTCTTCGGTGGCCCTGATCGATTACGGGCTGTCGAAGCAGCTCCAACTCGATGCGGCGATCACCAGCAGCGGCGAGATTTTCGGAACGCCGTACTACATGAGCCCGGAGCAGGGCCATGGCCGCGAAACGGACGAGCGCAGCGACATCTACAGCCTGGGCGTCATTTTCTACGAGATGTTGATGCGCCGTAAGCCGTATGTCGCCGGCACGCCGATGCAGGTGATCTACAAGCACGCGCATTCGCCATTGCCGGAACTGCCAACGGAGTTCAAGAACCTCGAAGAAATCCTCTACAACTGCATTGCCAAGGAACCGGCGCATCGCTACAAGAGCGCGGCGATACTCGCGGAAATTGCAGGGGAGTACGAGGGCTACGAACTCGAGCGGGTGCCCGGCGCACCCTAGTCGACGGCCCCAGGGGCAGCCCTTCAGACGGGCCACGACTCCAGCCGGAAGCCCGCCGGATCCCAGTGCAGCACGCTGGCGGTCGAATGCCAGGCGCCCAGCACTATCCGCGTACATTCTTCGCCGTCGATCTTGAATCGGTGCGTGCCGGGCCGATGCGTGTGACCGTGAATCATGGTGCGCACGCCGGACTCGCGCATCAGCGTCTCGACGGCAGCCTGATTCACATCCGTGATGTATTCGCCCGCGGCGGCCAGATGCTCGCGGCTGCCGGCCCGCGCCTCGGTCGCAAGCCGCCGGCGGCTCGCAAGCGGCAGTGCCAGGAAGCCGCGCCGCAAGCCCGGATCGCGCACCAGCGCACGCAGCCGCTGGTAGGCGCCATCATCGACGCACAGGCCGTCGCCATGACTGAGCAGCACGCGATCCTTGCCGATCGTCACGATCACCGGATCAGCGAGAAGCGTGGCCCCGGTATCCGCGCAGAATCGCTCGCCGAGCAGGAAGTCGCGATTGCCATGCATCAGGTAGAGCAGGGTGCCGCGCGCCGTCACGGCTGCGAGCGCCGCCATGACCTCGCGATGGGCAGGCTCGGGATCGTCGTCGCCAAGCCAGGCCTCGAAGATGTCACCGAGCAGATAGAGGGAACCGGCGCCCTGCGCCGGGCCGGCGAGAAACCGGAGAAAGCGCTCTGCGATTTCCGGTGTGGATGGATCGAGATGCAGGTCGGAAGCGAACCAGGTGCTCACTCGGGGCTCTTGGCCTCCGCCGCGGGCACAGGCGCAGGTGCAGTTTCGATGACCCAGGCGCGCTTTATGACCGGCCGGTCGACCGGGACATCCGCGCCGAAATTGGGAACCGTTTCGGTCACCAGATGTGCGATGCGATCGACGACATCCATTCCCTCCACGACCCTGCCGAATACCGCGTAACCCCAGCGGCTGGGCAGGGGATCGAGGGCGGCGTTATCCATCAGGTTGATGTAGAACTGGGACGAGCCGGAATGCGGGCTCTCTTCGCGCGCGAGGCCCACCGTACCGCGGCGGTTCGAAAGGCCATTGCCGCTTTCATTGGGTATCGGCGCGTGAGCCTGGCGTGCCGCAAGGTTGGCATCGTATCCGCCGCCCTGCACGACAAAGTTCGCAATGACCCTGTGGAATACGGTGCCGTCGTAATAACCGTCGCGCACGTAGCGCAGGAAATTCTCGGCGGACAAGGGCGCGCGCACCGTATCGAGCTCCAGCACGAAAGCACCCAGCGAGGTCTCGACCCGCACCCGCGGCGCGAGCGAACTCGACGGTTGCGCGGCCGCGAGGGCGGGTATCAGGGCGAGCAGCAGGATGGCGGCGCGGTGCGGCATGGGATGATTCCTCCGGGGGATATTAGCGCACCCCGGCGCGTGAGACGCCGTGCCCGATCCCGTAGACTGTCCCGCCCATGGACCCAGGGACCGTCACGCGTTTCGCGCCCAGCCCGACCGGCGCATTGCACCTTGGCAATGCGCGGACGGCGCTCTTCAGCTTCCTGCTCGGCCGCGCCTCTGGCGGGCGCTTCATCCTGCGCGTCGAGGACAGCGACCGCGAGCGCGGCGGACCGGAATTTGAGGCTTCGCAGCTCGCCGACCTCGCCTGGCTGGGTCTGTCGTGGGACGCGGGGCCGGACCGCGATGACGGCCGTGGCCCATACCGGCAGTCTGAACGCGGGCCCATTTACGACGGGCTGTATGCAAGTCTCGAGCGTGAAGGCCACGCCTACCCCTGCTATTGCACACCGATCGAGCTCGACGTCGCGCGCCGGGCGCAGCTGGCTGCCGGCCAGCCGCCCCGCTACCCCGGCACCTGCCGTGAACTCAGTGCCACTGCGCGCGCCGCGCGGGTCGCGGAGGGCCGCCAGCCGGCATTGAGATTCCGGGTGCCCGATGCCGGGGTCATTGAATTCGAGGACCTGATCCGCGGCGCGCAGTCCGTTGCTGCCACCACGATCGGGGACTTCGTGCTGCGCCGCGCTGACGGCGGCCCGATGTTCTTCTTCTGCAATGCCGTGGACGACGCGCTGATGGGCGTGACACAGGTGCTGCGTGGCGACGATCACCTGAGCAACACGCCGCGTCAGTTGCTGCTGCTGCGGGCACTCAAGCTGCCGGCCCCGCGCTATGGCCATCTGCCACTGCTGGTGGACGCAAGCGGCGCGCCATTGTCCAAGCGCCGCGGCAGCGCCACGGTCGGGGAATTGCGCGCACGCGGCTACCTCGCGGCGGCCATTGGCAACTATCTGCTCCGTCTCGGGCACACGGGCGCTCGGGATGATTGGCTGGCCCCGGCAGATTTCGCGCGCCACTTCAGACTCGATTGCCTGGGGCGGGCGCCGGCGCATTTCGACGCGGCCCAGCTCGATCACTGGCAGCGCGAGGCGGTCCGGCGGCTCTCGCCCGAACAGGCAGTTCATTGGCTCGATGCCGAACTACCCACCGGCTGGTCGGCCCAGGAACGCCTGCAGCTTGCGGGCCTGTTGCGGGGCAATCTGCTGTTTCCGGCCGATGCCGCGGGCTGGCTGCCGGTGCTCTGCGGTGAGCTGGCGCCGCTTGCCGCGGAGGACAGCACCGTGCTGGCAGAGGCCGGTCCGGCCTTCTTCGAAGCGGCGCTCGCTGCCTATCGCGAGGCTGGCGCGGATTTCGGGGCGCTGGGACGCGAGCTGAAGCAGCGCACCGGGCGCAAGGGCGCGGCGCTCTTCATGCCGCTGCGCATCGCACTGACCGGCCGGCGCGACGGGCCCGAACTTGCGGCATTGCTGCCGGCGATTCCACCCGCACTGGTGCGGGCGCGCCTCGCCGGCGCAGCGCAGGTCCACTGAGGCGGCAGTCGATGCTCGAGATTCATAACTCGATGACCGGGCGCAAGGAGCCGTTTCGCGAACTCGTGCCGGGGCGGGTCGGCATGTACGTCTGCGGCATGACGGTCTATGACCACATCCATGTCGGTCACGCGCGCTCGCAGATCGTATTCGACGTGGTGCGTCGCTGGCTGCAGGCCTCCGGCTACCAGGTCAACTACGTGCGAAACATCACGGACATTGACGACAAGATCATCAATCGCGCGCGTGAACGGGGTGAATCGGTGGAAGCCCTGACGGCACGCCACATCGAGTCGATGAACGAGGACTTCGCGGCGCTCGGGATCGCGCCTGCCGATCATGAGCCGCGCGCGACCCGGTTCATGCCCGAGATCATCGCGATGATCACGACGCTGATCGCGAAGGGCCATGCCTATGTGGGCACAAGCGGCGACGTGCTGTATTCCGTCTCGAGTTTCAAGCCCTATGGGCAACTGTCGGGCAAGAAGCTCGCCGACCTGCGTTCCGGCGCGCGCGTCGAGGTGGACGAGCAGAAGCGCGATCCACTCGACTTCGTGCTGTGGAAGCGCGCCAAGCCCGGCGAGCCGTCCTGGGATTCGCCCTGGGGCGGCGGCCGCCCTGGCTGGCACATCGAATGCTCCGCGATGGCGGTTGCGCTGCTCGGCGGGCATTTCGACATCCATGGTGGCGGCATGGACCTGAAATTCCCGCATCACGAGAATGAGATCGCACAGTCCTGCGCGGCCTGCGGCACGCCATTCGTCAATGTCTGGATGCACAACGGTTTTGTGCGCGTCAATGACGAGAAGATGTCGAAGTCGCTCGGCAACTTCTTTACGGTGCGCGAGGTGCTGCCACGGCTCCGGCCGGAGGTGCTGCGCGCCTTCGTGCTGGCGAGCCATTACCGCGGCCCGATCAACTATGGTGAGGACAACCTGCGTCAGGCCGATGCGGCATTGCAGCGGCTTTACCTCGCGCTGCGCGACGTCAAAAAAGGGGACGCACCCCCTTTACTCGGGGAAAGGGGTGCGTCCCCTTTTTCCCGCCGTTTCACGGAGGCGATGGACGACGACTTCAATACGCCCGAGGCGCTCGCCGCGATTCAGTCGCTGGCGCGCGAGCTGAATGTTGCCAAGGCCGCAGGCAATGCGAATGCGGCTGCGGGGCTCGCGGCGGAATTGCGCCATCTGGGTGGCATCCTGGGATTGCTCGAGCAGCCGCCCGAGAAATGGCTAGCGACGCATTCGGAGCTAACGGGCACGACGGAGGCTTCGGCCGGCCGGCCGGAGCCCGCCGAGATCGACCGCCTCGTTGCGGCGCGCACCGAGGCCAGGCGAGCGCGCAACTGGGCGGAGTCGGACCGGATCCGTGACGAGCTTGCCGGCCATGGCGTGGTCCTCGAGGACGGACCGACGGGCACCAGCTGGCGCTGGCAGTAGCGATCGGGCGCCGGCCTGCGGCGCGGCAAAAAGAAAAGGGGCGCCGAGGCGCCCCTTTCCCGTCAGACAATCGCCAGGACCTAGAACGTGTAGGTCGTCTTCAGGCTCCAGAAGCGCCCGCGCGGGTTGTGAACATCCCGCACGTAGCCGTACAGGTCATTGTCTCCGTCGCCGATCGCGAATGGCGGCTTCTCATCAAACACGTTGTCGATGCTGAGCGCGATACGCGTGTTCTTGAGGCCCGTGTAGGTGAATTGCACATTCGCCGTCGTGGAGGAACCGACTTTGTGGCCCGGGGATCCTACTGGCGGTGACAGCAGGCGGAAGTCATTGAACGAACTGATGTAGTTGATGCGGGAATAGATTCCCCAATCACCGATCTGGTAATTGCCGGTCAACGCGGCGCGGTCTTCCGGATACTTGTACTCACCGGCCAGTTTCTGCGTTTCGAACGCAAGGCCGCTCGCATCCAGCACTCTCTTATCGAAAGTCAGCAGGTGCGTGTAGTCAAGACCAAGTGTCAGGTCGCCCGAACCAAGCGGCATGTTCCAATAGGCGGCGAGGTCAAGACCATCCGTCTTCTGTGAGCCGATGTTGACGAAGCCGCTGCGGATGAATGACAGCGGGCCCAGCGTGTCGCCCGGGAGCGGCGCGCCACGCACGCAGATCGTGCTGGCCTGATTGTTGCACTCCGCCGTGTAGATGAAGATGCGCGGCACTTCGTCGATCTTCTTGTCCTGGGTGATATCCCAGTAGTCGAGGGAAATGCTGAACGTTTCGGTCGGCTGCCAGACGGCGCCGACATTGAAGGTTTCCGACGTCTCCGGCCGCAGGTCAGGATTGCCGGAGAAGATAATCAGGAAGTCGGTGTTCGCGCAGTATGCGGGGTTGTCCGCGCAACCGTAGCTGTCGATGAAGAACTCCGACTCCTGCGACGGCCCAAGGCCAATCTGCGCCAGCGACGGTGCCCGGAAGCCCTCGCCCCACGAGGCACGGAATGAGATCTGATCGGTCGGCGCCCAGCGCAGCGCCACCTTCGGATTGGTGGTGTCGCCGAAATCGCTGTAGTCGTCGTAACGGCCGGCCAGCTGCAGATCCAGAGATTCGGCCAGCGGCAAGTCGAACTCGATGAAGGCCGACCAGTTGTTGCGCGAGGCTGCTGCCTGTACTGCTTCAGTACCGAAGATCAGGCCACGCTGGAACTGGTCGTCCGGAACATCGGACACGTTCTCGTCGCGATACTCGACGCCCGCCGCCACCATCGCCGAGCCCGCCGACATGTCGAACAATGGACCCGTGATCTGCGCGTCATACATCGTCAGCTCGGACAGGCCCTGGCGCACCAGGCTGGTCGTGATCGCATTGATTACGTCCGGGGGGTTGATCGCGCCGCCGAACGGGTTGTAGTTGCCGAGGTCGAGCTGCTGCTGCAGGAAGTCGGTGCGCACCCAGCCCTGGCTGCGACTGCCGGTCTGGGTCGATTCGCTGCGAGCGCGCTGCAGTGCCACTTCCCAGTCCCAGTCATTCAGTCTGCCGCGCAAGCCCACGACCCCGCGCAGGTTATCCGTATCGATGCTCCACTGGCGCGGGCCGGCATCCACCGTCCGGAAACGGCTGATGCCCAAAGTCGTCGCTCCGGGATAGGGGTTGTCAGGGTGAGTGACCGGAATGGTCAGTCCCGCTGTCTCATCCAGCGGCGTCGGGGCGCCTTGGGCGATCGACCGGTTATGTTGCACCGCGATCTCCGTGAATACCTCGACGCCGCCGCCCAGGCCCTTGTAGCCGTTCAGCATCAATCCCGTGCGCTCCGATTCGGGAATCAGCAGATTCCACGGGCCGTAGTCATACACGCAGGTCTGGCCAGCCACCTGGGCTGCGGGGCAGCCCGGATCGATCGTGATGACGCCATCCACGAAGAATCGCCCCGGGAAGCCGCGCGAGGAACGATTGTCATCGCCGCCCCTGGCTGACTGATCCGCGGATCCCAAGGAACCGCGCTCGCTGTTTGACAGCGTATCGTTATGGAAATAATCGAAGATCATCGTCAGATTGGAGCCTTCACCGCTCGTGCCCCAGATGGCCGAGGCCGTCGTCTCGGCCGCGCTGGCTTTCGTGACATCGCCATACCCGGCGGAGACTTCGAAGCCGTCGAAATCCTTGCGCAGCACGATATTGATCACACCCGCGACTGCATCCGAGCCGTACACCGCGGAAGCGCCGTCCTTCAGCACCTCGACGCGTTCGATGGCGGCAACCGGAATCGTGTTGATGTCGACGAAGTTGGTCGTGACGCTCTCGGCGAAAGCGCTGATCGCGACGCGCCGGCCATTGACGAGCACCAGCGTCGCGTCGGCGCCGAGGCCGCGCAGGCTGATCGATGCGGCGCCATTCGCCGTCGAGTCTTGGTTGTTGCCGCGCGTCGAGAACGCGCCATTGCCATTGACCGGAATCTTTTCCAGGAGCTGCTGGAGATTCGAGTAGCCGGACTTCTCGATGGCATCCCGATCAACCGTCAGTATCGGCGAGGGGCTCTCGAAGTCAGCGTCGCGCCCGATTCGCGATCCCACGACGTAGATGGTTTCGTCCTGGGCCATCGCCAATGGTGCGGTCATGACCGCGGAAAGTCCGACAGCTCCTCCGATCGCAAGCCTGACAGCCCGGGCAAGTGGTGTGCGAGTTTTCATTCTTCGATCCCCTATGTGCGGAAAAACTACAACCGCTGCGCGATTGAATGGCTCAGAATCTACACCCGTTCACAGGTTGTTTGCTACTGTGGCAGGAAAAGAACACTTGTCCGCGGCTTGCCCGGACAGGTCGAGTGAGGTGTGCGCTTAAATTGACGGGCTGTAAGGGCCTCCGTAAGATGCGGGCCCGCGCGCGGGCCGGAAGGCCCTGTGCGGTAGGCAACCGACAGGCCGTCTGGCGGGGCATGGCGCAGTCTGGTAGCGCATCTGCTTTGGGAGCAGAGGGTCGGGGGTTCAAATCCCTCTGCCCCGACCATTGAACTGGCGGCGCCTCGGGCAGGTTTTGGCGCCCGTAGCTCAATCGGATAGAGCACCGGCCTTCTAAGCCGGCGGTTGCAGGTTCGAGTCCTGCCGGGCGCGCCATTGAAGGCCGCGGGCAGGCGAGGGACATTGGCGGGCGTAGCTCAGCTGGTAGAGCCCCGGATTGTGATTCCGGCCGTCGCGGGTTCGAATCCCGTCGCTCGCCCCAAAGTTTTGGGCCATTAGCTCAATTGGTAGAGCTCCGGACTCTTAATCCGTAGGTTGTAGGTTCGAGTCCTACATGGCCCACCA
>DAITAA010000021.1:0-61170 GCA_036824505.1 Steroidobacteraceae bacterium
CTTCAGCGGTCACTTTCACCCTTGTTCAGTCTGCCGCTTCAACCAGCATAACGAACGGCACCGGCGGTCTCGGCAACAACGACACCTACAGCAACATGGAAGGCGTGATCGGCACGAGCCTGGGCGACTCACTAACTGGCAGCGCGTCCAACGACATCATCCGAGGCGGTGCCGGCAATGACACGATCAACGGTGCTGGTGGCGCCGATTTGTTCGATCTCTCGGACGGAACAGCGGGTGTCACATTTACGCTGACACAGAGCGCCAGCAACACGAACGTCAATCTTTCCTCGATCGGGTTGAGCACAGCGGCCGGCGATAACTATGCCAACATGGAAGGCGTCATCGGCACTGCATTCGCCGATACTCTTAACGGCTCGGCTTCGGCTGATCAGCTGCGCGGCGGTGGCGGCAACGACGTTATCAGCGGACTGGCGGGCGACGATCGCATCGTCGGTGGTGCCGGTGCAGACACGATGACCGGCGGCTTGGACAACGACACCTTCGTCTTCGACTCCGCCCCGAATGCGGTCGACTCAATCACCGACTTCGATGCCTCGGGCTCGGCGGCGAGCGGCGACTCGATCGAATTGTCGCTGGCGATGTTCACCGCGCTCACGACTTCCGCGGGAAGCACCCTGTCTGCATCCGAGTTCGCGACGTTCAATGGCGGTGGCGCGGGAGAAACCGTCGCATCAGGTGTCCATGTGATCTACGACAGCGCGACGGGCAACCTGTACTACGACGCGAATGGCGGAGACAGTCTCGGTCGCACCTTGGTGGGGACGCTGACACTGAGCAATCCGGCCGACACCTTCGACTACAACGACATCAAGGTCGGGCCGTAACGGGCTGCTACCGAGGGCAATGGCGCTCCCAGAGGGATTCGAACCCTCGTACCAGCCTTGAGAGGGCTGTGTCCTAGGCCTCTAGACGATGGGAGCGAGGCGCCTTTGCATCCGTCCGGGGGCCGGAGCGGGGGCTGGTATTATATAGACCCATCATCCGACCTCAAGCAGACCCAACCTAATTGAACCAGCCAAACGACGGGGTTCCCGCCCCGGTGATCGTCGCTCGCGCCGATCATCCGATCTCGCGCTCCATGATCTCGACCAGCGCGCTCAAGGTCCTGTACCAGTTGAAGGACGCCGGTTATCAGGCGTTCCTCGTCGGCGGCTGCGTGCGCGACATCGTGATCGGACGGGAACCCAAGGATTTTGACGTAGCGACGAATGCGTCGCCCGAAGAAGTCAGGCGCCTGTTCCGCAACTGCCGGCTGATCGGCCGGCGCTTCCGGCTCGCGCATGTGCGTTTCGGCCACCAGATCGTCGAGGTCGCGACATTCCGCGCGGCGGGGGAACCGATCGAGCCGGATGCGGACGACACGGATGATGAACCGGCCCCCGAGCCGGTCAGGCATGACCGCGTTCACGACGATGGCGGACGCCTGTTGCGCGACAACCGCTATGGCACGGTCGATCAGGATGTCTGGCGCCGCGATTTCACCTGCAATGCGCTGTACTACAACATCGAGGACTTCTCGATCTGGGATTACGTCGGCGGCGTCGCCGACGTCAAGAGCCGAACCTTGAGGCTCATTGGCGATCCCGAGACGCGCTATCGCGAAGACCCGGTTCGCATGCTGCGTGCGATCCGTTTCCAGGCGAAGCTGGGATTCTCGATCCACGAAGGCACCCGTGAGCCGATCGCACGGCTTGCTCCGTTGCTGGAGCAGATTCCGCCGGCGCGACTGCTGGATGAATTCCAGAAACTTTTCCTCGCGGGCTTCGGGCAGCGTTCTTTCGAATTGCTGCAGGAGCACAAGCTTCTCGAGCAACTATTTCCGGCGACGGCCGCTTATCTCGCGCAGGAAGTAGATGGCATGGCGGCGCGATTGATCCGCGCCGGTCTTGCGAACACGGACCGCCGGGTCCTCGAAGATCGCCCGGTGACCCCGATGTTCCTGTTTGCGGTGCTGCTGTTCGGCCCGATCTCGGCCGCGGCGCAGAAGCGCTTCGAGGCCGGATCGCAGGCCGGCCAGGCAATCGCCGAGGCGGCCGACCAGGTCGTCGTCGAACAGAATCGCCGCATCGGGATTCCGAAAAGGTTCTCGATCCCGATGCGCGAGATGCTGGCGTTGCAGCCGCGCTTCCAGCGCCGCGAGGGCCGTCGCGCAATTGCATTCATCAGTCATCCGCGCTTCCGCGCCGCCTACGATTTCCTGGTGCTGCGCGCCGAGGCCGGCGGCGAGGATCCGGTTGTCGCACGCTGGTGGACCGAAATTCAGGAACTGCCGCAGGAAGAGCAACAGAAGCGGGCCGGAGCCGACGAAGGCCATTCGGGCCAGCCCGGCGTCACCGGCCGGCGCAGGCGCCGGCGTGGCGGCCGGCGGCGCCAGGCGCCCACGACCGAGGGCTGAGCCGGGCGATGCTGTGGCAACCAGCCTATGTCGCAATCGGCAGCAATCTGGATGATCCGCCCCGGCAGGTCGAGAAAGCCTTTGTGGCGCTTGCGGCCCTCGCCGACACGCGTCTCGTGCTGCGTTCCGGGTTGTGGCGTTCAAAGCCCATGGGGCCGCAGGATCAGCCGGATTTCGTGAATGCCGTTGCTGGTCTCCTGACCTTGCTGGAACCGCGTGCGTTGCTCGGGAACTTGCGCGGGCTGGAACGGCGCATGGGCAAGATCGAACCCGCGGTGCGCTGGGGGCCGCGCCTGATCGACCTGGACCTGCTGATGGTCGGCAGCACCCGCTGCGATGAACCCGAACTGCGGTTGCCGCATCCGGGCCTGCACCAGCGCAATTTCGTGCTGTATCCTCTGGCCGAAATTGCCCCGATGCTCTGGGTTCCCGATCACGGCCGTGTGAGCCGGCTTCTTGAAGGAATCCCGGGCGACGGTCTCGAACCACTGGTCGCACGGAATACCGGTGCCTGAATCAAAGGAAGAAAACTGGCCCCACCGGCTGGTCGTGGTGGAGGGGCTGATCGGGGTCGGCAAGACCAGTCTTGCGCGCAAGCTCGCGGCCGCCGTCGGCGCGGAAACCGTGTTCGAGCAGCCGATGGAGAATCCGTTTCTCGAGCGCTTCTACAAGAGCCCGAAGGCCGCGGCATTTCCGGCCCAGCTCTATTTCCTGTTTCAACGCGCGCGCCAGCTTGCGGCGCTGCGTCAACACGACATGTTCGCGCCGCTGCGTATCGCCGACTACATGCTGGAGAAAGACCGCCTGTTCGCGCGCGTGGTGCTGGATGAAGAGGAGTACAAGCTCTACGAGCAGGTTTATGACCGCCTGGCGCTGGACGCCCCGGTACCGGACCTGGTCGTGTTCTTGCAGGCGCCCATCGATGCCCTGCTGCAGCGCATCGACAGGCGCGGCATCGCTTACGAGAAATACATTGATGCAGCGTATCTCGAGCGTCTTGGCGAGGCGTACACGCGCTTCTTCCACCAGTACACGGCCTCACCACTGCTGATCGTCAACACGGCCGAGATCGATCCTGCGAATAACTCCCGCGATTTCGACGAGCTGTTTGAGACAATCCGCCAGACCCGCAGCGGGCGTCACTACGTCAATCCCGTCAGGGGCTAGTGGCGAGTCGTGTGGCGGGCAAGCGCCCATTCCACGTGCTCACGTACCATCGCATCCGCATGTCCGCGGCGTGTTGCGAGCGCTGCGATGACTTCGGGCGAAGTCGGTGCATTGCCCAATGCGACGGCGACATTCCTGAGCCATCTCGGATAGCCCACTCGGCGCAACGCGCTGCCGGCGCTGCGCTCCAGGTACTCCTGCTCGGTCCAGCGGAATAACTCGACGAGATCGGGCACATCGAGTCCATGCCGTGCGCGGAATCCGGGCTCGGCCGCGAGGCCCGCGAACTTGTTCCAGGGGCAGACCAGCTGGCAGTCGTCGCAGCCGAATATGCGGTTGCCGATTGCCGGGCGCAGCTCCTCGGGTATCGCGCCATGGTGCTCGATCGTCAGGTATGAAATGCAGCGCCGCGCATCGAGCTGGTAAGGCGCCGTGATCGCGCCGGTCGGGCAGGCCGGGATGCAGGCGCTGCAGGTACCGCAGCGGTCCTTGGCTGGCTGATCCGCCGGCAGCGGCAGGTCCGTGAACAGTTCCCCGAGCATGAACAGGGAGCCCGCGCGGGAATTGATCAGGTTGGTGTGCTTGCCGATCCAGCCGAGCCCCGCATTGCGCGCCAGCGGTTTTTCCATGACCGGTGCCGAATCGACAAACGCGCGGTAGCCGAACGGGCCAATCTCGGCTTCGAGCATCGCGGCGAGTTTCACCAGGCGCTGGCGCAGGATCTTGTGGTAATCGCGACCGAGCGCATAACGCGCGACATAGCCTCGTCGGCCATCGGCGAGGACTTTCTGTGCCGGCGCCGCATCCGGTGCCGTGCTGTTCATGCGCACGCTGATGATGCGCAGGGTGCCCGGCACCAGTTCGGCCGGCCGGCTGCGACGCCGTCCGTGCCTGGCCATGTACTGCATTCCGCCGTGGCGGCCTTCGGCGAGCCAGCGTTCGAGACGTGCTTCGTCCTCCGGCAATTCGATGCCCGCGACACCGACCTGATCGAAGCCGAGCGCGGTCGCAAATCCGTCCAGGCGCGATCGCAGCGCGGAGAGTTGGTCGGCGGTGAGATTCATTGCCATGCGGCCGGGAGTGGTGAGCGGCCAGTATAATGGCCCTGATGGAATCGCTGCCCGCCCTGATCTACGCGGCCGCGCAGGTTCGCGCGATGGACCGCCATATGATCGAGGTGGCGGGTGTTCCAGGTTATGCGTTGATGCAGCGCGCGGGCGAGGCGGCTCTCGCCCTGCTGCGGCAGCGTTGGCCGGATGCGAATCGGATCACCGTCGTTTGCGGCTCCGGCAACAATGCCGGTGATGGCTACGTGCTCGCGCGCCTTGCGCGCGCTGCAGGTCTCTCGGTCAATGCCTGCGCGGTCGTCGATCCGCTCCGGCTTGCAGGCGATGCGGCGCGCGCTTTCGCGGATTTCACGGCGGCGGGCGGACGCGAATCCTCATTCACGAACGCAAGCCTTGGCGCAACCGATGTCGTCGTCGATGCGCTGCTCGGCACGGGCATCGACCGTCCTGTGGAAGGCAGCTTGCGCGAATGCATCGAAGCGGTGAATGCCTCGGGGCTGCCGGTGCTCGCACTCGATCTCCCGTCCGGGCTCGATGCTGATACCGGGCTGATTCACGGGGCGGCAATTTCGGCGACCTGCACCATCACGTTCGTTGCGCTGAAGGCGGGCTTGTTTCTGGGCGACGCCTGGGACCGGGTCGGCAAACTCGCATTCGCCGGGCTCGATGTTCCGGAGTCGGCACGCGCGCCGCACAAGCCGGTCCTCAGGCGCATGGACAAGGATTTGCTCGGAGCGGTCCTGGTACGCCGTCACCGCTCGGCACACAAGGGGGAAAACGGCCGCGTGCTGATCATCGGCGGCATCGCGATGGCCGGTGCCGTGCGGCTGGCGGGCGAGGCGGCGCTCCGCGCCGGTGCGGGACTGGTGACGGTTGCGACCGAAGCGCAGGCCGTTCCTTCGATCATCGCCGGACGACCGGAATTGATCTGCAGAGCGGTGAAATCCGCCGCCGAATTGGAAAGCCTGCTGAATGCTGCTGATGCGGTCGCGATCGGCCCCGGTCTCGGACTCAGCCGTGGCGCGCGGGATTTTTTTGGCACCGCGACGGAATCTGGCGTGGCACTGGTGCTCGACGCCGATGCGCTGACGCTCCTGGCGGAGAAACCGCGGCACCGTGATGACTGGATACTGACGCCGCACCCTGGCGAGGCCGCGCGTCTGCTCGGCATTGATGCGGCGGCGATCCAGCGCGATCGTCTGGGATCCGTGCGGGCAATTGTCTCGCGCTACGGTGGTGTCTGTGCGCTGAAGGGCGCAGGCACATTGGTCGCCCTGGAAGATTCGCTGCCGTGGGTCTGCGATCGCGGCAATCCGGGCATGGCCACGGCCGGTGCCGGGGACGTGCTCACCGGAATCATCGCGGCGCTGGTAGCTGGGGGCTGCGATCTCGAGCGCGCCACGGCGGCCGGCGTACTGCTGCATGCGCGTGCCGGCGACCTTGCAGCGCGCGGCGGCGAGCGCGGGCTGATTGCCGGAGACCTGATCGCGAATCTGCAAGGTGCAGCCAATCCGCCATGGAACTGAATCTGCCGGATGAGGCGGCGACGCTGCGACTTGGCGCCGCGCTCGCGGACCGCATGCCCGACCTGCGGAGCAGGAGCCTGCTGCTCGCGTTGCAGGGCGAACTCGGCACGGGCAAGACGACATTGGTGCGCGGCCTGCTGCGCGCGCTCGGTGTCGAGGGTCCGATTCGCAGTCCGACATTTACGCTTGTCGAACCCTACGAGACGAAAGCCGGCACGATTCACCATCTCGATCTCTATCGACTGCAGGGCAAGCAGTCGGAACTGGATGCCCTGGGCTACCGGGACTATCGCGGCCTGCCTGGCCTCGTCATCGTCGAGTGGCCGGAGCGGGGCGGTGCAGCCCTTGGGCCTGCCGATCTCAAGCTGACGATCGAGCATCGACCCGCTGGCCGGGCGGTTCGCGTCGATTCTGCGACCGCAACGGGTCGCGTCTGGCAGGACGCATTAAGATACGAGCGTATCTGACTGAAATGCTTGAGTTAAAATTCAGCCGTCGCTAGAGTACCGCTAGTTCTGCCCGACAAGGGTCATCATGCGGTCACTGCTCTGGGCCAATACCAGCGTCCTGATGGCAGCCTCGCTGCTCGCCATTTCGTCGCGGGCTGCGGCGGCGCCCGCGGATCTGCACGAGATCCGCCTGTGGGCCAGTCCCGATTCGACCCGCGTGGTTCTCGATCTTTCGGCGCCCGTCGGCTATTCGGTGTTTACGCTCGCGGATCCCGAACGGGTCGTGATCGATCTCGAGCAGGCGGGCGCGGACACGACTCGGATGCCTGCGCCGGGCGTCGTCGGCGTCGTGAGCGGCGTGCGTGTTGCTCCGCGAGAGAATGGTGGACTGCGAGTCGTGCTCGATCTCACGACCAGGGTCGAGCCGAAGAGCTTCCTGACCCCGCCCAACGAAACCTATAGCCACCGGCTGGTCGTCGATCTGGGGCTCGCGCATGCGCAGCTGCCGGTCAAGGTCGCCAGTGACGGCAAAGGCCAGCGCGATGTCGTCGTCGCGATCGATGCAGGGCATGGCGGCGAGGACCCGGGCGCGATCGGCAAGGCCGGCACGCGCGAGAAGGATGTGGCACTTGCGGTCGCACGCCGGCTGGCCGAACGCATCAATGCGGAACCCGGCATGCGCGCGGTCCTGACCAGGACCGGAGATTACTTCGTGCCATTCCGTGAGCGCATCCGGCGCGCGCGCGTGCAGCAGGCAGACCTGTTCGTTTCCGTGCACGCGGACGCTTTCGTCAACCGTGAAGTGCGCGGCTCTTCCGTGTATGTATTGTCGACGCGCCGCGCGAGCAGCGAGGCCGCACGCTGGCTGGCCGACCGGGAAAACGCCGCCGACCTGATTGGAGGCGTGTCGCTGGACGACAAGAGCGATGTGCTGGCATCGGTGCTGCTGGACCTTTCGCAGAATGCAGCGATCAGCGCGAGTCAGGAAGCAGCCACTCGCGTACTCGAGGAACTGGACAGGGTCGGTCAGCTCAAGAAGAGCGCTGTCCAGCACGCCAGCCTGATCGTGCTGACCTCGCCCGACGTTCCTTCGATGCTGGTCGAGACCGCCTACATCTCGAATCCTGAGGAGGAGCGTCGCCTGCGCGATCCGGATTACCAGGCCCGGGTAGCGGGAGCGATGCATGCGGGTGTGCGTCGATATTTCTACGCGAATCCACCGCCGGGTACGCGCATTGCAATGCTGGCGGCGCGCGAGAGCGGGCAGGCCATGAGGCACGTCGTCTCGGCGGGTGAAACGCTCGATGAAATCGCGGCGCGCTATGCGGTGAGCCAGGATGAGCTGCGCCGTCAGAACCGGCTGGGAGACGGCCGGCTCGCAGCCGGGACGATCCTCGAGATACCCGTCACCGGTACCTGATCCGCGGCGCAGTGCGCTGCTAGACTGGCGCGGCCCCCGGGCACGCCATGCCGATCCAGGTCCTCACAGACACGCTGATCGATCAGATCGCCGCCGGCGAGGTGATCGAACGCCCGTCGTCGGTTGCGAAGGAGTTGATCGAAAATGCCCTCGATGCCGGGGCGCGCCGCGTCACGATCGATGTGGAACGGGGCGGCATCGCACTGCTGCGGGTGCGTGACGACGGCACGGGCATGGAGTCGCGCGAGCTGCCGCTGGCGCTTGCGCGCCATGCGACCAGCAAGATCGCGTCTCTCGACGATCTCGAGCAGGTCATGACCCTGGGCTTTCGCGGGGAAGCCCTGCCGTCGATCGCATCGGTGTCGCGGCTGCGGATGGTTTCGCGGATTGCCGAGGCGAGGAGCGGCGCGGAGATCGAGGTCACCGACGGGCGCATGGCCCGCCCACGGCCTGCCGCCCACCCGGTGGGTACCACGGTCGAGGTCCGCGACCTGTTTCACAAGGTGCCTGCGCGACGGAAATTCCTGCGTGCGGAGGCAACCGAATTCCAGCATGTGCTGCGCACGGTCACGCGTCTCGCATTGTCGCGATTCGACGTGGCCTTCACGCTGACGCACAACCGCAGGGAGCAGTTCGCGCTGCCAGCGGCCGGGAACCGGGTTGAAATGGAGAACCGCATCGCGAGACTGGTCGGCGCCGACTTCATCGCAAACGCGCTGCATGTGGAACACGAACTTCAGGGCCTGAGGATGGAAGGCTGGATCGGATTGCCGTCGCAGGCGCGTGCGCAGGCCGATCGCCAGTATCTGTTCGTCAACGGCCGCATGGTGCGTGACCGCCTGCTGGTGAATGCCGCGCGGCTCGGTTACCAGGACGTCATGTATGGCGGCCGCCACGCGGCCTGGCTGCTCTACCTGGCGCTCGACCCCGCGCAGGTCGACGTCAACGCGCATCCGCAGAAGCTCGAGCTGAGATTTCGCGACAGCCGCGGCGTGCACGATTTCGTGTTCCGGACGCTGGAGCGCGCATTGGCTTCCACGCGCGTCAGCGAGGAGGGCAAGCCGCCGGTGCCCGCTGCGGGGCTGTTCGGCGGCGCAGCAGGATACAGATCCGGCATGCTGCGGCTTGGCGAGCCCGAGCCGGTGCCCTTTGGCAGGCCGGAATCCCCGTTGGCAGGGCGCGACGGCAGGCAACCGTCTCCTGAGGCGTCAGCTGCGCCACTCGGACATGCCGTGGCGCAGTTGCACGGCATCTACATCGTGGCGCAGACCACGGATGGCATCGTGCTCGTGGACATGCACGCGGCGCATGAGCGGATCCTGTACGAGCGCCTGAAGAGCGCCGCCGATTCTGGTCACGGCGCGCGCCAGCCTTTGCTGATGCCGGCCATCGTCGAATGCACGCAGGCGGACGCGGAACTCGCAATGCAGCACCTGGATGAACTCGCTGCAGCGGGTCTCATCGTCGATCGCGTCGGACCTGCTACGCTTGCGATCCGCGAGGTTCCGGTCGTGCTCGCGGGACAGGATGTCCCTGCGGTGCTGCGCGATGCGCTCGCTGATCTCGGTGAGCAGGGCGCGACACACCGGATCGCCGAGCGGCAGAATGAATTGCTCGCCAATATCGCCTGTCGCAGCGCCGTGCGTGCGCATCGCACGTTGTCGATCGACGAAATGAATTCGCTGTTGCGGGACATGGAGCGCACCGAGCGCTCCGGACAGTGCAGCCACGGGCGACCCACCTGGACGCGGGTGACGCTTGCCGAACTCGATCGTCTGTTCCTGCGCGGGCGCTGATGGCGGGAAATCCTGCGATCCTGTTGATGGGCCCGACGGGCGCCGGCAAGACCGGGCTTGCCGCGCAGCTCGTTCAGGAACTGCCACTCGAGATCGTCAGCGTCGATTCTGCGATGGTGTTCCGCAGTATGGACATCGGCACCGCGAAACCCGATGCCGAGTTGCAGAAGCGAGCCCCTCATCACCTGATCGACCTGATCGACCCGGCCGAAAGCTACTCCGCAGCGCGTTTTGTTGCCGATGCGAATCGCGTCATGACGGAGATCCGGTCGCGGGGCAGGCTGCCATTGCTGGTCGGCGGCACGATGCTGTATTTCCGCGCCTTGCAGTCCGGGCTTGCGAAACTGCCACCGGCCGATGCGGCCACCCGGATGCAGATCGAAGAGCGCGCCGCGCGGCTGGGTTGGCCGGCCCTGCATTCAGAGTTGCAGCGGCTCGACCCGGTTGCGGCTGCCCGCATCCGGACCGCAGACCGCCAGCGAATCCAGCGCGCACTGGAAGTGATCGAGCTCACCGGCAAGCCCATTTCAATTCAGCAGCGCGAAGACCTGCGCGGTGCGGCGCGCGTCACCGACCTCCGCCTCGTGTTGGCGCCTGCGAATCGCGCTGTTCTCACCGAACGACTGGCGCTGCGCTTTCAGGAGATGATGCGTTCCGGACTGCTGGACGAAGTCCGGCGTCTTCACGCTCGCGGCGACCTGCATGCCAGGATGCCGGCACTGCGCCTCATTGGTTACCGTCAACTGTGGGCGCATCTTCAGGGTGAAACCGGCCTGGATGAAGCCGTATCCGGGGCGATCATCGCGACCCGCCAGTTTGCCCGCCGGCAATTGACCTGGCTGCGAGCCGAACCTGAGGCGGAGTGGTTCGATGCTTCGGAGCAGGGCTTGATCGGCGCGGTGTCCGCCCGCATCAACGCCTGGCTTGCCGCTCGCTGAGAATCGTTCCAGGCGGGGTGTTAGACTATGAAGCTTGCGGGCCGCGCCATTTGCGTTTGACATATGCCCGTAGCGAGAAAGGTGGAGCCGCCGTCACCCCACAGAGCGGCAATAAAGTACGAGAAAAAACAAGGAGATACCATGGCCAGAGGTCAATCACTGCAGGATCCGTTCCTGAATGCACTGCGCAAGGAGCGGGTGCCGGTTTCCATTTATCTGGTCAATGGGATCAAGCTTCAGGGTCAGATCGACTCCTTCGACCAGTTCGTCGTGCTATTGAAGAATTCGGTCAGCCAGATGGTCTACAAGCATGCAATCTCCACCGTCGTGCCGGCGCGCAATGTGCGCCTGCCGTCGGTCGAAGGAGCCGACGAGGAACCCGCCAAGGAGGCGGAGCCCATTTGATCGGAGACCCGTTGCTGTCGGCAGGACAAGTTGTTCGAACGGCCTGAACGAGGCGAGCGCGCAATCCTGGTGCGAATCGGCCTGGGCGCGCCGATCTGCGCGGAAGACCTCGCGGAATTCGAGGCGCTGGCGCGCTCGGCCGGCGCACTGCCGGTCGAAGCGATCTCCGGCTCGCGGCGCGTGCCGGATCCGCGGTTCTTCGTCGGCAGCGGCAAGGCCGAGGAGATCCGGGTGCGTGTCGCGGCGACCGATGCCGAGCTGGTGCTGGTCGATCACAGCCTGTCGCCAAGCCAGGAACGGAATCTGGAGGAACTGATCGGCCGCCGCGTGCTCGATCGCACCGGCCTGATCCTCGACATATTTGCCCAAAGAGCCCGAAGCGCCGAGGGCCAGCTTGAAGTCGAGCTTGCGCAACTGCGTCACCTCTCGACCCGCCTGGTCCGAGGATGGACCCACCTGGAACGCCAGAAGGGCGGCATCGGCCTGCGCGGACCCGGTGAAACACAGCTTGAAACCGACCGGCGCCTGATCGGCAAGCGGATCCGCACGCTCAGCTCAAGGCTCGAGAAGCTTGCACGCCGCCGCGACACGGGCCGCGCGGTTCGCAAGCGCGTGCCAGTTCCCGCAATAGCCATCGTCGGATACACCAATGCCGGCAAGTCCACCTTGTTCAGCGCGCTGACTGGCAGCCACGCTTATGTTGCTGACCAATTGTTCGCGACCCTCGACCCGACGGTGCGGCGCCTGCGGATGCCGCATACCCCGGATCTGGTCGTCGCGGACACGGTCGGTTTCGTGCGCGACCTGCCGCATGAACTGATGGCCGCCTTCCGCTCGACGCTGATGGAAGCCCGAGACGCCGATCTGCTGCTGCACGTGGTCGACACGTCCGATCCCGAGCATGATCACCGCATTGCACAGGTTGACGAAGTGCTCGCGGGAATCGGCGCGGGCTCAATTCCGCAGCTGCGCGTCTACAACAAGATCGATCGGCTCGGCCGGCCGGCGGAGCTCCGGCGCGATTCAGAAGGTCGTCCGATCGCGATCTGGCTGTCCGCGCAAACGGGGCTGGGGCTCGAACTTCTGCGCGATAGTCTTCAGGAGACGTTTGGGCACTCTGCAATGCTCCTGCGCCTTGAATTGCCGCCGGCGCAGGGCCGATTGCGCGCGCAGCTCTTCGAGCTTGGACTGGTGCGCAGCGAGACAGCCGCGGACGACGGGGGTTCCAGCATCATCGTCGAGGCGTCGCACCAGCAACTCGAGGCGCTCTGCCGCGAAGCGGGGGTTGATTTCCAGACTGCGGTTTCGCCTTGTATGCCAGTCGGTGGGTTCGTAGAATTCCCCGACGAGACCGCCTCGTCCGCGGCCTGATCCGGATCCCCAAAGTGAGCACATGAATGGCCTGGAATGATCCCGGCAAGAATCAGAATCCCTGGCAGCGCCGGCCGGGCCAGGGTCCGCCGGACCTCGATGAGGTCGTGCGGCGATTCCAGAAGAAGCTGCGATCGCTGTTTGGCGGAGGTTCGCGGCCGCCTGGCAACGGCGCAAGCAGCGGTGGTGGTCGTCGTGCATTTGGAATCAGCTATGTCGTGGCCGGCGCGCTGATCATCTGGGTCCTGACGGGCTTCTATCAGAACGAGGCGGCCGAGCGATCGGTCATCACGCGCTTCGGCCGGTATGTCGGCACGACGACGGCCGGGTTCAACTGGCGGCTGCCCTGGCCGATCGACCGGCGCACCGTGATCAACGTGACCGAGTTCAACAGCTTCACGGACCGCACGCGCATGCTGACCCAGGACGAAGCGCTGGTGGACATCAATCTTGCGGTCCAGTACCGGCGTGCAGACCCGGTCAAGTTCGCGTTCAACGTGCGGGATCCTGAGGCGACGCTCGGTGAGGTCAGCGAAAGCGCGATCCGCGAGATCATCGGGCAGAGCAAGCTTGATTTCGTGCTGGAACTGGGACGTCAGGAAATCAGCGCCAGGACCAAGGACCTGGTGCAGCGAACCATCAGTGCCTACAACACCGGCATTGAGGTCATCAGCGTCAATTTGCAGGATGTCAGCGTCGCCGAACAGGTCGCGCCGGCGCAAAAGGATGCGATCAAGGCGCGCGAAGACAAGGATCGCGCGACGCTGTCCGCCCAGACCTATGCCAGCGACATCGTGCCGAAGGCCCGCGGCCTTGCGGTCAGCGTCGTTGAGGGTGCGAAAGCCTACAAGGCGCGGGTGATTGCCGACGCCGAGGGCGAGACCTCGCGATTCGGCGCGCTCGCCGCCGAATACGAGCGCGCACCGGCAGTCACGCGCCAGCGCCTCTATCTCGAAACGATGGAGCAGGTGCTCGGTTCGTCGACCAAGGTCATTGTCGACACCAAGGGGACGGGGAACATGGTCTACCTGCCGCTCGACAAGCTGCTGGAACAGCGTGGCCTGCAACGTCAGCCGGTCGAGACGCCGCCGACAATCCGGCTCGAAGACGGCAGTTCCGTCGACGCGCCGGATCCGCGCGAGCGGAAGGACCGCTGATGACCAGCCGCATCCTTCCAATCGTGATTGGCACCATCGTCGGCTTCTGGCTGCTGCTTGGCTCGGTATTCCAGGTCCAGGAGACCGAATATGCGATCAAGTTCCAGATCGGCGAGATCGTCAAGGCTGACTACGAGCCGGGCCTGCATTTCATGATCCCGGGCATCAATACGGCCCGCAAGTTCGACCGGCGCGTGCTGACACGTAACTATCCGGCCGAGCAGTTCCTGACCAGTGAAGGCAAGATCCTCAACGTCGATTTCTACGTGAAGTGGCGCATTTCGGACGTCACGCAGTATTACCTGGCAACCGGCGGGGACGAAGAAGCAGGCTCCGCGCGTCTCGCCGAAATCGTCAAGGACGGCCTGAAAGGCGTCATCGCAAAGCGCACGATCCAGCAGGTGGTGGCGGCGGAACGAGCCGAATTCATCGGGGATATTCTGCAATTCGCAGGCCAATCCATCGCCCAGCTCGGTCTGACGCTCGTGGATGTCCGCGTGAAGCGCATCGATCTGCCGGACGAAGTCTCGGACTCGGTCTTCAATCGCATGCGCCAGGACTTCGCCCGCCAGGCTTCGCAACTGCGGGCCGAAGGCGACGAGCAGGCGCAGCGGATCCGTGCCGAGGCGGAGCGCGCGCGTACGGAAGTACTCGCGTTGGGCAATCGTGACGCGGAGAAAATCCGAGGCGAGGGCGATGCCATCGCTGCTGCGACATATGCGCGCATGTACCAGCGCTACCCGGAGTTCTATTCATTCCATCGCAGCCTGCAGGCCTATCGCCGCGCAATAGGCCAGCCAAATGACATACTCGTCATCGCTCCCGATGGCGAGTTCTTCAAGTACATGAAGCAACCGGGCCGCTGAGCCGCCGATGGATATCCACTGGGCGGACCTTGCGGCCGCGCTCGGATTGCTGATGGTCATCGAGGGCTTGCTGCCATTCGCGAGTCCCGCAAGTTCGAAACGCGCCATGGCCGCGTTCTTGACGGCCAGCGACTCGACCCTGCGAATCGCCGGTTTTTCGAGCATGGCCGCCGGTCTCATCTTGTTGTGGCTGGTCCGGGGCTGAGAGCCGGCGATGGGCAGAATCGTCGTCATCGTCGGCGCGCAGTGGGGTGACGAAGGAAAAGGCAAGGTCGTCGACCTGCTGACCGATCGTGTGACCGCAGTTGCCCGCTTCCAGGGCGGCCACAATGCCGGTCACACCCTCGTGATCGACGGCGAAAAGACGGTTTTGTCGCTGATCCCTTCCGGTGTCCTGCGCGACCATGTGCGCTGCTTCATCGGCAACGGCGTCGTGCTTTCGCTCGAGGCATTGTTGTCCGAAGCGGACATGCTGGCGGCCCGCGGCGTTCCGGTATTCGAGCGCCTGCAGGTCAGCCCCATGTGCCCGCTGGTGCTGCCATCGCATATTGCACTCGACAGGATGCGCGAGCGCGCCAGCGGCGATCGCAAGATCGGCACGACCGGGCGCGGCGTCGGTCCTGCCTACGAAGACAAGGTCGCACGTCGTGCGGTGCGCGTCAGCGACCTGTTCCAGCCCGAGCTGCTCGCGGCCAGGATTCGCGAGCTCGTCGACTACCACAATTTCCTGTTGCAGCACCGTTTCCAGGCGCCGCAGGCGGATTCCCGGGCGATCCTGGATGAATGCCTGGCGCAGGCTGAGCGCGTGAAGCCGCTGGTCGGAGATGTCGCGCTCGGCATCAAGCGCATCCAGCAGGGGGGTGGCAGCATTCTGCTGGAGGGCGCCCAGGGCACGCTGCTCGATGTGGATCACGGCACATATCCGTTCGTCACGTCGTCGAATACGGTCGCCGGCAATGCGGCGGTCGGCGTGGGGCTCGGTCCGCGCGATATCGACTATGTGCTCGGGATCACCAAGGCCTACACGACTCGCGTCGGCGCCGGACCGTTCCCGACCGAACTCTTCGACGATAGCGGCAAGCACCTTTCGCGTATCGGCCAGGAGTTCGGCGCGGTTACCGGGCGCCCGAGACGCACTGGCTGGTTCGACGCCGTGGCACTGCGCCGCTCGATCCTGAACAACGGCATCTCGGGACTGTGCGTCACCAAGCTCGACGTGCTCGACGGGCTCGAGAGCGTGAAACTCTGTACGGCTTATCGCTGGGGCGGGACAGTCTCCGATATGCCGCCGATGATCGGTGACCAGTACGCTGATTGCGAACCCGTGTATCAGGAGATGCCGGGTTGGCGGAAATCAACCGTCGGCTTGCGCACGCTCGGGGAGCTGCCGCAGGCCGCTCACGCTTATCTGAAGCGCATCGAGGAACTCTGTGAGGTGCCTGTCACGATCGTATCGACCGGCGCGGATCGTGATCACACGATCATGTTGCGGCACCCTTTCGACTGATCGCGCCCGACGACCGCTGCTCGCTCGCCAGCAAGCCCTCGAGCCGATCGAGCGCGGACGATAGTCCCCGGACCGCATGACGATCTTGGTTCCGTTGCTTCTTCAGCCCGGCCTCAAAGCTTCTTGCAGGGTCCTTCAATACTTGTGGCAGCAGCCGCAGGCCGTGTCGGGCGAGCAGCGGAGCGACTTCGTCGGCGCGTCGCAGCAGATCACGGCGCGTGGCCTGGTAGGCATGATCGACCAGCCGTCGCCGGTCCGAGTAGCGAAATATGTTCGCGAAGAACATCCGGCGGTCGGCGCGATCCGGCTCGAGCAACAGGATTTCGGAGCGCGGGAAGCGGTCCTTGTAGGCGGCCATGCCGACCAGCATCCGCGACTGAACCAGCGAACGCAGGGTCTGACCCAGCACGACCGGCAGACCGTAGTCGGTCAGGTCGACCCTGCGCTCCCGGCTGCCGCCGGCGGACGCATCGAATGACACCAGGGGATTGATGCCGATCAGGAGGTCGGCACCGGCCTTCAACACGACCGATGCATGCATCGTCCGGAGCAGCGCCCCGTCCGCATAGATCTCACCATCGATTTCAACCGGCGAGTAGAGCCCGGGCAATGCCGTGCTGGCCTGGATGGCGCGTGAAATCGGCACGTGGTCAAGACCAGGCTCGCCGAATAGCGCCGCTTCGCCGGTATTGAGGTTGGTGGCTACGACAAACAGGCGCCGCGGAAGCTTCCGGAAGTCGTTGGTCCTGCCGCCGCTTTCGTAAAGCCCGCGCAGGTAGCGTTCGAATGGCGCGCTGTCGAACAGCCCTGCGGGCATTGCCGCTGCGAACGGCGCCAGCAGTTCGGCGACGCTTTGCGACAACGGCGCCCGGAGGAACTGGCTTGTGGCCATCACGGCGATACGTGGAAGGCCGGCAATCCGCCGCGTGTATTCCCGGAAGTCGGGCTGCAGGAACAGGCCCGGGTGCGCGGGAGCGTGGCCGGAATCATTGCTGATGGCGATCCGGCCGATGTCGATGGGTGTCAGGCCATTGGCGAGCGCCGCCGCGAGCATTGAGCCGGAGCTGACTCCACCGTATGCGTGCAGCTCATTGAGCTTGAGGCCCTCGATGCAGTCGCTGAGCGCCTGCAATGCGCCCAGTTCGTAGAACGCGCCCAGCGGCCCGCCGCCGGCAAGCGCGATCCCGACGCGACCCGTCTTGCGCGGCCGGATCGCAGTTTGCAGTGTCAACACGCCGGATACCGCCGTGCTCTTCGGGCTCAGCGTGACTTGCGCTTCGCTGGCCTGGCAGCGAGCTTCTCGACGCTGGCCGCCAGTTGATTGACGCGGCGTGAAAGCGCGGAGATTTCCTCGGCGGTCGGCATGCCAAGCTGATGCATGGCGCGCTGGACCCGGGTCTGGAAGATCTTCTCGAGGTTGTCCCAGGTTTCGCCAGCCTGTTCTTTCACGGTGTCGACGTGCTGATTGACGCTCTTCTGTGCTCCCTGGAAAGCCTTCATAACGACCTTTTGCGCCGCGTCAAGCGCGCCGCCCTGCAGCTTCGAACCTTCACGCATCAGCTCTTCGAAGACCTTTGGCGCGCCGGCCTGGGCGCGGGACATTGCACCGAGTCCCGCCAGCCATATCTGATGGGCCGAATACAGCAGGTTCAGTTCGCCCTTGGGCTGACTTGAGCCGCCGAGCTTGCCCTTTTTCTTCGCCGCCATGATCCTCTCCTTGCCGCAGGCCGGCTGAATGCCGGTCCCGCGTCAAGAATACGCCGTTCTGATCGGGAGTTCATGATGGCCGCCGTAAAGACACTCCGTTTCCCGTACGAGCAGAAACCCTACAGCTACGATGGCGAAGCCCTGAAGAAAGCCTGGCTGCGTTTGCATGCAGGCGATCAGGAGCCATTTCCAGAGACGCCGCAATTGCAGCAGGCCTGGCGTGCCTATCATCGCGGCGACTTCAGCGATGCAATTGCGCAGGGCGCGAAACTCGGCCCGCCGGGCGCTACCGTCGCCAACAAGGCGGCCGCCGTTGCTGCGACGTACCTGGAGGAGGACGATCGCCGCGCCATCCGCATTCTCGAAGAAGCCGCAAAAAGGGCGGACGAGGCGACGCGCAAGCTGCCCGACGACGCGAATGCGTGGTATATGCAGGCATTCGTGCTCGGTCGCTACGCGCAGCGAGTGTCGATCGTCAAGGCACTCGCAGAAGGCATCGGCGGCAAGGTGCACGATGCCCTCGAGCGCTGCATCAAGCTGCAGCCGAAGCACGCCGACGCGCATATCGCGCTCGGGCTCTACCATGCGGAGATCATCGACAAGATCGGTGCGCTCGCCGGCCGGCTGACATACGGGGCCGACGCCGCGAAATCGGTGAAGCATTTCGAGCAGGCGCTGAAGCTCAATCCTGGATCCGCGATCGCGCACATGGAGTACGCAAACGGACTGCTGATGCTGCACGGTGAAAAGCAGAAGGCGAAGGCCGTGGAGCTGTACAAGAAGGCCGCCGCCTGCAAGCCGGCCGACGCGATGGAGCGCCTCGACGTCGAGCAGGCCAAGGCGGAACTGGAGTGAGCCGCTGCGGTTCTACCTGCCGTTCCTGAGATAAGGGCCGAGCAGCAGCGACAGCACGACCTGTTCGAATTCGTCGTGGAATCGCGCGGTAACGGCGGCCGGGTCCGGGATGCGCTTGTAGTCGGCGATCAGCCCGAACTGCACCTGGCCCGCGTAAGACAGGATGCTGACGCCAAGACCGATGTCCCCAGACTGCGGCACCCAGAAAATCATCCGCGCAATCCGTTTTCCCGCCAGGTACATCGGATGCGACGGTCCCGGCACGTTGGTCGCTACCAGAGTCGCCTTGGTGGACAGCAGGTCGATGGCCGCCGACTGCGCGGAATCCGGCAGCATCCCGAGCGCCGCCATCAGGCCCAGCGTCAGGACCGGCTGGTAGGAGCCCTTCAGCGCCGTCATCGCCGCGCGAACCGCGAACAACCGCTCTAGCGGATTGCGGATTCCGATCGGCAGTTCCAGGAAGACCAGCCCGAAGTGATTGCCGAGTGAAGCCGCTTGCTGCGGATCGCGCAGGTTGACCGGCACCGTCGCACGAATCGTCAGGCCTGCGGTGTCCTCGCCGTGATCGCGCAGGTAGGCTCCGAGCGCCCCAGCCACTGTCGACATCAGCAGGTCATTGACGGTGCAGCCGAGTGCCTTGGCAACGGTCTTCACCTCGGAGAGCGGCAGCGGATCGGTCCAGGCCGCAATCTTTCGTGCGCCGAGAGCGCCCTTGAAACGTGTCGGAGGATCGTCGGCGAGCATCGCAACGCGCGCAAGTTCAGCCGCAATGCCGAGCGCGTGTCTTGCGAGCTCACTTGCATGTTCGGGGTTATGCGTGAGATCCGCTGCTCTGGCGAACCATTGCGCACCTTCGGCCAGCGCCTTTTGCACGAGCCCCGCACCCGGCACATTCAGCCGGCCTAGCCACGCCAGGGCTTCCTCCCCGCCTGCTGCCGGTGCGCCGTGGCGGGGTTGTCGAGCAGACCTCGCAGGCTCTGCCTCCAGGTCAGTCAATGACAGGAATACGCGGAGCATGGCCATGCCGTCGGCATAGCAATGGTGAATGCGGAGGATCGCGGCGCTGACAGCGCCAAAATTCTCGACAAAATGGAACTGCCACATGGGCCGCCGCCGGTCCAGGGCGCTGCCGGCCAGCTGCGACACGAGTGCTTCAAGCTCAGCGTGACCGGCGGGCTTCGGCAACGCAACCTTCCGGACATGCTGCTCGAGGTCGAAATCGGGATCCGGTTCCCAGCTCGCGCTCATCGATTGCTGGACGGCGCGCCAGCGGAAACGCGGAAACTTCAGGAACCGCTCTTCGATGGTTTTGCGGAAGCGCCTGAAATTGACGCGGCCGTCGAATACGATGACGCCGACGATCATCATCAGGTTCGCCGGCCGGTCCATGCGCAGCCAGGCTGCGTCCACGGCGGACATACGTTCCGTTTCGTTGATCATCGGTTTAGAGTAGATGATTATGGCGTACTTCGTAACCGGCGCGACCGGATTCATTGGCCGCCACCTCGTCGAGAGGCTGCTGGCGCGCGGCAATCGCGTCTACGTGCTGGTTCGGCCGCAGTCGCTGCAGAAGTTCGAGACGATGCGCGAGCTTTGGGGAGCGCGTGCCAGCCGCGTGGTGCCGATCGCGGGCGACCTCGCGGAGCCGGATCTCGGGGTCTCCGCCGCAAACATCCGCAAGCTTACCGGCAAGATCGACCACCTGTTCCATCTGGCGGCGATCTACGACCTGCAGGCGAGTGCCGACGACCAGGAGACTGCGAATGTCGTCGGCACGGATCATGCGATGCAGTTTGCGGAGATCGCGCAGGCGGGCTGCTTCCACCTGGTGAGTTCCATTGCTGCGGCCGGGCTGTACAAGGGCACGTTTCGCGAAAACATGTTCGAGGAGGCCTCCGGTCTCGATCATCCGTATTTCCGCACCAAGCACGAGTCCGAGGCGCTGGTCCGCAACCGCTGCAAGCGACCTTGGCGCATCTATCGTCCGGGAATTGTCGTCGGACACTCGCGGACCGGCCAGATCGACAAGATCGACGGACCGTATTACTTCTTCAAGATGATCCAGAAGCTGCGCCATTCGCTGCCCGCCTGGTTTCCGCTGATCGGCTTCGAGGGCGGCTTCATCAACCTGGTGCCGGTAGACTTCGTCGCCGCGGCGATGGACCACCTCGCGCACCTCGAAGACCAGGATGGCCAGTGCTTTCACCTGACCGATCCCCGGCAGCGGCGGGTCGGCGAGGTGCTGAACCTTTTCGCACGCTCGGGTCACGCGCCGACAACGGCGTTTCGTATCGACCCGAAACTGATGGAGATGGTGCCGGCCGCGGTCACCGCGTCGATCGCCAATTACCGGCCGCTGCAACAGGTCGTCGACACGGTCCTGCGCGATCTGCACATCCCGCGCGACGTGCTGCAGTTCTTCAACTGGCAGACGCGGTTCGACGCGACGCGCACGCAGCGGCTGCTGGAAGGCACCGACATCCGCGTCCCGCAGCTGGAGGACTACGCCTGGCGGCTGTGGGACTACTGGGAACGACATCTTGACCCGGACCTGTCGCTGGACCGCAGCCTCGCGGGTGCCGTGCGGGGCAAGGTGGTGATGATCACCGGCGGCTCGTCCGGCATCGGCTTTGCGGCCGCCCAACGCTGCGCCGATGCCGGTGCGAAGGTCGTGATTGTCGCGCGCGACGCGGAGAAGCTGGAGGCTGCGCGCGCGAAGCTGGCGGAACACGGCAGTACGATTTTCACCTACCAGTGCGACCTGGCCGACTACCAGGCCTGCGATGCGTTCGCGCGCCAGGTGCTGACCGAGCACGGCGGCGTGGATGTGCTGGTCAACAATGCCGGCCGCTCGATTCGTCGCTCGATCGACCTGTCCTACGACCGCTTCCACGACTTCGAAAGAACGATGCAGCTCAACTACTTCGCCGTGGTGCGCCTGACCATGGCGCTGCTGCCGTCAATGCTCGAGCGCGGCGGTCACATCGTCAACATCTCGTCGATCGGCGTGCTGTCGAATGCGCCTCGATTCTCCGGCTATGTCTCATCCAAGGCGGCCATGGAAGCCTGGACGCGTTGCGCGGCCGCCGAGTTCGCCGATCGCGGCGTCAGTTTCACGATCATCAATATGCCGCTGGTGCGCACGCCGATGATCGCGCCGACCAGGATCTACGAACAGATGCCGGTGGCAACGCCAGACGAGGCGGCGGACATGATCGCCGAGGCGATCATCGGCCGGCCGAAGCGCATCGCGACGCGGCTTGGACTGGCGGCAGAGGTGCTGCATCTCGCGGCTCCGCGTATCACCGAAGTCGTCATGAACACTGCCTTCCGGATGTTCCCGGATTCAACGGCGGCCAAGGGCGATCCCTCCGACAAGAAACCGGAGACGCCACCGACGAAGGAAGCCGTGCTGTTTGCCTCGCTGCTGCGGGGCGTGCACTGGTAGGCAAGACGCGCTCAGGCCGTGGTGGATGCGGTGCGGCCGAGCAGGGCGTTGAATGGCGCGCGCTCGGGCCAGCGCATGCGCGAACGCCGCACGATCATGGTCGTGACCAGCGCGAACTGACCTTCGAGACTTGCGTGGCTGACGCCGTCGGTAAACACGGCCCACGCGGTATTCGGCGGGAAGCGCATCTCCTGGTAGCCCGTCAGGTCCGCCTTGAAGGCCTCGTCGTCTTTCATATAGTTGTGCAGGCGGCGCATTGCGCGGTCGTAGGGGCTGGAATCGAGGACCGTCGCAAGCGGATTGAGGCGCGCGAGTCCGGCGACAATCGTGCTGAACGTGCGGTCGGCACGGCCCTTGGTGATGGGCACGGCCAGGCGTCCCGATTCGTCGAGCAGGCCGGCCTTTTTCCCGAAGCGGTCCAGGACGTCCTCAAACGAGCCCTTTGTTGCCCACACGCGGTCGCGTTCCGCATTGACATTGACGAAAAATCGCAGGATGCGATCGCCATTTGTCGCGCCGTAGGCGCCGGCATCGATGTGCACTAGTTCGTTGCTCGCGTGCGGCTTCAGATTGCGGCCCTTTTCCTCGATGGGCCGGAAGCTGCAGGTGCCGATGCGCGCGTCATTCGTGAGGTCTCCCGTCACGCGCCGCAGAAACGAGCTGACATCATTCAAGTGCGAACGCAGCAGGTCGGTCACACGCAGAGTCGTCGCGGCGTTGGCTTCGATACCGCTGACCTTGCCGGCTTCCGGGTGATAGCTGATGTTCTTCAGCTTCAGTCGTGAAGGTAATTCGCGGCGCAGGAAATCTAGCGTCGCCTGGTCCGGCAGCGGCACCGGACAGGTGGGGAAATAGGCCACCCTGTTTGACTCAAGCGCATCGCGCACCGACTCCGGCTGCGCGCGCCAGCGTTCTTCGCTGAATGTCGAAATCACCGGAAAAATCTACCCCCGGTGTCCTAGACTGTCAAACCGCATGGTATTCGCGTCACAGGCGTTTCTCGCGTTTCTGGTCGTCACGCTTGGCGTCTACTGGCTGCTGGGGCTGCGCTACGAACGCGCCGGCAAAGCCTGGATCATTGCCGCGTCGCTGTTCTTCTACGGCTACTGGGTTCCAGTCTATCTGATCCTGCTGGTGGGCTCGATCGTCGCGAACTTCACGGTCGTCCGCGCGCTGATCGCAAGTCGTGGTGCGAGGCTGCGTGCGACCGTGCTGACCATCGGCGTCGTCTTCAATGTCGGCCTGATCGCCTACTACAAGTATTTTGCGTTTCTCGTCGAATCCCTGAATGTCGTCGCGGCCATGGACATGACTGTGCCGAAGATCGTGCTGCCGATCGGCATTTCATTCTTCACGTTCCAGCAGACTGGCATGCTGGTCGACGCGTGGAAGGGACGCCTTACAAACCTGCCGTTCTGGAATCACGTGTTTCTGGTCTCGTTCTTCCCGCACCTGATTGCAGGCCCGATCGTTGCCCAGCATGAAATGCTGCCGCAGCTGGCGGCCGCCCGGCGCTGGTTCCTGCATCCCGGCCGCCTCGCTATCGGTGCGGCACTGTTCTCGGCCGGTCTTTTCAAGAAGACAGTGATGATCGATCCGTTCGCGCCGCATATCGACGCGATCTATTCCGCGGCCGCGCGCGGCGACCCGATCGGCTTTCTTGATGGCTGGGCCGCAGGGGTCGGCTACGGCTTCCAGGTGTACTTCGACTTTTCGGGCTATTCAGACATGGCGCTCGGGCTCGCCTTCATGTTCGGTATCCGGCTGCCACTGAATTTCTTCTCGCCCTACAAGTCGGTCAGCATCCGCGTGTTCTGGCGCCGCTGGCATGTGACACTTTCCCGATTTCTCAGGGACCTGCTGTTCATCCCATTGGGCGGCAGCAGGCACGGTCTTGCGCGCACCGTCGCGGCCCTGCTCGTGACCATGGGTATTGGCGGTCTCTGGCACGGCGCAGGCTGGAAATTCGTGATCTGGGGCCTGCTGCACGGCGGCTACCTGGCCGTGAATCATCTGTGGACCCGGCTGGTGCAGGGCCGCGCCGGCCATCTCGTGGTTCTGGTGAGCGGATCGCCGGTCCTGGCCCGTCTCACGCTTGCCGGGAGCGTCCTGCTGACCTTCGCCGCGGTGTCGTTTGCCTGGGTATTCTTCCGTGCGCCGGATCTGGCAACGGCCAACAGGCTCGCGACCGCGATGCTCGGCATGTCCGGGGAACCGGCCGCCGCTTTTGTCGATCCCAGGTTCCTGTCGATGCTGCTACCGTACTTCCTGATTGTCTGGTGTCTGCCGAACACGATGCAGCTGTTCGGCCGCTGCGGCGCAATCCTGCACGTCGAGGACTATGCAACGCCGCAGGAGCCTCCCGCCATATTGCGGCGGTTCGCATTCAGGCCATCGCCCGCGTGGGCGGTCGGCTCCGCATTGATATTCGTGGCCGCCTGGTTTGCGATGTCGAATCTCAGTCCGTTCATCTATTACCAGTTCTGAGCCGCGCCGCCATGCAGGGACACGAGCCAATCGATCATGTTGAAGCCAGGGCCGGTCGCAGGTTCCTGAAGATCTTCGCTCTGGTCGTTGCCTCGCTTGCGTCGATCGTCGCAATCGTCAATCACATCGCCTACCGGCAGATGCTGCTGCCGGAGAACCAGAGCATCGTCCAGCTGGTCGACGGCTGGTCGCGTGTCTACAAGCCCATCCTGTTCGACTACTTCGAGCCGGAGGTGGCCGTATATGGCGCGTCATGGGCGCGCGATGCCTTCGATCCGGCGACCGCCACACCTCTGACCGGGCTCAGGTGGTTCAATCATGCCGTGTCCGGTTCGACGCCCTACGAGATGCGGCGATTCGTCGAATCGTCGCTGGACAACCCCAACCTGAAGGCGGTGGTCCTCAATCTTGACACGGTCCTGCGATCGACCGTTGACGTCCGCGTCAAGTACGGATTCGACGAAGCGCTTCTGGACACCGACCCGGCGGGCCGCCCCACCCGGTGGCTCAAGGCGCGCCGTGAATTCGCGATCACGCTGTCAGGTGCAGCAGTCGGCAACAACCTCGAGATGCTGAGCGCCCTGCGGGCGCGCGATTCGGGTGCCGATGTTTCCGGGTACATCGAGTCCTACGATCACTTCGACTTCAAGGGCCATGAGGGAGATATCGAGCGGATCAGGAAGCTGCTGCCACGGCTCGCCGCGACCCTACCGGCCGGCGGGAGACCGGCGCTTTTGGAACTGCCCATGCCGCCCTACGCGGAAGAATTCGAGCGGATGCTCGACCGCCTTTGCGACCGGGACATCGACATCCATGCGTATTTCACGCCGAGTCCGATCGTCAAAGGGCGCAGCGGCCGCGGGCTTGCGGAGACGCTGCACGGACTCGACCTGCTGCGCCGGCGCCAGCCGACTTGCCGGGCGCGACTGCACTACTACAATTTCAATTATCCCAATGCCGTTACGCTCGACGGGCTCGTGAAACCGGAGAGGTATAGTCAGTACTATCGTTCGGATGGGCACCCGCGACCGATTGTCGGCCTGTTGATGGCCGCGCGCATGTTCAAGCAGCCATTCCCCGACGGCACGCCGCCGGAAATTGTCGCCGACTTCGGCGTAGATCTGCTGACGGTCGACGACGCGGAAGCGCGTCTGCGTGAACAGGCGCGCCTGCTCGAGCAGTTGTTACCAGCCATGCAGCCAGCTGGCGTACAATGACCGCGAGAAAAATGGTGCCCAGGAGAGGACTCGAACCTCCACGCCTCTCGGCACTAAGACCTGAACCTAGCGCGTCTACCAATTCCGCCACCTGGGCACAGGTTGCGGCCGGGGGGTACCCCGGCGGGGGCGCGCCAATTTACGCAGGCACCCGTTCCATGTCAATTGCACAGAACCCATGAGCCGTAAGCCAGGCTGGCAAGATCAGGACCCGCGCTTTCGCGAGGAATCCGAGCGGTACAGCAACCCGGTTCCGAGCCGCGAGCTGCTGCTGAAGACGCTCGGCGAGGCGCGGCAACCGCTGCAATTCGATGCGCTCGCCGAACGGCTCGGCATCCGTGAGCGCGCACTGAGACAGGCGCTGGCAAAACGCCTGGGCGCGATGGTGCGCGATGGCCAGTTGCTGCTGAACCGTGCTGACGAGTACTGCCTGATCGACCGGCTGCAGCTGGTCGTCGGCACGGTCAGCGGGCATCGCGACGGATTCGGTTTTCTTGCGCCGGATGCCGGCGGTGACGACCTGTTCCTGCCCTATCGCGAGATGCGCCTGCTGATGCATGGCGATCGCGCCGCCGCGCGAGTGACGGGCCGCGATGAGCGCGGCCGTCCCGAGGGTTCGATCGTCGACGTACTGGAGCGCCGAACAAAGCAGGTCGCTGGTCGGTTTTCGCTGGAAGCGGGTGTCGGATTCCTGGTTCCGGACAACCGGCGCATCAGCCATCGCATCGTGATTCCGCCGCAGCACACGGGCCCCGCGCATCATGGCGACCTGGCGGTCGTCGAAATAATCGAGCAGCCTAGCCGCAACCGCGACCCGGTCGGCAGGGTCACGCGTGTGCTGCCGGCAGGTGGCAGCGCCGACACTGCCATCGATCTCGCGATCGCGTCGCATGGCCTGCCGCACGAGTTCGCGGCGGGTGCCATGCGTGAAGCTCGCAAGTATGGCCGCGAGGTCGACGCGGCGGGCCGTGCCGGCAGGCTGGACCTGCGGGAATTGCCGCTGATCACGATCGACGGCGAAGATGCGCGCGATTTTGACGATGCCGTGTGGGCGCAGGACTCCGCCGGCGGATACCGGCTGATCGTCGCCATCGCCGACGTCAGCCACTATGTGTGCACCGGCATGGAACTCGACAGCGAGGCGCGCGAACGCGCCACATCGGTTTACTTCCCCAATCGCGTGTTGCCGATGCTCCCGGAGCCGCTTTCCAACCATCTTTGCTCGCTGATGCCGAATGTTGACCGGCTGTGCATGGTCTGTGACATGCAGGTGACGAAGGCGGGCAGGGTATCTGCGAGCAGCTTTCATGCCGCGGTCATGCGCTCGGTGGCGCGCCTGACTTACACTCAGGTTGCCGCAATGCTCGAGGGGCGTGACCAGAAGGCACGGCGCGAGCATTCCGCAATCCTGCCCTCGCTGGAATGCCTGCAGCGTGTTTACGAGGCGCTGCGGCGCTGGCGCGAGGCGCGTGGGGCGCTCGACTTCGAGGCGCCGGAAGTCAAGGTGCTCGTGGACGAATCGGGAAACGTCACCGACATCCGCGAGTACCCGCGCAACGACGCCCATCGCCTGATCGAAGAATGCATGATCGCGGCCAATGTCGAGGCCGCACGATTCCTGAAGAAGCACAAGATGCCGGCATTGTTCCGGATCCATGGCCGGCCCGAGGAGGATCGCATCCAGGACCTCAAGAAATTCCTGGCAATGCGCGGTGTGCATCTCGACATCGAGGGCGAACTGGAGCCCTCGCGACTGCAGAAGGCGCTGAAGCTGATTGCCGCGCGGCCCGATGCCGGCGTGCTGCAGAATGCGATCATCCGCTCGCTGCCGCAGGCGCTCTACCAGCCGCTCAATATCGGGCATTTCGGGCTTGCGCTCGCCGAGTACGCGCATTTCACTTCGCCAATCCGGCGTTATCCGGATCTGCTGGTGCATCGCGGGATCCGCCACGCGCTGGCGGGCGGCACCGCAGCCGATTTCGAGCATGCGCCGCGCGCGATGGAAGTGCTGGGCCAGGAATGCTCGATGCGCGAACGGCGTGCCGATGAAGCGGCGCGTTCGGTGGTCGCCTATCTGAAATGCGAGTTCATGCGCCCGAAGGTCGGCGAGGAATTCGATGCGGTCGCGACGGGCGTCGCCGAGTTTGGCGTTTTTGTGCAGCTGAAGGGTATCCAGGTGGACGGACTGGTGCACGTTACGTCGCTGCCGCGGGACTACTTCCGCTTCCATGAGGGTGACCGGACGCTGGTAGGCGAGCGCACGGGAATGCGGCTGTCCATCGGCGACGAACTGCGCGTTCGACTGATCCGAGTAGATTCGGCCGAGCGCAAGATTGATTTCGAGCTCGTGGACAAGACCGGCACGCATTTCCATCCGCGCCGCCGCAGCAAGGAACGGACCCCGCGCAAGCGATGAACGAGACCGCGATCGTCTATGGCCCGCATGCGGTGCGCGCATTGCTGATGCGGCGGCCGGCCGACGTGATCCGCCTGACACTCGCGCAGGACCCGGATGCGCGGCAGCGGGAGTTGCAGCGGCTCGCGAAAGAAAAGGGCGTGCCGGCCATGGTCGCGACGACTGTCGAACTCGACCGGTTGTGTGGCGGTGCCGCGCACCAGGGCGCGGTTGCGGAAGTCCGGGCCAGTGCCGCCCTGAACGAAAATGACCTGCTGGACCTGCTGGTCGCGGCGCCGTCACCGGCGCTCGTCCTGGTGCTCGACGGTGTGACCGATCCGCACAATCTGGGAGCCTGCCTGCGGACGGCCGACGCTGCCGGCGCGACCGCGGTGGTTGCGCCGCGCGACCGCGCAGCCGGCCTCACGCCTGCCGTGCGCAAGGTGGCGGCTGGCGCAGCCGAAACCGTTCCATTCGCACAGGTGACGAATCTCGCCCGCACCCTCAGGGACCTGAAGGCCGCGGGACTCTGGATTGTCGGCACCGCGGCCGATGCGGACCGCGAATGGCATGCAGCGGACCTGACCGGCCCCCTGGCAATCGTCATGGGCTCCGAAGGCCAGGGCTTGCGGCGCCTGACACGCGATAGCTGCGATTTCTGCATCCGCCTGCCCATGCTCGGGGCAGTCGAGAGCCTCAATGTCTCCGTTGCCACGGGCATCGTGCTCTTCGAGGCCCTCAGGCAACGACGCAAGGCGTAGCCACGGTTGCAAAACCCCAGGGAGTCCGGTAACTTACGCGGCCCTCGCCCCTGACCCAGGGGCGTTTCTCCTTGCCTCACCGCGATCGCGTCAGCGGGAGGCTATTACCACAGGGAGCTACAAGATGCGGCATTACGAGATCGTATTTCTGGTCCATCCGGATCAGAGTGAACAGGTCCCCGCCATGATCGAGCGTTACCGCGGCATCATCGCCGTCGGTGGCGGCGCGGTGCATCGCCTCGAGGACTGGGGCCGGCGTCAGCTGGAATTCCCGATCGCCAAGATGCACAAGGCGCACTACGTGCTGATGAACATCGAGTGCGATGCCAAGGCGCTCGAGGAGTTGACCGGGGCCTTCCGGTTCAGCGATGCAGTGCTGCGCCACCTGGTCATCAAAATGGACCAGGCAGTCACCGAACCCTCGCCGATGGCCAGAGAGCCGGAGGAGAAGGACCGCGGTGATCGCGATCGCGACCAGATGGGCGACGCCATGGGCATGGACTGAAATCACGGACCGGAGATTGACCCGATGTCACGCTTTTTCCGACGCAAGAAATACTGCAAGTTCACGGCCGAGGACACCGACCAGATCGACTACAAGGATCTGGTGACACTGAAGGCCTATATCACCGAGACCGGCAAGATCGTTCCGAGCCGCATCACCGGCACGCGTTCGTTCTATCAGCGCCAGCTGGCCGTCGCGATCAAGCGCGCGCGCTTCCTGGCCCTGCTGCCGTACACGGACCAGCACTGAGGCCGCCGGGCACCAACCCGCGACCCACGCGCCCTGATGACTGCGTTGATTCAATGGGTGACCGGCCAGCCCGCCCGGGCATTCCTGGCGGCGGGCCTCGCTTCGTTCATCGCACTCTTTGCGCTGCCGATGGCTGCGTGGCTACCTGCGGGCGTGGTTGTGTTGTCGCTGCTTGCGGGCGGGCCGGTACAGGCCGGGGCTGCAGCACTGGGTGCCGCGGCCGGATTTTTGTGGGTGTTCCTGCCGGCATTTGGCGCGGGCCCGGCACTGATCATTGCGCTCGCGGTGCTGTTGCCTTCATATCTCGCGGCGTCGGTGCTTGCCGCGACCCGGAGCCTGAGCTTCGTGTTTCAGGCAGCGACGATTGGCGCCGGCCTGCTGGTACTGGCGATTCATGGCCTGCTGGGCGACCCGCAGGGCGTGCTGATGCCGCTGATCGCCCAGCTTGAGCCGATGCTTAAGCGCGCTGCCGAGACCCTTTCCCAGTATGGAATCGAGCGTTCGCCGCAGGAGATCGGTGCGGTCACTGCCCAATACGCATGGGCGACACTCGCCTGGATGGTGCTGCTGCACGCGATGCTGGCCCAGTTTGCGGGTCTCTGGGCATTCGGGAAGCTGCGTGAGTCCGGCCTCTTCGGTCGCGAGTTCAGACAGTTGCGGCTCGGCCAGGTGGTGGCCTGGATCGCAGTTGCCGCATTTGCCGTGAGTCTCGGCGTGCAGCTGGCATTCGGACATTCCTGGCAACCGGCCGATGACCTGGTATTTGTACTGGCCGCGGCGTTCCTGCTCCAGGCGCTCGCCGTTGTGCACGGCCTGCGCGAATTGCAGGTCATCGGCCTGCTGCCGGTCATACTTGCCTACATTGCCGTGGTGCTGCTGCCCATGGCGCTGGTCGGCATCGGTTTCGCGGACACCTGGGTCCGCTTTCGCGAACGATTCGGGCGCGGGTCGGGTGGCGCGGCCCGCTGAGGGCGCGTTCCGGCAGGCGTCCGAAAAACAATGGAGACGGTGTAACCATGGAAGTCATCCTTCTGCAGAAGATCGCCAATCTGGGCGATATCGGCGATCGGGTCCGGGTCAAGCCCGGGTTCGGCCGCAACTACCTGCTGCCCGGCGGCAAGGCGACGCTCGCAACACCCGCGAACATCGCGAAGTTCGAGGCCCGGCGTGCCGAGCTCGAGACCCGGGCTGCCACGGAGCATGGAGCGGCAAAGACTCGTGCCGAGGCGCTCGCGGGATTCAAGCTTTCGTTGACGGCGAAGGCCGGCAGCGAAGGAAAGCTGTTCGGATCGATCGGCACGACCGACATTGCCGAGGCCTGTTCAGCAGCCGGCCACAAGATCGAGCGCGCGGAAGTGCGCCTGCCGGGCGGTCCGATCCGCACGGTCGGCGAGCATGTCATCACCCTGCACCTGCATAGCGACATCGACGTTGAGGTGCCGCTGACGGTCACAGCGGAGGAGTAGCCACCGGCGGCGCCGGCTGCGTCGTTCTGCGTGTATGCTCAAGCCATGGTTGCAATGATTCGCCCGGACGAGATCCGCATGCCGCCGCATTCGGTCGAGGCGGAGCAGGCAGTGCTGGGCGGCTTGATGCTCGACGCCAACGCCTGGGATGCGGTTGCCGATATCGTCACGGCGGGAGACTTCTACCGCCGGGATCATCGACAGATTTTCGAGGCGATCGCCGAGGTGGCCGAGAATCGCGGCTCCTGCGATGCCGTGACCGTCTCCGAGCATCTCGAGCGCAAGGGCCGGCTCGAAGACATCGGCGGCCTCGCCTATCTCGGCACGATCGCCCGCGATACGCCCAGTGCCGCAAATGTCCGTGCCTACGCCGAGATCATCCGCGAGCGTTCGATCCTGCGCCAGCTGGTGGCCGCAGGCGGCGAGATCGCGGCGGCTGCACTCGACAGCAAGGGTCAGTCCGCGAGCGAGCTCGTGGACGAGGCCGAGCGGCGGGTCTTCCAGATCGCGGAGCGTGGCAGCCACGGGAAGTCGGGATTCATAGCGATCAAGGATGTGCTGCCGCAGACCATTGACCGGCTCGACCTGCTGCACCAGACGCCGGGCGAGATCCGCGGCGTGCCGACCGGATTCACCCAGCTCGACCGCAAGACTACCGGCCTGCAGGCCGGCGACCTGGTGGTAATCGCCGGCCGGCCGTCAATGGGCAAGACTACGCTTGCGGTCAATATCGCCGAATATGCCGCGATCGCCAAGGGCGTGCCATCCGCGATCTTCTCGATGGAAATGTCGGCCGAGCAGTTGACGCTGCGCCTGATCGCGTCGCTCGGCCGCGTCAACCAGACCCATCTGCGAACCGGGAATTTCACGGAAGAAGACTGGTCACGCATCCAGGGCGCGATGGCGCAGCTTTCGACTGCCCCGCTTTATGTGGATGAGACACCGGCGCTGACCCCGACCGAAGTGCGGGCACGTGCGCGGCGCCTGAAGCGCGAGAAGGGGTTGGGGCTGATCATCATCGACTACCTGCAACTGATGCAGGTGACCGGCAACAAGGAAAACCGCGCGACCGAGATATCGGAGATTTCCCGCAGCCTGAAAGCGCTCGCGAAGGAACTTCAGGTTCCCGTGGTCGCCTTGTCACAGCTCAACCGCGCGGTCGAACAACGCACCGACAAGAGACCGGTGATGTCCGACCTGCGTGAATCCGGCGCGATCGAGCAGGACAGCGACCTGATCCTGCTGATCTACCGCGATGAGGTGTACGACCCGAACACCACGCGCAAGGGTGTTGCGGACATCATCATCGCGAAGCAGCGCAATGGACCGATCGGCGAGGTGCAGCTGACCTTCCTCGGCGAGTACACGCAATTCAAGGACCTCGTTGCCGAGTCCTACGGCGAGGGTGTGTTCTGACGCCGGTGATCCGCGCCGTCATTGACACGGCGGCACTGCGCCACAACCTTTCCCGCGTGCGCGAGATTGCGCCCGGCAGTCACATACTCGCGGTGCTGAAGGCGAATGCCTACGGCCACGGCATGCTGGCAGTGGCATCGGCGCTAGCGGATGCGGACGGGTTTGCGGTTGCACGCATCGACGAGGCAGTCACACTCCGTGCGGCGGGGCTGCCACATCGCATTGTGTTGCTGGAGGGCGTGCAAAGCGCGGACCAGCTGGACGAGGCCGCCCGCAACAAGCTCGAACTGGTGGTGCACCAGCCGGAGCAGATCGAATCGCTCGCGGCCTGGCGCGGCGCGCATTTGTTCCGGATCTGGCTGAAGATCGACACCGGCATGGGCCGGCTGGGTTTTCGGCCCGGCGATGTGCCTGCGGCACTTGCGCACCTGGCGGCGTGCAAGTCGATCCTCGGGCCGGTGGCGCTGATGACCCATCTGGCCTCTGCGGAGCTTCGGGACAACGAACACACCCGCGCCCAGCTCGCCTGCTTCGAGCGGATCACCGCGGGATTGCCGGGAGAACGCAGCATCGCAAATTCGGCCGGCACGATGGCCTGGCCCGCAGCACGCGGCGACTGGGTCAGACCCGGTCTCATGCTCTACGGAATCTCTCCATTTGAGGGCGCAACGGGCCTTGAACTCGGCTTGCGCCCGGTGATGACCCTCGAGAGCCGCATCATTGCGGTCAGGGACCTCGCTCCCGGCGACCGCGTCGGCTACGGCGGAACCTGGGTTGCCGCGCGTCCGTCACGCATTGCCGTGGTCGCAGCAGGCTATGGCGATGGCTACATGCGAAATACCGCGAACGGCACACCCGTTCTCGTCAACACGACACGAGCGCAGCTCGCCGGCCGTGTCTCCATGGACATGCTGACGATCGACGTCACGGACCTCGCGCGGGTTGCGATCGGCGACCCCGTCGTGCTGTGGGGAGGCGGTGTGCCGGTCGAGACCGTGGCCGCGGCGGCCGGCACGATTCCCTATGAGCTCGTCTGCGGCGTCAGCGAGCGCGTGCATATCGACGTGCGTTAGCCGGTTCATGCGCATACTGGTTACTGGAAGTTCCGGGCGGATCGGCGGCGCGGTCAGTGCGCGGCTTGCCCTGCGACACCAGGTCATCGGTCTGGACCTGCGTCCCGGGCCGCTGACATCGGTCATCGGCGATATCTGCGACGCCCGGCTTCTCGCTTCGACCTGTGGCGGTGTCGATGCCATGGTGCACACGGCGGCCCTGCATGCTCCGGATCTGGGAATCCGTTCTGCCGCGGATTTCCGCCGCATCAATATCGATGGCACCGGACGCCTGCTCGCCGCCTGCAGCGAGGCGGGCATAGGCCGCTTCGTCTATACGAGCTCGACCTCACTCTATGGCCGCGCGCTCGTGCCAGCCGGAAAGGAAGCTGTCTGGGTCACCGAAGAGCTGAAGCCGGAGCCGCGCGACATCTATGACGAGACCAAACTGGCGGCCGAACAGGCCTGCGCCGATGCTGCGCGTGGCGGGATGACCTGTATCAGCCTCCGGATGTCGCGCTGCTTTCCGGAGCACCCGCGTCTGATGGCGATCTATCGGCTGTATCGTGGCGTCGACGCCGCAGATGTCGCGCAGGCCCATGAACTGGCGCTGGCGCCCGATCTGTCGGGATTCCAGGTCTTCAATGTCTCGGCTCGCTCGCCATTCTCGCGCGCCGACTGCCAGGCACTTCTGTGCAATGCAAAATCCGTCGTGCTGGCGCATCATCCCTGGGCATTGCCCGAGTTCGCGCGTCGCGGCTGGGACTTGCCGGATTCGATCGACCGCGTCTATGTTGTGGACAAGGCAATCGCAGGACTGGGCTACCTGCCGGTGCACAATTTCGAATCGCTTTTCCGCTGAAGGCGGCGTCCTTGCCGGGCGTTGGATACTTCAAGCCGGTCGAGGAATTGTCGGATGAGGCCCGTGACCTGCGCCGGGCGGTCCTTTGTCAATGTGGATCCTGGAGGGGGGAATTCTCATGACGCTCGAGCTGAAATACCTGGTGCTCGTAACGGTGCAAACGGCATTGCTGTGGATTCCGTACATTCTCAACAGACTCGCGGTGCGCGGCATCGCAGACGCGGTCGGCTATCCGGAGAATCCCAAGCCTCAGGCACGCTGGGCAACGCGCCTGCAGGCTGCCCATGCGAATGCGGTCGAGAATCTGGTCGTGTTTGCGCCGCTCGTGCTGGTCGCGGACGCCATCGGCCTGTCGAACGGGTGGACCGTGCTCGCTTGCTGCGTGTATTTCTGGGCGCGGCTTGCCTATGCCGCCGTGTATGCGTTCGGCATACCGTGGCTGCGCACGCTCACATTTGCGACGGGATTTGCCTGCCAGGCAACGCTCGCCTGGCAGCTGCTGGCCTAGCGAGCGCGGCGCTCAGCCGTCGAAAAAGCCCATCTTGACGCCGGCGAGCGTGATGACGTCGTTGTCATGCAGCTTGCGGGCCTGGGGGCCGATCGGCTGGCCGTTCACCAGCGGAAAATCGCCGGGTTTGCTGCTCTCGACATGGACGATGAAGTAGCCGTCCGAGCGCCGGCTGATCGCGGCGACCTGCACGCCGGGCCGCCCAAGTGTGGTCAAGGTCTTGGCGAGCTCCAGCTCGCGCCCGGCGAACTGACCGGAGAGCACCTGCAGCTTGGCCGGGCGTGACGGTGGCGGTTTCTCTCCAAAGCTTGCGGGCGCGGCCGAAGGCGTCGCCGCGCGTGGCGCGGCCACTGCCGGCGCCGTCGCGGCCACCGGCGGAGCCGAAGCTGCTGCCGCAGCCGCTGCCGCCGCGTCAGTCGCGGCTTTCAGGCGACTTTCGCTGACCTGGCCTGGCTGGATCACCAGTGTGCGTTCGAATTCGTCCTGGTCGGAGTTCTCGACCTGACTGTCCACGAATCGCAGGTGATGGTGCCCGACCGTGATGACGTCACCATGCGTCAGGGCATGCTTCTTGATGAGCTTGCCGTTGACGTACGTGCCGTTGGTACTGTTCAGATCCTCAAGGAATGAGTCATTCAGGATGTTGATGATCAGTCCGTGATGACCGCTGACCGCCGCATTATCGATGCGGACGTCATTGTCGGGCAGGCGCCCGATGGTGTACCGCTCCTTGGTCATGTTGTATTCGGCCAATACCTGGCCGTCGAGACTCAAGATCAGGCGCGCCATAGACTCCCTCGTTGGCCGTTACCCGAACCAGGCCAATATTCTGTCAAGTATGCCCCGCCGCGCGGGGAAAAGTTCAACGACCTGCGCGAGCACCACCGAGATGTTGTCCCGGCCGCCGCTGTCGTTAGCCAGCTGCACCAGCTGCCTAGCGACGGTGTCAAGATTACCGCCGAAAGTACTGATTGTTAAGTGAATATCCTCATCTTCGACCATATCTGTGAGGCCGTCGGAACAAAGTACCAGCCAGTCCCCGGGTTCGACCGGGTACTCGTGGATCTCGACGTCCACGGTTGGCTCGACGCCCAGCGCCCGGGTCACGTAGTTCTTGTTGGTGGCACGCTGAGCTTCTTCGGGTGAGTAGAACCCCCGGTCAACCAGCTCCTGGAGCAGCGAATGGTCCATGGTTAGCTGTTCGAAAGTGTCCTTTCGCAGCCGGTACATGCGCGAATCCCCGACATGGGCCAATGCGACGCGGTTGTCGTGAAAAAGCGCGGAGACCACGGTCGTGCCCATGCCTTCGCACTGGGTCTGGGACTTGGAGGTCTGGTGGATGATCTTGTTGGCCCGTGCAATCGCGTCGCGCAGGATGATGCTCGGACGGTGCAGGCCGGTGGCCTTGTCGATGCCTTCCACCTCCTGCGCCATGAATGCCTCGCGCACCAGGTTGACGATGGTCTTGACGGCAATACCGCTTGCGACTTCACCCGCGTTGTAGCCGCCCATGCCATCGGCCAGCACAAAGAGCCCGATGTCATTGTCCCAGGAGATCGAGTCCTCATTGTGTTCGCGCACCTTGCCGGTGTCGGTCAAGCCGACGGCCTGCACGCGATTTTTCAGCGAAACGTAGCGACCCATCAACGCAGCGCCGGATCGATGCTGCGTGAGCAGTCGCGCAGGGCCTGGGCCATTTCAGCTCCGGTCCGATAGCGCAGCTCGGGGTTCTTCTCCAGTGCGCGGTCGATGATGGCGGACAAAGCCTCCGGCAGGTCGGGCCGCACTGCGCGCAGCGGCGGGTGCGGTTCCGAAGAGATCTTCTGCATCAGGCCGGGTATCGAGTCGGAGCGGAATGGCAGCATGCCGGTCAACAGCTGGAACAGGGTGACTCCCAGCGAAAACAGATCCGACTGCGGCGTGACGGGCCGTGCATCCAGTTGCTCCGGCGCCATGTAGGAGGGCGAGCCCAGAATGATGCCGGTGCGCGTCGCGCGGCTGTTCTCGAGTCGCGCAACGCCGAAATCCATGACGCGGACGCGCCGGTTGCGCTGGTCGAACACGATGTTGGCCGGCTTGATGTCGCGATGGATGACGCCGCGCTGATGCGCGAAATACAGGGCATCGGCAACCCTCGCGCACATCTCGGTGACCATGCGCGGCGGCAGCAGCGCGCCGCCGAGCGCGTGCATGCCGAGATTGACGCCTTCGACGTACTCCAGCGCCAAATACACCATGCCGTCGTGTTCGCCGGATTCGCGCACATCGACGATGTCCGGGTGCGCAAGTCCGCCGGCCGCGTCGGCTTCGCGCAGCAGACGAAGTTTCGCCTCGGCAAGCAGATCTTCGGGCCAGTCGTCGGCGAGTGTCAGCATCTTCAGTGCGACGACGCTGCCATCATTCTCGTCGATGGCCTTGTAGACCGTGGCCGTCGCCCCGCGCCCGAGCTGCTGCTGCACGCGGTAGTGGTGAAATACCTGGCCGGGGCGAAGCGAGAAAACCGGCGCGGATGGGGCTTGTCCCGCGCGTGACGCCGCGTCAACTGGTCTGCCGGCGCCGGCCGCCGTGTTGCCCGCAGCCTGGGCCGGCGAGCCGGATCGCTGGCGCAGCCAGCGACCGAAATTGGATTCGTCAGGCATGCACAATCCGACCCAAAAGCAGGTACATCCGCGAATCATAAACGGGCGTGCCGCCCGCGGGTACTGTCTTTGCCGGTTTTTCAACGTGTTATCGCAGAAACCGGGAACTGGGGCGCAATCCGAACGGCCGCAAGCGCGGGAATCCTGCGTGCTAGCATCGCCGCTCCCCCGGCCGGACTGCAGTGATGCCAAAGCCTCGAACCGTGTTTGTCTGCTCGGCCTGCGGTGCCGATGCGCCCCGCTGGCAGGGGCAATGCCCCTCCTGCGGCGAGTGGAACACCTTGTCCGCATTCAATACGCCCCGAAACCCGCGTGCAGGTCAATCACGTGCCCAGGAGGGTAGCGCGTCACAGCCGAGGCCTCTGGGGCAGATCGCCGCGGGCGACGAAGAGCGGCTTGGCACTGGTTACGCCGAATTCGATCGCGTACTCGGTGGTGGTCTGGTCGCGGGGTCCGTGACCCTGATCGGCGGCGATCCGGGCATCGGCAAGTCGACGCTGCTGCTGCAATGTGCCGCGGCGATATCTGCAGCCGTTCCGGTGCTGTATGCGACCGGAGAGGAATCCGTGCGCCAGGTCGCCGAGCGCGCCAGGCGCCTTGCGGTGAATGGCCCGGCGCTTTCCCTGATTTCAGAGACCTCTGTCGAGGGGATCCTGGAGCAGTGCACGCACATGGGTGCCCGCGTGCTGATCATCGACTCGATTCAGACCATGTCCGTGGCGGACGTGGAGGCTGCCCCCGGCGCCGTCACCCAGTTGCGGGAATCGACCGCGCGACTGGTGCGTCATGCCAAGGCTGCGGGGACTTCGGTGTTGCTGATCGGTCATGTCACGCGTGAGGGCGTCATCGCCGGCCCGCGTGTGCTCGAGCACATGGTGGATACAGTGCTCTATTTCGAGAGCGATTCCGGCAGTCGTTATCGCATCGTCCGGGCGGTCAAGAACCGCTTTGGCGCGGTCAATGAAATCGGCGTGTTTGCAATGGATGAACAGGGCCTGCGCGAAGTCCGTAATCCTTCGGCCATCTTTCTGTCGCGCGGCAGCGAACCGGTGCCCGGGTCCGTCGTGACCGTCGCCCGCGAAGGGACGCGACAGATGCTGATCGAAGTTCAGTCGCTGGTTGACCCGAGCCACGCGGCGAATCCGCGCCGCGTCGCGGTCGGATTCGAGTCAAATCGCGTGGCCCTGCTCCTCGCGGTGCTGCACCGGCACGCCGGAATCGCGCTGCATTCGCACGATGTCTTCGTGAATGTGGTCGGCGGCGTGCGACTCGAGGAGACCGCGGCCGATCTTGCCGTGGTTGCCGCCATCGCCTCGAGCAGCGGCGGCGCATCTTTGCCGAAGGAACTCGTGATTTTCGGGGAACTGGGCCTGACCGGAGAAATCCGGCCGGTGCCGTATGGCGAGGAACGGCTGCGGGAAGCCGCCAAGCACGGTTTCCGGTGCGCGATCGTGCCGCAGGCCAACGCACCGCGCCAGGAAATTGCGGGCCTCAAGGTGGTGGCCGTGGCCAGGCTGCCGGAGGCGCTCGCCGCCCTGCGCTGAATTCAGTCGCTTCCGCCAGCAGACGACGGCAGGATGCGTGCCGTGCGCACCGCATTGTCGGCGACCTGCATGACCTCGATCATGCGACCGCCCAGCTCAAGGCGCGTACCGGGCTCCGGTATGGATTCGAGCTGTTCGACGATCAGCCCGGAAAGCGTGCGTGGCCCATCGGTTGGCAGGTTCATTCCCAGCGCCCGGTTGACCGAGCGCAGCGTCACGCCGCCGGGCACGACGATGCTTCCATCGGGGCGCGCGTCGAAATCGAGGCGCGGCATGGCCGGCTGGGTCGTGAATTCACCGACCACCTCCTCGAGGATGTCCTCCAGCGTGACCAGGCCGCGCACGTCGCCGTATTCATCGACGACGAAGGCGATGCGACGGCGAAGCCTGCGGAAACGCAGCAGCTGAGTATGAAGGCTCGTGCCCTCGGGCGTGAACAACGCCTCACGCTGCCCGGCGATTTCGCGCAGCCTTTCCCGCGTCAGGCGGCCGGCAGCCAATTCGTTGGCGACCAGCCTCATGTGGACGATGCCGAGCACGCGATCGAAGTCCCCCTCGTACAGAGGCATGCGCGTGTGCTGCGTGCGTCGCAGCAGGGTGATGACGTCATCCCAGTCGGCGGCAGTATCGATGCCCTCGATCGCGCTGCGCGGCACCATGACATCCTCGACGCTCTTCCGCTCGAGATCTAGCAGCGCCTCCACCATGAGCTGGCGCTCCGCGGTTTCGCTGGCAAGCGCATCGGCGATGTCGGCAATTGTGTCCTCGGGATCGCGCCGCGCGGCTGGCTGCCCGGTGCGTGCCGATGGCAGCAGCAGGAAGAATGGCGCCAGCAGCCACAGCATCAATGCTGAGGCCAATTCGCTTTGCTTGCCCGACCGTCGCAGCGCGCCGCTACCCGTGAGTGCCAGCAGGAGCACAAGCCCCGCGACCGAGATCAGCGCGACGGTGAGCTGGTGCTCAATCGGAGCGAGCAGCACGCAGGCCAGCAGCGCGCCAAGCAGCGTGATCCGGAGCAGCCCGGCGGCACGGCGCGCACGGCGCGGTTCGGTGGCAAACCGGCGGCGCAGGCCAAGTGCTGCGCCCTCTCCTGGGCGCTGCGGTGGCAGGCGCCTCGATCGCAGGGCCGGTGTTGCGGCTTCGAGCAGGGCAGTCAGGATCACCAGTGCAATGGCCGCCAGGCCGCTCAAGCGTTCAACCCCAATGCCGCCCCAGCAGGTTTTCGAGCACAAACTTGCTGCCGAAGTAGGCGAGCGCCAGTAACAGGAAGCCCCCGATGGTGTAAACGGCTGCCTTGCGGCCGCGCCAGCCGAAACGCCAGCGCCCGAACAGCAGCACGGCGAATATCAGCCAGGCCGCCAGTGCGAGGATCGCCTTGTGCGCGAGATGCTGCTGGAACAGGTTGGTCACGAACAGGAGGCCGGCCAGGATCGCCAGGGTCAGCGCGGCCATACCGGTACCGATGACCGTGAACATCGCATGCTCAAGACTCTCGACGGGTGGCAGGGACGTCAGCCAGTTCGCGGGGCGCTTGCTGCGCAGTTGCGCGTCCTGCAACGCCAGCAGGATCACGAGCACGGCGGCAACTGCGAACATGCCGGCCGATCCCAACGCCAGCAGGATGTGCACAGCGAGTGGCCAGCCCACCTCGGCGATTTCGCGCGACTGCGGCATGCTGCCGGTGCCGGCCGCGAGCAGTGCCGCAATGCCGAGCACGACCGCCGCGACCGCGCGAAAACTCGGTGATGCCAGTGCGAGCACGCCGCCGGCGCCGATGACGAGCCCCATCAGCGATGCGCTGTCGGCAAGGTCCATCGCAGTCTCACCCAGCGGCCGCAGCGTGACGGCGAGCCACAACAAATGCGCGATCCATGCGGCGCCCGCGAGATAGAGCGCGGGCTCACGCAAAGCGGGCCGGCCAGCGTGGCGCCTGGCGGCATGCACCGAGGCCGCAACTGCGGCCAGGTAGAGCAGGATGACGACAAATCCGCGCAAGACGGGCTCCGCAACCGCGTGCAGTCATTGTACAGGGGCCGCCTTATAATCGGCGCCAGCACCATTTTGCGGCGTTGCGCCGCCAGGCTGCCTCCCGGATGTTCGATACGCTTGCGACGCGCCTCGGCCAGGCCGTCAATTCCCTGCGCGGCCGGGGCCGCCTTTCCGAGGACAACATCGCCGACTCGCTGCGCCAGGTGCGCATGGCGTTGCTCGAGGCGGATGTCGCGGTACCGGTAGTCAAATCATTCATCGATGCTGCGCGCGCGCGCGCGATCGGCGCCGAAGTCGCGCGCAGCCTGACGCCGGGGCAGGCCTTCATCAAGATCATCCACGAGGAACTGACCCGGGTCATGGGCGAGCCGGGGCGTGGCCTCAACCTGCGGGCCCAGCCGCCGGTCGTGATCCTGCTGGCCGGACTGCAGGGCGCGGGCAAGACGACGACCGCGGCGAAACTCGCACGGCTGCTGATCGAGCAGCACGGCAAGAGGACGCTGCTCGCGAGTACCGACGTCTACCGGCCGGCCGCCATGCAGCAGCTCGCGTTGCTCGCCGGCCAGGTCAATGCCGATTACTTCGAGGCGCCTGCAGGCGCGAAACCGGTGGACATTGCAGTCGCAGCTGTCGCCCATGCGCGCAGTCACGTGCACGACGTCGTCATCATCGATACTGCCGGGCGCCTGCACGTGGATCAGGAAATGATGGCCGAGGTTCAGGCGATTGACCGCGCCGTGACCGCGACCGAAAGGCTGTTCATCGTGGACAGCATGGCGGGTCAGGATGCCGTCAATGCGGCCAGTGCCTTTGGCAGCTCGCTGGCGCTGACCGGCGTGATCCTGACCAAGGCGGATGGCGATGCGCGCGGGGGCGCGGCGCTGTCGGTGCGCCAGGTGACCGGCAAGCCGATCCTGTTTCTTGGCGTCGGCGAGAAAGTCGATGCGCTCGAGGTATTTCACCCGGAACGCGTGGCCTCGCGCATTCTCGGGATGGGCGATGTCCTGTCACTGGTCGAGCAGGTCCAGGCTGGCGCGGATCAGGATAAGACTCGGCGGCTGGCGGAGAAACTGTCAAAAGGCCGCGGCTTCGACTTCGCCGATCTGCGGGAACAGCTGGGCCAGCTGCGGCAGATGGGCGGCTTCGCGGCGCTCGCGGACAAGTTGCCGGCTCAGGCCTTGCCACCCGGTGCGCTTGCCCAGGTGGACGACCGCTCGATCGGTCGACAGATCGGGATCATCGATTCGATGACGCCCGCTGAGCGCCGGCGCCCGGGCATCATCGATGGCTCGCGCAAGCGCCGCATTGCGGCCGGAGCCGGTGTGCAGGTGCAGGAAGTGAACCGGCTGCTGAAACAGCATCAGCAGATGGAAAAAGTGATGAAAAAGATGAAGGGCGGGGGCCTCGCCCGGATGCTGCGCGGGCTCTCGGGGCGCAATCCCGGCGGGCAGGGTCCGCGCTGAATCGCACCGCCCGTAGCCTCTCCTAAGCCTTTCATTGCCCGCATGATTTGAGTAGAATGCGCGGCTCTCTGGCGGGGCCCGACGGCTCCCGGGTTGCGAGGAAATCATCCGATGGTGACGATTCGACTGACACGGCGCGGCGGCAAGAACGCACCGTTTTACCACGTTGTCGTCACGGACAGCCGCAAGCGCCAGGGTGGCCTGGTGCTGGAGCAGGTCGGGTTCTTCAATCCGGTCGCAAGACGCAAGGATCAGAAGATCGAGCTCAACCTGCCGAGAATCGATTACTGGACTGCCACGGGCGCCAAGATGTCCGATCGGGTCCGCACCCTCGTGGTGGCATGTCGCAAGCAGGCGGCGGCAGCCTGATCGACTAGCGACGGTCGCCGCATGGCGGAGTCACCGTCGCGGGCAGCCGGATCGGGCGATAACCGGATTGTCCTGGGCCGCATTACGGGGCCTTTCGGTGTCCGCGGCTGGGTCAAGATCGAGTCCTACACGGAGCCGCCGGAACAGATCCTGGCATTTCCGGTGTGGCGGGCCGAACTGCCCGGCGGTGGTCATCGGGACCTGAGGCATTTTGAAGGCCGTCGCCATGGCAAGGGTCTGGTGGCGCGGCTGGCGGGTATCGAAGACCGTGACCAGGCAATGGACCTGGCGCGGCGGGAATTGTGGATCGAGCGTCGAGAATTGCCGGCGCTCCCGGACGGTGAGTACTACCAGGCCGACCTGGTCGGGCTTGAGGTCGTGAATCTGGAGGGCCGCGTGCTGGGGCGCGTGGACCATTTTCTGGAGACCGGGGCCAACACCGTCATGGTCGTGATCGGCGAACGCGAACATTGGTTGCCGATGGTCCCGCGCCATGTGCCGAAGATTGATCTTGGGGGCGGGCGTGTGACGGTCGACTGGGACCCCGATTTCTAGATGCACATAGAAGTCGTCACGCTGTTCCCGGAGCTGATCCGGGCCGGGCTCTCGGCGGGCGTCATCGGGCGCGCATTGACGGGTGGACTGATTCGCGTTGGTATGGAAGATCCGCGATCGTTCACGACGGATCCGCACCGGACAGTAGATGATCGACCTTACGGCGGCGGGCCGGGGATGGTCATGAAGGCCGAGCCGCTTGCCAGCGCGATCCGCGCCGCCGCGGGACGGCTTCCGGCAGGGTCGCCGGTGATCGGCCTGTCCGCGCAGGGCCGGCCATTCACGCAGCAGGCGGCGCGGCGGCTGGCGGGTCTTGCGGGAATGCTGCTGGTCGCGGGACGTTACGAGGGCATGGACCAGCGGGTCGTGGACCAGCTGTTCGACGAGGAGCTCTCGATCGGTGATTATGTGGTTTCAGGCGGCGAGTTGCCCGCGCTCGTGGTCATCGATGCGGTGGCGAGATTGTTGCCGGGCGTGCTCGGCGACATCGACTCGGCGGCGCAGGATTCGTTTGGTGATGGACTGCTCGACTGGCCGCAGTACACGAGACCGGAGGTCTGGGAAGGCCATCGGGTCCCGGCGGTGCTGCAGGGCGGGAACCACGAACAGATCAGGCGCTGGCGGCTGAAACAGGCGCTGGGCCGGACCTGGCAGTTGCGACCGGAGCTGTTCGCCGGGCGGGTGCTGACTGATGAGGAGCAAACGCTGCTCAAGGATTATTGTGCCGAGGCGGGCATTGATCCGCCGCGGTGACTGATGGTGACGAGACACAAGCTGGAACCGGGGACCAACCGATGAACAAGATCATTCAGGAACTGGAATCACGCTCGATGGGCCGCAAGATGCCGGAATTTGCGCCCGGCGATACCGTGGTCGTGCAGGTCAAAGTTCGCGAAGGCGACCGCGAGCGCATCCAGGCTTACGAAGGGATCGTGATCGCCCGCAAGAATCGCGGCTTCAACAGCTCGTTCACGGTGCGCAAGGTTTCGCACGGAGAAGGCGTCGAGCGCGTGTTCCAGACGTACAGTCCCGCGATTGCCGATGTTGAAGTCAAGCGCCGCGGCAAGGTGCGCCGCTCCAAGCTCTATTATCTGCGCGACCGCTCCGGCAAGTCCGCTCGAATCGAGGAAAAGCTGAGTACCTGATCATGGGCTTCATGCGCATGCTTTGGGCCTTCCTGAAGGGCCTGCTTCACGCACTCGACGGCCTGCGCAAGGTCCTGCACCTCGTACTGCTGCTGATCATCTTTGGCGCGCTGCTGGCCGCGAGTCACACGACGCTGCCGATCGTTCCGCGAAGCGCGGCGCTCGAACTGGAACCGATGGGACGCATCGTCGAAGAGGAATCCGGCGACCCGCTTGATCGTGCGCTCGCCGATGTCACCGGCGAGGACGACCAGGAAACCCGCCTGCGCGATCTCATCGACGTCGTGGATCATGCGCGCGACGACCAGCGCATTCGCGCGCTGGTGCTCGATCTCGAGGGGCTCGACCGGGCTGGCCTGCCGGCGCTTCAGGACCTGGCACGCTCGATACGCTGGTTTCGCGAGTCGGGCAAGAAGGTCTATGCGCACGGGCTGATGTTCACGCAGCGTCAGTACTATCTGGCGGCCCAGGCCGATGAGGTCTATCTCGATCCATTCGGCTTCGTGCTGCTGGACGGCTATTCGTATTACCGGACTTATTTGCGCGGAGCCGCTGACAAGCTCGACGTCGACATCAACGTATTCAAGATCGGAACCCACAAGTCCGCGCCCGACACCTGGACCCGCAGCGACATGTCGCGCGAGGATCGCGACAACGCAAAGGTCTGGGTGGGCGCGCTCTGGGACAGCTACAAGGCCGATGTCGCGGCGGCTCGGAAGCTTGAGCCGGAACTGATCCAGGCCTATGCCGATGAGGCGGCCGCCGGTGTGCGGGCGACTGGGGGCGATCTTGCGCAGTACGCGCTGGCGCGCGGCCTGGTGGACGGCCTGAAGACGCGCGAGGAATTCGAGAAGATCGTTTCCGGTGAGGCCGGAGAGGACGAGGACACGGGCAGCTACAAAGTGGTGGACTGGCGGCCCTATCTGTCGATCGTGCGTTCCGACGAGGCCCTGGCGGGTTCCGAAGACCAGAATGTCGCCGTGATCGTTGCGTCGGGCGAGATCCTGGACGGCGAGCAGCCGCCGGGGTTTGTCGGCGGCGATACCCTGGCAGCGCAGCTTCGCGCGGCGCGCGAGGACGACGATTACTCAGCCATCGTCCTGCGGATCGACAGCCCTGGCGGCAGCATCATGGCGTCCGAGGTGATCCGCCGTGAAGTCGAGGCACTCGCCGCAGCGGGCAAGCCCGTGGTTGCATCCATGGCCACGGTCGCGGCTTCGGGTGGCTATTACATCGCGATGAATGCGGATCGCATCATCGCGGCCCCGACGACAATCACGGGTTCGATCGGCGTCTTTGCGGTGATACCGACTTTTCAGCGCACGCTGGCGAAGATCGGCGTCACGAATGACGGCTTTGGCACGACCGACCTGGCGGGCGCCACCGAACTGGATCGCCCGCTCGGCGACGAGCCGCGGCAGATCCTGCAGGCCAGCGTCGAGCACGCCTACCGTACGTTTGTGGATGGAGTTGCGCGCGCACGCGGCCGCAGATCCGAGGAAATCGAAAGTCTTGCCCAGGGTCGGGTCTGGACCGGCGCCGACGCGCAGGCGGCGGGCATCGTGGACGAATTGGGCGGTGTGGACGAAGCGATCGCAGCTGCCGCCAAACTGGCCGGCCTCGAGGAAGGCTACGGCGTCATCTGGGTCAAGCAGGACCTTTCCTGGCGCGACGTGCTCGCCATGCGCCTGCGCTCCGCGGCGGCATGGATGATCAGGTCAATCTCGCCACGTCGCGCGCAACTGCCGGGTCTCGGCTCTGCGCTGGCGCAGGTCCGCGGCCTGCTCGAGCTGGCGGCGCTGGGGCGACCGGTCTATCTGTGCAATTGCCGCGTGGACTGATTCTCGATCAGGCCGCCCAGTCCAGGATCACCTTGCCGGACTGCCCGCTGCCCATTGTCTCGAAGGCGCGCAGGTAGTCGCTCGCCGCGAAGCGGTGCGTGATCACCGGGCGGATGTCGAGACCGCTTTGCAGCATCGCCGCCATCTTGTACCAGGTCTCGAACATCTCGCGGCCGTAGATGCCCTTGATGACAAGGCCCTTGAAGATCACCTGATTCCAGTCGATCGCCACTTCCGCGGGCGGGATGCCGAGCAGTGCAATGCTGCCGCCGTGATGCATGACGCGCAGCATGTCCCGGAATGCCGACGAGTTGCCGGACATCTCGAGGCCGACGTCGAATCCTTCCTCCATGCCGAGTTCGCGCATTGCATCGTCGATGCTTTCGTTCTTGACATTCAAGGCTCGCGTCGCTCCCATCTTGCGGGCGAGCGCCAGCCGGTAGTCATTGACGTCGGTGATCACGACATGACGCGCGCCGATGAAACGCGCGATCGCGACCGCCATGATGCCGATCGGCCCGGCGCCGGTGATCAGCACGTCCTCGCCGACCACGTTGAAGGACAACGCCGCGTGGGTTGCATTGCCGAGCGGGTCGAGGATCGCGGCGATTTCGTCGGTGATGGCATCCGGCAGCCGGAATACATTGGCTGCGGGCAGCACCATGTACTCGGCAAAGCAACCCGGGCGGTTGACGCCGACGCCCAGGGTATTGCGGCACAGGTGACGGCGCCCGGCGCGGCAGTTTCGGCAGTGGCCGCAGGTGATGTGGCCTTCGCCTGAAACGCGGTCACCGCGCGAGAGGCCACGTACCTCGCTGCCGACCTCGACGATTTCGCCGCAATATTCGTGACCGACCTGCATCGGCACCGGGATCGTGCGCTGCGCCCAGGCGTCCCATTGGTAGATGTGGATGTCAGTCCCGCAGATGGCGGTCTTGCGCATCCGGATCAGCACGTCGTTCGGGCCCACTTCCGGCCGCGGCAGCTCGCCCATCCAGATGCCCGGTTCCGGGCGCGACTTGATCAGTGCCTTCATGTGAACCTCAGCCCTTGATGATGCCGAGCTCGCGGCCGGCCTGCGCGAATGCGGCAACAGCAGTCTCGAGCTGTTCGCGCGAGTGACCGGCGCACATCTGCGTGCGGATCCGGGCCTTGCCCATCGGCACGACCGGGTAGGAGAACCCGATTGCGTAAACGCCGAGCTCCAGCAGCCGTTCCGCCATGCGTCCGGCGAGCGTGGCGTCTCCCAGCATGACCGGGATGATCGGATGGCCGCCGCCCGCGAGCACGAACCCGAGCGAAGTCAGCCGTTCGCGGAACCAGGACGCATTGTCCAGCAGCTGCCGGCGCAAGCCGGGTGTCGTCTCCAGGAGCTCGAGCACGCGCAGCGTCGTCGCCGCCACCACCGGGGCAATCGTGTTTGAGAAGAGGTAGGGCCGGGACCTTTGCCGCAACCATCGAACAACCGGCGCGCGGCCCGACACAAAGCCGCCGCTCGCGCCGCCAAGGGCCTTGCCGAGCGTGCCAGTCAGGATATCCACGCGTCCCATGACACCGCAGTGTTCGTGCGTGCCCCGGCCTGTCGCTCCCATGAAGCCGGTCGCGTGTGAATCGTCCACAATCACCGTTGCCGTATACCGGTCCGCAAGATCGCAGATTTCGCGCAGCCGCGCGATCGTGCCGTCCATCGAGAACACGCCGTCGGTCACGATCAGGCGCGTGCGCGCGTCTTGCGCTTCCTTCAGCCGCTCCTCCAGCTGGCCGAGGTCGCCATTGTCGTAGCGCAGCCTTCTTGCCTTGGAAAGGCGGATCCCGTCGATGATGCTGGCGTGGTTCAGCGCGTCGGAAATGATCGCGTCGCTCTCGTCGGTCAGGGTCTCGAAGAGCCCGCCATTGGCGTCGAAACAGGACGAGTACAGGATGGTGTCATCGGTGCCGAGGAACGCGGCCAGGCGCTTCTCGAGTTCGCGATGCACCGTCTGGGTCCCGCAGATGAACCGCACCGAGGCCATGCCGTAGCCGTAACGGTCGATCGCCTCGTGCGCCGCCTTGCGCAGTTCCGGATGATTGGCGAGTCCCAGGTAATTGTTGGCGCACAGGTTGATGACCTCTCGGCCGTCCTCGAGGCGCACGACCGGACCCTGACCCGAGGCGATGACGCGCTCGTGCTTGAAGAGCCCGTTCTTTTCCAGCTCGCCGGTCTGCGACTCGAGCCGCCGCAGCAATGCCTGGTCCATGATTTCCCGCCAGTGAGCGCCTGCCGCGGATTATAGCGGCCGGCCAAGCACCTCCCCGTATAATCCGCGGGCCGGGGAGGGCGGGTGACCGGAAAGAAACGGGAGGCGGATGCGGCTGGGGGCAGGCATCGGATCGATCGCTGGCTCTGGTGCGCGCGCTTCCAGCGCAGCCGCTCGCTGGCTGCCACGGCGGTCAGCGGCGGCAAGGTCCACGTCAATGGCGAACGCGTCAAGCCGTCGCGCGACATCGCGATCGGCGACCGCCTCGACATCACGCACGGCACGGATGTCTGGACCGTGATCGTGCGGTCGCTGCCGTCGCGGCGCGGGCCGGTGACCGAGGCCCGAAGCTGCTACGAAGAGACCACTGACAGCGAGCTGCGCCGCGCCGTTGCGCGCGAACGGCGCCAGATCGAGCGGCGCTCGGAAACGGCGCCGGCGGGCCGGCCCGACAAACGCGGCCGGCGCGCCATCCGGCAATTGCAAGGACGAAGCTGAAACATGGCCGCGAAGTTACCTGTTGCGCCCTGGGCCGTTCTCGATTCGAAGCCGGCGCGGCTGTTCATCATCCTGTCGGGCCTGTTCGTGACCAATGCGATGATCGCGGAGTTCGTCGGCGTCAAAATCTTTGCGCTCGAGGACACGCTGGGACTGCCGCCATTTGACTGGCGGTTGTTTGGCCAGAGCGGCTCGCTGTCATTTACGGCCGGCGTGATGCTGTGGCCGATTGTCTTCATCATGACCGACGTCATCAATGAGTATTACGGCGTGCGTGGAGTCCGGTTCATTTCCTGGCTCGCGGTCGGCTTGATCTCCTATGCCTTCCTGTTCGCCTACCTTGCGATCAGTCTGGCCCCGGCAGGCTGGTGGGTCACGGTCGGCAGCGGGCGTGGCGTTCCGGACATGCAGGCGGCATTTGCCAGCATCTTCGGTCAGGGACTGTGGACGATCGGCGGCTCGATCACCGCATTCCTGATCGGCCAGCTGATCGATGTCACCGTGTTCCACCGTATCCTGCAGATGACCGGCGAACGCTACGTGTGGCTGCGCGCGACCGGATCGACGGCGATCTCCCAGCTGGTCGACAGCTTCGTCGTTCTGTACATCGCCTTCGTGCTCGGCCCCCAGCGCTGGCCGACCGCGCTCTTTCTCGCCGTCGGCACGGTCAACTACTGCTACAAGATGGTGATGGCGGTGGCGCTGATTCCACTGCTGTATATCGGTCGCCGGCTGATCCACGCCTATCTCGGGGCGGAAACCGCGGATCGCCTGCGCTCGCATGCAGCGGGTCCGGATTCCATTAACGGGGACCGGGCCTGATGCCGCGACCCCGTACGCCGGATCTCGCCGTCGACGTCATCATCGAACTCGCAGACCGGCCGGGCAGGCCGATCGTGCTGATCAAGCGCCGTTTCGCGCCGGCAGGTCACGCGTTGCCGGGCGGTTTTGTCGATATCGGTGAAACAGTTGAAGCGGCGGCACGCCGCGAAGCGCGCGAGGAAACCGGGCTCGATGTCCATCTCGGGAGGCTGCTCGGCGTGTACTCCGAGCCTTCGCGCGATCCGCGCGGGCACACCGTCAGTCTTGTCTACATCGCGACGGCGAAGGGTGAGCCGGCCCCGGGCGACGATGCCGCCGGCATTCTGGTCGTGAACCCAGCCGATGCGCCGCCGCTCGTGTTCGATCATGGGCAGATACTGAACGATTACCTTGCGGCCCGGGCATCCTGCCGGCCGGAAGGCGGATAGAATTCACGGCATGAGTACCGGCCCGGCCATCGAGTTCCTGCGGACCGGCCAGCAGTTCGGTTCCGCGCCTGGTGCGGCGATCAATCGCCTGTACCTCGCCGACGAAGCAATGGTCATGGCCGAGGCGCTGGAACTCGCGCGTTTGCCGGCGCCCGAAAGGCAGGCGATCCACCGCGATGCGATGAAGCTGGTTGCCGCGGCGCGCCGGCACAGGGCGGGGCGCAGCGGCGTCGAGGCCTTCCTCCAGCAATACCATCTCGCGTCCCAGGAAGGCGTCGTGCTGATGTGCCTTGCGGAGGCGCTGTTGCGGATCCCGGATGCCGAGACGGCGGACCGGCTCATCGCCGACAAGATCTCGACCGGCCAGTGGTCCGAATATCTCGGCGAGGCCGAATCGCTGTTCGTCAACGCCTCGACGTGGGGACTCATGCTGACCGGCCAGCTGGTGCGCCCGGCGGATGATGAGTTGCGCGATCCGGCATCCGTATTGCGCCGCCTCGTCGCGCGACTCGGCGAGCCCGTGCTGCGCGCTGCATTCCGCCAGGCGATGCGGATCATGGGCCACCAGTTCGTGATGGGCCGCACCATCAGTGCGGCCCTCGAGCGTGCCGCCACGGGCGACGAAGCGCGTTATCGCCATACCTACGACATGCTGGGAGAATCGGCGCTGACCGCGGCGGATGCCGAACGCTACATGCAATCCTATGGCGCCGCGATCAGGGCCGTTGGCGCTTCGGCGAGCCGCGGCGGCGCGCCCGCTTCCTGGCCCAGTATCTCGGTCAAGCTGTCCGCACTGCATCCGCGCTACGAGTTCGGCCGACGGGATCAGGTGCTGTCGGAACTCGGTGCGCGAATCGAGGCGCTTGCGCTCGAAGCGAGTGCCGCCGGCATCGCGCTGACGATTGACGCTGAAGAAGCCGACCGGCTCGAATTGTCGCTGGAACTCCTCGACCGGCTGCTGCGTCAGCCAGGACTCGCCGGCTGGGAAGGACTGGGTCTTGCGGTGCAGGCCTACTCGAAGCGCGCAATGGATGTGCTTCGCTATCTTGATCAGCGCGCCGATGAGACCGGCCGGGTGCTGAATGTGCGCCTGGTCAAGGGAGCCTACTGGGACAGCGAGATCAAGCGCGCTCAGGAGCGCGGCCTGCCCGGATATCCGGTCTTCACACGCAAGTACAACACCGATGTCAGCTATCTCGCCTGCGCGCGCCTCCTGCTGGAAGGCAGCCGACGGGTTTATCCGCAGTTCGCGACGCACAATGCGCATACCGTCGCGAGCATTGTCCACCTCGCATCGGCGCGCCGTCGCGAGTTCGAGTTCCAGCGTCTGCATGGCATGGGTGAGGAGTTGTACGCGGAGATCACCGATCCGGCCGGTCGAGCATTGCCCTGCCGCGTCTACGCGCCGGTTGGCTCACATGAAGACCTGCTGCCATACCTGGTGCGCCGACTGCTCGAGAACGGCTCGAACACCTCGTTCGTCAATCGCGTTGTCGATGAGTCGTTGCCGCTCGAGGAGGTCGTCGGCGATCCGGTCGCGGAAGTCGAGACCGCGGGGCCGGGTCCTCACCCGCGCATACCCTTGCCGGTTTCGTTATTCGGGAAGGAACGCCGCAATTCCGCGGGTATCAATCTGGCCGACAGCCGCGAGCAGCACCGCCTTGCGGAATCCTGCCGGCAGGCCGTCACAAAGCCACTGGCCGCTGCGCCGATCATCGGTGGCCGGGACCGCGGCGGCCAACCGCGCAAGATCATGTGCCCGGCTGATCTCGAGCGCGCCGTCGGTGAAGTGGCGGAAGCCGATGTCTCGCTGGTGGGCGAAGCGCTCGCCCTCGCCGACGCGGCCCAGCCGGAATGGGAGCGCCGACCCGCCGGCGAACGCGCGGCGATCCTCCGTGAGGCCGCCGACGCGCTTGAGCGGGATGCCGCGCGCTTCATTGCGATCTGCGTCGCTGAAGCCGGCAAGACCGTGCCGGATTCGATCGCCGAGGTCCGCGAGGCCGTGGATTTCCTGCGTTACTACGCGGCGCGGGCGGAGCGGGATTTCGGCCTGCCCCTGGCGCTGCCAGGTCCGACGGGCGAATCCAACCGGCTGGCGCTGCGTGGCCGTGGCATCTTTGCCTGCGTCAGTCCGTGGAATTTCCCGCTCGCGATCTTCACCGGCCAGGTGGCGGCGGCGCTGGCAGCCGGCAATAGCGTCATCGCAAAACCTGCGGCGCAGACGCCATTGGTCGCCGCCGCGATGGTGCGCCTGCTGCACGAGGCCGGCATCCCCGGGGATGTGCTGCACATGATTCCCGGACCCGGCTCAAGGATTGGCAGCGCGCTGGTGGCCGATCCGCGCGTTGCCGGCGTCGTCTTCACGGGATCCACCGAGACGGCGCGCCTGATCAACCGGACGCTCGCCGCGAGGGAAGGGCCGCTGCCGGTGCTGATCGCCGAAACCGGCGGGCAGAACGCGATGCTGGTGGACAGTTCGGCACTGCCCGAGCAGGTGGTCAATGACGCGGTCCAGTCGGCATTCAACTCGGCGGGGCAGCGTTGTTCAGCGCTGCGAGTGCTGTTTGTGCAGCAGGACATCGCCGCCAGGGTGCTGGAACTCCTGGCAGGCGCAATGGACCAGCTTGCGATCGGGGACCCCGCGCTGCTGCCGACCGATGTCGGCCCGGTGATCGATTCGGCTTCGCTCGCGACACTGGAGCAACACGCGCGGACGATCGTTGCGGGAGCACGCTGGCAGCACCGTGCGCCGCTCCCGGCGGGACTCCGCCGCGGGCATTTCTTTGCGCCGCTCGCGGTCGAGATCGGCGGCATCGCGCAGCTCGAGCGCGAGGTATTCGGGCCGATACTGCATGTCGTGCGATTCGCCGCATCCGGCCTTGATGCGGTCATCGACGAGATCAATGGCAGCGGCTACGGCCTGACGCTCGGCGTGCATACGAGGATCGACAGCGTCGCGCGGCGTGTCGCCGCGCGGGCGAGGGTCGGTAATGTCTATGTCAACCGCAACATGATCGGTGCGGTCGTCGGCGTGCAGCCATTCGGCGGCTGTGGACTGTCGGGCACCGGCCCGAAAGCCGGCGGTCCCCACTATCTCACGCGGTTCGGCACCGAGCAGACCATCACGACGAACACCGCCGCGGTCGGCGGCAACGCGACGCTCCTTTCGCTCGGGGAAAATTGAGCGTCACATCAGGCCGGTCTGCAGCCGCGCCGCCTCCGACATCATTGACTGATTCCAGGGCGGGTCGAACACAAGATCGACGGTAGCCTTGCGTATCGTCGGAATGGCCATGAGTTTGTCGCGGACGTCCGCGACCAGCACCTCACCCATTCCACAACCAGGGGAGGTCAGGGTCATCTGCACGTCGACATCGCGCGTGGCGTCGTTGTTCGTGGTGATCCTGCAATCGTAGACCAGTCCGAGATCGACGATGTTCAGCGGGATCTCGGGATCGAAACAGGTGCGCAACTGGTCCCACACCAGCCGCTTGACGTCCTCTTCCGTCGCGCCCGGCGGCAGCTCGGGGCGGCGCAGCGGCTCCTTGCCGATTGCGTCACCATCCTCGCCGGCGATCCGGAACAGGTTTCCTTCGACATAGACCGTGAAGCTCCCGCCCAGCGATTGCGTAATGTAGCCGATGGTGCCGCTGCGCAGCTTGACCTGGACGCCGGCCGGCACGATGACGGCGCTGACATCGCGTTGCACGACCACCGGCTCGTGTTGCGTGTGGCGCATGCTCATTCCGTGGTGACCTGCGCGCCGCTGCCCGAGAGCGCGGCATTCAGCGTGTGCCAGCAGAGGCTCGCGCACTTGACCCGCACCGGAAACTCGCGGACTCCTGCAAGCGCCGCCAGCTTGCCGAGACCGGCGTCCACTTCCGAATCGTGCCGGGTCAGCATGCGGTGCACGCGCTCGTAGAGGCTGGCGATTTCCACGCGGCTCCTGCCCTTGACTGCCTCGCTCATCAGCGAGGCGGAGGCCGTCGAGATCGCACAGCCCCGCCCCTCAAAACGGATGTCGCGGATGATGTCATCTTTCATATCAACATAGATATGCAACTTATCGCCGCATAAGGGATTATTGCCCTCTGCCGAGTGACTGGCGAGCGCCAGCCGACCGAAGTTCCGCGGCCGGCGATTGTGGTCGACGATGACGTCGCGATAAAGATCGGCCAGGTCCATCAACGCAATATCCGGATCGCATGCAGCACGGCATCGCGCAACGCGTCGATTTCCCCGTGCGTGTTGTAGAGGCCGAATGAGGCACGCGCAGTGGCCGGGACGCCGAAGTATTCCATGACCGGCATCGCGCAATGGTGGCCGGTGCGTATCGCCACCCCCTGGGAATCGAGCACCGTGCCGAGGTCGTGAGGATGCACGGCTTCCAACGTGAATGACACGAGGCTCGACCGATCGGGCGCGGTGCCGATGAATGTCAGACCAGGAATGTCGGCCAGCCGCGTCGTCGCGTAGGTGAGCAATTGCTGCTCGTGTCTTCCAATGCGTTCCATCCCGATGCCCTCGAGGAAGTCGATTGCCGCGCCGAGGCCGATGGCACCGCCGATGTTGGGCGTGCCGGCCTCGAAACGGTGGGGCAGGTGGTTGTAGGTCGTGCGATCGAAGGACACCGAGAGGATCATGTCGCCGCCGCCCTGCCAGGGCGGCATTGACTCGAGGACCTTTTCGCGGCCGTAGAGCACGCCGATGCCGGTGGGTCCGTACATCTTGTGACCGGAGAACGCGAAGAAGTCGCAGCCGAGCATCTGCACGTCCACGGCGAGATGCGGCACCGCCTGGGCGCCGTCAACCAGTGTCGTGACGCCTCGTTCGCGGGCCGCGTCAAGAAATGCCTTGATCGGCAGCACTGTGCCTAACGCATTTGACACATGCGCGAGCGCCACGATGCGCGTGCGCGGGCCGAGCATCGCAAGATACGCGTCGAAATCGACGACGCCGCGCCGGTCGATCGGCACGGCACGAAGGACCGCACCGGTCTGCTCGCAGAGCAGCTGCCACGGAACGATATTGGAGTGATGTTCCAGCCACGACACGAGGATCTCGTCGCCGGGCTTCAGCCGGGGCCGTCCATAAGCCTGTGCGACAAGATTGATGGCCTCGGTCGTGCCACGCAGGAAAATGATCTCGGTGGTCGCCGACGCATTGATGAAGTGCCGTGCCTTTTCGCGCGCGGTTTCGTAGAGCGCGGTCGCCTCCTGCGAAAGTGTGTGCACGCCGCGGTGGACATTGGCGTGATGAGACCTGGCGTATTCGGCCACCGCGTCGATGACTGCGGTGGGCTGCTGCGCCGATGCGGCATTGTCGAGATACGCGAGCGGATGGCCATTCACCAGACGCGCCAGCACCGGGAAGTCCTGGCGCGCGCGCAGGACATCGAATGCATCATGCGCGCCGCGCACGGCCGCCATCAGCGGAAGCTCCGGATGACGTCACGGTCCGGCAGCCGGCCAACCACCAGTTCCTCAATGGTGCGCCGAAGCTCCGGCAGCGGCACGCCGACGATGACGTCCTCGCAGAACGCGAATGTCAGCAGGCTGCGCGCGGTGACCGGGTCGAGCCCGCGCGCCAGCAGGTAGAACAATTGCGCGGGATCGAGGGTGCCGACAGTCGCGCCGTGGCGGCACTGCACGTCGTCGGTGTGGATCTCCAGTTGCGGCCGCGAATTGATCTCCGCGAGCGGGGTCAGCAGCAGATTGCGGCTGGACTGGCTCGCATCGGCGCCGCGGGCTTCCGGATACACGATGATGCGGCCGTTCAATGCGCCGCGGCCGCGTTCCGAGGCGATACCGCGAAAACTCTGGACCGTCCGTGTCGCCACGCCATGATGGGCGATCCTCGTGTAAAGGTCCGCCTGGCGCTCGCCATCCACCATGAAAAGCCCCGCGAGCCGGCACTCCGCGCGGCTGCCCTGCAGCTCGACATCGAGATTCGACCGCAGCAGCCGGCCGCCAAGCGCGAAGAGATGCTGGCTGTAGCTGCTGTCCGCCTGCTGAACAACGACCAGCGTCTCCAGCTGCGAGGACTGAAGGCCCGAGTGATGCAGGCGAACGTGCTCGACCGTGGCGCCCGCGGCGATCGTGAGCTCAGCCGCGAGATTGGAAAACACGGCGGCATCGCCGAGAGCGACAAAGTGCTCGACAAGACGCAATCTGGCGCCGGCGCCGACATCAATGACGACGCGTGCATGGCTGGCGCCAGGCGCGGATCCGGAGTTGACGTGAAGCAGGTACAGCGCTTGCGCCGGTGCCGCTCCTGCATCGATACGGATGACGATGCCCGCGGTGGAGAATGCGTCGGCCAGCAGCGCGTATCGGTCATCCGCATCATCGCCAGGCTCGCGCAGCATGCGCATCGCGCGCGCGGGATCGTCAGCGAGCAGCGTCGCCAGATCTTCGACCGCAACGCCATTGCCGCGACCGGCATGCGACAACAGCGGCTCATAGTGACCGTCGACCAGCACGAGGCACTCTGCATCGGGCAGCGGCAGCAGGATGGGCGCGAGCTGTTCCATAGCCGGCAACGCCTGCGGTGCCGGATCGAATGAATGCTCCGCAATCCTTGCGTGATCGAGGTACTTCCAGTTCTCGTCGCGGCGATCCGGCAGGCCGCGGCCCAGCAGCCTGGCAAGGGCGAGTTCGCGGCGCCGGCGCCACGCGGCGCCGCCCTTCAGCTGCGATGCCTGCCCCGCATGGCTCGCAGCGATCCGCTGCATGACGGTATCCACGCTCATGCGGCGGCCGGTCCGTCCCGGAGCCAGTCGTAACCGCGACGCTCGAGTTCGAGCGCGAGTTCGCGGCCACCACTCCTGACGATGCGCCCGCCCGCCAGTACGTGGACCTGGTCGGGAACGACGTAATCCAGCAGCCGCTGGTAGTGGGTGACCATCACGATCGCGCGGGTGGGTGAACGCAGTGCGTTGACGCCGTCCGCAACCACCTTGAGCGCATCGATGTCGAGGCCCGAATCCGTCTCGTCGAGCAGGGCCAGCGTCGGTTCCAGCAGGCTCATCTGGAGGATCTCGTTGCGCTTCTTCTCGCCGCCCGAGAAGCCTTCGTTGACACCGCGATTCAGCAGGCCCTCGTCCATCCGCATCTGAACGAACTTCGTGCGCACCAGGTTCAGGAACTCGAACGCGTCGAGCTCCGGTTCGCCGCGGTGCTTGCGCAGGGCGTTCAGGGAGGCCTTCAACAGATAGACATTGTTGACGCCGGGGATTTCAACGGGGTACTGAAATGCGAGAAAGAGGCCTTGCCGGGCACGCTCTTCGGCCGGCATCGCCAGCAGGTCCCGGCCAAGATAAGTTGCCGTGCCCGAAACAACCTCGAGACCCGGCCGCCCGGCCAGCGTGCCGGTCAGCGTGCTCTTGCCGGCGCCGTTTGGCCCCATGATCGCGTGCACTTCACCGGCATGCACGTCGAGGGACACGCCGTCGAGTATCAGGCGCCCGCCGGCGCGCACCCGAAGATCGCGTACGCTCAAGATCATCTGATCGGATCCGGTCATTCTTTCGACTCCGCGTGATTCATCCGACCGCGCCTTCAAGGCTGACGGCCAGCAGGTTCTGGGCCTCGACTGCGAACTCCATCGGCAGTTCCTTGAAGACCTGCTTGCAGAAGCCGTTGACGATCATGTTGACGGCATCCTCGGCCGCGATGCCGCGCTGCAGGCAGTAGAACAGCTGTTCATCGGAGATCTTCGAAGTCGATGCCTCGTGCTCGACTATCGCAGTCGGATTCCTGACCTCGATATAGGGAAATGTGTGGGCACCGCAGGTTTCGCTCATCAGCAGTGAATCGCATTGCGTGTAATTCCGGGCACCCTCGGCTCCCGGCAGGATCTTTACCAGGCCGCGATAGGCGTTCTGTCCGTGCCCGGCGGAAATGCCTTTCGATACGATTGTCGACCGCGTATTGCGGCCCATGTGGATCATCTTGGTGCCGGTGTCGGCCTGCTGGTAGTGATTGGCGAGTGCCACGGAGTAGAACTCGCCGACCGCGCCGTCGCCGCGCAGCACGCAACTCGGATACTTCCAGGTGATCGCCGAACCGGTCTCGACCTGGGTCCAGGAAATCTTCGAGTTGCGTCCGCGGCAGTCGCCGCGCTTGGTCACGAAGTTGTAGATGCCGCCAATGCCGTGCTCGTCGCCGGGATACCAGTTCTGCACCGTCGAATACTTGATCTGCGCGTCATCCAGAGCGATCAGCTCGACGACCGCCGCGTGCAGCTGGTTCTCGTCGCGCATCGGCGCGGTGCAGCCCTCCAGATAGCTGACATGCGAACCCTCGTCCGCGATGATCAGCGTGCGTTCGAATTGTCCGGTCTTTGCTGCATTGATGCGGAAATAGGTTGACAGTTCCATCGGACAGCGCACGCCCTTCGGGACATAGACGAACGAGCCGTCGGTGAATACGGCGGAGTTCAGTGCCGCATAGAAATTGTCGCCCGCCGGTACGACCGAGCCGAGATAGCGCTCGACCAGCGCCGGATGATTCTGAACCGCCTCCGAGAACGGGCAGAACAGCACACCGGCTTCGGCCAGGCGTTCCTTGAATGTGGTGGCGACCGATACGCTGTCGAAGACCGCGTCGACCGCGACGCCCGCGAGTCTCGCCCGCTCATGCAACGGGATGCCGAGCTTGTCGTAGGTTTCGAGCAGCTTCGGGTCGACTTCCGACAGCGACTTCGGCCCGTCGGTCCGCTGCTTCGGCGCCGAATAGTAGGAAATCTGCTGGAAATCGATCGGCGGGTAATGAATGTGGGCCCAGACCGGCACCGCCATCTTCAGCCAGCGCCGGTAGGCCCTGAGCCGCCAATCCAGCATGAATGCAGGTTCGCCCTTCTTGGCCGAAATAAGGCGGATCACGTCTTCGCTGAGACCCGGCGGCACGGTGTCGCTCGCAATGTCGGTCACGAAGCCGTGCCGATACTTGCGGCCGACCAGTGATTCAAGTTCCGGCTGATTGGTCTTCATACTGCTGCCCGCGAGCCTCAGCTGCGCACCAGGGGGCGCCATTCGCCACGCACCGCATTCCTGCGCAGATCTTGTGTCGGGATTGCGCCGTCGCCGTTCACCAGGTCGGCGAGACTGATTCCGATCAGGGCACGGCGGATCGCCTGGCTGACACCCTGCCAGCCGTGACCGACGGTGCAGGTCGTCTGGATTCCGCACAGGCCGCTGCCGTTTGCGCATTCGGTGAGCGCCACAGGGCCGTCAACGGCGTCGATGATGTCTGCGGCGCTGATCGCCGCGGCCGGCCGCGCCAGTTGGTAGCCGCCGCGCGCCCCGCGCACGGATTTCACCAGTCTGGCGTGCTGCATTTCCTTCAGCAGCTTGCTGACGGTCGGCAGGCCGATGTGTGTGCGCTCGGAAATTTCGGCGGCGCTGGCCAGGCCGCCGCCGCCGAGGCTTGCCAGGATAACGGTCGCATAATCGGTTAGCCGGCTGATGCGCAACATGGACTCGCTCCAAGGTCCCAAACCATACAGTACAATTTTAGTACTATTATGCCGGCAAGGGTAGGGGGCGTTGGTGCTCTGCTATCCTTGCCCGTTGACCGTTTGAGGACCCGAATACATGGACAAAGTGGCAATCGAATCCAATGCGTCCGCGATGGTTGCACCCGGAAAGGGCATCCTGGCGGCGGATGAATCATCCGGCACGATCAAGAAGCGATTCGACAAGATCCAGCTTGAATCGACCTTCGAGTCAAGACGGGCCTATCGTGACCTGCTGTTCACGGCGCCCGGTGCCGAGAAGTACATCTCGGGCGTGATTCTTTACGACGAAACCATCCGGCAGAAATCCGCGGATGGCAGGCCATTCCCCGAATTGCTCGCGTCGCGCGGCATCCTGCCCGGCATCAAGGTCGACGCCGGCGCAAAGCCGCTGCCCGGCTTCCCGGGCGAAACCATCACCGAAGGTCTGGACGGGCTGCGCGAGCGGCTCACGGAGTACCGGGGCCTCGGTGCGCGTTTCGCCAAGTGGCGCGCCGTGATCGATGTCGCGGCGGGGATCCCGAGTCGTTGCGCGATCGAGGCGAATTCCGACGCTCTGGCGCGCTATGCGGCGCTCTGCCAGGAGGCTTCCATCGTGCCGATCGTCGAGCCCGAGGTGCTGATGGATGGTGACCATACGCTGGAGCGTTGCGAGGAGGTCACCGATGCCGTGCTGACCGCCGTTTTCGATGCGCTGTTTCTGCACCGGGTGCATCTCGAGGGCATGGTGTTGAAGCCGAACATGGTCATTGCCGGCAAGAAATGCGCCGTGCAGGGCACGCCACAGCAGGTCGCCGATGCGACGCTGCGCTGCCTGCGGCGCAGGGTGCCGGCCGCGGTGCCGGGAATCGCGTTCCTGTCCGGCGGCCAGAGCGAAGCACAGGCGACTCTGCACCTGTCGCTGATGAATCGTGCCGGCGCGAAGCCGTGGCAGCTTTCATTCAGCTACGGCCGCGCGCTGCAGCAGAGCACGCTCGATGCGTGGCGTGGCGAGGCAGGGAATGTCGCCGCCGCGCAGAAGTCCTTCCTGCGCCGCGCGCGGCTGAACGGTCTCGCCCGCGACGGGAAATACGACGCCGCGATGGAACAGGCCGCGGCCTGAGGCCGC
>DAITAA010000002.1:0-1695 GCA_036824505.1 Steroidobacteraceae bacterium
CGATGTACTTGTCGCGCAGGCCCTTCTGCTTGAGCGTGTCGATGACGACCTTCATATAGGGCATCGTGGTGGTCAGCAGCGCGGACATCCCGAGAATGTCGGGCTGGTGCTCTTCGAGTGCCGCCAGGTACTTCTCCACCGGATTGTTGATGCCGATGTTGATGACCTCAAAACCTGCGCCCTCGAGCATCATCGACACCAGGTTCTTGCCGATGTCGTGGATGTCGCCCTTCACGGTGCCAATGACCACCTTGCCGATCGGTTCGGCGCCGGTCTCGGCGAGCAGCGGCCGCAGGATCTCCATGCCGGCCTTCATCGCGTTTGCGGCGAGCAGGACTTCGGGGACGAACAGGATGCCGTCGCGGAAATCGACGCCGACGATGCGCATGCCCTCGACCAGCGCGTCGTTCAGCACCTTGTCCGGCGCCCAGCCGCGCCCGAGGAAGATGTTGGTTGCCTCGACGATCTCTTCCTTCAGGCCGTTATAGAGGTCGTCGTGAACCTGCTCGACCAGTTCCTGGTCGTTCAGGCCCTTGAGGTCGAATGCTTCCGCCTGGTCGTCACTCATCGCTCAGTTCTCCGGGTCACCGGTCAGTCGTGCCGCCCCGTCGGGACGACCTCGAATCCAGGCGCCTTCGGCAGATTATCCACCATTTGGGCCGGGAAGCCCTTGCCGAGCACCTTGACGCCGCAGGCGTCCTCCAGGCGCCGGATGATGTTGGGCGAGTGCTCCCGCGGGCCGTAACGGCGCTGGCCATCCTTGAAGATGTCGAGCACCAGCGGCGACAGCTGCAGCGGCACGTGGTGTTCGCGCGCGAGCCTGTCGAACAGCCCCACGTCCTTGATGACGAGGTCCATCGTGAAGCCGATGTCACGGCTGCCATTCAGGATGACCTGCGATTCGGTCTCGTGCACGAACGAATTGCCGGACGAGATCCGGATGGCCTCGTAGGTCGTGTTCATGTCGAGCCCCATGACCCTGGCCGTGGTCAGCGCTTCGGCGAGGGCGACCAGGTGCACGGTGCACAGGTAGTTGGTCAGCACCTTCAGCATCGACGCGGAGCCAATTTCCCCGGTGTGCAGGATCTGGTGCCCGAGGATCGACAGCACCGGCAGCGCCCGCTCGAAAGCTGCGCGGGACCCGCCGGCAAAGATCGAAATGTTGCCAGTGGCTGCGCGATGGCAGCCGCCGGACACCGGGCAGTCCATGGCGGTTGCACCGAGGGCCTCGACTTTTGGCGCCAGGCGCCTGATCTCGGCCGAATCGGTCGTGCTCATCTCGAGCCACAGCTTGCCGGGGCCGAGCCCTTCCAGGATCCCCTCGGGGCCTTCGACTACCTGTGCCGAAATTGCCGGCGAAGGCAGGCAGGTGATCACGATATCCGTCGCCGCCGCGAGCGCTCGTGGAGAGCTCCCGCGCTTTGCGCCTTTGGCGGCGAAAGACGCGACGATTTCCTCATTGAGGTCGCGCACCGTCAGGTCGACACCATGCCGCAGCAGGTTGCCTGCCAGCGCTGCGCCGACATTGCCAAGGCCGATGAAGCCGATCCTTGCGGTGGTCACGTGCCATTCTCCGTGAGGGTAGCGGGACCTGCCCATTGCAGCCCCCGCCTGTTGACCGTTGAGGCTAACGTCAGGCCAGCAGCGGGAACAAGCAAAAAATATCGCGATACCTGAAAGGATTATTGGCAGCAA
>DAITAA010000002.1:1795-121825 GCA_036824505.1 Steroidobacteraceae bacterium
AGCAGCGGGAACAAGCAAAAAATATCGCGATACCTGAAAGGATTATTGGCAGCAAGGCCATGATGGCCGCTGCGCCTGTTGCCGCGGCCGCAGGATCTGCTGGCGCCCGGCGCCAATTTTCAGTACAAGACGATGTCCGGCATCAGGGTAATTGCCGCGCGGGCCCGCCCGGGCCGACCGTGCAGGCAGGCACGCAGAGCATCGGGGGGCATCCGCACATGACCGCGAGCACGCCGTCGCAGCCGGCCACGGAGCACCATCCGGGTTCCGTGGCGCTCCGCTGGTACGTGTTGATCGTCATGGTCCTCGTCTACACGCTCAGCATCGCCGACCGCTACGTGATCTCGACCGTACTCGAGCCGATCCGCCTTGAGCTGCAGCTGTCGGATTCGAATATCGCGTTCCTGACCGGCGTGTCGCTGGCCCTGTTCTACGTAACCTTCGGTTTCCCGATTTCCTGGCTGATCGACCGCAGCAACCGACGCAACATCATTGTCGCGTCGGTCATCGCCTGGTCGGCGATGACCACCTTCTGCGGGCTCTCCAGGAACTACCTGCAGCTGCTCCTTTCCCGGATCGGCGTCGGCGTGGGCGAGGCCGGCGGGACACCGGGGGCGAATTCCATCATCTCCGACTACTTTCCGGTCTCGCGTCGCCCGATGGCGCTGACCATCTTCTCGCTGGGCGCGCCGATCGGCGCCTGGGTGGGCGCCGACATCGGCGGGTGGATCAACGATCATTACAACTGGCGCACGGTGTTCCTGTCGCTGGGCGTGCCGGGTGTCATCTTTGGCCTGCTGATCTTGTTCACGGTTCGCGAGCCGAAGCGTGGCCAGCTGGACCACCTGGCACCCAACGCGGCCAGGAGCGCGTCGCTCGCCGAGTCGATGCGCTACCTGTGGACGCAGCGCTCGGCCGTGCACGTCATGGTCGCGAGCGCGCTGACGGCCCTCTGGGGCTGGGGTCTCATGTGGTGGACGCCGACTTTCCTGATACGCAACTACGCGTTGACCCCCGGCGAAGCCGGCGCGATTACCGGCCCGATTCACCTCGTCGGCGGCGGCGTGGCGACCATGCTCACCGGCTGGCTGCTGGCACGTCCCTCGATGACCGATCCGCGCCGCATTGTCCGGCTCATGGGCGCGGGCATCGGCATCGCGACCGTCGTGTCATTCGTGATCTACTGGACGCGCGACCTGCAGCTGACGAACGTGCTGTTCTGGATTTTCATTCCGGCGATCTATTTCTACATCGGTCCGTGTTTCGGCCTGCTCAACAACCTGTGCGAGCCGCGCATGCGGGCGATGTTCTGCGCCGCCACGCTGTTCGTCGCCAATGTCGGCAACCTGATCGTCGCGCCGCAGCTGGTCGGACTGCTGAGCGATGCCTTCGCGCCAAATCATGTCGCGAACGGCGAGTCGCTTCGTCTCGCGATGCTCTGCCTCGTGCCTACGGGGCTGTGGGCCACCTGGCATTACTTCCGGTCGGCGCGACGCATCGTGCAGGACCAGGAACGCGCGACAGGCGTGAAGGTGTAATAGCGCCGCCGGCGTGCCGGCCGAACTCAGTGTTCCCCGGCGGCAGCGGGTTTGCCGGTCGGCTCGAGCGTCGCGACGGTCGCGTACAGCAGGTTTCGGAAATCCACGTACGTGCGCTGCGCTTCGGCGTTGCCGACCGGGTTCAGTTGCGTCATCAGCACCGCGACAATGCCGCTCTGCGGACTGACCAGCCATTGCGTGCCGAGCAGGCCGCCCCAGGAGTAATCACCGTCCAGATTGGCCTGCGCGGCGGCACCGGCATCGATGACCGGGGCCACGCCCATTCCATAGCCCAGTCCCAGCGAGTTGGCGCCCCAGAACTTCGCTAGGGCGTCCGCCGCTACCTGGTTTGAAGTCATCAGCGCGACCGTGACCGGCGACAGGTATTGCCGGCCAGCGAAGCTGCCGCCGTTTGCAAGCATCTGCGCAAAGCGCAGGTAGTCGCCCGCGGTCGAGATCAGGCCGTGACCGCCTGACGGCCATTTCGCCGGATCGTGAGGCGAGCCGACCAGGCGGCCGTCGACGGGTTGCAGGCTGCCCTGCGCGTCGCGCACATAAACACGCGCCAGTTTTGCGGCGTCGCCTTCCGGAATCCAGAAGCTCGTGTCGCGCATGCCGAGCGGCTCGAACAAGCGTGTCTGCAGGAACCGGTCAAAGGGCTGACCGGACACGACCTCGACCACCCGGCCGAGCACGTCGTCCGCATAGCTGTAGCGCCATTGCTCGCCCGGCTGTGAATAGAGCGGCAGCGCGGCGATGGCGCGCACCTTGTCCGCGAGCGAGCCGGGACCGGACAGGTCGAGCGAACCCCAGGTTTGCGCGAGATCCGAGCTCTGGTCGTACAGGGGGCCGTAGCCGAGCCCGCTCGTGTGCGTGAGCAGGTGCCGGATGGTGATCGGCTGCTTCGCCGGCGCCGTCTTCAGTTCGCCGCGCTCGTCCTTGCCGGTGAAGACGCGCGCGTCGGCGAACTCCGGCAGGTAGCGCGACACCGGGTCGTCGAGCTGCAGGAGCCCCTGCTCGTAGAGCATCAGCACAGCGACCGAGGTCACGGGCTTGGTCATGCTCATGATGCGAAAGCGCATGTCGAGCGTCATCGGCAAATGTTGCTCGCGATCGCGCATGCCGACAGCCCTGGAGTAGACGAGTTTGCCGTGGCGGGCGACCAGCAGAACATAGCCGGCGGCCGTGCTCTTCTCGACTTCGCTCTGGAAGAACTCGCCCATGCGCTCGAGACGCTCCGCCGACAGCCCCACCTGGGCCGGCGTGGCGGACGGTAGGGGTTTGGCGTGGCGCGCCGCGTCCACCGGCACGGTGCAGCCGGTGAGGACGATCAGGGCCGCTGTCAGTGCTGCACGTATGGATGTCATTGTTGCGATGCTGCCCTGGATTACCGGTCGGCGAACGGCCCGAGCGCTTCCCGCAGCGGTGCCAGCCATTGTGCATAAGGTTTCCACTGACCGATGCCCTCCCGATTGATAGGTCGGCGTACCTGCTCGGAGCTTGCCGTGTGCACCCTGCGCTCGGTCTTGTAGAACTCCACGCAGGCCGGCTCGAATGGCAGCCCGCAATAGTCGAGCATGCGCCGCACCGAGCCCTCCAGGTCGGCGATGACGTCTTCATGCTGCACGCGCAGCACCCGGCCCGGCAGCACGCGGTCCCAGTGGTCCATGAATTCGATGTAGGTGCGGTAGTAGCGCCCGATATCCTCGAGGCTATAGGCGAAGTGGTGGCCATTCGCGTACAGCTGCTTGTAGTTGCTGAAGCAGCAGTCCATCGGGTCGCGGCGCGAATCAATGATCCTGGCGTTTGGCAGCATCAAGTGGATCAGGGCAATGTTGCGGAAGTTGTTCGGCATCTTGTCGATGAAAAACGGCTTGCCGCTGCGGTAGTCGAGCGTGTCGCGCAGGTAGTCTTCGCCAAAGCGCAGGCACTGCTCCGCGGTGAGATCGGCGAGAACGCCAGGGTAACGCGATCCGCCTTGCTGGTCCAAGCCACCGAGTGAACTGACCAGGCGCGGAACATTGGCCAGTTCCGTCGTGCCTTCGATCTGCGGATGCGAAGCGAGGATCTGCTCTATCAGCGTCGAACCGGAGCGGGGCAGGCCAAGCACGAAAATCGGTGCAGCGCTGTCGCTGCCCCAGCCTTTGCGTTTTGCGAAAAAATCCGCCGTGCAGATCTCGCGCTGGCGACGCGCAGACCTTTCATATGGCTCCGCCCGGTAGCGGCACTCGCGCTTCTTCAGCGCATTGCCGCGCTCGTAATAGCGGAAGGACTCTTCGTATTCGGCGCGATCCTCGAGGCCCTTGCCCAACGCAAAACACAGGTGGTAGCGATCGGCCGGCTGCACCGTCGGCTGCGCCTCGTGATGACGCATGCGCTCGAGTTCCTCGTCCGTGAAGCGATAGGTCTTCAGATTTGCCAGGCTCCACCAGGCCTCGCCGAAGCCGGGGCGGACTTTCGCGGCGCGCCGGTAGGCGGCGACCGCATCATCATGCCGGCCCTGGGTCTTCAGCGCGTGGCCGAGCGACTGGACAAGTTCAGCATTGTTCGGAATCTTCTCGACGAGCGCCCGGTAGCGTGCGATGGCCTCGTCGAGCTCGCCCATCGCGAGCAGGATGCCTGCCAGGGTGATGTGGTTTGCGAGGTTTGCCGGGTCGGCGGCGATCAGTCTTTCCAGTTCCTCGCGCGCCCTGCCATGCTTGTGCAGATCGATCAGCGCCAGCACGTAATCGTAGCGGGCCGCGTCGTAATCCGGGGCGCGCTTGAGGGCCGCTTCCAGCAGTATCACCGCGTCATTGGGATACTCGTGCTTCAAGGCAATGTTGGCCAGCAGACGCAATGCCTCGACATTCTCGGGGTCTCGCGCAAGGAACGGCCGGATGACATCCTCGGCGTCGCGCAGATCACCATCCGCCAGCATGCTGCGCGCGGTGACGACCTCCAGTGGCAATGACGCCAGCTTGGCCGCGTGCTGGCCGGCACGCTCGGCATCCGCCATGCGGCCGCCCATGCGATAGAGGGTCTGAAGCGCGCTCCAGCTTGCCGGCAGTGCAGGGTTGAGCTGGGTTGCGCGTTCGAAGGCGGCGATGGCCTCGGGCGCAGCGCGCCGGAAGATGTGGCAATGACCGCGCTCCTGGTACAGGCGCGGGTAGCCCGGGTGCCAGGCCTCGAGGGTCGCGAGCGTCTCCAGAGCCTCGGGGATTCGACGCAGCATGCGCTGCGCGACGGCCAGCAGATACAGCAAGTCCCGATGGCCCGGATCGGCCGTGAGGTAAGCCGGAACGGCATCTGCCACTTCCTGGAACCGCTCTTGCTCCAGCATCCCGCGCAGACGCCGTACCTCGGCGTCGAGGTCAGGGGGTGCCAGGTTGGTGGACGGTTCCATAGGAGCGCACTTGCAAAAAAATGGCGGGTTCGTGACCCGCCATGATCGCAAACCGGCGGGCCGTTTCCGGCCCGCCGGCAAGCATGATCCTAATCGCCGAACCTGTACGCGAAGCGCAGCCCCAGGGTGCGCGGACGCATCGGCGTTTCTGCGAGGATGAACTGCCGGTTCGTCGTAAACAGGCTCTTGTTCTCGTCGGTCAGGTTCGCGCCCTGTAATTCCAGGCTCCATTGATCCTTGGCGATGCCGACCGACGCATCGTAGGTCGTCCATGACGGCATCGTGAACTGGTTGGACTTGGTGGCCTCGCTCAGCGAGCTTGACTGGTACACGCCACCGACCTGCCAGAATACGCGGTATTCGCCCCGATCCCACTCATACCGCGCACGCAGGTTGGCCTGATACTTCGGCGAATTCGCGAGTGGATCGCCCCTTTCGCCAAAGATATTTTCCACCGGCACCTCGGTCACGCACGCGCCCAGGGGCGGACTGGGATTTTCGAAGGCGAGACAGGTAGAAGTGATCGGCTGGCCAAACCCTAGGCTGTCGGGATTGTTGTCGATCAAAGCCGGCGAATTAACGAGCTTGCTGTCGTTGTACGAGGCCGAGCCCTGGATCGTCAGCCCATCGGTCAGCTGCGCCACGAACTGCAATTCAATGCCGTTGACCTCGTATTCAGGCCCATTCAGGCCCGCGGTGAGGTTGCCGAGGCCCAGCTGCGGGGCAAAGATACCGGTCTGGACGTTCTTCCATTCCTCACGGTAGACCGCACCGTTGATCTGCAGCCGGTTATCCAGCAGCTGGGTCTTCCAGCCGAGTTCGTAGTTGGTCAGCTCGTCCGATGCATACTGCTTGGGCCTGAAATACTGATTTCTTGCGTTGCCACCAGCATCCCTGTTGGCCGGGTCGGGGTCTGGCAGGAACGCGGCAAAACCGCGGTTGAAGCCGCCCATGCGGAAGCCTTCTGACCAGGTCGCGTAGACCATGACGTCCGGGGTCACATTCCAGCTGATGTTGGCGCGGCTCTTGAAGTCGCTGACGCTGTCGCTGTGCGGATCCTGTTCATCGAGGTTGGTGCCGTACGGCGCGGTGACATCACCATAGCCGTATAGCGCGCCGGTGCAGGGACCCGTTTCACCGGTGCCATACACCTTGCAATAGAAGCTGCCCATGTTGGCGCCGAGCATGTTGTTGCTCTGCTCGTAGTAGCGCGTACCCGCGGTGATTGTGAGTACCTCCGGGATGAGGTCGTAGTCCAGCGAGAGGTACGCCGCCTTCTGCCTGAAGGTGCGCTGGAAATCGTCGAAGAAGCCGGTGGCCGGGTTGCGCCGGTTCGGGTTGTTCACCGAAGCGCTCTGGAATTTCGGCGCAGCCAATGGATCCAGCCACAGGAAGCAGCTGCTGGGGCCGCCCACTGAGCACTCCGGCACGCTCTTGTACAGCCACTCGGTCTCGTCGTTCAGCTCACGCTGCTCCCAGAACAGCCCACCGATGGCGCGCAGGCGCCATTCGCTGGGTGTCGTGAAGCGCAGTTCGTGGCTCTGGTTGATGTTCTTCGTGGTGTCGTGCCAGGTGGAGGACGGTGAATAGCACTTGTCCACGGAATCGCCAGAGAAGCCGGTGCACTGGTAATAGCTCGCCCACACGCCACGCGCGTAGTTGGTGTAATCAGCGATCTGCCTGGATTCGCGCGTCAGGTAGGCGCCGCTGTACATGACACCCAGCACTCCCAACTGGCCGTTGATCGTCAACGCCGTGTTTGAAAACTTGTCACTGATGCTGGTGTCGTTGAACAGCGTCACTTCCAGATCCTTCAGCGGCTGGCCCTCGGAACCGTTGGGCAGCTGGTAGAACACGCCCGAGCTGTTCATGTCCTGGTAACTCTGGGTCAGCAGCACATCCCAGTCATCGTTGACCTGGTACGCGAGGCCGACGCGCAGCCCCTTGTAGGTGACACCGTTGATGTCGTCCTTTGCGATGCGGAAATTGTCGATGACGATCGAGTCGGCCGGCACCGTGCCCGGCGTGCTGGCGTCGCGGTCAACATCGCAGGGTACCCCTGTAGTCCCTCCAGTCCCCGCGTTGCAGGTGCGATCCGCGATGCCATTATCCGTGGGCTGGCGCGTGAAGGTGCTGCCCACGTTGTCGATGTATCCGCCGCGGCTTTCGTTGTAGATCACCGCGCGAAGAGCCATCTTGTTGCTGATCAACGGGATGTTGAAGACCGCCTCGGCGCCGCTGTTGTCGGCGCCGTGCGCGGTTGTGCTATAGCTGCCGCTGACCTTGCCTTCGGTCACGTCCAGCTTTGGCTTGTTGGTGATGTAGCGCAGCACGCCCGCCTGCGCCCCGGCGCCGAACAGGGTGCCCTGCGGACCCTCCAGCACTTCGATGCGTTCCAGGTCGGCGGCATAGACGTCGAGGTTGCGGCCCGGAATCTGGGTGGACTGCTCGTCGAGGTACACGGCAACATTCGGCCAGCCGCCGACGGAGGCCTGGCCCTGGGTGCCTAGTGCGCCGACGCTCAGGCCGCGCATATAGACGACGCCCTCGCCGGGGCCTCTGGCGGCCATCGAAACGCTGGGCAGGTACTTGATGTAGTCGTCGATCGTCGAAACGTTGAGTTGGCTCAGCGTTTCGCCAGTCAAGGCCGTGATCGCGATTGGCACGTCCTGCAGGCTTTCGGAGCGCCGTGTGGCCGTAACGGTGACTTCCTCGATTCCGACGGGCGCCTCCGCAGTCTGGGCCTGGGCCGCCTGCGCCGCGCAGGCAGTCAGGATGGCAGTAACGGTGGATGCGACTTTGTAATTCATGCGTTCCAACCCCCTGGCGTTTGCTGTGCTTCTGATACAACTCCCGCAGCGGGCGGGATGTTGTCGCTTTAAGTCGGTTGCCCCTGGACCCGTGCATTTATATTCCCCGGATCCGGCGATGACAAGAGAAATGCTTAACCGTTGAATTGCTTGGCCGTCCGCAGGGGTTATCCGAAAAAAAGCATTGACCGGAGCGCAAAAAAAAGGCATTGCCGTCACTGTGGCAGATGCGCCACGCTTCGCTGGTAAACAGCTTGGCAGCCCCTGGAGTTGCAGAGCCATGACTGAAAGCGAAACCAGCAACCCAAGGCGCGGCCGTCGCCGCCCCGGCGCGCAGCCGACCGGCGGGGCAGTCATCGACCGGTCTCGCGCCTACCGGCATATGGAGAACCCCTTCGAGCCGCTGCGGATCTATTCCGACGACCAGGTCGCGGCCATCCACGAGGCCGCACTGATCCTGCTGGAAACCCAGGGGATGAAGGTGCTGTCCACCGAGGCGCGCCGGCGCTATGCGGCAGGTGGCGCCAGCGTCGATGAGAGCACGCTGGTCGTGCGCATCGATCGCGAGCTGGTGGCGCAGTCGCTGGCGAGCGCACCGCGCAGCTTCATGATCCACTCGACGAATCCCGAATGGCATGTGACGGTCGGCGGCAGGCACGTGTTGCTGGCGCCGACCTCGGGTCCGCCCAACATCATGGACATCGTCGGCGGCCGTCGTGCGGGCACGCTCGAGGATTTCTGCAACCTGATCAAGCTGTGCCAGAGCTTCGACGTCATCCACGTGCTCGGCGGCGCGGTCGAGCCTCAGGACAGCCCGGTGCACCTGCGCCACTTCGATACGACGCGTTCGCAGTTGCTGCTCTCCGACAAGATCCCGCTGGTGTTCGCGCGCGGCCACCAGCAGATCGCCGACTGCTTCGAGTTGATCCGGATCGCGCATGGCGTGAGCGCGGAGGAGTTCAGGCAGCGCGCCTACACCTACACGGTCATCAATACCAACTCTCCGCTGCAGCTCGACGTCCCGATGGCCGAGGGCATCGTGGATTTCGCCGCCGCAGGTCAGGTGCTGATCATCACGCCATTCACGCTGGCAGGCGCGATGGCGCCGGTGACGCTCACGGGCGCGCTGACGCTCGCCCATGCGGAAGCGCTCGCCGGGCTCACGCTCGCGCAGATCGTGCGGCCGGGGACGCCGATCATCTATGGCAGTTTCACGTCGAATGTGGACATGAAATCGGGCTCGCCTGCGTTTGGCACGCCCGAATACGTCAAGGCATCTTTCGGCGCCGGCCAGCTTGCCCGTCACATCGGGCTGCCATGGCGATCGTCGAATGCTACGGCGTCGAACACGCCCGATGCCCAGGCCGCGTACGAGGCGCAGATGAGCCTGTGGGGCGCGCTGATGGGCGGCTGCAACTTCATGCTGCACGCCGCCGGCTGGGTCGAGGGCGGCCTGTCGACGTCCTATGAGAAATTCATCATGGACGTCGAGATGCTGCAGATGTTCGCCGAGATCTTCCAGCCGGTACCAGCCGATGCGGCCGCGATCGCGCTGGAGGCGATTGCCGAGGTCGGTTACGGCGGGCACTTCTTCGGCTGTGCGCACACGATGGAACGCTATCGCAACGCGTTCTATGCGCCGTTGATCTCGGACTGGCGCAATTACGGCAACTGGTTCAACGACGGCGCCAGGACCGCGACCGAGCGGGCCCACACCGTGTGGCAGGATACGCTCGCGCGCTACACGGCACCGCCACGCGATGCGGCATTGGTCGAGGCGCTCAACGCGTACATCGACCGGCGTGCGGGAGAGGGCGGTGCGCCGCCCGTCAGCTGAGGATTCATCGGGGAACGCCATGCGGAACCATGTGAAGGTGGCGGTGATCGGCGGCGGCGTCGTGGGCGTGAGCGTCCTTTATCACCTGACCAAGGCCGGCTGGAAGGACGTCCTGCTGATCGAGCGGGCGGAACTGACTTCGGGATCCACCTGGCACGCCGCCGGTGGCATGCACACCGTGAACGGCGATCCGAACGTCGCCAAGCTGCAGCAGTACACGATCAAGCTCTACCAGGAAATCGAAGCCGTCTCCGGGGTTTCCTGCGGCATGCACGTCACGGGCGGACTCATGCTGGCCGGCACGCCGGAGCGGGTCGACTGGCTCAGGATGGTGCAGGCGCGTGGCCGCTATCTCGGCATGGATCTCGAACTGATTTCGGCGGCGGAGGCCGCCAGGTTGCATCCGCTGCTCGAGGAAAAGCACTTCCTCGGGGCGATCTATGACCCGATCGAGGGGCACATCGATCCGTATGGCGTCACCAATGCTTACGCCAAGTCGGCGCAGATCGGCGGTGCGGAGATCGTGCGTCACAATCGCGTGGTCGACACCCGGCAGCGCGCCGATGGCAGCTGGGACGTGATCACGGAACAGGGGACGGTGCACGCCGAGCACGTAGTGAATGCCGGCGGACTGTGGGCGCGCGAGGTGGGCCGCTTCGTCGGCCTGGAACTGCCGATCCTCGCGATGGAGCACCAGTACTTCATTACCGAGGACCTGCCGGAACTCGCGGGCCGGAAGGAATTGATGCACGCCATCGATTTCGAGGCCGAGATCTACATGCGCCAGGAGCGCGGCGGCATGCTGCTTGGCAGCTACGAGAGGGCGGGCGTGCCGTGGTCGCCGCACACGACGCCCTGGGACTTCGGCCCGGACCTGTTGCCGAACGATCTCGAACGCATTGCGCCGAGTCTCGAAGTCGCTTTCCGGCATTTCCCGCGCCTCGAAAGCGCGGGCATCAAGAAGATCGTCAACGGTCCGTTCACGTTCGCGCCAGACGGCAACCCGCTGGTCGGGCCGGTGCGCGGTTTACGCAATTACTGGGTGGCCTGCGGCGTCATGGCCGGATTCTGCCAGGGTGGCGGAGTCGGCCTCACGCTCGCCAACTGGATCGTGGAAGGCGATCCGGGCGCCGATGTGTGGGCGATGGATATTGCCCGCTATGGCGACTGGGCTACGCGTCCGTACACCAACGCCAAGGTGCGCGAGAATTATTCGCGACGCTTCCAGATCCGCTTCCCGACCGAGGAACTCGAAGCCGCGCGCCCGCTGCGCACGACGCCGATCTACGAAAAACTCCAGGTGCAGAATGCCGTCTTCGGCGACTACTGCAGCCTCGAGCACCCGCTGTGGTTCGCGCCGAAGGGCACGCCCGCACGCGAAGTCGCGACATTCCGGCGCTCGAACGCGCACGCGGCGGTCGGAGACGAGTGTCGGGCAGTCCGCGAGGCTGTGGGCCTGCTGGAGATTTCGAACTACGGCAAGTTCGAGGTCACCGGGCCGGGTGCAGCGGACTGGCTGGCCCGGATCATGGCCTGTCGCGTGCCGGCCGTCGGTCGCATCGCATTGTCGCCGATGCTCAACGAGCGGGGCCGCCTGATCGGCGATTTCACCTTGTGCCGCATTTCTGCCGAGCGTTTCTTCGTGGTCGGAACCTACGCTGCCGAGACTTACTATATGCGCTGGTTCGAGCGCCACCTGCCGCCCAGCGGTGTCACGGTGCGTCCCTGCGCAATGGAGTACCTGGGCTTGTCGGTCGCGGGCCCACAATCACGTGCGGTGCTTGCCTCACTCGTGGATCGCGACCTCTCGAGCGTGGCATTTCCGTTCATGTCATTCGCGAAGATGGATGTCGGCATGGTGCCGGCGTTCGTGGGCCGCATCTCGTTCACGGGCGACCTGGGCTATGAGCTTTGGGTGACGGCGGACTATCAGCGGGCGCTGTATGACCTGCTCTGGCAGGCCGGACAGCAGCATGGCATCCGCAATTTCGGCGGCCGTGCGCTCAATGCATTGCGGCTCGAGAAGAGCTTCGGCACCTGGGCCCGCGAGTTCCGCCCGATCTACGGCCCTTACGAAGCGGGCCTCGGCCGCTTTATCCATCTCGACAAGCCCGATTTCGTGGGTCGTGCCGCTGCCGCTGCCGAAAAAGCGAAGGGCGGCGAGCGCCGGCTCATCACGCTCGCCGTCGAAGCCAAGGATGCCGACGCGATCGGCGATGAGCCGATCTGGCACGGCGACCGCGTGGTCGGCTGGGTGACATCGGGCGGCTTTGGGCACAGCGTCGGCAAGTCGATTGCGCTCGGCTATGTCGAGAATGCAGTGGCGGCGGAGAAGTCGGGCTTCGCAGTGGAACTGATCGGCGAGCGCCGGCCGGCGCTGCGATCCGACGAGGCGCTGTTTGATCCCAAGGGCCTGCGCATGCGCGCGTGAACCGCGGCAGCAAACGCCTCACGCGCGCAGTCGCGCATTCTCAGGATCGAACAAGGGCTCCCGGCCGACGACCGCAGCGCGTCGCTCACCCAGAATCTCGACCTCGAGCACCTTTCCCGGCACCGCGAGATCCGCACGCAGGTAGGCGAGCGCGATGCTCTGCTTGAGCCGGTAGCCATAGCCGCCCGACGTGACGAGCCCCGCTTGCTGGTCGGCGTCGTAGACGATCGAGACGGCTGCAGCGTCGGCGTCGGTGGCATCGACGATCAGCGGCACGAATCGTTCGCGCGGACCCGTCGCCGCCTCGCGCCGCAGCGCCTCCTGGCCGATGAAACCGCCCGGCTTGTCGAGTTTCACGAAACGATCGAGCGACGCCATGAACGGCGTGTACTCGGTCGTCAGATCGCCTTTCCAGGCCCGGTAGCATTTCTCCAGCCGCAGGCTGTCCATCGCATAGAGGCCGTAATCGGCGATGCCAAACTTTTGGCCGGCCTCCCAGATCAGGTCGTACGCGGACAGCAGATGCTCCGCGGGAATGTGCAGCTCCCAGCCGAGTTCGCCGACGTAGTTGACCCGAAGCGCGATCGCCTGCGTGTAGCCGATCCCGATCGTGCGCATCGTCAGCCACGGGAATGCCTCATTCGAGAGGTCCGCCGTGGTCACGAGCGACAGCAGTTCGCGCGATTGCGGCCCGACCACGATCAGCGACCCGTAACGCGCGGAGAGATTCTCGATGCGCACGGCACTGCCGTCGGCAGGCAGGTGCGAACGCAGCCAATGTTCGTCGTGGCGCTCTCCAGCGGCCGCGCTGATCAGCCAGTAGCGATCCGCCCCCAGGTTCGTCAGCGTCATCTCCGTGACGATGCCGCCGGTCTCGGCGCAGAAATAGTTGAGTGCGGTGCGGCCGGGACGCGGCACGGTGCCCGCCACCATATGGTCGAGCCACGCCGTCGCGCCCGCGCCCGTGACCTCGAATTTCGTGAAGCCCGGCAGGTCCAGCACCGCCACCCGCTTGTGCACGGCCTCGCACTCGCGCGCGATCGCGGCATGCCAGCCGGGCCTGCGAAATGAAACCTCGGGCAGGTTCTTCGGATCGTCCGGATGCGGAAAGTACACGGCGCGCTCCCAGCCGCCGCGCGCGCCGAAACGGGCGCCCTTGGCTGCGAGCCGCAGGTACGCCGGTGAGCACTTCGCTGGCCGGCCCGCCGGCCGCTCCTCGGCCGGATAGCCGATGCCGTATTCGTGCTGGTAGGTCTCGATGGCTTTCGCGAGCACGTACTTCCGGTTGGCGAACTCGAGGTAACGCCGCGAGTCGAACGGCCACACGTCCCATTCCGGCTGCCCGTGCGCCACCCACTCGGCGATGATCTTGCCGGCGCCGCCGGCCTGCGCGATGCCGAAGGTGAAGGCGCAGCAGTGAAAGAACCCCGGCAGTCCCGGCGCAGGTCCGAGCAGCGGATTGCCGTCCGGCGCGTAGGGAATCGGGCCATTGATCACCCGTTTGACACCGGCGGTGCCGAGGATCGGAACGCGCTCGCACGCGGCCTCGATGTATTTCTCGAGCCGGCCGAGGTCGTCGTCGAACAGCTGGTTGGCGAACTCGTCCGGTATGCCATCGAGCCAGTGCGCCTTCGCCTGCCACTCGTAGGGTCCGAGAATCAGGCCGTGCCGTTCCTGGCGCATGTAATAGCTGACGTCGGGATCGCGCAAGAGCGGCAGGCGGACAGCGCCGCGCTCCACCAGGGCCGGAATGTCCTCGGTGAGCAGGTACTGGTGCGCCAGCGTTACGATCGGCAGGTACACGCCGACCATGGCCGCGACTTCACCGCCGCGATAACCCGCCGCATTGATGACCAACTCGGCCTGGATGACGCCGCGATTCGTGTGCACCCGCCATTCGCCGGAGTTCAGGCGCTCGATGGCCGTTACGCGTGTGTTCCGGTAGATCTGCGCGCCCGCGTCGCGCGCGCCCTTGGCGAGGGCCTGTGTGAGTTGTGCCGGGTCAATGTCGCCGTCGCAGGGGTCGTACAGGCCGGCCCGGATGTCGTCGGTCGTCACGAAGGGATGACGCTCGCGGATTTCCGCCGGGCTCAGCATTTCGAACTCGATGCCCTGCGCGTGTGCCTGCGAGACGACATGCCGGAACTCGTCGACCCGGTCGCGCGTGTGCGCGAGGCGGACGCTGCCGGTCACGTGATAGTTCATTTCATAGCCGACGCGCGGGCCCAGCTCGGCGTACAGCCGCGTGCTGTGGCGCTGCAGCTTGATCACGTTCCACGAGGTCGAGAAGTTCGGGCAATTGCCTGCCGCGTGCCACGTCGATCCGGCCGTCAGTTCGTCGCGTTCGATCAGCACGGCATCGGTGATGCCGAGTTGCGTCAGGTGGTAGAGGGCGCTGCAGCCGACCACGCCGCCGCCGATCACGATCACCCGGGCGTGAGTCTTCATGCGGGTTCAGCTCCTTATCCGCTGATTGGCCGGGTCGTACCACGGCTGTAACTGCACCCGGCCCGGGTAGTGCTTGCAGGCAACCTCGATCTCCCAGTGGCCGGAAGTCAGCCACTCCCTGGTCACACCGGTCTCGCAGCTCACGTAACCCATGCCGATCGAACGCTCGATGCGATGGCCCCAGGCTCCGGAGCGGACCGAGCCCACGATGACGCCGTCACGGAGGAGCGGTTCCTCGTGATAGAGCAGGGGCGCCGCGGGCGAGGCGTCGTCGAGCATCACCTGCACCAGGCGCCGATCGAGCACGCCGCGCGCACGTTGCGCGAGCAATGCGTCGCGGCCGACGAAGCCGCCAGGCTTATCCCAAGCCACCGTGAATGCGAGCCCCGCCTCGAGCGGCGTGTCCTCGTCGGCGATGTCGTGGCTCCAGTGCCGGTAACCCTTTTCAACACGGCAGGCCGCCATGGCATGGTAGCCCGCGAGCTTGATACCGAGCGGGCCGCCGCCAGCGAGCAGGCATTCGTACACGTCGAGGCAGTGCTCGGCCGGAAAATAGAGTTCCCAGCCGAGTTCGCCCACGTAGGTGATGCGGCTCGCGCGCACCCGCGCATAGCCGATCTCGAATTCCTGCGAATGGCCGAAGGGATGCGCCGCATTCGACAGATCTGCGCCCGACAGGCCCTGCAGCAGTTCGCGGCTGCGCGGACCCATGATGCCGAGCATCGCGATGCCCGAGGTCACGTCGGTCACCGTGCAGCGGGCCTCGTGCCTGGCCGCGATGCCGCGCTTCAGCCAGGCGAGATCACGCGTCTGGCAGATGGCCGAGGTCACGACCAGGAACTCCCTGTCAGCGAGCCGGGTGATGGTCAGGTCGGCCTCGATCCCGCCGCGCTCGTTGAGCCACTGCGTGTAGACAATGCGTCCCGGCGCCACGTCCACGTTGGACGTCGAAAGTTCATTCAGGATCGCGCAGGCGTCCGCGCCCTGGACCAGGAATTTCGCGAAGCAGGTCTGATCGAAGAGCGCGACGGCGTCGCGCACGGCCAGGCATTCGGCGCGGCAGGCATCGAACCAGTTCTGCCGTCCGTAGGAATACTCGTAACGCGGAGCGGACCCGGGCGCGGCGAACCAGTTCGGTCGCTCCCAGCCGGCCGCCTCACCCATGCAGGCACCTGCTGCGATCAGCCGGTCGTGCAGCGGCGAGCGCCGCACGCCCCTGGCCGTCCGGTACTGGTAGTTGGGCCAGTGCATCGCATAGAGCAGCCCCAATGTCTCGACCGTGCGGTCGTGCAGGTAGCGGCGATTCGCCTGGAATGGCATCACCCGGCGGATGTCGACGTCGGCGAGGTCCATCGGTGGACGGCGATCCACGATCCATTGCGCGACGACCTTGCCCGCGCCGCCGCTCGCGGCGATGCCGACGGAATTGAATCCGGTCGCGACGAACAAGTCGCGGACCTCCGGTGTCTCGCCAATGTAGTAGCGATCATCGGGCGTGAAACTTTCGGGGCCATTGAAGAACAGCTGGATGCCGGTCGTGCCGAGCGCAGGCACGCGGCGCACGGCTGAGGCGAGGATCGGCTCGAAATGGTCGTAGTCTTCGGGCAGTGTGTCGAAGCAGAAGTCCTCGGGGATACCGTTCATGCCCCAGGGCTTAGCCACCGGCTCGAAGCAACCCATCAGCAGCTTGCCCGCGTCTTCCTTGTAGTACGCGCATTCGTCCTGCACGCGCAGCACCGGCAGGTTGCCCGGCAGGCCGGCAACCGGCTCGGTGACGATGTAGAAATGCTCCGCGGCGTGCAGCGGCACGGCGACGCCGCAGCTTGCTGCCAGGCGATGCGACCACATGCCGGCGCACAGCACGACGGTGTCTGCGGAAATGTAGCCGGCATCGGTCTCGACGCCTGCCGCCCGGCCGTTCTCGACGCGTATATGGCTAACCCGGGTGTTCTCGAAAATGCGCGCGCCGCGCATCTTTGCGCCCTTGGCAAGCGCTTGGGTCGTGTCAATCGGGTTGGTCTGGCCATCTTTCTCGATGAAGATGCCGCCGACGATGTCGCCGACCTCGAGCAGCGGCCAGCGCTCCTTGATTTCTCCCGGCGAGAGTTCGTCGATCTGCAGCCCGAAGTTCTTGCCCATCGACGCGCCGCGCCGGAGTTCCTCGAGACGCGCCGGCGTCTTCGCCACGCTGATCGAGCCGTTCTGCTTGAATCCTGTCGCCTGCCCCGTCTCCGCCTCCAGCGAGTGGTAAAGATCAGCGGTGTACTTCGCGAGTTCCGTCAGGTTGCGCGTGGCACGCAATTGCCCGACCAGGCCGGCGGCGTGCCACGTAGTGCCGCAGGTGAGCTGCCGGCGTTCCAGCAGAATGACGTCCGTGATGCCAAGCCGGGTCAGGTGATACGCGATCGAGCAGCCGGCAATGCCGCCGCCGATGATGATGACGCTCGCATGTCCGGGAAGAGCCAAGTGCAGGCACCGGACCGGTCTGGCCGGCGCTAGGCGCGCGCGGCCCGCGGGCTCGCGACCGGGCCGTCCGGCGTCGCGCTGCCTGCCGGTCGCATGTGGGCACGTTCGAGGCGAATCGGATATCGGCGCCGGATTTCAGCGTCGACCGATTCCGCGACGTGAGCGGGGAAGTGACCTGCCAGGATTTCCTCAACCTTCTTCATCGCGCGCGCGGAAACGTCGAGGGAGCCCATTTCGGTCCACTCATTGGGACTCCTGCGGTCACCGACTGCCGGGTACAGGTACTCGGTCTGCATCAGCTGCAGCGTCTGGTCACTGCCGAGGAAGTGGCCTGGGCCGTTGAGGCAAACGTCCTTGATGATGTCGAACGACAGGCGCTCTTCACTGACTTCGATGCCTTTGATCGTGCGCAGCGCGGCGCCAATGATGTCGTTGTCTATGACGAGGCTCTCGAGCGAAAAACCGAGCAGGCTCGCATGCATGCCGGCGGACTCGTAGATCAGGTTCGCGCCCGAATTGCCGACCAGTGCGTGGTTCAGGGCCTTCTCGGCGCCCGCCTGGCCGTCCGGGATCTTGGAGTCGGTCATGCCCGAGGCCGTGCCGCCGGTCAGGTTGTAATGGTTGGCCATCTGACCCGCTGCCGAAGAAAGCAGTGCCTGCTCGGGGCTGCCACCGGACATGGCGCCGGTGCGCAGGTCCGACACGAAGCACCAGGTGCCGAAGATTGCGGGGTGTCCGGGCTTGATTGCATTGACGTACACGATGCCCGCGAGAACTTCCGCCACCTCCTGTGCCAACGCGCCGGCGAGCGCCGCAGGCGCGGTGGCTCCCGCCTGCCCGGCGGATAGCAGCAACACCGGCATGCCACCCGCCACCGCCACCTCGAGACAGCGGCAGGCATCGGTCGCGAACTTCATCGGCGGCACCACGAAGCAGTTCGACTGGCTCACGAATGGCCGCTCACGCCACTGCTTCTCGCCGCCCGCGATCGCGTGCAGCATTTCGAGCGATGCCGTGACGTGATCCGGATGCACCCAGCTGCTGCCGACGTGCTTGGTCGTGCTGGAGACCGACGCGTAGCAGGTGTTGAAGTCCATCTCGAACGGGTCGGGAACGTCGCGCGGCACGACCGCACGCTGGAAGAAGTGGATGTGTTCCATCACATCGACGATGCGGCCGATGTCATAGAGGTCGCGGATCGTCGAGTGGCGGTAACCGGTGCGCGGGTCGACGATGTTGACGGCGGCGCCGGCCGTGCCGAAGTACGCCCGCTTGCTCCAGGGCTCCATATCGTATCGCGGGTCCTGGGCATGCAGCACGAAGTGGCGCCCGGCCTTGGCCAGCATGTCTTCGACGAGCGACGCGGGGAACAGCAGCCGACCATGCTCGCTCTGCGTGCAGCCCGCACGCGTCAGGATTTCGACGCCGCTGTCGGGCGCGTCGGCCAGGCCGACCTCGGAAAGGAGACGCAGCGCCGTGCGGTGGATCTGTTCGATGTCGCCGGGTTTGAGCGGCTGGTAGCGGCCGCTTTCCATGCCGGGGCGCACCGGGCGCAGGTGGTCGGGCAGCGGGGCCGCACGCTGGGCCCTGCGGGCATCGCGCCCGGATGGACGGCGTGCCGGGGTCGGGGTTTCAGTCACGTGCCACTCCGTAAGTCGTGCGAAGGACGCGGATCGGTTAACGCCTGCGCGGCGGCTAGACTCGCACAAAAGGCCCGGCGGCCGCCCAAAGAATTATCTACCAGTCGGGAAAGCTTTGTCCCGGGCTTTGTGCCGAGGCCAGGCGGCATGCCGGGACCGACTCGCCTAGTATTGATGGTGTGCCGAATCAAGGTCATGGACGGAGGACGGCATGAACGCTCAACCGCATCGGGGTTCGTGCCTTTGCGGCGCGATCAACTACGAGATCCATGGTCCGCTGCGTAACGTGATCGCCTGTCATTGCACCCAGTGCCGCAAGCAGACCGGGCATTTCATGGCTGCCACCAGTGCCGACAGGAACGACCTGAAGCTGGCCGGTGCCGGTCACTTGCGGTGGTACCGGTCCTCCGCGAAGGCCGAGCGCGGCTTTTGCAGCAATTGCGGATCGATCCTGTTCTGGCGGGCCGACGGGCAGGCGGACATTTCCATTACCGCGGGGACGATCGACGGACCGACTGGGCTCATCACCGAGGGGCATATCTTCTGCGCGGACAAGGGTGACTACTACACGATTCCCGCTGAAGGCTACCGCCGGGACCAATGGACGTAGCAGACGACGGGGGAGTGTCGCGGTGATGATTCCACGCACGATGAAGGCCGTGTTGCTCCGCAATCACGGCGGCTACGAGCAGCTCGACTTTCGGGACGACGTGCCGGTACCGCTCCCGGCCGCAGGCGAAGTACTGGTTCGGGTCGGCGCGGCGGGCGTGAACAACACCGACATCAACACGCGGATCGGCTGGTACTCCAAGTCCGTGACTGGTGCCACGGAGACTATCGCCGCACACACCGAGCCGCAGACGGACGACGGGGGCTGGACAGGCACCCCGTTCGTGTTCCCGCGCATCCAGGGCGCTGACGCTTGCGGCCGCATCGTTGCCGTCGGGGCCGGCGCCGACGCGGCCCGCATCGGCGAGCGCGTACTCATCGACCCCGTCATTCGTCCGCCGGATGGATCCCTGAGTCACGTCCAGTATTTCGGGGCGGATCGGGACGGTGCATTTGCCGAGTTCGCGACGGTTCCTGCGGTGAATGCCCATCGCATCACGAGTCCGCTTTCCGATCTGGAACTCGCGTCGTTCCCCTGCGCCTGCTCGGCGGCGGAGAACATGCTGGAGCGCGCGGCCGTTGCCGCCGGTGAGACGGTGCTTGTCACGGGGGCTTCCGGTGGAGTCGGATCGGCCGCGGTGCAGCTTGCCAAACGCAGGGGTGCGCGAGTTGTGGCGCTGGCCGGCACCGCGAAATCAGCCGTAATCCAGTCGCTCGGCGCTGCCCGGGTGCTGGCGCGCGACGCCGACCTGGTCGCGGAACTCGGTCGCGAATCCATCGACGTCGTCGTCGACGTCGTCGGCGGCAGTCAATTCCCTGCGCTGCTGGAGGTGCTGTGCAGGGGAGGCCGCTATGCAGTCGCAGGAGCCATTGCCGGTCCACTCGTCGAGCTCGACCTGCGTACGCTCTATCTGAAGGACCTGCGATTGCTCGGCTGCACGGTCACGGCGCCCGAGATCTTCACGAACCTTGTCCGCTTCATCGAGCGAGGCGAAATCCGGCCGCTCGTGAGCGCTACGTACCGCCTTCGCGATATCGCCGCCGCGCAGGCCGCCTTCCTGAAGAAGGCGCACTCAGGCAAGATCCTTCTGGTCCCCTGATCCGGAGGATTCGTTGAACAACAAGATCGACCTGCGCAAGCTGCCGCCTCTCAACGCCTTGAAAGGATTCGAGGCGACCACGCGGCGCGAAAGCGTGCGCGAAGCGGCCGAGGAACTCTGCCTCACTCACCCGGCGGTCAGTTACCAGATTCACGTCCTCGAGCAGGATCTCGGCGTGCCCCTGTTCTCGCGCACCGGTCGCGCGCTCGTGCCGACGGCCGAGGGTCGTCTGCTGTACAAACACGTGCGTCACGCGCTCGAAACGCTCATCGAGGCCGCTGAAAGCGTGCGGCGCACACGCGAGGGCACGCCGCTGCGCGTGCAGACCTACGTCACGGCGTCAATCCGCTGGCTGGCGCGCAAGTTGCCCGACTTCGCCGCCGGGCACCCGGACATTCGCATCCAGCTCAGCACCTGCGCGTTCGACTGGGACTTCGACGACTCGATTGCCGACGTCGGTCTGGTGTACTGCCCGACGCCGCCGGGTCCGGAATACCACTGGATTCCGCTCTTCAACTACACCCTCATGCCCTTGTGCAGTCCGCGACTGGCCGCCAGCCTCGGCGGCGAGCTGGCCCCGGCCGATCTGCTCCGCCTGCCGCTGGTCGAGATCTACAGCGAACCGCACAACTGGGATATCTGGTTCGAAGCGGCTCAGCTGACGTATTCGACCCGGCCCGCGATTGTCGTCGACACGCTCGCCGTGGCGCTTGAGATTGCACTCGAAGGACGTGGCGTTGCACTCGTCAACGGGCCGTTCGCGCAGGACGATTTGGCCACCGGGCGCCTGGTTCGGCCGGTCAGGCACGAGGTCACATGTCCCGGCGGATGGGGCGTTATCTGTCGCAAGGAAGGGCTGGAGAGCGAACGGATTCGTACGTTCATGGATTGGCTCGTGACCCAGGCAGCGCCCGCAGCCAGTCCAGGCTGATGGTCTTGAGCGGCAATTCGGTGGCTTCGCGCGCATCGCTCGGCCTCGTCGCACTGCTGTCGGTCGCGCTGCTCATCAACTACGTCGATCGCGGCAGCATCGCCATTGCCGCACCGCTGCTCGAGCGGGAACTGAGTCTCTCCGCGAGCGAAATGGGATGGGTTCTCGCGGCGTTCTACTGGGCCTATGCCCCGATGCAGCCGGTCATGGGCTGGTGCGCGGATCGCTTCGGTCCAGCGCGCGTGCTGGCTGGTGGCTTCCTGCTGTGGAGTCTCGCCACCGCGATGGCCGGCCTCGTCGGAGGGCTCGCGGCGCTGATCGCTCTGCGGCTGTTGATGGGTGTCGGCGAGTCCACTTTCTACCCGAGCGCACTCAGCCTTCTGTCGCGAAACGTGGCAGTGACGCAGCGTGCGCGCGCAACGGCGACGATGCAGTTCGGTGCGGTGGTCGGACCGGCCATCGGCACGATGCTGGGTGGACTTATCATGCTCCACTACGGGTGGCGGCAAATGTTCCTGGTGATGGGACTCTCCTCGCTGCTCTGGCTGGTCTTCTGGCGTCGCTGGATGCGAAGCCCGCACGGCAGGGCTGCGCCGCCGCAGACGGGTGATGATCCACCGTATGCGCTGATTCTGAGGCAGCGCGCGCTCTGGGGCGGGATGATCGGGACGTTCTGCTCGAATTACGCCTTCTACTTCGTGTTCTCCTGGCTTCCACTGTATCTCGTCAACGAGCGCGGACTCTCGGTGGCCGAGATGGCGCCGATGGCGACCGCGTTCTACGTGTTCGACGGAGCGAGCGTGCTGCTGACAGGATGGCTGCTCGACCGATGGGTCTCGCGCGGGGCGAGCCTGAACCGGGCCTACAAGACTGCGCTTGCACTCAGCAGCGCCGGGGTCGGCCTCTGCCTGATTGCCAGCAGCATGGTGGCGGGGCTGTTCGCGGGGGCCGTGATCCTGCTGCTGACCGGCGTGATGGACGGCATGAACAGTCCTTCCAATCCGTCCGTGACACAGACGTTTGCGGGCCCGCGGGCGACCGGGCGCTGGATGGGCATCCAGAACGCGGTTGGCAATGTCGCGGGAATGTCAGCCCCGGTGGTGACCGGATATCTCGTGCAGCAGACCGGCCATTACACTTCGGCATTGATCGTCTCCGGAGTCGTGGCACTGTTCGGACTCGTGGCGTGGCTCGTCGTTGTGCCCGAGGTGCGTCCGATAGACTGGGGGCAAGCCGGCCGTGCAACGAATTACTGAAGCCGCGCGCGAGATCGACGTCATCCATGAAACGGACGTCCTGGTCGTGGGCAGCGGCCCGGGCGGCCTGGCAGCGGCCCTGGCGGCGGCCCGTGCCGGCGTGCACACCACGCTGCTCGAACGCAATGGCTGCTTCGGCGGGAACATCACCCAGGTTGGTGTCGAGGGCTTCGCCTGGTACCGGCACGAGCACACGGTCGACAGCGAAGGCATCGGCATCGAGTTCGAGGAGCGCGCCAAGGCGATGGGTGCGGCGATGCCGGAACCGCAGTCGATCAGCCACGCCCTCGACGCGGAGATGTTCAAGTACGTCGCAGACGTGCTGGTGCAGGAGGCGGGCGTGCAGCCGATGCTGCATCGCCAGTTCGTTGCGCCCATCCTGCGGGATGGCGCCATCTGCGGCGTCATCACCGAGAGCAAGGCAGGCCGCGAGGCGATCCTGGCGCAGCGCGTCGTCGACGGCACCGGCGATGCGGACGTCGCCGCGCGCGCGGGCGCGCCGGTTCGCAAGACGCCGCGCGAAGAGATGATGTCCGCGTCAGTGATGTTCTCGATGACGGGCGTCAACAAGCGGCGCTTCATCGACGCGGTGAAGTCCGATCCCCAGACCTACAAGGACTGGGTCGGCAACGGCGAATGGAACATCGAGACCAGCGGCAAGGAGGACGACCTTTTCTCGCCGTTCCTGCGCAAGCCGTTCAAGCAGGCGGTGAAGGCGGGGGTCATCCCGGCGTCACTCGCGACGCTCGCCGGCACCTGGGGCGCGGTGAGCGATCAGGGCGATCTCACGTATCTCAACCTGATCCATCTCCCGGCCTGCGACGGCACCGATCCGGCCGACCTCACCCGCGGCGAAATCGAGGGCCGGCGGCAGGCCATCCATGCGATCGCGGCGCTGCGGGGATTCATGCCGGGTTGCGAGAATGCGAAGCTGCGCAACTTCGGCATGACGCTCGGCATCCGCGACACGCGCAAGATTGATGCGCTTTACAACCTCACGGCCGCCGACGTGCGCGAACAGGGGCGCTTCGAAGATTCCATCGGCATCTTTCCGGAATTCATCGATGGCTATGGCCTGCTGATCCTGCCGACGACCGGGCGTTACTTCCATGTCCCGTATCGTTCGCTGGTTCCGCAAGGGGTGGATCAGCTGATCGTCGCGGGCCGCTGCGTTGGCGGCGACAAGGTGTCGCATGCGGCCGTGCGCAACATGATGTGCTGCACCGTGAGCGGGCAGGGCGCGGGCGTCGCCGCAGCCATGTCGCTGAAAACCGGGCATTCGTTCGGCACCCTTGATGTGCGGCTCGTGCAGGCGGAATTGAAGCGCCAGGGTGCGCGAATCGCCTGATCTTGTGTTGTGCGGCCAGTATTTGCGTGCGGAGGCAATCCGGCCAAGACTATGATGCCCTTGGCCCGGAAATGTACCGGAGATACTCATGCAGCAAGCGGTGCGGAAATATCTGAAGGCCCTTGAAGCGGGCGATGCCGACAAGGCGGCCTCCCTGTTCGTGGCGGACGGCTGGGTCCAGTCGCCATTTCTGGGCCGTTTGCCGGTGCGCAACTTCGTCGAAAAGGTCGCCAGCGCGTCGGGCGACTCCAAGCTCACCGTGTATGACGTTCTCGTCAGCGCTGAAGGCCATCTGAGGGCCGTCGCGTATTACCTGTACGATTGGTCGCTGAAGGACGGATCGCGGGTGTCGTTCGACTGCGCGGACGTTTTCAACTTCGATCCGGAAACCGGGCGCATCGCGTCCGTCGTGCTTGTTTACGACACCCACCTCGTCCGCGGCGTCGTCGACAAGAAATATCCGTAATGCATCCGGCAGACCTTGCCGTTCCTGCGCTATTCTTGCAACCAGCCCCGCGCCCGCGGGGCTCCTCAGATGGAGATGGGAAACCGGTATGAGCCGCCAGCGTGTGATCATCATGGGCGCCGCCGGGCGCGACTTTCACAACTTCAATGTCTTCTTCCGCGACAATGCCGCCTACGACGTGGTCGCCTTTACCGCCACCCAGATTCCGAACATCGACGGGCGAAGCTACCCGGCAAAACTGGCAGGCTCCCGGTATCCGAAAGGCATTCCGATCCACCCCGAGACTGATCTGGTCAAGCTCATCCGCTCGCTGAAAGCCGACCAGGTCGTCTTTGCTTACAGCGACGTCTCGCATGAGACCGTGATGCACAAGGCGTCCCTGGTCCTGGCGGCCGGCGCGGATTTCCACCTGATGGGCCCCGGGACGACGCAGATCAAGTCGAGGAAACCGGTGGTCTCGGTCTGCGCAGCTCGCACCGGCAGCGGCAAGAGCCAGACGACGCGCCGTGTCGCCGAATTGCTGATGGCGCGCGGTTACAAGGTCGCGGCCATCCGCCACCCGATGCCGTACGGAGACCTGGTCAAGCAGGCCGTGCAGCGCTTCGCGACTTACAAAGATCTGGCGGCGCAGGACTGCACGATCGAGGAGCGCGAGGAATACGAACCACACATCGACCGCGGAATCGTTGTCTACGCCGGTGTCGACTACGAGCGGATCCTGCGCCAGGCTGAAGCCGAGGTCGATGTCATCCTGTGGGATGGCGGCAACAATGACCTGTCGTTCTACAAGAGCGACCTGCACATCGTCGTCGTTGACTCGCACCGGCCCGGTCATGAGCTGAGCTACCATCCGGGCGAGACCAACCTGCTGATGGCCGATGTGGTCGTCATCAACAAGGTCGATACCGCCAACCAGGACGCCGTGATGGCGGTTCGCGAAAATGTCCGCTCCCGCAATCCCAACGCCATCCTGATCGAGGCCGCCTCGCCGATCTTCGTGGAGGACCCGGCCGCGATCCGCGGCAAGCGCGTGCTGGTCGTTGAGGATGGACCCACGCTGACCCACGGCGAAATGGCTTACGGCGCCGGCTGGGTGGCGGCTCGCCGCTTTGGTGCCGCCGAGATCATCGATCCGCGGCCATTCGCGAGCGGGACGATTTCAAAGACCTATGCCAAGTACCCGACCACCGGCAATGTGCTGCCTGCGATGGGCTATGGCGACAAGCAGATGCGCGAATTGCAACGCACGATCAACCGCTCCGACGCCGACCTGGTGCTGATCGGCACGCCGATCGACCTCGGCCGCCTGCTGAAGCTCAACAAGCCGAGCCAGCGCATCCGCTATGAGCTGCAGGAAATCGGCCAGCCGACCCTGGATGAGGTGCTGGCCAAGCGTTTTCCTGCGAGGTAGGGCGCTCGGCCGCCGCGGCGCTCTGCGGTGCAGCTGTCGAGCCCCACGTTGATGCCGCTCGTCGAATCAGGGCTTGCCCAGCAACTCGAGTGCCGCCAGAGTCATGGCCTCGACGCCCGCCTTGATCGAGGTCTCCGGATCGATCACGAACAGCGGCGAGTGATGCTCGGCCCAGTTGCCCGAGGCGATATTCTTAGGCGGCGTGCCGCCAACCTCGAAGTACACGCTGGGAATGGGCGGATCGACGTTCACCAGGTCCGGGAAGTCCTCGGCACCCATATTGGTCTGCGCCCACGGGACAAAGGCGTCAGCGCCCATGCCTTTCTCCATTGCCGCGCGCACGCGCCGCGCGAGTGCGGCATCGTTATTGGTCGTGGGGGCGCCATCCGGCGACACGATGATCTCCGGCAGCATGTCCTCGCGGACGCCGGCCGCGCGCGCAGTATTGATCGCCACGCGCTCGATGCTCTTCAGCAGTTGCGCGCGTGTGGCTTCGGAATTGGCGCGCACCGTTATATCGAGTCGGGCGTTGTCTGCGATTACATTCGGCGCCGTGCCTGCATTGAAGGCGCCGACCGTGATCAGTGCTGGTTCGATCGGCGAGATCTCGCGGGTCACGATGTTCTGCAACGCCAGCACAATCTGGCTGCCGATCACGACCGGGTCATTGCCGTTCTGCGGCGCCGCGCCGTGTGTGGCAATGGTCTTCACGTTGATGCGCACCGTGTCGGCGCTGGAATACATCAGGCCGTCGCTGAAGGCGATCTTTCCCGCAGGGTACTTCGAGATCACATGCATCGCGAGCGCGAAATCCGGCCGTCCCACGCGTTGGTAAAGCCCGTCGGCCACCATGCCGCGTGCGCCACCGAGCGCTTCCTCCGCCGGCTGACCCAGCAACAGCAGCGTGCCATGCCACCGGTTCTTCAGTTCGGCCATGCGCCGTGCCACGCCGACCAGCGAGGTGACGTGCATATCGTGGCCACAGGCGTGCATCACCGGCATTTCCTTGCCTTCCAGGTTGACCTGGCGCGCGTTCGACGCGTAGGCGAGGCCGGTCTTCTCCAGCACCGGCAACGCATCCATGTCGGCGCGGATCAACAGCACCGGCCCGTCGCCGTTGTGTAACGTGCCGACCAGGCCGGTCACGCCGATATTGCGCGTCACGCTGAAGCCCGCCTCATTCAATTCGAGGGCAAGGCGGTCCGAGGTCTTGAACTCCTGCCGTGACAACTCGGGGTTGGCGTGCAGATGCTGGAACAGCTTTTCGAGGTAGGGATAGTCGCCTGCGATGGCCTCATCGAGTGAGGCGGCGCCGACGGATGGCGCGGCGATCGAAAGCGCGACCAGGGAAGCGTGCAGGCAGTGGCGGACGTGCATGGTGTGATCTCCAGCGGATTGATACTGGTACGGGCGACTCCACATTGCGCTTACAGCAGCGACACCAGCAAGCTCGCTCTGGCCGTACGCCGCGCCCACCGTGACAAGGGCTGCACAGCGGAGGATTCGCAATGCACTAGTGAGAGTGCCCATGACTCATGTCATAGGTTGGTCGCAAGCCGCGTGATCGCAATGGGGTGCGACGCTCAGCGGCAGCGGCTGGTGCAGATATCTGGCGCATGTTGATGCCGTTCCCGAAGCGCCGCTTCAGTGGCGACCCAAAGTCAGTTCGGGCAATACGCGGGAATCCAGTCAGGCCGCTGCGCCGGAGTCACCATGGGCAACGCATGAGCTTTCAGATAGGGTATGGTCACATCGACAATGGCGCGATAAAACGCGCGGTCGCAATCGTTTCCGGCCCACAGGCTGGTCGCATCGCCGTTCTGCAACGCGTACATGTACAAGAAACTCGCCACCTCGTTTGCCTGGTTTACCGCCATACGATTATAGAAAATCCGCCACTGGTCGGTATTCCACCAGGACGGGTCAGCAACTTGCCGCCGCGCGCCGCCAACCTTCCATCCCGGCGCCAGCCAGACGACCGAGTAGATCCGATTGGTCGCACCCTTCATGATCTGCACATACCTTGCATAGTCCCTCTCCGAGATCAGGTAGGGATCTATGACCCAGCCATCGGCTGGAATCGCGTGCCAATCGGTCCTCAATACGCCGTTAATGGTCCTGCCGATGCCGACCCATTGCAGAAATATCCTTGATGGATAGGCCGACTTCAGTGCCCTGTAGACGTCTGCCAGTCGCTGCCTGCGATCACGGCTCAGCATGTTCTCCTCATCGATCGTAATGCCCTCCAGAGGAACTCCGGATAACTGGTCCAGCATCCGCGACGCTGCCGCGATGATGGTCTCCAGCGGCGGCATGGGCTCATTGCTCCGTCGCTGTTCCTTTGTCTCCAGAAATTCGAAATCGATTACGACCCGCTGACCCTGCGACGCAAGCTTCTTGATGTCAGCGATCTTCGTCGCATTCTCAGCCCAGCCTTGATACTGGACCATGACCAACGGGAACGTCTTGGCGACCTCGCCATTCCATGTACCTGCGCTGAATGCATAGACGCCGAACGTGTTTCCACTCGGATTACCGAGTGAGGTCTGCGCGACGCCGAGCGTAGGCGAGAGCACAAGGATCCAGCAGAGCGCCGCGCGAAAATCGGTAAAGATTATTATGTCGATCTCTCCTGGAAAATCTGAGTACCACTATACCTCGCCGTATTCTGCAACGGGCAGGGAGACATCCGCGTCTGGCCATGGCACGTGGATCAGCACAAGGTAACTGCCTTCAGGCCCCAAGACGTCCGGAAATCGAGCCTTATTCCCGTCAAAAGAAAGGCCCCCGCAGGGGGCCTTTCTGTCAGTCGGACGACGCAAGAAGGGACAATTCGCTGCGGGGACAGTCCCTAAAGCAGCGGCACCAGCAAGAGCGCCACGATGTTGATGATCTTGATCAGCGGATTGATCGCGGGGCCTGCCGTGTCCTTGTAGGGATCGCCGACCGTGTCCCCGGTCACGGCCGCCTTGTGCGTGTCCGAGCCCTTGCCGCCGAAATTGCCTTCCTCGATGTACTTCTTGGCGTTGTCCCAGGCGCCGCCGCCGGTGCACATCGAGATCGCGACGAACAGTCCCGTGACGATCGTGCCGATCAGAACGCCGCCGAGCGCACGGACGCCGGCGCCCGGGCCGAGCAGATAGTTCATGCCGAAGCCGACGATGACCGGGATCAGGATCGGCAACAAGGACGGCACGATCATTTCGCGGATCGCCGCGCGCGTCAGCATGTCCACGGCCTTGGAGTAATCGGGCTTGGCCGTGCCTTCCATGATGCCCTTGATTTCCTTGAACTGGCGGCGCACCTCGATGACGACCGAGCCCGCCGCACGGCCCACGGCTTCCAGCGCCATCGCGGCGAACAGGTAAGGCACGAGTCCGCCGATGAACAGGCCGATGATGACGGCCGGGTCGGACAGGCTGAATACCTCGAGCTTGCCGACGATTTCGAGGTTGTGCGTGTAGTCGGCAAACAGCACGAGCGCCGCGAGTCCGGCCGAGCCGATCGCGTAACCCTTGGTAACCGCCTTGGTCGTATTGCCGACCGCGTCGAGCGCGTCGGTGATCTTGCGCACTTCTTTCGGCAGGCCGCTCATTTCGGCGATACCGCCGCCGTTGTCGGTGATCGGGCCGTAGGCATCGAGCGCCACGATCAGGCCGGTCATCGACAGCATCGCGGTCGCGGCGATCGCGATGCCATACAGGCCGGCGAGCGTGTAGGCGCCCCAGATGGCGGCGCAGATCGAAAGCACCGGCAGGGCGGTCGACTTCATCGACACAGCGAGTCCCGCAATCACATTGGTGCCGTGGCCGGTTCGCGAGGCTTCGGCCACGGAGCGCACTGGCGCGTACTCGGTTGCCGTGTAGTACTCGGTGATGACGATCATCGCTGCGGTCAGGCCGAGCCCGATCAGCGCGCAGAAGTAGAGCGGCATGGCCGCATCGCCCAGCATGTAGCGCGTGATCGGGTAGTACGCGATTGCCGCAATGACGCCGGAGACGATCACGCCACGATACAACGCCCCCATGATCTTGCCGCCTTCGGAGGTCTTGACGAAGAACGTGCCGACGATCGAGGCGACGATGGACACGGCGCCAAGCACCAGCGGGTACAGCACTGCCGCCTCGCCGAGATCCTTCATCACCAGGCCCGCGAGCAGCATGGTCGCAACCACGGTGACCGCATAGGTTTCGAACAAGTCTGCCGCCATGCCGGCGCAGTCGCCGACATTGTCGCCGACGTTATCGGCTATCACGGCCGGGTTGCGCGGGTCATCCTCGGGAATGCCGGCCTCAATCTTGCCGACCAGATCGGCACCGACATCGGCGCCCTTCGTGAAAATGCCGCCGCCAAGACGCGCGAAAATCGAGATCAGCGAACCGCCGAAGGCGAGGCCGACCAGCGCATGCAAGGCGCGGTCGCTGTCGCCGGTTAGGCGCATCATCACGCCGTAATAGGCCGCAACTCCCAGCAGGCCGAGACCGACGACCAGCATGCCGGTGATCGCGCCGCCGCGGAACGCGACCTGAAGCGCCGGATTCAGGCCGATGCTTGCGGCGTGGGCGGTGCGTACATTTGCGCGGACCGAAACGTTCATGCCGATGTAGCCAGCCATGCCCGAGAGGACCGCGCCGAGCGCGAAACCGACCGCCGTGTACCAGTTGAGCGCGAAACCGAGCACGACGAACAGCACCACGCCGACGATCGCGATGGTCGAGTACTGGCGGTTCAGATAGGCCTTGGCGCCTGCCTGGATTGCCGCGGCAATCTCCTGCATCCGTGCGCTGCCCGCGGGCTGCGCCAGGATCCAGCGCACCGAAAATACACCGTAGAGGATCGCGACCACGCCGGCTGCCATCGCCAGCCAGAGGGCTTCTTGCATCGACATGAAATTACTCCCTGGAAACCAAAATCATATCACGAAAGGCTGTAATTTCCGGCGCACGCGCACGGCCGAAAGCTCCGCATAGACCGGGATACCGGCCTTGAATGGCGGATAATCCTCGCCGCCGATCAGCGGCTCGAGATAGCGGCGGCAGGCGGCAGTGATGCCGAATCCGTCGGCAGTGATGAAATTCCGCGGCACCATCTTTTCGCGATTGGCGACTTCCGCGATTGACACGGAGCCGATCTTCCAGCGGTACGGCTTCGAAGACTTGCGCACGATCACCGGCATCACGGCGTTTTTCCCGGCAAGCGCCAGCTCGACCGCCGCGCGACCGACAGCGTAGGCCTGCTCGACATCCACTCGCGAAGCGATGTGACGTGCCGAGCGCTGCAGGTAGTCGGCGAGCGCCCAGTGATACTTGTAGCCGAGCGTCTCCTTGACCATCGCGGCGAGCGTCGGTGCGACACCGCCGAGCTGCACGTGGCCAAAGGCGTCGCGCGTGCCCATGTCGGACAGGAACTTGCCTTCCGCATTGCGCGTGCCTTCGGAGGCGACGATGACGCAGTAACCTTTCTGCTCGACGGTTTCGCGCACGCGCGCGAGAAAGCGCTCGCGGTCGAAGGCGATTTCCGGGAACAGGATGATGTGCGGAGCGTCTCCGGTCCTGCGGGCCGCGAGGCCGCCGGCCGCTGCGATCCAGCCGGCGTGACGGCCCATGACCTCGAGGATGAAGACCTTGGTCGAGGTGCGCGCCATCGATGCCACGTCGAGCGAAGCCTCGAGCGTCGATACTGCAACGTACTTGGCGACGGACCCGAAGCCGGGGCAGCAATCGGTGACCGGCAGGTCGTTATCCACGGTTTTTGGCACGCCGATGCACGCGACGTGATGACCCATCTGCTCGCCGAGCTGCGAGAGCTTGAGCGCCGTGTCCATCGAGTCGTTGCCGCCGTTATAGAAGAAGTAGCCGATGTCGTGGGCGCGGAATACCTCGATCAGGCGTTCGTACTTCGCGCGATCACGTTCGAGGTCCTTCAGCTTGTAGCGCGCTGAGCCGAACGCGCCTGCCGGCGTGTGGCGCAACGCACGTATCGTCGCCAGGCTCTCGCGGCCGGTGTCGATCAGGTCCTCGGTCAGCGCGCCGACGATTCCGTCGCGGCCGGCGTACAGGTGCCTGACGCGGTCACGGCGCTGGCGGCAGGCCTCGATGACGCCGCAGGCCGTCGCATTGATGACGGCGGTCACGCCGCCGGACTGCGCGTACAGTGCATTGCGAGGCGCGGGCTTGTCGCTCTTGCGTCTGGCCATCTTCAAGGTCCGTTTTCCGGGCGGGGACACCGCCCCGTGGGGCGCGCAGCATAGCCGATTTGCCGCGGTTTGACGCGACCGAAAGCCGCGGGCAGGATGGGCGCCCCTCGTGAGGGGCCCCGGGCCCGCGGAGTGCGTTGCGATGAGGCTGGTATTGCTGGGGGCGCCCGGTTCGGGCAAGGGCACGCAGGCACAGAGAATGCAGGCGCGTCATGGCGTGCCGCAGGTGTCCACCGGAGACCTGTTGCGCGAGGCTGTGGCCGCGGGCACGGAACTTGGCCGCGCCGCGCAGGTGGTGATGCAGGCGGGCGGGCTGGTCGCGGACGACATAATGCTCGGCATCATCCGCGAGCGGCTTGCGCGCCCGGATGCCGCGCGCGGCTTCATCCTGGACGGTTTTCCGCGCACGCAGGCCCAGGCTGATGGTCTCGCCGCAATGCTGAAAGATCTCCGAACACCGCTCGATGCCGTCGTGCTGTTGGAAATCGATCCGGAAGTGCTGCTGCGTCGTCTTGCGGGTCGTCGCAGCTGCCGTCGTTGCGGGCGGGTATTTCACATCGAGACGAATCCGCCCCGGCCCGGCGAGCGCTGCGCGGACGGACGGGAGCACGATCTGTTCCAGCGCCCCGATGACAATGAAGCGACCGTGCGCCAGCGTCTCGCGGTCTATGGCGAGCGCACACGCCCGCTGATCGAGTATTACGCCCGGCAGGGCCTGCTGCGCCGGATAGATGCCAACGGCACGCTCGACGAAGTCGATGCGCGGTTGCAGGCTGCGATAGCTCCCCGCTAGTCGCTTACAACTGCGCGAGCAACGGCTCACCGACGATGGCGCGGCGCCAGCCGCTGAGAATCGGCAGTTGCCGCTCACCGCGAAGCAGTGCGGTGAGATCACGACGCGTGGCCAGCACTTCCGGCTGGATCTCGAGTTCCCCCGCAATGGCGAGCAGCCGTTGCTGCAGGGCCTTGAGCTGCCGCAGCTGCTCGGGCCCCGCGCGCAGCCCGTCATCTGCGATCAGGTCAGCGGGCGGGGCGTCGTCATCGGAGATCGCTTTCAGGATTTCGCCGCCGACGCGATCCGCGGTCGCGCGCGGCACGCTCGCGATCCGCGAAAGTTGCTCGCGTGTGCGTGGCCGCGCCTGTGCGATCTCGTAGAGGGCCGCGTCCGGCAGCACCCAGCCGCGCGGCAGGTTTCGCTCCATCGCGCGTTCTTCGCGCCAGCGTGCAATGGCGCGTATTGCGTGCTGCGCAGCCGGCTGCATCCGTTCCAGACCCTTGAGGCGCCGCCAGGCTTCGGAGGGCAGGACGCGATAGAGGGAGATGTCCGTGAGCGCCGCGGACTCCTCTGCCATCCAGCCACGGCGGCCGGCGCCAACCAGTCGCTCATCCAGCAGCGCCACCAGCTCCGGCAGGTAGCGCACGTCGTCGGCCGCGTAGGCGAGTTGCTCGGGCGACAGGGGGCGCCGGGCCCAGTCGGTGCGCGCGTGGCCCTTGCTCAGGTCGACGCCGAGCAGCTGGCGCACAAGTTCCGCATAACCGATCTGCGCCGGAAAACCGAGCAACGCAGCCGCCAGTTGCGTGTCGAAAATCGGGGCGAGCGGCAGGCCGGTCAACGGCAGCAGCGCCTCGACATCCTGGCGGGCGGCATGCAGGAGCTTGGGCCGGCCCGGATCCGTGAGCGGCGCGACGAGCGCGCGCGCATCCGCAATTTCCAGTGGATCGATCAGCACCAGATTTTCGGCAGCCGTGACCTGGATCAGGCACAGGCGCGGGTAATAGGTACGTTCCCGCACGAACTCCGTGTCGAGCGCGAGCTCGGCACCGGCCGGCCACGTGCCGACCAGGGAGCGCAGCGTCGATTCGTCACTGATCAGCGCATCGGCAGTCATATCGGCCGCCTGCTTGGATACAATCGTCATCGTGCACATTATGCGGAACCGGCCGCCTCAGCCCAAGACAGAATGACCCAAGTGCTGATATCCCTGGTCGAGATTGCCCGCATGCGCCGCGATCCGGGTGAATTGCCGGCCTCGATCGTGCTGCTCGTTCTGCTGGCCGTGGCTAATGTGGGCAGCAACGTATTGCAGTCCTGGCTGCTGGATGACAATGACCATCTGCTGGCGCGTTCCGTCGTCGATCTCGGCTTGACGCTTGCGATGTTCTGGTTCGTGCTGGCGGTGACGCGCAGGCTCTATCGCTATCGGCAGACGATGAACGCGGTGCTCGGCGTTTCCGTGCTGCTGACACCGCTGCTGCTCATATCGATCGGGCTGCAGCAGCCGGCGCAGGTGTATTACCCGATCAAGCTGTTGGCCTATGCAGGCTGGATCGGCGTCATCGTCTGGTACACGCTGATCATCGGCCACATCCTGAGGAGCGCACTCGAGATCGGGTTCGTGACCAGCATCGCCATTGCCATCACGACCGTGATCCTGGGCAGCGCGGTGCTGGACAAGCTGTTCCCGGCGGCGGCCTGATGCACATCCACATTATCGGCATCTGCGGCACTTTCATGGGCGGCATCGCGGCACTCGCGCGCGCGGCCGGCCACCGCGTGACCGGCTCCGATGCCAATGTCTATCCGCCGATGAGCACGCAGCTCGAGTCGCTCGGCATCGAGCTGATCAACGGCTACGACCCGGCGCAGCTCGACCTGAAACCCGACATCGTGCTGGTCGGCAATGTCATGAGCCGGGGGAATGCCCTGATCGAGCGCCTGCTCGACAGCCCGCTCACCTTCACGTCGGGCCCGCAGTGGCTTGCGGAGAACATGTTGCGCAGCCGCGAGGTCGTTGCGGTCGCGGGCACTCACGGAAAGACGACGACATCCAGCATGCTGGCGTGGATCCTCGAGAGGGCGGAGCGTGAACCGGGATTCCTGATCGGCGGGATACCGGGCAACTTCGGACTGTCCGCACGCGCGGGGAAGGGCAGGGTCTTTGTCATCGAAGCGGACGAATACGACACCGCGTTCTTCGACAAGCGCGCGAAGTTCATTCATTACCGGCCACGCCATCTGGTGCTGACAAACCTGGAATTCGACCACGCCGATATCTACCCGGACCTCGCCTCCATCCAGCGCCAGTTCCATCACCTGATGCGCACCGTCCCGGGTTCCGGTCTCGTCACCTGGAATGCGTCGGATCCGGCGCTCGCAGCGATGCTGGCGATGGGTTGCTGGACGCCGCTCTCCGGGTTTGCGCGCGATGCGATGGCAGGCGCTGACTGGCAGGTTCGGCTGCTGGAAGCGGATGGGTCGGTGTTCGAACTGCTGCATCGCAAAGCGCCGGCGGGCGTCGTGCGCTGGCCGTTGATCGGCCTGCACAACGTGGAGAACGGACTCGCCGCAATCGCGGCCGCTGCAGGACTCGGCGTTGCGCCTGCAGAGGCGGCGCTCGCGCTCGCCGATTTTCGCGGCGTGCGCAGACGCCTGGAATTGCGCGGCGAGGCGCGCGGTATCCGCGTCTACGATGATTTTGCGCACCACCCGACCGCGGTCGCGGCGACCATCGATGCGATGCGGCGCCATGCGGGCAACCATCGGATCGTCGCGGTGCTCGAGCCGCGATCCAATACGATGCGTCTCGGCCATCACCGCGAAGCCCTCGCGGCGTCGCTCGCCGGAGCAGATCGCACCTGGCTGTATCAACCCGCGGGGCTCGACTGGAATCTCGACGAGGTCGCCGCCGGGCTGGGCGCGAAGGCGGTCGTCACCGGCGACCTGGCGGAACTGGTTGCCATGTTGGTCGCGGAACTCAGGGCGGGCGACGAGGTGTTGATCATGAGCAATGGCGGCTTCGGGGGCTTGCACGACAAGCTGCTTCAGGCGCTGCGGACCAAGGCATGAACGAGGAAATCCGCGAAATTCCGCTGTTTCCGCTCAGCATCGTGCTGTTTCCGGGCGGGCCGTTGTCCCTCAGGATCTTTGAGCCGCGCTACCTGGACATGGTCAGCCGTTGCCTGCGCGAGCAGTCGGGTTTCGTGGTCGTTCAGATCACGGATGGCGAGGAGACGGCAGCGACCGCGAGCTTCGCCGCGACCGGTACCGAGGCCGGCATCGTTGACTTCGATCGCCTCGAAGATGGGCTGCTGGGTATCAGCTGCATCGGGCGCGAGCGTGTGCGGGTGCTGGAGGCATGGCGCGAAGCTGACGGATTGAATCGCGGCCGCGTCATCGCCATTGCCGCGGATCCGGTGCTGCCGGTGCCGCCGGCACAGGCCTGGCTCGGCGAAGTGGTGCGGCGTGTGCTGTCCGAGGCGGGTGAAGTCTATCGCCACGTGGAAATGCGCGACGATGCGGCTTGGGTCGGTAATCGTCTCGCCGAGATGCTGCCGCTGTCGCTTGCTGACAAACAGGCTTTGCTGGAGATGACCGATCCACTCGAGCGCTTGACGGCGCTGGAACCTGCGGTCAGCCGCCCCGAAACCTGAGCGCGGTCACGTGCCGCCGGACGCGATGCCTCGCCAGCCCGTAAACCGGCCACGTGCCAGATACAGCGCCAGCAGGATCGCCAAGCTCCAGCCTGCAACCAGCCAGCCGGTGAAACCGTCGAAGTCGCTGACCAGAAATGACCAGTGAGCCGCCTCGTCATGTCGCGTTACTGCGGCGGTTGTCTTGATCACGCAGATCCAGCCCATGTGCAGCCCGACGCCGGCGGCAATGCTGCCGGTCCAGTGGCGCACCAGTCCGAGCAACAGGCCGACCAACGCCAGCGTCGTGAAGGCATCGGCGATCGCCGCCGGTTCCGCAAAACGCGCGAGGGCTGAGCCCAGCAGCGTGATGCCGCTGTTCCAGGCGACCTCGCCCTGCGGGACCTTGACGCGTGCGAAGAAGTGGATGGCGGAGTACAGGATCGCGGTGGAGGCGATCGCGAGCGCGGGCCCGGATTCGCGCAGCACCGCGCGAAACATCAGGCCGCGAAAAAAAGTCTCTTCGATCAGTGCCACGATCAACCCGGTCAGCGCGCCGGCCACGATGCCGGCGAGCAACGTGCCTGCGTCAAGGTCCGGCAGCGGATTGCGGATGCCGAGTGCCACGATCACGAGCGCCATCGGCAGCATCGTCGCGACACCGCACGCGAGCCCGACGCTGGCCTGGCGCAGGAAATTCGCGCGTGGCAGGCCATAGCCCCAGTCCGAACGGCCGCGCAGTCCCAGACGCCGGACGGTAACCGCGATTCCGGCCAGCATCAGCAGCTGCCAGAGGCGGCCGATCACCCTGTGGAACTGCCAGTCCGGCTGCAGCGCGTGCGCCAGCTGATACGCGGGCCAGGCAGCAAGCGCCGCGAGCACCAGCGTGCCAACGATGGCTGCCAGGAACCAGCCGAGGGCGCGCATCAGAGCGCGGCGGCGATTGCCGCAAACGCGCGGCGCGCGGCGTCAACGGTCGCCGTCAACTCGGCTTCACCGTGCGCGGCGGAAACGAATCCCGCTTCATACGCCGACGGCGCGAGATAGACGCCCGCATCAAGCATCAGGTGGAAGAATTTCCGGAATCGCGCCACGTCGCAGGCCATCACCTGCCGGTAGGAATGCACCGGCGACTCCTGGGTGAAGAAGAGCCCGAACATGCCGCAGACATGATTTGTCGCAAGCGCAACACCCGCGTCCCGCGCGGCGGCGGCGATACCGGCGACCAGCCGCCCGGTTGCGGCCGCGAGCGCTGAGTGGAATCCCTTCCTCGAGATGAGCTCGAGCGTCGCGAGGCCCGCTGCCATCGCCACCGGATTGCCGGACAGAGTGCCCGCCTGATAAACGGGACCGAGCGGCGCCAGGCGTTCCATGATTTCGCGCCTGCCGCCAAAGGCGCCGACCGGCAGGCCGCCGCCGATGATCTTGCCGAGCGTCGTCAAATCGGGACGCACCCCGTATAGCGACTGCGCGCCGCCCAGCGCGACCCGGAATCCCGTCATCACCTCGTCAAATATCAGCACGGCGCCGTGTCGCGTGCACAACTCACGCAGATGCTCCAGGAAACCCGGCACCGGCGGCACGCAGTTCATGTTGCCGGCGACCGGCTCGACGATCACGCAGGCGATCTCGCCGCCTCTTGCCTCGAAGCATTGATCGAGTCCCGCGCGGTCGTTGTAATCGAGCGTCAATGTATGGGACGCGAGATCCGCGGGCACACCGGGCGAAGTCGGCACGCCGAGTGTCAGTGCGCCGGAACCGGCCTTTACCAGCAGCGAGTCGGAATGGCCGTGATAGCAGCCCTCGAACTTGACGATGCTGTCGCGGCCGGTATATCCGCGCGCAAGCCGGATCGCGCTCATGGTCGCCTCGGTGCCGGAACTGACCATGCGCACCAGTTCGATCGACGGCATCAGCTCGGTCACCCTGCGGGCGAGTTCGGTTTCGATGACGGTCGGCGCGCCGAATGACAGGCCGTCGACGGCGCGGCGCGTGACGGCCGCGATGACATCCGGGTGCGCATGGCCGAGGATCATCGGACCCCAGGACCCTACATAGTCGATATATCGCCTGCCATCCTCGGCTTCGATCCAGGCACCATGCGCGCGCCGGATGAACAACGGCTCGCCGCCGACACCACGAAAAGCGCGCACCGGCGAATTGACGCCGCCCGCAATGTAGCGACTGGCTTCCTCGAACAACGACATGTGCAGTTCCCCGTTCAGCGGCGTTCCACCTCGAACCCGCGTTGCCTGAGCTTTGCCGGCAGGCCCTGTTTTCCCGCGAGGTGAAGGGCACCGACCACGAGCAATACGTCGTCGGGTTTCCTGAGGAGCGCCTCGACCTGGTCCGCCCAGCGCTCGTTGCGCGCGTAGATCAGCCGCTCGGCGAGCTCTGGATAATCGGCGAATTCCTCCTTGAGCTGGCGGACAAACGACTCATCGTCGCCGTCCTGCCAGGCCTCGAACAGCCGCTTTACCTGCGTGTCGACTTCCGCCGATTCCTCGAGTGACTGCAATAACATATCCACCTGTTCATCGGCCGGCAGTCCGTCGAGCAATTCGAGCTGCTCGTCGAGGGTCTCGAGTCCGCAAGACGGTTTGCCGTCCTGACTTGCGGCCCGCTGGATGACCTGCTCGACGCCGCTGTCTGCGACGAAACCGTGCTGCTGCAGAGCCATCACCGAAACGCTCATGCCGACGAACCAGGGCTCGAATATTTCAAATGGCGTGAGATCGACGTCGGCGTTCGCGGCAGCTTCGCGTACCCGCCCGGCCGACGGCCCCAGCAGGTCGTAGAGCCCGCGGCCCGCGGGGTCGACGGCGCGCGCGAATGTGACCGATGCCGTCGTGGCCGGAGTCAGTGCGCCGATGTCCACCTCCAGGCAGATCATCTCGGCATCGCGATAGGCCTTTTCAAGTTCGCCCGCGATCTCGAAGCCGCCTTCGGGCAACAGGTGTACCGATCCGAACAGGTAGACGGTGTTGCTGCCTCCGGTGATGGCCCAGACCGCCGGGTCGGCGGTCGCCATGCCAAATGGAAGCAGCGCCGCAATCAACGCGAGCAGGGACCCTGGCCGGCGGCCCCGGGCATTAGTCATCGTCAGTCACCCACTCGACGCCGGTTTCGATGCTGCCGTCGTCGCCAAGCTCAATCCAGCGGTAGGCCGGTGGCCGCGAGTCCACGCTGAATTCTTCAGCTCCCTGCTCGAACTGCATGCAGGTCGACGGCGTGCCCATCAAGAGCGTGCCGCCACGCACGTCGTCCAGCGCCTGGTGGGCATGGCCCCATACGAGGCCACGCACACGCGGATGGCGCGCCAGTACCGCAAACAGTTCAGCGGAATTGTCGAGCATCAGCGCATCGAGCCAGGGGCTGCCGTGCGGCACCGGGTGATGATGCAGGCAGACCAGCGCATACGCGTCCGCATTTCGCGCCAGCGCGCGATCGAGTCTCGCGACCTCGGCTGCGGCCAGGTGTCCGTGATGCGAGCCTGCAACCGTGCTGTCGAGCATCAGCACCAGCCAGCCATCGTAGCGATTGACCAGCTCGTGCACGAAGGGCGGCCCCGCAAGATCCGCGCGCAATTCCGCCGGAATGTCGTGATTACCCGGCAGGCAATGCACGGGTACTCCGGCGTCGGCGAAGTTCTGGCGCAGGCGTGCATAGCCGCCCCGGTCATCCTGCACCAAATCCCCGGTCAGCAGCAGCGCACGCGGAGCAGGGTGCCGACGCCGCGCGTGATCCAGACAGCGCCGCAGCGTGACATCGGTCGCGACGCCACGGACCTCGATACCCGGGGTCCCGAGCAGGTGCGTGTCCGTGAACTGCAGCAGGCGCACCGGCCGCGGTTCAGTAGCGGTAGTGATCGGGCTTGTATGGCCCGGCGGCCGGCAGTCCGAGATAGCGCTCCTGCTCCGGCGTCATGACAGTCAGCCGAGCGCCGATGCGCTCGAGGTGCAGGCGCGCCACTTTCTCGTCGAGCTCTTTCGGCAGCACATAGACCTTGTTCTGGTACCGGTCGCCGTGGGCGAACAGCTCGATCTGCGCGAGCACCTGGTTGGTGAAGGAGTTCGACATCACGAAGGAGGGGTGGCCGGTGCCACAGCCGAGATTCACGAGCCGCCCTTCGGCCAGCACGATGATGCGCCGGCCGTCCGGGAAGATGACGTGGTCGACCTGCGGCTTGATGTTCTCCCAGCGGTACTGCCGGAGCGACGCGATGTCGATCTCGCTGTCGAAATGACCGATATTGCAGACGATGGCCTGGTGCTTCATGCGGCGCATGTGCTCGTGCGTGATCACGTTCACGTTGCCGGTCGCGGTCACGAAGATATCCGCCAGTGCGCAGGCATCATCCAGCGTGACGACCCGGTATCCCTCCATGGCAGCCTGCAACGCGCAGATGGGGTCGATCTCGGTGACCCACACCGTCGCGCCGAGCCCGCGCAGGGACTGCGCGCAACCCTTGCCAACGTCGCCGTAGCCGGCAACCAGCGCGACCTTGCCCGCGATCATCACATCGGTCGCGCGCTTGATGCCGTCGACCAGCGATTCACGGCAGCCGTACAGGTTGTCGAACTTGGATTTGGTGACCGAGTCATTGACGTTGATGGCCGGGAACGGCAGCCGGCCGTCGGCGGCCATGCGATACAGGCGCTTGACGCCGGTGGTCGTCTCCTCGGTGACGCCGCGGATTTCCCTGAATCTCGTCGAGTACCAGCCCGGCTGTGACTCCAGGCGGCGACGGATCGAGCTATAGAGCGCCTGCTCTTCTTCGTTGGCGGGCTTCGCGATCACGGAGGGATCGCGTTCGGCTTCGGCTCCCAGCATCACGAGGAGTGTCGCATCGCCGCCGTCGTCGAGGATCATGTTGGCATGGCGCCCGGCCGGCCATTCGAAGATCCGGTGCGTGAAATCCCAGTACTCGTCGAGTGTCTCGCCCTTGCGTGCGAAAACCGGGATGCCCGACGCCGCGATCGCAGCGGCGGCATGGTCCTGGGTTGAGAAAATATTGCAGGAGGCCCAGCGCAATTCGGCACCGAGCGCCTTCAGTGTCTCGATCAGCACCGCCGTCTGGATGGTCATGTGCAGCGAGCCTGCGATGCGGGCGCCGGCCAGCGGCCGTGCGGGACCGAATTCGGCGCGCACGGCCATCAAGCCGGGCATTTCGGTCTCGGCGATCGCGATTTCACGGCGGCCCCAGTCGGCCTGCGTGATATCACTGACCTTGTAGTCATTGAACTTCGGGTTGATCACGGCATTCATGGTCGTTCCTCTCCTTTGCGAGCGAGAGCGCCGTTGTCTATCGCTGTCCCCGAGCCTGGCAGGCAGACGCCTGTTGCAACGCTCCTCGAGAACCGCGGGGACTAAGTAAAGGGGACAGTCCCCAATTAAAGTCCCGCTGCCTTCCTCAATGCTTCCGCACGGTCGGTGCGTTCCCAGCTGAAGGCAGTGAATGTCGAACTGCGCCGCACCAGCGCGCCGTTTGACTCCTCCTGCCAATGGTAGCTTGCTTCATGGGGTTCGCGCCCGAAATGTCCATAAGCGGCGGTGGCCCGGTACATCGGGTGGATCAGGTCCAGCATCTTCATGATGCCCCATGGGCGCAGGTCAAAATGTGCGCGAACCAGCTTTTCCAGGCGCTCGTCGCTGACCCGGCCGGTGCCGAATGTCTGCACCGAAATGGAGGTTGGCTGCGCCACGCCGATCGCATACGAGACCTGGATTTCGCAGCGGCTTGCGAGCCCGGCTGCGACCAGGTTCTTTGCGACATATCGCGCGGCGTAGGCCGCGGACCGGTCGACCTTTGAGGGGTCTTTTCCGGAAAAGGCGCCGCCGCCGTGGCGCGCCATGCCGCCATAGGTGTCGACGATGATCTTGCGGCCGGTCAGGCCGCAATCGCCGACCGGGCCACCGATCACGAAGCGGCCCGTCGGGTTGATGTGATAGCGGGTGCGCCGGCTGAGCAGCCTGGCCGGCAGGACCGGCTTGATGATCTCCTCCATGACGGCTTCGTGCAGATCCTTCTGCCTGAGTTCCGGCGCATGCTGGGTCGAGAGCACGACTGCTTCGATGCCAACCGGCTTGTGATCTTCGTATCTGAATGTCAGCTGGCTCTTGGCGTCGGGCCGCAGCAGCGGGAGCTTCGGATTGCGGCCCTTGCGGACCTGGGCCTGGCGCTGGACCAACTTGTGCGCGTAATGGATCGGGGCGGGCATCAGCGCGGGCGTCTCGTTCGTCGCATAGCCGAACATGAGGCCCTGGTCGCCGGCGCCCTGGTCTTCCGGGTTCTTGCGGTCCACCCCGCGGGAAATGTCGCTCGATTGCTTGCCGATGACGTTGACGACACCACAGGTGCGGCCGTCAAAACCGACCGTGGATGAGGTGTAGCCGATGTCGCAGATGACGCCGCGCACGACTTCCTCGAGCTCGATCCAGGCGCGGGTCGTGATCTCGCCCGCGACCACCGCGACGCCGGTCTTCACCAAGGTCTCGCAGGCGACGCGTGCCCGAGGATCGCGCGCCAGCAGGGCGTCGAGCACCGCGTCGGAAATCTGGTCGGCGACCTTGTCCGGGTGGCCTTCGGAGACCGACTCGGACGTGAATAGATAACGGCTGGGCATCGAAAAATTATACCGCATCAGAGACAATGAACGGGTTCCCCGCCAGGTGTATCAGATGCCCAGCCGCCGCGAGCTTGCCAACGCCATCAGGGCCCTCAGCATGGACGCCGTGCAGCGCGCCAATTCCGGTCATCCGGGAATGCCGATGGGCATGGCGGATATCGCGGAAGTGCTGTGGAACGACTTCCTGAAGCACAACCCCGGCAATCCGCGCTGGGCCGACCGCGACCGTTTCGTGCTTTCCAACGGCCACGGTTCGATGCTGCTCTACTCGGTGCTGCATCTGAGCGGCTACCCGCTGTCACTGGATGAACTGCGGAATTTCCGCCAGCTCGGTTCGCGCACCGCGGGACACCCGGAGCACGAAATCGACATCGGCATCGAGACCACCACGGGTCCGCTGGGCCAGGGCCTGGCCAATGCGGTTGGCATGGCGCTCGCCGAAAAGTTACTGGCCGCCGAATTCAATCGCCCCGGCCACGACATCGTGGACCACCACACCTGGGTGTTCCTGGGCGACGGCTGCCTGATGGAAGGCGTCTCGCACGAGGCCTGTTCGCTGGCAGGTACCTGGGGTCTCGGCAAGCTGATCTGTTTCTACGACGACAACGGCATATCGATCGATGGAGAAGTCTCGGGATGGTTCACCGACGACACGCCGAAGCGCTTCGAGGCCTATGGCTGGCAGGTGCTCAGGAATGTCGACGGCCACGACGCGGCGGCCGTGGCACGCGCAATCCGTCGCGCGAAGCGGGAAAGATCGAAGCCGACGCTGATCTGCTGCAAGACAGTGATCGGTTATGGCGCGCCGAACAAGCAGGGCAAGGAGGAATGCCATGGCGCGGCGCTCGGCAGCGAAGAAGTGGCGCTCGCCCGCAAGTCACTCGGCTGGCCGCACGAAGCATTCGTGGTTCCTGACGAGATTCGTGCCGCCTGGGACTCACGCGCGGCGGGACGGCGGGCTGAGAACCGCTGGAGAAAGAGCTGGAAGGCCTATCAGGCCGCCCATCCGGAACTCGCGCTGGAATTCGAGCGCCGGACCGCAGGCCGCCTGCCCGCCGGGTTCGAGGACCAGGTTGCGAAGGGCGCGGCTGCGGCGCAGTCAGCCGGCCAGGCGCTGGCGACGCGCCAGAGTTCGCAGGCGGTCCTGAACGCGCTCGGCGGATCGCTGCCTGAACTCCTCGGTGGATCCGCCGACTTGACCGGTTCCAACAACACGCGGATCAAGGGCACGGCGGTCTACACGCGTTCAGATCCGGCCGGCCGCTACCTTCACTACGGTGTCCGTGAATTCGGCATGGGCGCGATCATGAATGGCATTGCGCTGCACGGCGGATTCATACCATTCGGCGGCACGTTCCTCGTGTTTTCGGACTATGCGCGCAGTTCGCTGCGGATGGCATCGATCATCGGCACCGGCAGCATATTCGTGCTGACCCACGATTCAATCGGACTCGGCGAGGACGGCCCGACCCACCAGCCCGTCGAGCAGCTGGCATCGCTGCGGATGATTCCGCGCATGGAAGTCTGGCGGCCCTGCGACACCGCCGAAACCTGGGTCGCATGGGCCGCGGCGATCCGTCGTCGCACCCGGCCTACGGTGCTGGCGCTGACGCGCCAGGCCCTGCCGCCGCAGTCTCGCGATGCGTCGCAACTGGATGCGGTTCGCCGCGGCGGCTACGTGCTGGTCGACTGCGCGGGCACGCCGCAATGCATACTGATCGCGAGCGGCTCCGAAGTCGCGATTGCGGTCGAGGCCGCGGGCCTGCTTGCGCGCCGGGGCGTCGCCACCCGGGTCGTTTCGATGCCCTGCACCAGCGTATTCGACGCGCAGGATGCAAAGTGGCGCGACTCGGTGCTGCCGCCTGCGATTGGGTGCCGGGTCGCAGTTGAGGCGGGCGCGCCCGACGGCTGGTGGCGCTACGTCGGTTCGCGCGGCTGCGTCATCGGCATGACGGACTTCGGAGCTTCGGGGCCGGGCAAGGATCTGTTCCGGCATTTCGGCTTCTCGGCCGAGGCCGTCGTCAATGCGGTGGATTCGATGTTGAAGAAAACAGGAGACAACTGACCATGGCAATCAAGGTGGGCATCAATGGCTACGGCCGCATTGGCCGCAACGTATTGCGTGCGGTGTACGAATCGAAGCGCAATGGCGAGATACAGATCGTCGCGATCAATGATCTTGGTGATGCGAAGACCAATGCGCATCTGACGCGCCATGACACCGCGCACGGCCCGTTCCCGGGCAAGGTCGCCGTCGAAGGCGATTACATGATCGTCAACGGTGACCGCATCCGCGTGCTGGCCGAGCGCGATCCCTCGAAACTGCCCTGGGGCGAGCTCGGGGTGGAAATCGTGCTGGAGAGCACCGGTCTGTTCAACAGCAAGGAAAAGGCGTCGAAGCACTTCGCCGGTGGGGCGAAGAAGATCGTGATCTCGGCGCCCGCTGATGGCGTGGACGCAACCATCGTCTATGGCGTCAATCACGGCGTCCTGCGTCGCGACATGACCGTGATCTCGAATGCGTCCTGCACGACCAACTGCCTGGCGCCGCTGGTTAAGCCTCTGCACGAATCGCTCGGACTGGTCTCCGGCATCATGACGACGATACATGCCTATACCAATGACCAGGTGCTGACCGACGTCTATCACAGCGACCTGCGACGCGCCCGCTCGGCGACGATGTCGATGATCCCGACCAAGACCGGCGCGGCCGCGGCCGTCGGCCTGGTGCTGCCCGAACTGAAGGGATTATTGGACGGCTTTGCCGTGCGCGTTCCCACAATCAATGTGTCGCTGGTCGACCTGACATTCACCGCCAAGCGCGCGACCACTGTCAAGGAAGTCAATGACATCCTGCGCGCAGCCGCCGGGGGCGCGTTGAAAGGGATCCTCGAGTACACCGAGGAGCCGCTGGTTTCCGTGGATTTCAATCACAACCCGGCTTCCGGGACCGTGGATGCCCCGTTGACCAAGGTGACGGGCGGCACGCTGGTCAAGGTCTGCGCCTGGTACGACAATGAATGGGGCTTCTCGAACAGGATGCTGGACACCACATTGGCTTGGGCACGAGCGTGAAAATCCTGCGCATGTCGGATCTCGACCTGGCCGGCAAGCGCGTCCTGATCCGCGAGGATCTGAACGTGCCGGTGGCAGATGGCCGGGTGACCAGCAACGCACGGATCCGGGCTGCGCTGCCGACATTGCAGCTCGCAATCGAGCGGGGTGCGCGGGTAATCGTGATGTCTCACCTGGGGAGGCCCAAGGAGGGCGTGAGCGACCCCTCCTTGAGTCTCGCGCCGGTCGCGGTGCGGCTGTCGGAACTGCTGGGAAAACCCGTGCGCCTGGTCAGTGACTGGCAGGACGGCGTCGATGCCGCGCCAGGCGAAGTGGTGCTGCTCGAGAATGTGCGCTTCAACAAGGGCGAGAAGAAGGACGACGAGGCGCTCGCGAGGCGCATGGCCGCACTCTGCGATGTGTTCGTGATGGACGCGTTTGCCACGGCCCATCGCGCCGAGGCCAGCACCCACGGTGTCGCCCGGTTTGCGCCGGTTGCCTGCGCCGGGCCGCTGCTGATCGGCGAGCTCGAGGCGCTCGAAACCGCGCTTGAAAAACCCGCGCGGCCGCTGGTAGCCGTGGTCGGCGGCTCGAAGGTCTCGACCAAACTCACCGTGCTCGAGACCCTGATCGAGAGGGTGGACTATCTGGTCGTCGGTGGCGGGATCGCCAACACCTTTCTCGCCGCCGTCGGCATGCCGATTGGCAAGTCCCTGCATGAACCCGAGATGATCGACATGGCGCGCCGCCTGCTGGCCCGGGCGCGCGAGCGCGGTGTCGGGATCCCGATTCCGGTCGATGTGGTCGTCGCAAGCGAGTTTTCCGCCAAGGCGGAAGCTGACGTCAAATCGGTTTCCGAGGTTGGGAACAGTGACATGATCATGGATATCGGCCCGGATACGGCAGAGCAGATCACCGGGATCGTCGCGCTAGCCGGCACCGTGATCTGGAATGGACCGCTCGGTGTATTCGAGTTTGACCAGTTTGGCGAAGGCACGTGGGGACTCGCCCAGGCGATTGCGCGCAGCAAGGCATTCTCGATCGCGGGCGGCGGCGATACGATCGCAGCGATCGAGAAGTACGGTGTGGGCGGCAGCATTTCCTACATTTCGACGGGTGGTGGTGCCTTCCTGGAATTCGTGGAGGGCAAGGTGCTGCCGGCCGTCGCCGTTCTGGAACAGCGCGCGCTCGGCTGAACGCGCAGGCAAACAAGGCGGCCATGCCAAGACGTACCAAGATTGTGGCGACACTCGGGCCGGCGACCGATTCGGATCGGGCGCTTACGGATCTGGTCGCGGCCGGCACGGACCTGGTACGAGTGAATTTTTCACACGGCACATTTGAAGACCACGCGCGCCGCATTGGCCGAGTGCGTGCCGCCGCACTGCGCGTCGGCCGGGTGGTCGGCATCCTGGGCGACCTGCGCGGACCGAAGATCCGTATCCAGCGCTTCGCTTCCGGCAGTGCCACGCTGATGGACGGGGAAGTCTTCGTGCTCGATCCGGCATTCGACCCGGAAGCCGGGACCGACAAGATCGTTGGTGTCGCCTACGAGTCGCTGCCCAGGGACGTGCGGCGCGGCGACACACTGCTGCTGAACGATGGCCTGATCGCGCTTGAAGTGACCGGCGTCGAAGGCACGAAAGTGCATACGCGCGTCACCATGGGCGGCGAACTGACCGACATGAAGGGGCTCAACAAGCTCGGCGGCGGCCTGTCCGCCGGGGCGCTGACCGACAAGGACCGCGAAGACATCCGCATGGCTGCGGAACTGGGCGTCGATTATCTTGCCGTATCTTTCGTCCGCAATCGCGACGATGTGCGCGAAGCCTGGGACCTGCTGAAGGCCGCAAATGGCGAGGGCCGCATCGTCGCGAAGATCGAGCGGCGTGATGCGATAGACCATCTCGAGGAAATCGTCGACGCGAGCTCCGCGGTCATGGTTGCGCGCGGCGACCTCGGCGTCGAGGTCGGCTACGCTGAACTAACCGGGCTGCAGAAAAGGATCATCGGCCTTGCACGTGCACGCAACCGGCTGGTGATCACCGCGACGCAGATGATGGAGTCGATGATCCACGCGCCGGTGCCGACGCGTGCCGAGGTATCCGACGTCGCCAATGCCGTCATGGATGACACGGATGCGGTGATGCTGTCGGCCGAAACCGCCGTCGGCAAGCACCCGGACCGGGTCGTGCGCGCGATGGCGCAGGTCATCGAGGGTGCCGAGAAGTGGCAGACCTCGAATGGGGCGGGAATCCAGCGCCCCGACCGCCATTTCACGTTTACCGACGAGGCGATCGCGGCCGCGGTCATGTACACGGCCAACCACATGGACGTCAGGGCGATCGTGGCGTTGACCGAGTCGGGCTCGACGGCCCTGTGGATGTCGCGTATCCGTTCGGACATCCCGATCTATGCATTCACGCGCCACGCGGCGACCCAGCGCCGCGTGACCTTGTATCGTGGCGTTTATCCGGTCGCATTTGACGTCACGCATCCGGCACCGGAGCAGATGTACCCTGCGATCTTCCAGCGCATGCTGGATGAGAAGCTCGCGGCCGAGGGCGACCTGATCATCGTCACCAAGGGCGAGTTGTCGGGTGTCGCCGGTGGGACCAACACGATGAAGATCATCAAAGTCCGACGCTCTGCCACATGAGGCGGAATATCGCGCGTGTAATTCGCATCGGGCTGCCCCTCGCGGTCGGGTTCGTGCTGCTCGTCCTGACGGCAGCCTGGCTTGCGCTGCGGGCCAGCCTGCCGCGCATTGACGGGGAGGTGGGTCTCGCAGGACTGAGTGCGCCGGTCGCAATCGAGCGGGACGCCGCGGGTGTGCCCGTGATCCGCGGCGCCACGCGTGAAGATGTCGCGCGCGCAACAGGCTACGTCCACGCCCAGGACCGGCTGTTCGAGATGGACCTGTTGCGGCGCAAGGCCGCGGGCGAGCTGGCGGAGCTGCTTGGGCCGGCGCTGCTCGATGCCGACCGGGAGGTCCGATTGCACCAGTTTCGCAAGCGCGCACTGCTGTCGCTCGCGGCGCTCGATCCGGTCGGGCGCGGCATTCTCGACGCGTATTGCGCCGGGGTGAATGCCGCAATCGCCGACAGCCAGTCGCGGCCATTCGAATACCTGCTGCTGCGGGCAAATCCCGCGCCCTGGCGCGCCGAGGACACGCTGCTGGTCGTCTATGCGATGTGGATCGACCTGCAGGGACTCGATGATCGCAGCGAGCAGCAGAATGGATTGCTGGCGGCGACGCTGCCGGACTCGCTCTATCGCCTGTTGATCGGGGGCGATCCGCAATGGGATGCGCCGCTCGACGGCAGCGTGCTGCCGCAAACGCCGCTGCCGGACGCCGCAGAAATCGATCTGCGCAAGCTCGACCCGGCGCTTTTCAGCGCGAAGACGGCGAAGATCAGTGGACGGGATCCGCGGGGCATGGTCGGCAGCAATAACTGGGCCCTGGCGGGGAGCCACACCGCCAGCGGCCGCGCAATGGTCGCCAATGACATGCACCTGAACCTGCGCGTGCCGAGCATCTGGTATCGCGCGCGACTGGTCGCGGAATCGGACCAGCTCGATATCAGCGGAGTCACGTTGCCCGGGGTGCCGGGGGTCGTCGCCGGCAGCAATCGCCACGTGGCCTGGGGATTCACGAACAGCTACGGGGATTTCCAGGATCTCGTGGTGCTGGTGCCAGGCGCGGATGGCGACAGCTATCTCACGGCCGAAGGCCCGCGCCTTGTGGAAACGGACGTGGAAGTCCTGCATGTCGCCGGCGCTGCCGATGAAGAACTTCCAGTTCGCCGCACGATCTGGGGACCGGTCGTCGCCAGGGGCGCGGACGACCGCGAGCTCGCGTTGTCGTGGACCGCGCACGAGCCCGAGGCGACCGACATGGCACTGCTCGGACTGGAAGGTGCTCGAAACATCGAGGAAGCGGCGGCGGTCATCGGTGGCGCCGGCATGCCGGGGCAGAATGTGATGATTGCCGATGCCGACGGGCGTATCGGCTGGGTGCTGTCCGGGCGCCTGCCACGCCGCCAGGGCTTCGATCCGACCCGACCCGTCGCCTGGAATGAAAAGAACACGGGTTGGGATGGCTTGATTGCGAAGCCGGACTCGCCGCGAATCCTGGATCCGCCTGATGGGCGCGCCTGGAGTGCGAATGCGCGCGAGGTCGGCGGAGAAATGCTCGCCGTGATCGGTGATGGCGGTTACGCCCCAGCGACGCGCGCGCGCCAGATCCGCGACCGGCTCACGAAACTACAGCAGGCGACCCCGACGGACTTTCTCGCGATCCAGCTTGACGATCGCGCTGAGTACCTCGCGAACTGGCAGCCCGTGATGCTCCGCGCCTTGACGAAGGCCGGCGCAACGGAGGCCGAGGGACTGGTAGCGGCCTGGTCGGGTCACGCGGCAGTCGACGACGCCGGCTATCGGCTGCTGCGCGAATTCGAGACGAGTGTGACGGATCGCGCCTATGAAATGCTGACGACGGTGCCGCGCAAGCGCTGGCCCGATTTTCCCTGGAGCGCCCCGGAGCGGTTCACCCAGGTCGCGCTGCGCCTGGTCCACGAGAGGCCCGCGCATCTGCTGGATCCGCGCTTTGCCGACTGGGATGCGTGGCTTGCAGATGTCGCGATGCAGGTGGTCAAGGAACTGCCCGCTGAATGCGCGAGTCTCGCTCGTTGCACCTGGGGCCGCGTCAACACGACGCGTATCCGGCATCCGCTGAGCCGGGCGCTGCCGTTCCTATCGCGCTGGCTGGATATGACTTCGGAACCGCTGCCTGGCGACTGGTCCATGCCGCGCGTTCAGGCGCCCTCGTTCGGCGCGTCCGAACGTTTCGCGGTTTCTCCGGGGCTCGAGCAACAGGGGTATCTGCACATGCCAGGCGGGCAGAGCGGTCACCCGCTGTCGCCGTTCTATCGTGCGGGGTACGAAGCCTGGGCGCGCGGCGAGCCGACGCCGTTTCTGCCGGGTGCGGCAGAGCATGTGTTGAAGTTGATACCGGCCGAAAGGTAACTACGCTGCTGATGTGACGGGGCGGGGGCAGTTAGATCATGTCCACGCCGAGCGCAGACAAGGACTTGCAGGCGAACGCGAGATTAGCAGGCCGAAATGACGTAGAACAAACATTCATTTATGACGTTCAATTAAGCGTTAGATTGCCGAGAATTAGCTGGGCGCTATGATTCGGGCGAGGTCTTTTCGGGAGGCGCCAAGGGCGATGAGTGACCGCATCAGCAAGTCGATGGAGACCGTTGGGTCGCCCGATTCCATCTTGGCGACTCGTGACTGGCTGGATTGCACTGCCGCAGCCAGGTCATGTTGTGTCAGGCGCTTGCGTTTCCGACGCGCCTTCAGCCCTTCGGACAACTTGAGGCGCAGCTCGATCAACGCAGCCTCCTCCGTTGAGAGGTCCAGAAACTCCTTGGCGTCGCCTACTTTCCAGCCGCGACTCGTGAGTTTGGCCTTCTTACTTGCACGCATCGTCATACTCCCGAAAACGCCTCTGGCAGGTTGCAATCACATCCTTGGGCGTGGTGCGCGTCTTCTTGGCAAACACCGCCCCAATCACGATCGCATCTCGGTCCGTCCGGTAGACAATTCTCCAATTCGCCGCAGTGTCCCCGATGCGCAACTCATGGCATCTCTTGCCGATTCCAGGCATGGGCCGCGAATGGGGCATCCCCAACGACTCGCCGCGCTGCAGCCTTCTAAGCAACATTCCGGCTTCGATCCTACCGGCCGTGCCGAATGGCGGAGTCTTGATCTCCCCATGCAGCCAAACCAGCGGCTTGTCAGCTGAAGCCACGAAATGCAGTATATGTCAGATCTGACATACAGTCAACTTAGGCCCGGCAATCTAACTAGGCGATGCAGCGGTCGGCGCTCGTCGTCACGCCGCTTGCAGGCGCAGGCCGCGCGGCGTATAGGTTTCAATCAGCAAGCGGCGCGCCGACTGCGCGCCGCCGCTGATCGCGAGCGTTAGGCCGCACACCCTTTATGCAATGGCTCGATCTAAAGGTCCCACCGCTACTTGTGTGGCTTGTCTTTGCCGGTGCAATGTACGGTGTGGCCTACGTCGCACCAGGGATCTCGTACACTCTGCCCGCACGGTTCGCACTGGCGCTGGCGCTGGTTGTGCTCGGCGGAGCGGTAGCCCTCGCCGGCGTTGTTGCCTTTCGCATAAAGCGCACCACAGTCAACCCACTCACTCCTGGCGCGTCCTCGTCTGTCGTGTCCAGCGGTGTCTACGGCGTCTCACGCAATCCCATGTACCTCGGCTTCTTTCTAGTTCTTGCGGGCTGGGCACTGTACCTGTCAAATGCTGGCGCGATCTTGCTGTTGCCGGCCTTCTTGGTGTACCTCACTCAGTACCAAATCAAGCCCGAAGAGCGAGCATTACTCGCAAAGTTCGGCCCCGAGTTTGCGCATTACATGGCGCGCGTACGACGGTGGGTGTAGGTGCAGTTTAATAACGGCTAGATCCCAAATCTAAATCACCATGGAATTCGTAATTGGAGTCGCCGCTGCTACTGCAGTTGGATTATTCGCCACTGTGATTGGCTTCGACAAGGAGCGCAGCTTCTACCCAGTTGTGTTGATTGTCATTGCCACCTTATACCTGCTATTTGCGGCGATGGCCGGGTCCACAGATTCCCTTGTCGCGGAGGCCATTCCTGCACTCGTGTTTGTGGCGATGGCTGCGCTTGGGTTCCGGAAGACTCCATGGCTCGTGGTCGCCGGCCTGGCACTTCACGGAGTTTTCGATTTCTTTCATCACGCAGTGATAGCGAACCCCGGTGTCCCTGTATGGTGGCCGGGTTGGTGTCTTGCCTACGATGTCGGTGCCGCTGCCTACCTAGCCGCGCTGATTGTTATTCGGAGGACTTCGCATGCGGCCTGACCATGCGCTGCAGCGAACCCGGCCCTCGCGTCGCACTTGCATCGCTGTATCCGTGTGGATACACTCGGTATGTGTATCAGGTTCAGCGAACCGAGGTCTTCTCCAGGTGGTTGGCTGGGCTGCGAGACGCGAAGGGTACGGCCCGGATCCTGGCTCGGCTGGATTCAGTACGACTCGGCAATTTGGGTAACAGCAAAAACCTCGGTGGCGGGCTTCATGAGATACGGATATTTGCCGGCCCCGGTTACCGCCTCTACTTCGCGCCGCGCGGGGAGATTGTGATTATCTTGCTGTGTGGTGGCGATGAATCATCTCAGCAACGAGACATTGCGCGGGCCAGGCGCCTGCTCGCGGAATTGGAGTGATAACCATGGCCAAGCTCAAAGAATTTGATCCTAGCGCCTACCTCACCAACGACGAGGTGGTCGCGGAATACCTCACCGCTGCGCTCGAGGACCCCAATCCTGACGTCTTCCTTGCGGCGGTCGGAAACGTCGCCAAAGCGCGTGGCATGAGCAGCATTGCCGAAGAGTCCGGTCTCGGTCGGGAAAGCCTCTACAAAGCGCTGACCCCAGGAGCCAAGCCCCGCTACGAGACGGTACTCAAGGTGTTGCAGAGTCTGGGCGTCAAACTCACAGTCTCTGCGGCCTGACTATGCGATGCAGCGGTCGTCGTCACGCCGCTTGCAGGGACTGCAAGCAAGGCCCGCATTGTTGAATCAGCAAGCGGCGCGCCGAGCGCGCGCCGCCGCTGATCGCGGACGTTAGTCTGACACGAGCAGCAAATGAAACTTTCGACGCGATACGGGCTTGTTGGGATCGGAGCATTGGGAGCTCTGAGCCTCGTACATTGGGGCCGCAAGTCTCAGTACGGCGGAGCCGAGATCGCTCACTACTTGATGGGAGTGCTGCCGAACGTGGCAGCCGCTATAGCCATCCCATTCGTCTTGCTCAGCATCTGGGCGGATCAGAACCAAAATGCTTCCTATGCAGATGCACGTCGAAGCTTTGTCGTCATTATGCTAGCTGCAGGGTTCGGGCTCATCGCGTGGGAGTTCATACAGCAGTCTAGCCGCACTCTGGTTTACGACACCCACGACATTGGTGCAACCATCCTGGGGCTTGGCTTGGGGTATCTTCTATTCACTCTGACAACTCCCAAAACCAATGACACAGCAGCCTAACAATTCATTCAAGCCGACGCCGCTTAGCGGCGCGGCTTAATTCAGGCGTTAAGCGGCAATGATGCCTCGCAAGTCACCGATGTAGAAACGCAATGAAGCGGCCCAACATTGGAACGGAGTGCGTGCAGACTCGAAAGATGCTTGTCGTTTCTGCGAAGTGGATTGCCTGTAGCGTAGCTCTCCTCGTGATTGCTTGTACGACTTCCGCCCAGCGCGCTGGACAAGCACCTGCAGCCGAGGCGTCTCACGCGCGCGAAGCGACGCCGAGCCACACCGAGGCAACACGACAGCGCTTCCTCGACATGTGGGCCCGGTCCTATTTTCCGGGACGCACCGGCCAGCTATTGATCGTGCCGCGCGAAGGCGACTTCATCACGCGACCCGACCCGGATGTCCCTTACATGCACGGCTCGCCCTGGGCATATGACGTCGCGATCCCGCTGATGTTTGTAGGCCCGGCGGTCAAGGTCGGAACGTATTCCATGCCGGCCGTGCAGCAGGACCTGGCACCGACACTCGCGGCTGCGCTTGGCGTGCATATGCCGCCAACGTCGACTGGCCGCGTATTGCCCGTCCTGCAGACGGGTATGGCTCCACCGCGGGTGGTCGTGCTGATCGTTCTCGATGGCATGCGTCGCGACTACTTCGATCGGTACGCGACGCTCATGCCAGCGCTCACGGCACTGCGGCAGCGTGGGGCCTGGTTCACCCAGGCGCAGCTCAATATTCTTCCGTCGAATACCGCGGTGGGGCACTCGACCATTGCCACTGGAACCGATCCCGCCGTCCATGGGGTAACCGGTAATAATGTGTACGATCGCATCGGCTGCGTGCGTCACGAGATGTTCGCCGGAGCCGTGCCCGGGGACTTGATGGCGTTGACGTTGGCCGATGTTTGGCAATTTGCGACATCGGGTCGCGCGATCATACTGGCACAGGGCAGCATCGACCGCGCCGCCATCCCACTCGCGGGGCATGGAGCGTGTCAATTGAACGGAGTGCCGGTCACGCTTGCCGGCTACGACCAGCGGACGGGGACCTGGAGCGCGAATCCCCAATGTTACCGTCTGCCCGCGTACCTTAAGGACGTCAACGCGAGCGCACTATGGGCAGGCGATGCCGAGTGGATGCATCACAAGATCGACACCCCTGCCGCCGTGCGCTACTCAGCGCTCTTTCCCGCGTTCGAAGCCGACGCGATGGTCGCCATGATCGAGCACGAGCCCGTCGGCGAAGACGGCGTTGCAGATCTCATTCTGCTCAACTACAAGGGTGCCGATTTCGTGGGACACAAGTACGGACCGGATTCGCAGGAACTGCGAGTTACCCTCGGCGAGATGGATCGTCACCTGGCGTGGGTTCTCGGCGCGCTGGAGAAAAAGGTCGGCAACGACTACCTGCTTGCCGTGACTGCAGATCACGGCATGCCGTCCGAACCGTCCTCAGCGGACCGCCGGCATTACGCGCCATCGATCATGGATCTCCTGAACAATGAGTTCGATCCCGAAGGAAAACAGCTCGTGACCGCCTTCGAATCGGAAAATCTCCAGATCTTTATCGATGAAGACCGCCTGTCGAAACTTGGCTTGACGTTGCCCGACCTCGCCAGGTTCCTCAGGTCGCAGCCGTTCCTGTTCTGGGCGTTCACCAGTGACGAGGTGCGGCAGGCAGCTGGCCACTTTGGACGCGCAGATTCACCGAGACGACCGGAAGATTGACGACGAACGTGTGGAGTATCTGCGATCTCAAAGAGACACATTGTGTCAGCTCGATCGGGCCTAACTATGCGATACAGCGGTCATCGCTTGTCGTCACGCCGCTTGCACGGGCAGCGGGTGGCGCGCCGACCGCGCGCCGCCGCTGATCGCGAGCGTTAGACGCCAAAGGCTGCGCGACCTACCGTTTCAGGAGCGTCCATGAGCGTGCATCCGCTAGAAGCCTGGCATCAACTGGTTCGCAGCCAGGATCCGGCTGGTCTCGACGCATTGCTGTCCGAAGAAGTGGTCTTCTACTCACCTGTGGTTCATACACCGCAGCGAGGAAAGGCAGTCGCCTCCTTGTATCTGAATGCAGCCTTTCGCGTCTTCTTCAATCCAAGCTTTCGCTATGTTCGCGAGGTCGCCGGTCCCTCGGACGCCGTGTTGGAGTTCGAAACCCAGATCGATGGGGTCCTGGTCAACGGGGTCGACATGATCAAGTGGAACACGCAGGGTCAGATCACAGAGTTCAAGGTCATGCTCAGGCCGTTGAAGGCCATCAACCTCATCCATCAGCGAATGGCGGCAATGCTCCAGTCCAGCCAGCGACCGGCTTGACGCCCAAGCCTGCACTACGCTCGCGCAGACGTTGGTTCTTATTGCAACGACTTCATCGCTCGATCGAGCCCGTCCAGTGTCAACGGAAACATACGATCCTCAAATAACTCCCGGGTGATCTTCACCGACGGAGTCCAGTCCCAGCGTTCACGTGGCTCGGGGTTGAGCCACACGTGGTGCGGATAACTCGACAGCAGCCGGCGCATCCACGCGCTGCCTGGCTCCTCATTCCAATGCTCGATGCTGCCGCCCGGCTGCACGATCTCGTAGGGACTCATGGTCGCGTCGCCGACCACCACGAGCTTGTAATCGCGGCCATAGGTGCGCATGACTTCGACGGTCTGCGTGCGCTCCGCGTGGCGACGCCGGTTGTCCTTCCACACCGACTCGTAGACGAAATTGTGGAAATAGAAATACTCGAGGTGCTTGAACTCGCTGCGTGCCGCGGAGAATAGTTCCTCGCAGATCCGCACGTGATCATCCATCGACCCGCCGACGTCGAGGAACAGCAGTACCTTGATCGCATTGTGCCGCTCAGGAATCATGCGGAGATCGAGCAAGCCAGCGCGGCGCGCGGTCGAATCGATTGTGCTGTCGAGGTCGAGCTGTTCGGCGGCGCCCTGGCGCGCGAAGCGGCGCAGCCGTCGCAGCGCCAGCTTGACATTGCGCGTGCCGAGCCCAATCGAGTCGTCCAGATTCGCGAACTCCCGGCGGTCCCAGACCTTGACCGCGCGACGGTTTCGCGAGCCCTGCTGGCCGATGCGCACGCCCTCGGGATTGTAGCCATCGGCCCCGAATGGCGAGGTTCCGCCGGTGCCGATCCACTTGCTGCCGCCCTCATGCCGGGCACGCTGCTCCGCGAGCCGGCGACGCAGCGTCTCCATCAGCGCGTCCCAGCCGCCGAGCGCGGCGATTCGCGCCTTGTCCTCGTGCGAAAGCGAGAGTTCCAGGTTCTTTCGCATCCAGTCGGCGGGAATTTCGGCCATCACCGCTTCGAATGCCTGCTCGATGCCCCGAAAATGCGCGCCGAACACCTGGTCGAAGCGGTCGAAGTGGCGCTCGTCCTTGACGAGCACCGTGCGGGCCAGCCAGTAGAAATCGTCCACCGACAATCCGATCAGGCGCGCCTGCAGTCCCTCGAGCAGCGCCAGGAATTCGGTGATGGACACCGGCACGCCGGCGGCGCGCAGCATCATGAAGAAGCGGATCAGCATCGGCCGCCCGCGCTGCGTCAGCCGGGCCGGCCGGCCCGCCGATTCAGGAACAAGAGCTGCTCGAACAGGTGCACGTCCTGCTCGTTCTTCAGCAGCGCGCCGTAGAGCGGGGGAATGGAGACCTTGGGATCATCCGAGCGCAGTGCGTCCGGAGGTATGTCTTCCGCAAGCAGCAGCTTGATCCAGTCGAGCAGTTCGGAGGTCGAGGGCTTCTTCTTGAGGCCGGGCACTTCGCGGATCCGGTAAAAGGCGGTGAGCGCTTCCGCGAGCAGGTCCTTCTTGAGACCGGGGTAATGGACATCGACGATGGACTCCATCGTCTCGCGATCCGGGAAGCGGATGTAGTGGAAGAAGCAGCGGCGCAGGAATGCGTCGGGCAGCTCCTTCTCGTTGTTGCTGGTGATGAATACGATCGGGCGGTACCTGGCCTTCACCAGTTGCCGCGTTTCGTAGACGTAGAATTCCATGCGGTCGAGCTCGCGCAGCAGGTCGTTCGGGAACTCGATATCGGCCTTGTCGATCTCGTCGATCAGCAGCACTGCCTGATCATCGCTATCGAAGGCGCGCCACAACATGCCCGGCACGATGTAGTTGGCGATATCCTGCACTTTCGCATCGCCGAGCTGCGAATCGCGCAACCGCGAGACGGCGTCATATTCATAGAGGCCCTGCTGGGCCTTGCTCGTCGACTTGATGTGCCACTCGAAAAGCGGCCGGTCGAGCGCACGGGCGACTTCCTGTGCCAGCTGGGTCTTGCCCGTGCCTGGTTCGCCCTTGATCAGCAGCGGCCGCGCGAGGGTGACGGCCGCGTTGACCGCGAGCGTCAGCTCATCCGTCGCGACATAGCTGGCAGATCCGGTGAATCGCAAGACCGATTTCCTAATTGACCTCGGCAGTCGCGGCCTTGGCGGCCAGCTGCCGGAGGTCGGCCAGCACCAACTCTGCATGGCCCTTGGGATCGACGCTGACGTAGTGCTTGGCGATGCGGCCATCCGGATCAATGATGAATGTATCGCGCCGCGCGCGCTCGATCATGCCCACGTACTTTTTCAGCGTACCGTAAGAAGTCGTAACTTTCTTGTCGACGTCCGCGAGGATCGGAAAGGGCAGGTTGTGCTCCTCGGAGAACGACTTGTGCGAATCCACCTTGTCGACGCTGACGCCGAGGATCACGGCGCCGAGGTCACGGTAGGCAAAGATGTTGTCGCGGAACTCGCAAGCCTGCGTCGTGCAGCCCGGCGTGCTGTCCATCGGGTAGAAGTAAAGCACGACCCACTTGCCGCGGTAATCACCGAGGGCGCGCCATTTCCCGGTCTGGTCCTGCAGGCGGAATTTCGGGGCAGCGGCCCCGACTGCGGGCGACTCCTGCGCGACGGCCGCAGCGCCGAGCATCAGTGTGACGCAGGCAACGGCGGCGCTCTGCAACAAACGCATCATGGCGGTATCTCCGGTTCGGCCAATTCGGTCGCGCTACTTCTGGGGTGGCTGCGGGTAGCATAGTATCGCGGCCACTAGCCAGAAGACCATGACGCGGCCCAAGGGTTCCCGGTGAATAGCACGACATCGATCGGCCCGCGAGACGACCGGCCGCGCGTCGCCCTGGTCCTGCCCGGCGGCGGCGCCCGGTCGGCGTATCAAGTCGGCGTGTTGAAAGCGATAGCCAGTTGGTGCCGGCCCGGTGAGCGGCCGCCGTTCTCGATCCTCTGCGGGACCTCGGCGGGCGCGATCAACGTGGCCGTAATCGGCGCCAGCGCCGGTGATTTCCGCCGCGCCACCGCGGAGCTCGACCGCGTCTGGAGCGCATTCCGGGTCAGCCAGATATTCAAGAGCGGCACCGTGGACATGCTGCGCTCCGGCCTGCACCTGTTGCTGGCGCTGGTGTCCGGTGGCTGGCTTCTGGCTGTGCCCCGGGCTCTATTTGACAATGCGCCATTGCGCGCGTTGCTGTCGCGCGAGATCGACTTCGCGCGGCTTTCGCAGGCCACCCGGGAAGGAGCGCTCGACTCGATCGCCGTGACTGCAACGGGGCTCGGCCGCGGCGAATCAGTCACCTTTGTCCAGAGTGCGCGGCCCTTCGAGCCCTGGGACAGGGCTGGCCGACGCGGAATTGCAGTGGATATCACGCTCGATCACCTGATGGCGAGCTCTGCAATCCCGCTGTTGTTCGCAGCGGTGCCGGTCGGGCAGCTGCATTACAGCGACGGGGCGATCCGCCAGGTGATGCCGCTCGCGCCGGCTGTCCACCTCGGAGCCGATCGCATTTTCGTTGTCGGTGCGCGCAGTCCGCCCGGCGATCCCCCGGCCCACGACCGGCCGCCGAATATCGGCGAGATGTTTGGCTTCATGCTGGATACGCTGTTCATGGAGGGACTGCAGGCCGATGTGGAACGCGCCGAGCGCATCAACGTCCTGCTAGGTCATGTACAGGACTGCCCGGCGCCGCTGGGTCTGAGGCGGATCGACACATTGCTGATGCTGCCAAGCAAGGATCCACGCAATATTGCAATTGCCCACCATGCAGCGATGCCGCGAACGCTGGGGGCATTGCTGCGCACCCTCGGTGCCGCGGGCAAGCGCGGTGGCGGTCTGATGTCCTACCTGATGTTCGAGGCACCCTATACCCGCGAGCTGATCAGTCTCGGGGAGAGCGACGCAGAGGCGCGGCGCGCCGAGATCAGCTCATTCCTCGGCCTGGACCATCACTTCGCCAGGGCGTTGTGACGCACGAGCAATTGCGGGTAGCGCTGCCGGAAGTGTGCAGCGAGGCGCTCGACCAGATAAACCGAGCGATGCTGGCCGCCGGTGCAGCCCACAGCGACGGTCAGGTAGCCGCGATTTGCGGCCTCGTAGTCCGGAATGCGGCCGTCCAGGAAACGCACTAGGTCGTCGGCCATGCGGTGCACCTGCGGGCTCGCCTCGAGGAATGCGACCACCGGGGCGTCGCGTCCGGTCAATGCCTGCAGCGCAGGCTCCCAGTAGGGGTTCGGCAGCGTGCGAGTGTCGAACACGAAATCGGCATCGCCCGGCGTGCCGTGCTTGAAGCCGAATGACTCGAACAGGATCGATAGCCGGCCGGGGCTCTGGGATTCAACGCGCTGCCCGATCAGGTCCCGGAGTTCGTGGACACTCATGCGCGAGGTGTCGATGACCAGATCGGCGCTGTCGATCAGCGGATGCAGCAGCCGGCGCTCCTCGGCGATCGCATCGGCGAGACTGCGGCTGGCGCCCGCCAGCGGATGACGGCGGCGCGTCTCCCCGTAGCGCCGCAGCAGCACCTCGTCTTCCGCATGCAGGTACAGGATCTCGCAGCGCAGGCCGGCTTTCTTCAGGTCCGTGATCAAGGCGGGTATCGATGCGAGGTCATCGGGGCGATTGCGCGCGTCCAGGCCGACCGCAAGGCGACGATAAATGGGCTCCTCGGTCTGCACCGAATGCGCGACCAGGCCCTGCACAAGGCCTGCCGGGATGTTGTCGATGCAGTACCAGCCGAGATCCTCGAGCATGTTGAGCGCCACGCTCTTGCCCGAGCCCGACAGGCCGCTGACGACGATCAGGCGGATCATGGATGGCTGCTGTCGGTGTACGGCCGCTTCAAGTCGGCCGGTTTCGCTGTATGTCAGCCGCGTGGTGATCGGTCAGCTTTTCCTTGTGCTTGCGCATGCGCCGGTCGAGCTTGTCGGCCAGGGCATCGATTGCCGCGTACATGTCACCGTCGATTGCGTCGGCATGGATGACCGCTCCACTGACACCCAGCGTTGCCTCTGCCTTGTGCTCGAGCTTTTCGACCGTCAACACGCAGCGAACGTCAATCACTTGATCGAAATGACGCACAACGCGCTCCATTTTCTTCTCGACGTATCCCCGCAAGGCCGGAGTCACATCAATGTGGTGGCCAGTGAGCGTCAATTGCATGGTGAACTCCTTTTTTGTGTGGCAAGGCGTCGGCGCTCGCTCGAGGTTGGAATGCCGAGCGCCTCCCGGTACTTGGCAACTGTGCGCCGCGCGACGTGAACTCCCCCGGTGGAAAGCATCTCCGCGATCTGGCTGTCGGACAGCGGCCGGGCTGGCGGCTCCTGGCTGATCAGCTTGCGGATTTTCGCACGGATCGCGGTCGATGAGACGCCGGCGCCGTCATCGCCCGGCACCTGGCTGGAAAAGAAATAGCGGAACTCGAAGACCCCGCGCGGCGTGTGCAGGTACTTGCCGGTGGTCACCCGCGAGACGGTGGATTCGTGCAACTGCACGGCATCCGCAATGTCGCGCAGGATCATCGGCTGCATGGATTCCTCGCCGCGATCGAGAAAAGCGGATTGCCGTTCGACGATCGAACGTGCAACACGCAGCATCGTGTCATTGCGGATCTCGAGGCTGCGCAGCAGCCAGCGCGCTTCCTGCAGCTGCGTGCGCAATACCGCGTGATCGGCCGCGCGCGTGATCATCGCAGCGTAGCCGTCGTTGAGGCGCACGCGCGGCACCGAAGCCGGATTCAGCTCGACGGTCCAGCCCTGCGGCGAGCGGCGCGCGTACACATCCGGCACGACGTATTCGGTGCGCATCGGCTGTATCGTCGAGCCGGGGCGCGGGTGGCAGCTGCGAACGAGCGCGAGCGCTATGTCAAGTTCCTCACCGCTGCAGTGCATCTGGCGTTGCAGCAAGGAGAACTGCTGCTCTGCCACGAGATCGAGATGCTGGTGAGCCAGCTCGAGCGCGGTATCGAGTCCCGGCGTGGCAGGATCGAGCTGCCGCAGCTGCAATTCGATGCACTCGGCAACCGTTCTTGCTGCGACGCCTGCGGGATCGAACTGCTGCACAATCGCCAGCACGGCCTCGATCTCGGACTCGCTGGCGCCTATTTCCGGCGCGACTGCTTCCGCGATTGCCTGCAGGGTTTCCGTCAGGTAACCGTCATCATTGATCGCATCGATCAGGGCGCGGCCGATCGTGAGTGCAGCGGCCGGCAGCCGCGCCATCTCGAGCTGCCAGACCAGGTGGTCCTGCAGCGTCTCGCCGGCCCCATCGTTGAATTCCTGCACACCATCGCCGCTGCGCGCCCAGGGTGCCTCCGACTCGGCGGCGGTCGGCTCGGTCCAGTCGTCGCTGATCTCGACGACCGGTTCATCGGTTTCGGCGGCTTCCCGGTCATTGCGGTTGTCGTCCGCAATGGCTTCGAGCGATGCGGTGGATTCGAAGTCCTCCACTGGCTCGAGCATCACGTTGGTCTCGAGCGCCTGCTGGATCTGGGCCTGTAGTTCGAGTGACGGCAGTTGCAACAGCCGAATCGCCTGCTGCAGCTGTGGCGTCATCGTCAGCTGCTGGCCGATCCGGAGTTGCAGGGAGGGTTTCATCATGCGCGCGTTTGGCGCCTCGACGCCGCTCGGTTACAGGCGGAAATCCTGCCCCAAGTAGACCTTGCGGACCTCGGGATTGGCAAGGATCTCGTCGGCAGAACCGGAGGCCAGGACTGCGCCCTGGCTGACGATATAGGCGCGGCTGCAAATTCCCAATGTTTCCCGTACGTTATGATCCGTAATCAGGACGCCGATGCCGCGCTCGGCCAGATGGCGGGCGATACGCTGGATATCGTGCACCGACAGCGGATCGACACCGGCGAAGGGTTCGTCGAGCAGTATGAAGGCGGGATTGGCCGCAAGCGCCCGGGCTATCTCGACGCGTCGCCGCTCGCCGCCCGACAGGCTCATGCCGATGTTGTCCCGCAGGTGCGCGACATGCAGTTCCTCGAGAAGTTGTTCGAGCGCCACGTCGCGTGCCGCCTTGTCCAGGTCGCGACGCGTCTCGAGTATCGCCATGACGTTGTCGGCCACGTTCATGCGCCGGAACACAGAAGCCTCCTGCGGAAGGTAGCCGAGACCGCGCTGCGCGCGCGCGTGCATCGGGAGGTGCGTGATGTCCTCGCCATTCAGTTCGATGCGGCCGCCGTCGCAGGGAACGAGGCCGACGATCATGTAGAACGCCGTGGTCTTGCCGGCGCCGTTTGGCCCGAGCAGGCCGACGACTTCTCCGCTCTCGATCTGCAGCGACAGCGAGCTGACGACCATGCGCTTCTTGTAGCTTTTCTCGAGGCCGGTGGCGGTTAGCAGGCTCATTCGGGTTTCTTCGGCGGGGGCGTGGTTGCGGGTGCGGACTCCCGCTCGCGCGGCTTGATTGTGATCACGACCTGCTCACGGGAAATCACGCGCTGGTTCTCGGTACTGTAGACCAGGGTCGCGCCGGTGATCTCGTTATGCCCGTCGGAGAGCCAGGCATCACCGGCGAGTTCCACCGTGCCGCGGGCAAGATCGTAATCGATGCGATTCCCACGGCCCTGCGCAAGCTGTGCCTCGCGGCGCTGCTCGAATGTCGCTGGTGTGCCGGTCACGGTTGCGCTCTGGATCACGCCCTTTGAGAATCGAACGCGGGCCGTGTCGCTTGCCAGCGAACCGTCCGTCATCATGATGCGCACCGACCCGCTGAATTCCCAGCCGCTGTCCTCGAAATCAAGGCCGCTGGCCTGGGCCCGTTCGGCCGTGATCTGGGTCGGGCCCTGGACGATCGTCACATCGTTGAATATCAGCACGCTGTTCTGATAGTCGAAATCCGTCGACCGCGCCTCGACAGTGATCGGCAGTCGACTGCGGTCCTGCGCGTGTGCAACGCAGACAGCGGCGCCAAGCAGCCAAGCCGCGATTGCAGGCTTACGGATTGAAAAGGCCATGGACTTCGGATTCTAGCCGCAGGTTGCCGGCCTTCAAGTCGACCTGCATGCCGCGGGCATGCATGACGTGGCGACCAAATGTGAGCGTGACCTCCTCGCGGGTCTCGGCGTGTTCCGTTGCGGTGTCGAGTATCAGCCGTGCCGTGCTCAGTTCGCCGAGTCCGGGCTGAGTGCCGGCACGTCCGCTCATTCGCACGTCACCCAGGAAATCGACCGCATGCGCACCGCGCGGCACGCGCGCTTCGCCCGAAGTGAGGCGCCAGCTCTGGCCCTCCAGCGCGTGGTAATCGACCACGACGTCGTGCAGCGTGACGACACCGCTGACCGGATCCTCAATGGCAGTTGCGGCCTGCAGCCCGAGCCGCAGATTTCCATCGGTGCCGAAATCCTCGAGTTCGATGCCCGTCAGGTAGTAGCCCGGTCGCGTGGCCTCGGTCGCCGGCGTCGTGACTTCGCGCCTGAACAGGTGCCATTCGACCAGTACCGCAATCAGCGCAACCAGTGCCGCCAGCAGCACAAACCGCCCGATCATCGCCTGGCGCCCCGCGCCGCCAGCAGCCAGTCGCAGAATTCCCGCGCCGCGCCCTGCCCGCCGGTGGCCCGGGTCACATGGGCGGCCGCGGCCAGCACCCTGGGATGCGCATCGGCCACCGCGGCCGGGAGGCCGACCGCAGCCATCAATTCAAGATCCGGGGTGTCGTCGACCAGGCAGGCGACATGGCGCGCCTCGATCCTGGTGCGGGCCAGCAGTTCGCTGAGTGCACGGGACTTGTCGTTGACGCCCTGCGCGACGTCAGTGACGCCGAGTTCGCGCATGCGTTCGGTGACCGCGGTCGAGCGCCGACCGGAGATCACGGCGACACGAACGCCGGCGGCAATCAGCATCCGGATGCCGTGGCCGTCCCGGACATGGAAGGACTTAAGAACCTCCCCATCCGGCCCGAACAACAAGCGGCCGTCCGTCAGCACACCATCGACGTCAAACACCACCAGGGCAATATCGGCGGCATCCGTCACATGACCCCCGCGCGCAGCAGGTCGTGGATATTCAGCGCGCCGATCAGCACGCCGTCACCGTCCAGTACCAGCAGGCCGTTGACCGCGTGCTTTTCCATCAACAACACCGCTTCCGCCGCCAGCTCGTCCGGACCGATGGAGCGGCAGCCTTTGGTCATGACATCGGCCATGCGGCTCTTGCGGATGTCGATGTCGCGATCGAGCGCGCGCCGCAGGTCGCCGTCGGTGAAGATGCCGGCGACGCGCTGCTGCGCGTCGACGATCGCCGTCATGCCAAGCCGTTTGCGCGACATTTCGAGCAGGCCTTTCGTCAGCGGTGTGTCGGGACCGACCATCGGCAGGTCCGCGCCACTGCGCATCACGTCGCGCACGCGAAGCAGCAACCTTTTTCCAATTGCGCCGCCCGGGTGGGAGAGAGCGAAGTCCGTCTCGGTGAAGCCGCGATGCCCGAGCAACGCGACCGCGAGCGCATCTCCCATCGCAAGTGCGGCCGTGGTGCTCGCAGTTGGTGCCAGGTTCAGCGGACAGGCCTCGGCCGGCACGCCGACATCGAGATGGATGACCGATTCCCGCGCAAGCGTGGATTGTGCATTGCCGGTCATCGCGATCAGCGGCGCGTCCATGCGTTTAATGAGTGGCAGGATGGTCAGGAGTTCAGTTGTCTCGCCTGAATAGGAGATCGCGAGAACGACGTCTCCCTTGGTCAGCATGCCGAGGTCGCCATGACTCGCCTCCGCCGGATGCAGGAAAAAGGCCGGTGTGCCGGTGCTGGCGAGCGTCGCCGCGATCTTCCGGCCAATATGGCCGGACTTGCCCATGCCGGAGACGACCACGCGGCCCGCACAGGCGAGCAGCATCCGGCAGGCCCTGTCGAAATCGTCGCCCAGGCGGTCCACGAGCGCCGCGACCGCTCGCGCCTCGATTCGCAGTGCCTCCCGGCCCATTTCGACCAGGCTCTTCCCGTCGCCAGGCTTGTTCATGCGGGTGAAATCGCCAACCAAGTGCAATCGGGCATCATACACCGGCAGTAATTGGTGCCGGGTCGCCGGTTCGTGGTTGCCGCCGGCGCTTTTCCCGCCGCTGGATGCCGGCTCTCGCCGGCAACGACTGCCAAGCTGCGACCCGGCACCAATTGTCCCAATTGTCTCGGATAAGATAGCGGCCCATTTTCGAGAGAGCCGTGATGACACCGGAGCAGGTGCGCAACCAGATCGAACAGGCGTTGCCGGGCGCGACAGTGGACGTGCGTTCGGATGACAACGTGCACTTCGAGGCGCTTGTCATAGCGGCGCAGTTTGCGGGGCTCAGGACAATCCAGCGTCACCAGCTCGTCTATCGGGCGCTCGGTGCAGCGGTAGGCCGCGAGATACACGCGCTGTCGCTCGACACACCCGCGCCCGACGAGTGGGCCCACCGTGCGGCGCGCTGAGTCGCCTGGCCATGGATAAGCTGCAGATCTCGGGCGGTATCCGGCTTTCGGGCGAGGTGCGAGCCTCGGGCGCCAAGAATGCGGCCCTGCCGATCCTGGCGGCAGGGCTCCTGGCAGATGCGCCATTGACCATCGGAAATGTCCCGCACCTGCACGATGTCACCACCATGATCGAATTGCTTGGCCGCATGGGCGTCGGCGTGACGGTCGGAGAGGGCATGCGGATCGAAGTCGACGGCTCGCGCCTGACGACGCCGGTTGCGCCCTACGAGCTGGTCAAGACGATGCGTGCTTCGATTCTGGTGCTCGGTCCGTTGCTCGCGCGGTATGGCGAGGCGCAGGTATCGCTGCCGGGTGGCTGTGCGATCGGAGCGCGGCCGGTCAATCTGCACGTGGCCGGCCTGGAAGCGATGGGCGCGGAAATCAGCATTGAGGGCGGCTATATCCACGCAAAGGCCGGGCGGCTGAAGGGCGCGCGGATCGTGCTGGAGACGGTTACGGTAACCGGGACCGAAAACCTGATGATGGCGGCGACACTCGCCGAAGGCCGGACCGTGATCGAGAATGCTGCGCGCGAGCCGGAGGTCGTTGACCTCGCCGGATGCCTGAATGCCATGGGCGCGGCGGTTTCCGGCGCGGGCACCGACTCGATCGTGATCGAGGGGCGCGAACGCCTCGGTGGATGCGAATACGACGTGCTGCCGGATCGCATCGAGACCGGCACATTTCTCGTCGCCGGGGCGATCACGGGCGGCCGGGTGCGTGTGCGCAGCACGCGGCCTGATCATCTTGACGCGGTGCTTGCCAAGCTGCGGGAGGCCGGCGCGATCGTCGAGACAGGGCCGGACTGGATCAGCGTCGACATGCACGGAAGACGGCCCGCCGCCGTGGATGTCCGCACTGCGCCATACCCCGGGTTTCCCACCGACATGCAGGCCCAGTTCGCCGCACTCGATGCGATCGCCGACGGTGTCGGAACGATCGTCGAGACGATCTTCGAGAATCGCTACATGCACATGCTTGAATTGCGAAGGCTGGGCGCAACGCTCCGCATTGAGGGGCACACGGCGGTGATCCAGGGCGTTCCGCGGCTTTCGGGTGCGCCGGTGATGGCCACCGACCTGCGCGCATCGGCGAGTTTGGTGCTGGCGGGCCTGGTCGCCGATGGCGTGACCGACGTCCAGCGCATCTACCACATCGATCGCGGCTACGAATGCATCGAGGAAAAACTGCGTCAGCTGGGCGCGAGCATCCGGCGAATACCGGGCGCGCGAACCTGAGGCTCGTCAGGCGGCGGGCGAGGCGGCTGCCTGCGCGGGCCGCTCGACGACTTCGATCCGCACATTATGTTCGCGCAGCGGCCCTTCAAATGGCGGGCCGCGCCACAGGCTGAGCCGGACGCCCTGCCCGGGTTTCAGCATCGCCACGCGCGCCATCAGGTCCTGGGCGCCATGCAGGCCGGTGCCATTGACCTCGGTGATGACGTCGCCCCGGGCGATGCCCTGGAGATTCGCGGGGCTTCCTGAATAGACCTGCCGCACCAGCACCGAACCCTCGGGAATGCCGAACTGTTCGGCCTCATCCGCAGTCAGGTCGCGCGGCACGACGCCGATCCAGCCGCGCACGACCCTGCCTTCGCGCAGGATGGCGTCGACGACGCCGCGCACCAGGTCAACCGGAATCGCAAAGCCGATGCCCTCGATGCCGAGCATACGGCCCGCGATCGCGGTGTTGAGCCCGACCAGTTCACCCGAAGCATTGATGAGCGCGCCGCCCGAATTGCCGAAATTGATCGGCGCATCAGTCTGGATGAAATTCTCGTAGGTGGAGACGCCCAGCCGGCCGCGGCCGGTCGCGCTGATGATCCCCTGCGTGACGGTCTGGCCGAGGCCGATCGGATTGCCAATCGCGAGCACCGGTTCACCGACGCGCAGCCGATCGGATCGGCCGATCGGGATGACCGGCAGCTTCTTCAGGTTGATCTTGAGAACCGCGAGATCGGTATCTCGATCCACGCCGACGAGCGTAGCGGGCGCTTCGCGCTGGTCCTTTAGCTGCACATTGATCAACGTGGCATTCTCGATGACGTGGAAGTTGGTCACCACGTGGCCCAGCACATCGTAGATGACGCCCGAGCCGAGGCTGCGTTCGACGCGTTCGCGATAATCCGGCCAGACATCGCCGAACAGCCTGCCGAATTCCGGCGGCAGCGCGCCGACATTCGGCACCAGTACGCGCCGCTCGGTGGAAATATTGACGACCGCCGGCGCCGAGCGGTCCACCGCGTCGGCATAGCTCACGAACTGTGTCTGCGGGGCAGGCGCGGGTGCAGGCGGAGCCAGGGTCTTCTCGGCGGGCGCCTGGCTGACGTTTGAGGGCGCGAGCGACGCGCTAGCTGCTGGCCCGACCCGAATCATGCCGGGTCTCACCAACACAACCGCGAGCGCTATCGCGAGTCCCAACGCGACCCACGGCGAAACCCAGCGCAACCAGCCCGGCATCCTCAACATTCCTGCTCCAAGTGTATAATGCGCAATCCCTGCAACGAACGATAATAAGCCCTGATGAGCGAAGAAATTGACCGGGGCCGGCGCCAGTTGTTGACGGTGGCCACGACTTTGACCGGTGCGGTCGGTGTGGCGTTCGCTGCGGCGCCGTTCCTCGCTTCCTGGCAGCCCAGTGCGCGTGCCAAGGCGCTCGGTGCGCCGGTCGAAATCGATATCAGCAAGCTCGAGCCGGGCGCCATGCTCAAGATCGTGTGGCGCGGCAAGCCCGTCTTCGTCGTCAGGCGCACGCCGGCGATGCTGCAGTCGCTGGCCAGCGTGGATGCCTTGCTGTCGGATCCGGGCTCCGACAAATCCAGGCAACCCTTGTATGCGAAGAACGAGCAACGGGCGCGCAAGCCTGAGTATTTCGTCGTGCTGGGTGTCTGTACGCACCTCGGTTGCGCGCCGCAAAACCGTTTCAGCCCGGGCGTCAGTGACGACGGCGTGCTCAAGGCGGACTGGCCGGGCGGTTTCTTCTGTCCCTGCCACGGCTCGAAGTTCGATGTCTCGGGTCGCGTGTTCAAGGGCGTACCGGCACCGACCAACCTGGAAATTCCGCCCTACGCGTTTGTCGATGATCAGCACATCCTGATAGGTCTCGACGAAGCGAGGCTTGGCTGATGCCGTCGCAGCAGCCGAATGCTCCGGCCGGTGGCCGCATGCAGGCACTCGGCGCCTGGATCGACGCGCGTTTCCCGCTATCCGAGCTCTGGAAAGAGCACATGTCGGAGTACTACGCTCCGAAGAACTTCAACTTCTGGTACTACTTCGGCTCGATCGCGCTGGTCGTGCTGGCGATGCAGATCGTCACGGGCATATTCCTGACGATGAGCTACAAGCCCTCGGACACCGAGGCCTTCGGCTCGGTCGAATACATCATGCGGGACGTCGATTGGGGCTGGCTGATCCGTTACCTGCATTCGACCGGCGCATCGGCTTTCTTCATCGTCGTCTACCTGCACATGTTCCGCGCGCTGCTTTACGGATCGCACCGCAAGCCGCGCGAACTGCTGTGGATTTTCGGCATGCTGATCTACCTGGCGCTGATGGCGGAGGCCTTCATGGGCTATCTGCTGCCCTGGGGCAACATGTCCTACTGGGGCGCGCAGGTGATCGTTTCGCTGTTCGGCTCTTTTCCGTGGATCGGAAACGCGCTGGTTGAATGGATTCGCGGCGACTATTTCATTTCGGACATCACGCTGAACAGGTTCTTCGCCCTGCACGTCGTCGCGCTGCCGCTGGTGCTGATATTCCTGGTCGTCGCGCACATCCTCGCGCTGCACGAGGTCGGCTCCAACAACCCGGATGGCATCGAGATCAAGAAGACCAAAGGCCCGGATGGCCGCCCGCTGGACGGTATCGCGATGCATCCTTACTACACGGTGAAGGACATCTACGGCCTTGCGGTCTTCTTCCTGCTGTTCGCCGCGGTCGTGTTCTTCGCGCCGGAAATGGGCGGCTTGTTCCTGGAGGCGGCGAACTTCGAGCCCGCGAACCCGCTTCTGACGCCCGAGCACATCGCGCCGGTCTGGTACTTCACGCCCTATTACGCGATGTTGCGCGCGGTGCCGGCCTTTGCGGGCACCCAGATCTGGGGCGTACTCGTGATGTTCTCGGCGATCCTGCTGCTGTTCTTCGTGCCATGGCTTGACCGTGCGCCGGTCAAGTCGATCCGCTATCGCGGGCCGATCTACAAGGTCGCGCTGATGCTGTTCGCCGCCTCATTCATCGTGCTCGGCTTTTGCGGCATGAAGCCCCCTGAGCAGCCCTTCAAGGCGATATCGGTGATCGGCACGATCTATTATTTCCTGTTCTTCCTGCTGATGCCCTGGTATTCCCGCATCGATAGCCACAAGCCCGAACCGTCGCGGGTGACCTCGTGAGACTGGCGCGGATTCAAGTGGTACTGGTGGCGCTGTGCTGGCCATTCGCGGCGTTTGCCGCCGGCCACGGCTACCCGCTGCAGGATGCCGGCACGGATGTCAGCAATCTTCCGTCGCTGCAGCGCGGCGCGCGCAATTTCGTCAACTACTGTCTCGGCTGCCATTCGGCGAGGTACATGCGCTACAGCCAGCTGGCGCAGGATCTAGCGTTGACTGACGACGAGTTGCAGGAAAACCTGATGTTCACCGGTACGCGCATCTACGATGCGATGGTCTCGTCGATGCCGGCCGAGCACGCGCGTATCTGGTTCGGAAATGCGCCGCCCGACCTGTCCCTGATAGCGCGCAGCCGCGGCGTCGACTATGTCTACACCTACCTGAAGTCTTTCTATGACGACCCGTCGCGGCCAACCGGGGCGAACAACGCGGTTCTCCCGCAGACGGCCATGCCGGACGTCCTCGCGGTGTTGCAGGGCAGGCAGAAGCCTCGCTTCGAATCAAAGCCGGACGAAGATGGAAATGTGGTGCAGCATCTGGTGGGTATGGAGCCCGTTTCACCCGGTGAGATGACGGCAGCGGAGTTTGAAGGCTTCGTGCGCGATACGGTCACCTTCCTCGAGTACGTTTCGGAACCGGCCAAGTCGCAGCGCCGCTCGCTGGGTGTCTGGGTGATCCTGTACCTGCTGATGTTCACGGCCTTCACGTACTTCCTGAAGAAGGAATACTGGAAGGACGTGAAGGGCTGAATCCATGGCCGCGCAACAGACTTCGCGGCGACCCTACCTGATCCGCGCCATGCACGAGTGGATGACCGACAATGCCCAGACACCGCACCTGGTCGTCGACGCCGGCGCCACCGGCACCGAGGTGCCAAAGGCCTTCGTGCGTGACGGCCGCATTACGCTGAATGTCGGTTGGCAGGCGACGCAGGGGCTGAAGCTCGGCAACGAGTGGATCGAATTCGCCGCGCGCTTCGGCGGCGTGCCGCAGCAGGTGCGCGTGCCGATCACCGCCGTGCTCGGGATCTACGCGCGCGAAACGGGCCAGGGTATGTTGTTCCAGGACGAAACCGACGCGACCCCACCGCCCGTGACACCGGGCCCCGAGGATCCGGGCGGCCGCCCGAAACTGCGCGTGGTCAAGTAACTTCTCGACGCCGGACCACGATTGCGGTGCGCTAGAGGCTGAATGCACCGCGAATCAGGTGACAATCGAGCGCGTCGGCAGGACCCGAAACCTCGACGACGTCGAATCGCGCCCGCAGGCGGGCGAGAGGGGGTTGCGTCGCGAGCAACGCGCGCGCCGCGCGGACGATGCGCCGGCGCTTGTCTGCGGTAATGCTGGCCGCGCCGCCGCCGTACTGGTCGCTCGCCCGATAGCGGACCTCGACGATCGCGAGCGCCGCACCGTCTATCGCGACGACGTCGAGCTCGCCGCCGCGCGCACGAAAATTGCTCTGCAGGATCCGGTACCCGACGCGTTCGAGATGGCGCGCCGCGGCCGCCTCCGCCGCGCGCCCGATTTCGAGGTGCGGCGCCGCGCTCACGATGTGGGGATAACCGATCCGGGCGCCGGCAGCAGCGCGGGCTTGCCGTCGACGACCTGGGCCCAGTCGAGTTCGCGGTGGACGCGCCCCTCGGCATCGACGTCGAGCCGGCCTGTCAGTCCCGGCAATGGCGTCGAAGAGCGTCCACGCAGGCGCCGCAGTTCGCCGACCAGCCGGAAGGCGTCGTAGCCAAAGGCATGCAGCCGGCCGCGCGGCCCGGCCCGGTCGGGCCAGATGTGTTCGGCGGCCTCGCGCGCCGCCGCGGGTGGGCCGTAGGGATCGAGCACCCAGGGCATGTCGGGGAAGATCACGCCGTCCAGGTCCACGTTGCTGGTGCCGGCCGGGTCGTAAATGTCCGAGGTCGCGTAGACGGGCAGCGCACTCGCGTAATTAAAGCGAAGCTGCGTGCGGATCAGCCGGCCGTGCAGGGGCTGCGCGGCGACGAAAATGAACTGTGCATCGGCGCGCGGGGTGCTGCCGCGCTTGCCGTCGGTGCGCAGCAGCTTCTGCAGCAAGTCGTTGAAGTCGGCGGTGTCCGTCGAATAATCGGCCTGGTCCAGGAGCTGTCCCCCGGCCGCAGCGAATTCCGCGGCGAATGCGCCCTGCACGCGCCGGCCCCAGTCCGATCGCGGAACCAGCGTGAGTCCCGCCATGTGGCCGTCGGCGACCGCGCGGCGTGCCACCTGTCGGGCTTCATCTTCCGGTGACAACGCATATTGATAGAAGCGCTCGGGCACGACCACGCCATCCGGCAGGAAATTGAGCGCGAGCGTCGTGGTACGCCCGTCGGCCAGCGAGGCCAGGCCCGCGACCTCTTCGCGTGTCAACGGGCCGACCACAAAATCGCTGCCGTCCGCCACCGCCTGGAGATAGCTGGAGGGCGCATCTCGGGCGGCTACATCGTAAATACGCAGGCGCGGGCGTGAGCCAGCGCCCTGCTCGTAATAGGCGCCCAGAAAACCGTCGCGCACTGCAACACCCGCGGCCTCGGCACGCCCGGACAAGGGCAGCAACAGTGCAATCTGCCGCGGCATGTCGCCGCTCGTCACGGGCGTGCCAATCAGGTCGCGCCACAGCTCTTCGGAGGCCGGATGCGCCGGGTATCGCGAGCGCCAGGCCTGCACGCGCCGTTGCGTGCCAAGCGCACCTGCCCGGGCGTCGGCCACGATGCGCCCGAGCTCGAGCCAGCCCGCGAGCAACGCATCGGCGTCGGCCGGCGCGCGGAGATCCGCGCCGCGACTCTGCGCCTCGGCGATGCCGTCCAGGATCAGGCGCTGGTTGGCTTTGCGGCCCGCCGCATCGGTGAGCAGGCGATCGCGCGCAATGAGGATTGAAACGGCATCCGGCACGCGATTCGTGGTGAACAGGATATGCGCGCGGGTCGCAAGTGCCGCCGGATCGTCGGATTCCGGAATTCCGCGCATCAGCGTGGCTGCGCGCTGTGTCTCGCCCCGCGCTAGCGCGATTTCCGCTTCAATGCGCACGCGCTCATGCGCATCCGCAGTCGCAATCGGCGGCGTGAGCATGCCGATCGCCGATTCCGCGGCGGCAGTGTCGCCGGCAGCCAGCCATGCGGTCGCGGCGGACAGCCACAGGGCATTCCGTTGGGCGACGGGCGCGCTGCGAGCCGCGGTCTCGTAGCTCTTGGCCGCGCCCGCGTGATCACCCTGGCGGGCCTGGCGGTCGGCGCGTTCCGGTCCGGCCTCCCGGGTACCCAGCCCGGGGATCTGGCAGGCGCTGCAAAGCCAGGCGAATGCGCAGGCTGCGACGAGATTCCTGAGGACGCTGACATTCGCTTGCATCGGCGGCGGCCCTTGGCGAGGATCACCTGGCCGCACGATGCGGCCCGGGAAGGACATTATAGTGGCGCAAGCGGGCGTGCTTTACGTGGTCGCGACGCCGATCGGCAACATGGGTGACATTTCAGCGCGAGCGCGCGAAATTCTCGCCGCTGTCGGCGTCGTCGCCGCCGAAGACACAAGGCACAGCTCCCGGATGCTGCGGGGTCTGGGGCTTGAACGACCGCTGGTATCGTTGCACGAGCAGAATGAGCGTGCCCGTGCCACTGAACTCGTGGAACGATTGCGTGCAGGTGAGAGTGTGGCGCTCATCAGTGACGCCGGCACGCCGCTCGTCAGCGATCCTGGCTACCAGCTGCTGCGCGCAGCGCTCGCAGCGGGAATCGCTGTTTCGCCCGTGCCAGGACCCTGCGCCGCCGTTGCCGGGCTGTCCGCTGCCGGGCTGTCCACTGACCGGTTCTGCTTTGAGGGGTTTTTGCCCGCGCGCGCTGCTGCGCGGCGGCGGCGGCTGAATGAACTCGCGGCCGACCAGCGCACCCTGGTGATCTACGAGGCGCCGCACCGCCTCGCCGCGAGCCTTGCGGATATTGCCGCGGCCTGCGGCGGATCACGCCGCGCCTGCGTCGCGCGCGAAATGACCAAGCAATTCGAGACGTTCTATCGAGGCAGCCTGGACGAGCTCGCCGCCCGTGCGCAGAGCGACGAGGACATGCGCCGCGGGGAGTGCGTGATCATCGTCGAGGGCGCGGCGGCCATGCCGCGGGGCCCGGGCCGGCTCGACGACACGCTGGCGGTGCTGCTGCGTTACCTGCCGCCCTCTGCGGCGGCAGCGGCCGCGGCGGAGCTCTCCGGCGTGCGCAGGAATGAGGCCTATGCGCGCGCGCTCGAATTGAGCACGGCAAAGGGCGGCGATTCCGCTTGAGGAGTGTGGCCGTTGCCACTATGTTGGTGGCGGGAGTCGGCCAGGCAACCGCCGTTTTCGCGAGAAAACGGAGGAAAGTCCGGGCTCCACAGGGTACGGCGCCAGGTAACACCTGGGGGGCGTGAGCCCACGGAAAGTGCAACAGAAAGCAAACCGCCCAAGCGTGCGAAAGCACGACGGCAAGGGTGAAATGGTGCGGTAAGAGCGCACCGCGTCGACGGTAACGGCGACGGCACGGCAAACCCCGCCTGGAGCAAGGCCAAATAGGGAAGCATGCGGCGCAAGCCGCAGCGCGCGACCCGCGCGTGCTTCCGGGTAGGCTGCTCGAGGTGCACGGCGACGTGCATCCCAGACGAATGGTTGCCCACGACAGAACCCGGCTTACCGGCCGACTCCCACTCGTTTGTCATCAAGAAAAGAACAGGGAACGCGATACCTGATAAGCCGCTGTAAGAGCGGCTTGTAAGTGGCTGATTTTTAGGTCCTCTGACAAGCGCAACGTGGGACGCGACGATCGTTGCTAAGTGCCTGAGCTGTCACAATTTTTTTTGTCCGGACCGTTGACCCACCCCGACCGTCTGCCTATAGTGGCAGCGAGTGGGAAAAAGTGGGAGGAAATGGGACCTCGTCCCGTTTTAGCATCGTGTTTCGCGGCGCAACCAAGGTCACGCTCGATACCAAGGGCCGGATGGTCATTCCGACCCGGTATCGCGACGAGCTGCAGCAACGCGGCGACTCCCGCCTGGTTGTGACGATCGATCGCGATCAGTGCCTGTTGATTTACCCGCTGCCCGACTGGGAAGAAATCGAACGCAAGCTGATGCGGCTGCCGACGCTGAATGAACACGCGCGCCGACTGCAGCGGCTGATGGTCGGTCACGCGACGGATCTCGAGCTCGACGGACACGGCCGCCTGCTTTTGCCGCCGAAATTGCGTGAGTTCGCGCATCTCGAACGCAACGCAATCCTGATCGGCCAGGGCAATCGATTTGAATTGTGGGACGAGCAGCGTTGGGACGAGCGTCGTGATCAATGGTTGAACGGCGAAGAACCGTCGGTCTCGTTGCCGGCGGAACTGGGATCGATTTCGCTGTGAACGGCGCGCCGTGAGCGGCGCGCCGGGCGCGGAAGCGGGTGGCGGGCGACACGCACCGGTGATGCTGGAAGCGGCGCTTGATGCGCTCGCGATCCGTTCCGATGGTCGTTATGTGGACGCGACCTTCGGTCGCGGTGGCCACGCCGGGGCAATCCTCGGCCGGCTCGGGAAAAAGGGGAGTTTGCTTGCAATTGATCGCGATCCGGAGGCCAGCGCGGCGGCAACGAGTTTCTTCGGCTCGGATCCGCGCGCGCAATTCAGGCAGGCGAGATTTTCGGAGCTTTCGCATTTCGTTCCCGCCGGATCGGTGGACGGCATCCTGTTCGATCTCGGTGTTTCATCGCCGCAGCTCGATGAAGCGCACCGCGGCTTCAGTTTCCTGCGCGACGGGCCGCTCGACATGCGAATGGACCCGCGCCAAGGCGAATCCGCCGCGAAATGGCTTGCGCATGCGACCGAACGGGAAATCGCCATGGTGATTGCGCGCTTCGGTGAAGAGCGGCACGCGCGGCGCATCGCAAAGGCAATTGTCGCGGCACGCGCGCAGTCTCCGTTGACGACGACCGGTCGCCTGGCCGCTGTCATCGCGGCGGCCGTTCCACGCCGTCAGCCAGGCCTGCATCCGGCGACACGCAGTTTTCAGGCGTTGCGGATCCATGTGAATGCCGAACTCGATGAGATCGAGCGCGCGCTGCCGCAGGTCGTCGATGCGCTTGCACCCGGCGGCAGACTCGTCGTCATCAGTTTCCATTCTCTCGAGGACCGCATCGTGAAGCGCTTCATGCGCGCCGCCTCGCGCGAGGATCCGGCGTTTGCCGGACTGCCGGTCGTGCCACCGGATGCACAGCCAAAGCTGCGGCTCGTGGGCCGCGCCGTGTTCGCGGATGAAGGCGAAGTCAGGCGCAATCCGCGCGCGCGCAGCGCCGTGCTTCGTGTGGCTGAAAGGATCGCCGCATGAGCCGCCGCTGGCTGCTGGTCGCGTTGTCGCTGCTGTGGCTTGCGGTGCTGGCCTCGGCAATCGCGGTCGTGCGCGCCCGGCATGATGCGCGGACGTTGTTCGTGCAGCTCGAACAACTGTCGTCGGAACGCGACCGGCTCAACATCGAATGGAGCCAGCTGCAACTCGAGCAGAGTGCCTGGTCCAATCCCGCCTTCGTGGAGCGCGTCGCCAACAGGAAGAAGCGGATGATTCTGCCGACGCCTGATGATGTGCAGATCGTCGCGCCATGAAGTGGCGCGGGAATGGTGCTGAGTTTGATGCGGGACAGTTTCGCCTGCGCTCGCGCATGCTGGTAGGCCTGCTGGCAGCCTTCGCGATGGCGCTGCTGGCCCGTTCCCTGCAGCTGCAGGTGCTCGATCAGGAATTCCTGGCCGAACAGGGCGACATGCGCTATGCGCGCATTGCGAAAATGCCGGCGCACCGGGGCGCCGTGCTGGACCGCTTTGGCGAACCGCTTGCCGTCAGCACGCCGGTCGACACCGTCTGGGTGAATCCGCCGGAACTCGCGCAGGCGAACGACGAAATTCCGCGTCTTGCGCGCGCACTGAAGCGCGACTCGCAGTGGCTGGCGCAGCGCGTCGCCAGCAACCTTGACCGGCAGTTCCTTTACGTCGCACGCCACATGGATCCGGCGGCGGCCGAGAAGATCAGGGCACTCGGCATCCCCGGCGTGTACCTGCTGCGCGAGTACCGCCGCTATTACCCCAATGGCGAGGTCACCGGGCACCTGCTCGGTTTCACGAATTTCGACGAAGCGGGACAGGAAGGTCTCGAGCTTGAATACAACCAGTCGCTGGCGGGTCTCGACGGCCGCAAGCGCGTGATCCAGGACGGACAGGGCCACACCGTCCAGAACGTCGAGAGCATCCGCGCCCCGCGGCCAGGCGAGGACCTCTACACCAGCATCGACCTGCGCATCCAGTACCTGGCCTATCGCGAGCTGAAAGCGGCGATCCGCAATTACCGCGCGCGCGCGGGCTCCGTGATCGTGATCGATGTCCTGACCGGTGAAGTGCTCGCGATGGTCAACCAGCCGTCGTTCAATCCGAATGATCGCGCACAGTACGAAGTGGGCCGCTATCGCAACCGCGCGGCGACCGACATCTTCGAGCCGGGCTCGAGCATCAAGCCCTTCGTCATGGCTGCGGCCTTGTCTTCAGGCCAGTACCGGCCCGAATCGATGATCGACACGACGCCGATCCGGGTCGCCAACCACCTGATCCAGGACAAGCACGATCTTGGGGTCATCGACCTCGCAGAGGTGCTGTCGCGCTCGAGCAATGTCGGCATGGCGAAGATCGCCTTGTCGCTGGAACCTGAGCACCTGTATGGGACCCTGACCGCGCTCGGCTTCGGCGAAGTGACGGCCAGCGGCTTCCCCGGCGAGTCCGCAGGGCTCCTCAGCAATGCCGCGCAATGGCGGCCGATCGGTATCGCAACGATGGCCTACGGCTACGGCCTGTCTGTGACTCCGCTGCAGCTCGCGCAGGCCTATGCGAGCGTCGGGGCACTCGGCCTGCGTCGGCCGATCACATTCCGTCGCGTGCAGGAACCGCCGCCCGCAACGCGCGTGATGACGGAACACGTCGCGCGCGAGCTGATTGGATTGCTGGAAGAGGTGGTCAAGCCGGCCGGCACCGGCGTGAAGGCGGCCGTGCCCGGCTATCGCGTGGCCGGCAAGACCGGCACGGCCTGGAAGGCGACCGCAGGTGGCTACTCGACGGATCGTTACCTCGCCGTGTTTGCGGGCCTGGTGCCGGCCTCGCGGCCGCGGCTCGCCGCAGTGGTGATGATCGACGAACCAGGCGGCCAACTGTATTACGCCGCCGACGTCGCGGCGCCCGTGTTCTCGGCCGTGGTGTCCGGGGCGCTCAGACTCATGTCGGTGGCGCCGGATGATCTTGCACGGATTCCACCGGCCCTGGTCGCGGAGACTACGCCATGAAATCCGCGGCCGCAGATTCGCGGCTCGACGTGCTGCTCGCGGGCATTGCAGCGGCGCCGGCACTTGTCATCACCGGTCTCGCGCTCGATTCCCGCGCAGTCCGCAAAGGCGACGCCTTCATCGCACTGCGTGGCGCGAGTCATCACGGGCTCGAGCATCAGCAGGAGGCCATCGCCGCGGGTGCCAGCGCATTGCTTTGGGATCCGGACGAAGGCCGCAAGCCGGATGCGCTGCCTGGGCACATTGCCCAGGTCGCGGTGCCCGGCCTGCGCAGCCGGCTGGGCGAAATCGCAGATCGATTCTATGGCGCGCCATCATCGCGGCTGGCGGTCGCGGGCGTGACCGGCACCAATGGCAAGACGACCTGCGCCTGGCTGCTCGCGAGTGCCGTCAATGGCATCACGCGCCGCGGCGCATATCTCGGCACTCTGGGCTCGGGATTTCCGCCCGAACTGGCGGCTGCCGGGCTGACAACGCCCGATGTCGTGACGCTGCATCGACAATTGCGCGTCCTCTCGGACGCGGGTGCCACCCATGTTGCGATGGAGGTCTCTTCGCATGCACTTGACCAGGGGCGCATTGACGGCGTGCGACTGCGAGTCGCTGCTTTCTGCAACCTGAGCCGCGATCACCTCGACTACCACGTGAGTATCGAGCGCTATGCTTTCGCAAAGCAGCGCCTGTTCCAGTTGCCTGGGCTCGAACATGCCGTCATCAACACCGGTGATCCGGTAGGCGCGCGTTTTGCCGCGGCGCTCGCTCCCGGAGTCACACTGACTTCCGTGGCGGTTGGCGGTGCGTGTCCTGTCACCGGGCGCTTCATTCATGTCGAACGCATAGACGCTGCAGCCGATGGGCTCGCGCTCGATATCGTCGGTCACTTTGGCCGCCGGCGGTTGCAGTCGCGCCTGGTCGGGGAATTCAACGCTGAAAATCTCGCGATCACGCTTGGCTTGCTGCTGGCCTGGGGCGTCGACGTCGACGAGGCGCTGGCGTCGCTTGCGCGCGGCACGGCGCCGCCGGGGCGCATGGAAGGATTCCGGCTGCCGAATGGTGCGCTCGCGATCGTGGACTATGCCCACACGCCGGATGCCCTCGCCAAGGTGCTGACGGCCCTGCGCGCGCATGCGACCGGACGCGTGCTGGTGGTGTTCGGCTGCGGCGGTGATCGCGATACCGGCAAGCGCGCGCTGATGGGTGCGGCCGCCGAGCGGCTCGCGGACCGGGTCATCGTCACCGACGACAATCCGCGCAGCGAGGATCCGGACCGGATCGTCGGCATGATCCTGTCGGGCCTGAGCTCGCCCGCGCGCGCGCTGGTCGAGCGCGATCGCGGGCTCGCGATCCGCGCAGCGCTCGCCGAGGCGGGGCCCCGCGATGTCGTGCTGATCGCCGGCAAGGGCCACGAGGATTATCAGCTGGTCGGCGCCGAGCGCCGTCACTGGAGCGACCGGGAATTCCTGCAGCGGCAGGCGGGAGGGGCACCGTGAAAGGCCGGCTCTCGGAGGTCGCGACCGCGACCGGGGGACGCCTGGTGGGCGCGGATGCCGGCTTCGCAGGCGCCTCGATCGATTCACGCACGCTGCAGCCCGGTGAGCTGTTCTTCGCGCTGCGCGGCGAGCGCTTCGACGGTCACGCGTTCGTCGCGGCCGCGGCGGGACGCAGCGCCGCAGGCGCTGTGCTCGAAAAGGAGGTTGACGCACCGATTCCGCAGATCGTGGTCAATGACGCGGTCGCAGCGCTCGCGGCACTGGCGCGCGTCTGGCGCGGACGCTGCGGCGCGACGGTCATCGGCGTCGGCGGCAGCAATGGCAAGACCACGACCAAGGAGTTGCTCGCGAGCATCCTGTCGGTCGCCGGATCCACGCTTGCGACCCGCGGCAATCTGAACAATCACCTGGGCGTGCCGCTGACGCTCCTGCGCCTCGAACCCGGTCACCGTTATGCCGTGATCGAGATGGGCGCCAATCATCCGGGCGAAATTGCGGCACTTGCGGCCATCGCGCAGCCCGTGATCGCCCTGGTCACGAATGCAGGTGACGAACACCTCGAGGGCTTCGGTGACCTTGACGGTGTCGCACGGGCCGAGGGTGAAATGTTCGCCGCGCTGACCGAGACCGGCATCGCGGTCATCAATTTCGACGATCCATTTCACGAGCTGTGGCAGAAGATGGCGCGCGGTGCGCGCCAGCTGCACTTTGGCATCGATTCGGCGCCCGAGGTGCGTGCGACCGGCCTGCAGTGCCGCATCGAGGCGGGCGCATTCGTCACGTTTTTCACACTCGTCATTGGTGGCGAGCAGGCGCGCGTCCGCCTCGGACTTGCGGGCCGGCACAATGTCCTGAATGCGCTCGGCGCGGCCGCGGCGGCACATGCCGCGGGCGTGTCTTTGCCGGTGATCACCGAGGGACTCGAGCGTGTAAAGCCGGTCAGCGGCCGGCTGCAGCTCAAGGCCGGACTGCGCGGCTCGTGGCTGATCGACGATTCCTACAACGCAAACCCGAGCTCGGTGCGCGCCGGCATCGACGTCCTGTGCAGCCTGCCGGGAGAGCACTGGCTGGTACTCGGCGAGATGGCGGAACTCGGCCCGCACACCGAGGCGAGCCATACCGCCATCGGCGACTACGCGCGGCGCGCGGGCGTCACGCGCCTGTATGCAATCGGCGCAGCCGCAAGACTCGCGGTCGCCGCATTTGGCACGCGCGGCAGCTGGTTCGAGGATGCGGGGCGCCTCGCCGATGCAGTGGCCGCGAGTCTCGATGCCGGCGTGACGGTGCTGATCAAGGGCTCGCGGGTCAATCGACTCGAGCGTGTCGTGGACCGGCTGCAGCAGCCGCTTGCGGCCGTCGGCAACGGCAACTGAGGACACAGGCATGCTGCTGAATCTGTTCGGCTGGCTGGCGGATTATTACGGGGGCTTCCGCGTCTTCGGCTACCTGACGCTGCGCGCAATCCTCGCGGCGCTCACTGCGCTTTCGATTGCGCTGCTGGTCGGGCCATGGATGATCCGCAAACTCCAGGAGGGCCAGATTGGCCAGGTAGTCCGCGACGACGGACCGGACACGCATCTCGGCAAGATGGGTACGCCGACCATGGGTGGCGCGCTGATCCTGGTCGCGATGATCGTCGGCACGCTGTTGTGGGCGAATCTCGGCAACCGGTTCGTATGGATCGCCCTCGGCGTCACGATGGCGTTCGGGCTGATCGGCTTCTACGACGATTACCTGAAGCTCGTCGTGCGCAATCCGCGCGGTCTCGCTGCGCGCTGGAAGTACCTGTGGCAGTCGGTGGCGGGGCTCACCGCCGCCCTCGCGCTCTGGATGAGTGCACACGGCGCGGTCGAAACGTCCCTGTACCTGCCTTTCTTCAAGAATGTCGCACTGCCGATGAGCGCTACGGGGTTCATCGCATTCACGTACTTCGTGATCGTGGGCTCCAGCAATGCGGTCAACCTGACGGACGGGCTGGATGGACTCGCGATCATGCCCTGCGTCATGGTGGCGGGCGCGCTCGGCGTATTCGCGTACGTCACCGGCAACGTCAATTTCGCTGCCTACCTGCAGATTCCGTACGTGCCGGGTGCGGGCGAGGTGCTGATTTTCGTCGCGACCATCGTCGGAGCAGGTCTCGGGTTCCTGTGGTTCAACACCTATCCCGCGCAGGTATTCATGGGCGATATCGGCGCGCTGGCCCTCGGCGCTGCGCTCGGCGTCGTCGCGGTGATCGTCCGCCAGGAAATCGTACTCGCGGTCATGGGCGGCATTTTCGTGCTCGAGACGGTCTCGGTCGTGCTGCAGGTCGCGTCATTCCGGCTGCGCGGCAAGCGGATTTTCCGTATGGCCCCGATCCACCATCACTATGAACTGAAAGGCTGGGCCGAGCCCAAGGTCATCGTCCGCTTCTGGATCATCTCATTCATGCTGGTCCTGGTCGGGCTGGCGACGCTGAAGTTACGCTGATGCAACTGACAGCAGCCCGGCCACACAGCGTGATCGTCGGTCTTGGCCGTACCGGCGTTTCCTGCGCGCGGCATCTCGCAGCGCGCGGGCATCAACTGGTGGTGACCGACTCGCGCTCCTCGCCGCCGGGCCTGCCGGAACTGCGGCGACTGGTTCCCGAGGCCGCCACGGCACTCGGCGGATTCGATCCCGCGGTGCTCGAAGGCGCCGACCAGGTCGTCGTATCTCCGGGCGTATCCCTGCGCGAACCCTTTCTGCAGCGGGCGGCAGCACGCGGCCTGGACCTGATCGGCGACATCGAGTTGTTTGCGCGCGAGGCCGGCGGCCGCGTGATCGGCATCACCGGCACCAATGGCAAGAGCACCGTGACCACGCTGGTTGGCGAAATGGCGAGGGCCGCCGGCATCGAGGTGCGCGTCGGCGGCAACCTCGGTGAACCCGCACTCGACCTCCTGGCAGGCCCGCCGGCGGCCATGTACGTGCTCGAGCTGTCGTCCTATCAGCTCGAGACCACGCATTCCCTGCAGCTCGAGGCTGCCGCGATACTGAATGTGACGCCCGATCACCTCGACCGCTATCGCGATGTGGCGGAATACGCAGCCGCGAAGGCGCGGATCTTCGAGCGCTGCCTGACTGCGATCGTCAATCTCGACGACGCGCTGGTCGAGCGCATGACACGCCCGGGCCAGCGACGGCTGGGATTCAGCCTGTCACGCGGCGAAGCGGATTTCCGGCTGCTGGTCCGTGACGGCAGGCAGTGGCTCGCTGCGGGCACCGAGCCGCTGATGCCGCTGGATGCGCTGAAACTGCCCGGCCTGCACAACGCAGCCAATGCGCTTGCCGCGTTGGCTGTCGGTACCGCCTGTGGCATGCCGCGCGCGGCCATGACCGCCGTGCTGGCCCGTTTCGAGGGCCTGCCGCATCGTTCACAGCTGGTCGCCGAGGCGCGCGGCATCCGCTGGATCGACGATTCCAAGGGCACCAATGTCGGCGCCACGCAGGCCGCGATCGCGGGCCTGCCGGGACCGCTGGTACTGATCGCAGGAGGCGACGGAAAGGGCCAGGATTTCGGGCCGCTGGCCGAGGCTTGCCGTGGCAAGGTGCGTGAAGCGCTGTTGATCGGCCGCGATGCGCACGCGATTGCCGCGGCGCTTGCCGGCAGTTGCTCCGTCCACTATGCGAATTCGATGGAAGCAGCGGTCGCCAGCGCCGCGCGCCTCGCGCAACCCGGCGATATTGTGCTCCTGTCGCCCGCCTGCGCGAGCTTCGACATGTTCCGCGACTTTGCACATCGGGGCGATGTGTTTGCCGCGGCGGCACGCAGGCAGGCGCAATGACAACCGGAGTCGCGCTTCAATATTCGCGCTCGGCCGGCCGCCAGCCGCGTCTGGCGCTGGATCCGGTGATCATCACGGTGACTCTCTGCCTGCTGCTGATCGGGCTCGTGATGGTGGCTTCTGCCTCGATGAATGTCGCCGAGCGCTTGACGGGCGATCCGTATTTTCACTTTCAGCGCCAGATCCTGTCGGCGCTGGTCGGTTGCGCCTTCGCAGCCGCATTGCTGCTCGTGCCGATCTCGCTTTGGCAGCGCGCCGCGCCCGTGCTGCTGATCGGCAGTTTCGTGTTGCTGCTGCTGGTCCTGATCCCGGGTCTCGGTCACAAAGTCAATGGCAGCAGCCGCTGGATCCGCCTGGGCCCGGTTAATTTCCAGCCATCCGAACTGGCGCGCTGGTTGTTGCTGACCTACATCGCCGTCTATGCGGTCCGGCACCAGCTGGAACTCAGAAGCAGCGCGCAGGGATTCTTCAAGCCGCTCGCCGTGCTGTTGGCCGCCGCGCTCTTGCTGCTGGTCGAGCCGGATTTCGGCGCCGCCGTCGTGCTGTGCGTCACGGGGACTGCGGTTCTGTTCGTCGCGGGCGCTCGGCTGCGTGATTTCCTGGCGATCTGTGCGATCGGCGGCGCGGGCATCGCGGTGGTCGCGCTGTCGAGCGGCTACCGGCTGAAGCGCCTGATCGCCTTCCTGGACCCGTGGTCAGATCCGTTCAACAGCGGATTCCAGTTGACCCAGTCGTTGATCGCGATCGGGCGGGGCGAGTGGATTGGCGTCGGTCTCGGCTCGAGCATCCAGAAACTGTTCTATCTGCCGGAGGCGCACACGGATTTTGTATTCGCAGTGCTCGCCGAGGAGTTCGGCTTGTTCGGCGTCGTGGTCGTCGTGGTGGGATTCCTTGCGCTGGTGCTGCGCAGCCTGAAGCTCTCGCGGATTGCGGCCGATGCGGGCATGCCGCTGCACGCCTGCATTGCGGCGGCATTCGGCGTGTGGCTTGGCCTGCAGGCCTTCACAAACATCGGCGTCAACATGGGTCTGCTGCCGACCAAGGGTCTGACGCTGCCGCTGATGTCGTACGGCCGCTCCAGCATGCTGGTGACGCTGGCCTGGGTAGGCATGTTGCTGCGCGTTCATCATGAAGTGGCCGTGTCCGGCAAGAGCGCCATCCCTGCAGAGGTGCGATCCGCATGACGGCTCCAGTCATGATCATGGCGGGTGGCACCGGCGGGCATGTGTTTCCGGCGCTCGCGGTTGCCGGAATCCTGCGCCAGCGACGGCGCGAGGTCGTGTGGCTGGGCACGCGACGCGGCATCGAAGCGCGGCTGGTGCCCGCGGCAGGCTATCCGGTGGAATGGATTGAAGTCGAGGGCTTGCGCGGCCGTGGCATTGCCGGCTGGCTGACCGCGCCCTGGTCGCTGGTGCGCGCACTGTGGCAGGCGAGGGTAGCCCTGCGCAGGCGGAGACCCGGCGTCGTGCTTGGTTGCGGCGGCTTCGCCTCCGGGCCAGGCGGTATCGCTGCCTGGCTGGCCGGGACACCGCTCGTGATCCATGAACAGAATGCGATCGTCGGCATGACCAATCGCTGGCTCGCACGCTTCGCCGCGCGGGTCGCCGAAGGATTCCCCGGCAGTTTTGCCCGGCGCTACCAGGCGGTGCATGTCGGCAATCCGATTCGCCCGGAAATCGCCGCACTGCCGCCGCCGCGCGAACGCTTTGTAGGACGCGACGGTCCGCTGCAGCTCTTCGTGTTCGGCGGCAGCCAGGGCGCGGCGGCGCTGAATCGCCTGCTGCCCGAGGCGGTAGCAAAGCTGCCCGCTGCGCTGCGGCCGCGCGTGTTGCACCAGAGCGGCGCGCGCGACTGCGAGGCGACCAGCGAGAGCTATCGCAGCCTCGGTATCCCGGCTGACGTGCGCGCTTTCATCGACGACATGGCCGGTGCCTACGCATCGGCTGATCTCGTTGTCTCGCGTGCCGGTGCTCTCACCGTCGCAGAACTGGCGGCTTCCGGCGTCGCGGCAATACTGGTGCCATTCCCGGCCGCGGTTGACGATCACCAGGCCAGGAACGCGGACTGGCTCGTTCGGGCGGGCGCAGCATGCATGATCGCCGAGCGCGGCCTGACCTCCGCGCAACTCGCGTCGGAACTTTCGGCGCTGCTGTCATCGGGCCGCTCCGGACTTCTGGCGATGGCCGAAGCGGCGCGCTCGGTTGCAATCACCGATGCCGCGGAACGCGTGGCTGCGCTCTGCCTCGAAGTCGAGAAGGCGCACCCATGATCGACCGGATGCGCCGCATCAGCCACATCCACCTGATCGGCATCGGTGGCGCCGGCATGGGCGGCATCGCCGAAGTGCTGGTCAATCTGGGATATCAGGTGCAGGGCTCCGACCTGCGCGCCAATGCGGTCACTGCGCGCCTGCAGAAGATGGGCGTGCGCATTTTCATCGGCCATGCTGCAGGACAGGTTGCCGGCGCCGATGTCGTGGTCGTCTCGACCGCGATAGGAGCCTCGAATCCGGAACTGCTGGCGGCGCACGAGGCACGCGTTCCGGTTGTCCCGCGCGCGGAGATGCTGGCGGAGCTGATGCGCTTCCGGCAGGGCATCGCAGTCGCCGGCACCCACGGCAAGACCACGACGACCAGCCTGGTCGCGAGCGTGCTCGCCGAAGGCGGGCTGGACCCCACCTTCGTGATCGGCGGGCAGCTCAAGAGTGCCGGCAGCAATGCGCGCCTCGGCACGGGCCGCTACCTGGTCGCCGAAGCCGATGAGAGCGACGCCTCGTTCCTGCATCTGCAGCCGATGATCGCGATCGTCACAAACGTCGACAACGATCACCTGATCACGCACGGCGGAGATTTTGAGAGGCTGCGGCAGAGTTTTGTCGAGTTCCTGCACAACCTGCCGTTCTACGGGCTCGCGGTGCTCTGCTGCGACGACGCCGAACTTCGCGGCCTGCTGCCGCAGGTTGCCCGGCCGATGATCCGCTACGGGCTCGGCGCGGACGCCGATCTGCGCGCCGTGCGGCTCGAACGCCTCGGCGCGCGCACCCGCTTTGAGGTGCTGCGCGAAGGACGCGCGCCGCTTCCCGTCACGCTGAATCTGGCGGGCCTGCACAACGTGCGCAATGCGCTCGCGGCGATTGCGGTCGCAACAGAGCTCGAAGTCGCGGACCCGTCGATCCAGCGCGCGCTCGAAACCTTCGAGGGAATCGGCCGCCGTCTCGAGACCGTCGGTGACGTGCAGACAGCCTCGGGACGCGTGACGATTGTGGATGATTACGGCCATCACCCGACCGAAATCGAAGCGACGCTCGACGCAGCACGCCAGGCCTGGCCCGGCCGCAGACTGGTGCTGGCCTTCCAGCCGCATCGTTACACGCGCACGCATGACCTGATCGATGACTTCGGCCGCGTGTTGTCCGCTGCCGATGCGCTGGTCGTCACCGAAGTCTATGCGGCAGGCGAAGAGCCCATCCCGAATGCCGACGGGCGCGCAATCTGTCGCGCCGTGCGTGGCCGCGGCCAGATCGAGCCGGTGTTCGTCGAGGAAGTCGGCGAGCTCGGGGGCACGCTGGCCGGGCTCATCAGGGACGGCGACGTCATTCTGACGATGGGCGCCGGCAGTATCGGCGGCGTCGCTCACGAACTGCCGGCGCGTCTCGCCGCGGGGTTGCGGTCATGACGCAATTCGCGCTGCCCGCGGGATTCGAGGCACGCGTGCTGCGCGACGAGCCGATGTCGCGGCACACGTCCTGGCACGTCGGCGGTCCCGCGGATGTCTGGTTCGCACCCAGGGACTCCGAAGAACTGTCCGGATTCCTGCGCCAGCTGCCACCCGAAGTGCCGGTGACCTGGGTCGGTCTCGGCAGCAATCTGCTGGTCCGGGACGGCGGCATCCGCGGCGTCGTGATCTCGGTGCACGGCATGCTGAATGGACTCGAACGCGTCGGTGATCTGATGGTTCGCGCCGAGGCCGGTGTCGCCTGCGCGCGGCTCGGGCGGCAATGCGCGAAGTGGCATCTCGGGCCCGCGGATTTCTTCGCAGGCATACCGGGCACGGTTGGCGGCGCGCTAGCGATGAATGCCGGGGCGTGGGGTGCCGAAACGTGGTCATTCGTGGCGGAGGTCGAGACCATCGACCGCCGGGGCGCGCGGCACAGGCGCACGGCCTCGGAGTACCGCTACGGCTATCGCAGCGTGACACCGCCGGCCGCGGGCGAGTGGTACCTCGCCGCGACCTTCCGATTCGAGCCGCGCCCGGAGGCCAGCACCGAATCGATCCGCAAGTTGCTCGAGCGGCGCCACGCGGTACAGCCTATCGGGGAATGGAGCTGCGGCTCGGTGTTTACGAATCCGGCCGGCGGACATGCTGCGCAGCTGATCGAGTCGGCCGGTCTCAAGGGTCATCGCATCGGCGGCGCCGCAGTGTCGAAGAAGCACGCCAACTTCATCATCAATGAGGGGCAGGCAACCGCAGCGGATCTCGAGGCACTGGTCCAGCACGTGCAGGAAACGGTGCAACGAGTGCACGGGATTCGACTGACGCCGGAAGTGCGCATGATCGGGGAGACCGCATGAGCCGCCTGCGCGCCACCGGTGCCGAGTTCCGCCGGATAACCGATGCGCTGGAGTTCGGGCAGGTCGCCGTGCTGATGGGTGGTCTTTCGGCCGAACGCGAGATCTCGCTGCTGACCGGCGGCGCCGTGCTGCAGGCACTGAAGGCGCGAGGCGTGAATGCGATCGGCTTCGATCCCGCGGAGCGCCCGCTGACGGATCTCGTGGACGCCGGCATCGAGCGCGTCTGGATCGCACTGCATGGACCTGGCGGCGAGGACGGAGCCGTGCAGGGCGCACTTGAATGGCTGGGCGTGCCGTACACGGGTTCGGGCGTGCTCGGTTCCGCGGTCGGCATGGACAAGCTGCGTACCAAGCGCCTGGCACAGGCCGTCGGTGTCGCGACGCCGCCGTGGAAAATACTGCAAGGCGCACCGGATTTTCCGCGCGCGCTCGAAGAGCTCGGCCTGCCGATGGCGGTGAAGCCCGCGAGTCAGGGCTCCAGTGTCGGCATGAGCCGCGTCGAGACGGCCGCCGAGCTGCCGACCGCCTGGCGCACGGCGGCTGCGCTCGATCCGGTCGTCATTGCGGAGCGCTGGATCACGGGGCGCGAATTCACCGTCGGAATACTGCAGGGCGAGGCGCTGCCGGCCATCCGCATCGAGACGCCGCGCAGCTTCTACGACTACCAGGCGAAGTACTTCGCCGACGACACGCGGTATCTCATTCCCTGCGGCCTGCCGGCCGCGGACGAGGCGGCGATGCAGGCGGCGGCGCTCGCGACATTCGCGGCAACCGCTGCCTCCGGCTGGGGACGAGTGGATTTCGTGATGGGAATGGATGGCACTCCATTGCTGCTGGAGATCAACACCGTGCCCGGCATGACCGGCCACAGCCTGGTGCCGATGGCGGCTGCCGCAGCGGGCATCGACTTCAACGAACTCGCGTGGCGGATCCTCGAGACCAGCTTCGCGCGCGAAAGGACCTGAACGAGCATGGGACTGATACGCAAGCGCAATCGCCACAAGGCCGCGGGCCGGCGTTTCAAGCTGCCGGAGCTCGAGTGGTCGCGCGCCGCGCGCCCGGCTGGCGCGCTGCTTGCGCTCGCCCTGCTTGCGACGCTGCTTGCGATGGGTCTGGACAAGCCGGTTCGCAGCATCGTCATCGACGGCCCGTTCCAGCGCGTCTCCGCGGTTGAAGTGGAACAGGCGGCGCGTGGCGTGCTGAAGGGCGGCTTTGTCAGCGCAAATCTCGACAAACTGCGCAGCGCCGTGGAAGCGCTGGCCTGGGTCGACCGGGCCCGCGTGCAGCGGCTGTGGCCGGACCGCATCCAGGTGGAAATCGTCGAGCAGCAGGCGGCCGCGCGCTGGGGCGAGGACGGCCTGTTGAACACGCGCGGCGAGCTGTTCGCAAATGGCGTGCGCCATGTGCCGCCGGAACTGCCGCGACTCGACGGCCCGGAAGGCAGCGAGTGGCAGGTTGCGCAACGCTACATGGCCATCCAGGAACGATTGGTCGAACAGGGCCTGCGGGTTTCCGCGCTGCGTCTTGATGCGCGCGGCGCCTGGGAGCTGGGGCTGTCGAACGGCGTGACCGTGCGTCTGGGGCGTCGCCAGGTCGACGAGCGAATGGACCGCCTGGTGCAGGTCGCCGCCCGGGTGATCGCCGGGCGTGCGGCGGAAATCGCCTACGTCGACATGCGCTACTCGAACGGGTTTTCGATCGGCTGGCGGCGCGACGCCAAGGCAACGCGCGCCAGGGCTGCGGCGCTGGCCAATCACAAAGCCGGAGATGCAAAGACCGATGGCTAAGCGTTCCGACCGCAATCTGGTCATCGGGCTCGACATCGGCACGTCGAAAGTCGTCGCGATGGTCGGCGAGATGCACGCCGACGGCAGCCTTGAAGTGATCGGGCTCGGCTCGCATCCGTCGCGCGGGCTCAAGAAGGGCGTGGTCGTCAATATTGACTCGACCGTGCAGTCGATCCAGCGCGCGGTCGAGGAAGCCGAATTGATGGCGGGTGTCGAAATCCGCTCGGTTTTCACCGGTATCGCCGGCAGCCACGTCAGGAGCCTCAATTCGCACGGCATCGTCGCGATAAAGGACAAGGAAGTCGTGGCCGGAGATGTCTCGCGGGTCATGGACGCCGCGCAGGCAGTGCCGATTCCGGCCGACCAGAAAATCCTTCATGTGTTGCCGCAGGAATTCATCATCGACGGGCAGGAAGGCATCCGCGAGCCCATTGGCATGGCGGGCGTTCGCCTCGAGGCGCGCGTGCACATCGTGACCGGCGCGGAGAGCGCGGCACAGAACATCGTCAAGTGCGTGCAGCGCTGCGGGCTCGAGGTCGAGGACATTGTGCTCGAGCAGCTCGCCTCGTCATTCGCCGTGTTGACCGACGACGAGAAGGACCTCGGCGTATGCATCGTCGATGTCGGCGGCGGCACGACCGATATCGCCGTGTTTTCGGGCGGCGCGATCCGTCACACAGCAGTCATCCCGGTGGCGGGGGACCAGGTGACCAACGACATCGCGGTGTCAATGCGCACACCGACGCCTTACGCGGAGGAGATCAAGATCCGCTACGCCTGCGCGCTGTCGCAACTCGCGAATCCGGACGAGACGATCGAAGTTCCAAGCGTCGGCGACCGGCCGCCGCGCCGGCTCGCGCGCCAGACGCTCGCGGAGATCGTCGAGCCTCGCTACGAGGAGCTGTTCACGCTGATCCGCGACGAGTTGCGGCGTTCCGGATTCGAGGAAGCGATCGCGGCCGGCGTGGTGCTGACCGGCGGCAGCGCAAAGATGGAAGGAGCGGTCGAGCTGGCCGAAGAGATCTTCCACATGCCGGTGCGGCTCGGCATCCCGCAGGGCGTGACCGGCCTCGGCGACGTCGTGCGCAATCCGATCCACGCCACTGGCGTGGGTCTCCTGCTTTACGGCCGGGCGAATCTCGGCCAGCCGACGCCGAAGCTTGTCGGCGAAGGCGTCAAGTCGGTAGTTGAGCGGATGAAATCGTGGTTCCAAGGATATTTCTAGCGGAGGAGCGGACATGTTTGAATTGATGGATTCATTCAGCCAGACGGCTGTAATAAAGGTGATCGGCGTCGGCGGTGGCGGCGGTAACGCCGTCGCGCACATGGCGAAGAGCGGCATTGAGGGTGCCGAGTTCATCTGCGTGAATACGGATGCGCAGGCGCTGAAGCACTCGCAGGTCAAGATGGCGCTGCAGATCGGCTGCAACATCACCAAGGGGCTCGGCGCCGGCGCCAACCCGGAGGTCGGCCGGCAGGCGGCGATGGAGGATCGTGACCGGATCATCGAGCTGATCGAAGGCTGCGACATGCTGTTCATCACGGCCGGCATGGGCGGTGGCACCGGCACCGGTGCGGCACCGGTCGTCGCGCAGGTTGCCCGCGAGCTCGGCATCCTGACGGTCGCCGTCGTGACCAAGCCATTCACGATGGAGGGCAGCAAGCGCCAGTCGATCGCGGACAACGGCATCGCCGAGCTGTCGCGGCACGTCGATTCGTTGATCACGATCCCGAATCAGAAGCTGCTGTCGGTGCTGGGTGGCTCGACGACCCTGCTCGAGGCATTCAAGCGCGCCAACGAGGTGCTGCAGGGTGCGGTTCAGGGCATCGCCGAATTGATCACACGGCCGGGCCTGATCAATGTCGACTTTGCCGATGTGCGTACCGTGATGTCCGAAACCGGGCTTGCGATGATGGGTTCCGGGGTCGGCACCGGTGAAAATCGCGCGCGTGCGGCCGCCGAGATGGCCATATCGAGCCCGCTGCTCGAGGACATCAATCTGGCGGGTGCACACGGCATCCTCGTCAATGTCACCGCAGGTCTCGACCTGTCGATCGGCGAGTTCGAGGAAGTGGGCAACACCGTCAAGCAGTTTGCTGCCGATGATGCGACCGTCGTGGTCGGCACAGTGATCGAGCCCGGGATGGAAGGCGAACTGCGAGTCACCGTGGTCGCGACCGGTCTCGGCCGCGTGCAGGCCAAGGGTGCAGCACCGGCCGCAGCGCCCGGCGCAACGGCAGCAACGGCGCGGCGCCCCGGCGATGTGAAGCTGGTCAGCGGTCGTGGCAGATCGGCGCCACCCGACTACAGCCACCTCGACCGGCCGGCGATCCATCGCCAGACGCAGCGGGCGGTGGGTGACGGGCTGCGGACCGACTTCACCTCTGAGGACGTGCTCGACATCCCGGCATTCCTGCGTCGCCAGGCCGACTGATGCCGTAGTGGTGCGATCAGGCGAAGGACGAGGCCTGCGGGCCGCGCGCATGCGGTTGCGGGCGCGCCGCTCGGCGACGGGCCGCCGCGCGGAGCGTGCTCGCGCTGCCGGCGACCCGCGTCCAGCGTCATGAATCCGGGACGACAGCCGCCGGCTCATCTCCGCTGGCCGGCGGCCTGTCGAACCGGGTGGTGTGCTAGATTTCAGTCCAAAGGTGAGTAATGGCTCTGCAACGGACCTTACGTAATTCGATACGCGCGAGCGGCATCGGGCTGCACACTGGCCGAAAGGTCCTGATGGTGCTCCGCCCGGCGCCGCCGAACACTGGCATCGTGTTCCGGCGCGTTGACCTCGATCCGCCCGTTGATATTCCGGCGCGCGCGACCAACGTGACGGAGACCACGCTCGGCACAACGCTCGCGGCCGGCTCGGCGGGCGTATCGACCGTCGAGCATCTGCTATCGGCGCTCGCCGGGCTCGGCATTGACAACTGTTTCGTTGAACTGACCGCCGGCGAAGTGCCGATCATGGACGGCAGCGCAGGTCCCTTCGTATTCCTGGTCCAGTCAGCCGGCATCGAGGACCAGAATGCAGCGAAGCGCTTCGTGCGCGTACGGCGTCGAGTGCAAGTCGAGGACGGCGACAAGTGGGCGCGTTTCGATCCGTACGAAGGTTTCCGCGTCAACTTCGAGATCGAATTCGACCACCCCGTGTTCCGCCGCCACTCGCAGCGTGCGACGATGGATTTTTCGACCACCACGTTCCTGCGCGAAGTCAGTCGCGCACGGACCTTCGGCTTCATGCGCGATCTCGAGTACCTGAGGGAGCGCAATCTCGCGCTCGGTGGAACCCTCGACAACGCCATCGTCCTGGACGACTACCGGATCCTGAATGAGGACGGATTGCGCTATGAAGACGAGTTCGTGCGCCACAAGATGCTGGACGCCATCGGTGATCTGTATCTGCTGGGGCACTCGCTGATCGGCGAGTTCACGGGGTACAAGTCGGGCCACGCACTGAACAATCAGTTGTTGCGCACGCTGTTGGCGGATGCCACGGCCTGGGAGGAAGTCACATTCCAGGATGCCGGTACGGCACCGATTTCCTACGCGGGCACGGCGAACGCGACTGCCTGATCAGACGTGGTCCGAGCGCACCTTCACGAGCACGCGTTCGATCGGGATGCCAAGATCGGCGGCCAGAGCATCCTTGAATCGCGGCGCCTGGTAGCGCAGGCGCGTTCCCCAGGCGGCCGAGCGAACCAGAACGGTCAGCGTCGTGCCCTTCATCACGGCGCCCCAGACCGCCTCTGCGAGCTCGGGCGGAAGCTGCCGTTTCAGCGCAGAAAGGGTGCGGTCGGCCTCGTGGCCGCCCTCGCGCAGCCGTTGAAGCATTCCCTTGCCATGTGCCAGCAAGTCACTGACAGGGGTCAGTTTTTTCATGGATGGTCGCGCCAGGTCACGGGCGGGCTACGAAAGTACTTGAGTTTCAAGGCTTTTTTTGGCAATTTGCGCCGCTTAAGGGAGCCCCGCAGGGGCCCTGGAACCGGCAATCTTGGCGCGGCCCGTCGGTGCAGCGCCAACGACATAGTAACCGCCGGTGGGTGAGAAGGGAGCCGCAAAGTCCTTGCAAAACATAGCGTCCGCTAGCACGACCTGGTTGCACAGCGCCAAGCATTTTCGCTGGCGCCCGCTGCTGATTTCAATTCTCGGCGCCGCGCTGCTGGCCGGCACCTTCGTCGCAGGCAGCTACTACGGCAGCAACGGCCCGCTCGGCGAGTTCACGCTGGCCCGCTGGAACGAGGATCTCGCAACGCAACGCGCGCTGCTCGACAAGACGCGTGCCGTCGTGAATGTCCAGGTTGGGGCGCTCGCGACCCGGGTCGGTCAGATGCAGGCGCAGCTGATCCGGCTCGATGCGCTGGGCCGCCAGCTGACCGAGGTTGCCAAGCTCGATCGAGGCGAATTCGATTTCGACCGGCCGCCCGCGGTCGGTGGCCCGCGCCTGGAAGCGGCAGGATCGGGCCCGGTGGTGCCGTCGCTCGAGGACATGCTCAATTCAATGGATGCGGCGATCGACGATCGCGGCCGCCAGCTGACCGCGCTGCAGAACGTGATCCTGACGCGGGAGCTCGCGCGCCAGATCGTGCCGGGGGGTCGCCCGGTTGAGTCGGGATACATCTCCTCGCTGTACGGCCAGCGCACCGATCCCTTCGACGGTCGCAATGCCTTCCATTCGGGGGTTGATTTCGCGGGTATCGCCGGCACCCGCGTGCTCGCGGCCGCCGATGGTATCGTCAGTCATGCGGGTGTCGACGGCGGCTACGGCCGCCTGGTCGAGATCACCCATGGAAATGGCTTCGTCAGCCGCTATGCCCACAATGCAAAACTTCTGGTGGAGCCGGGTCAGACCGTGAAGCGCGGCGATCCAATCGCGCTGATGGGTTCGACAGGCCGCTCGACCGGAACGCATCTGCACTTCGAAGTGCTCCGTGACGGCCGCCCGGTCAATCCGCTGGCCTTCGTTCGCCGCTGACTGCGCCCCTGAACGAAATCCCGCAGGACGAGTCGTAGTAAACTACCGGTTTTTCCCGGCAGTCCCAGTTGGTGCCAGCCCCGACTGACCCTCCCGGTTCGAGGTTCCAGGCTCGTGTTGAAAATCTTTACGCGGATCTTCGGCAGTCGTAACCAGCGGCTGCTGCGTCAGTACGAGCGCCGCGTGGGCCAGGCGAATGGCTATGCCGCTTCGCTTGCAGCGATGACTGACGCGCAACTGCTCGCGCAAACCGAAAAGTTGCGCGCCCGGCTTGCCGCCGGCGAATCAATTGATGATGTGTTGCCGGAAGCATTCGCGACCGTGCGCGAGGCCGCAACGCGCGCGGTCAAGTTGCGTCCATTCGACGTGCAGCTGATCGGCGGCATGGTGCTGCACGAGGGCAAGATATCGGAGATGCGAACTGGCGAAGGCAAGACGCTGGTTGCGACATTGCCCGTCTACCTGAACGCGCTCACGGGCCAGGGCGTGCACGTCGTCACGGTCAACGAATATCTTGCCCAGCGTGACGCTGAATGGATGGGCCCGGTCTACCGTTTTCTCGGTCTCTCGGTCGGGGTCATCACCAGTGGCCAGCAGCCGGCGGACAAGCGCGCCGCCTACGCTTGCGACGTAACCTACGGCACGAACAACGAGTTCGGCTTCGACTACCTGCGCGACAATCTGGCGTTCCGCCTCGAGGACCGCGTCCAGCGCGGCCAGCACTATGCGATCGTCGACGAGGTGGATTCGATCCTGATCGATGAGGCACGCACGCCGTTGATCATTTCCGGGCCGGCGGAGGAAAGCACCGAGCTATACGTCAAGATCAACGAGTTGGTGCCGCGCTTCAAGCGCCAGGCCGAGGAAGAAGGCGAGGGTGAGTACTTCGCCGATGAGAAGACGCGCCAGGTGCACCTGTCGGAAGCGGGCTTCGAGAAGGCTGAGGAACTGATGCAGCAGGCAGGCCTGCTGCGCCCGGGCGACAGCCTTTACGACCCGGCCAGTATCCGGCTGATGCACCACCTGAATGCGGCACTGCGCGCGCACGCGCTGTACCACAAGGACGTCGAATACATCGTGCGCGGCGGCGAGGTCATCATCGTCGACGAATTCACCGGCCGCACCATGCCGGGCCGGCGCTGGTCGGACGGCCTGCACCAGGCCATCGAGGCCAAGGAAGCGGTGCGGATCCGCGAGGAAAACCAGACCATCGCTTCGATCACTTTCCAGAATTATTTCCGCCTCTATCAGAAGCTTTCCGGCATGACCGGCACGGCGGACACCGAGGCCTTCGAGTTCCAGCAGATCTATGGGCTCGAGGTCGTCGTGGTGCCGACCCACAAGGAAATGATCCGCAAGGACCTGCCGGATCTCGTCTATCTGAACCAGAAGGACAAGTTCGCGGCGATCATCGAGGACATCCGCGACTGCGTGGCGCGCGGTCAGCCGGTGCTAGTCGGCACGGCATCGATCGAGACCTCGGAGCTGCTGTCCGGCCTGCTGCGCGACACCGGCATCGCGCACCAGGTCCTGAATGCCAAGCAGCACGAACGCGAGGCGATGATCATTGCGCAGGCCGGGCGGCCTGGCAGCGTGACGATAGCGACCAACATGGCCGGCCGCGGCACTGACATCGTGCTGGGCGGCAACGTGCAGAAGCAGATCGAGCAGCTGCGCAAGGACGCGACACTCGAGCCGGCGCAACTGGAAGCGCACGCCCGCGAGCTTGAAGGTGAATGGCAGCAGCTGCATGAGAAGGTCATCGCGGCGGGCGGTCTGCATATCGTTGGCACCGAACGTCATGAATCGCGGCGCATCGACAACCAGTTGCGCGGCCGGTCGGGTCGCCAGGGTGATCCTGGCTCAAGCCGATTCTATCTGTCGCTCGAAGACAACCTGATGCGCATCTTCGGCGACCCGGAGCGCACCAAGTCCCTGCTGCGTACGGTCGGCATGCGCGAGGGGGAGGCCATCGAGAGCCGGATGCTTTCGCGCCAGATCGAGAATGCCCAGCGCAAGGTGGAATCGCACAACTTCGACGCGCGCAAGAACCTGCTCGAATACGACGACGTCGCCAATGACCAGCGCAAGGTCATCTATCGCCAGCGCACCGAGATCATGTCCACGGACGACATTGCAGGCGTCATCCGCGACGTTCGAACGGAGGTCGTGCACGGCACCGTCGCTCAGTACATCCCGCCCGAGAGTGTCGAGGAGCAGTGGGACGTCGCCGGGCTCGAGGACACCATCGAGCGCGATTTCGGTGTGCGTACCGGACTCGCGGCCTGGCTTGCCGAGAACCCGGAACGGCAGGGCGACGATGCGGCCGCACGGCTCCTCGAGGCAATTGAGGCGGCGTACGAAGCAAAGGTCCAGCAGGTCGGTGAGCCAGTCATGCGCCACCTCGAGCGCGCAGTCATGCTGCAGCAGCTCGACACCCACTGGCGCGAGCACCTGGCGGGCATGGACTACCTGCGCCAGGGGATCTATCTGCGTGCTTATGCGCAGAAGAACCCGAAGCAGGAGTACAAACGCGAAGCTTTCGCGTTGTTCACCGCGATGCTGGAACGTATTCGTACCGACACGGTTCTGCTGCTGCAGCGCCTGCAGGTGCGCACCGAGGAAGAGATCGAGCGCGAGGAGGCCGAGCGCCGGCGCCGGCTGCAGAGCCGCATGCAGCTGCAGCACGCCGAGCCTGCCGCGATCACGTCCGAAGCACAGCCGGCCGCCACAGCGGCGCCGGCACCCGCGACTGTGGCTCCGCCATTTGTGCGGGGCGAGCGCAAGATCGGACGCAATGAGCTCTGCCCCTGCGGGTCGGGCAGGAAATACAAGCACTGTCACGGCGCGATACAGCAGACCGGCGGCTGAACGTGGCACACCAGGCGAAAGGGAATCCAGGGATGGAGGCTATTCCTGAAATTCATGTCATCGCCGGCGCACTTTTTGACGCTGCCGGTCGCGTGCTGATCGCTCAGCGACCGCGCGGTCGCCATATGGCCGGCCGCTGGGAATTTCCGGGTGGCAAGCTGGCTTTCGGCGAGGACCGGCTGAAGGGCCTGAAGCGCGAACTGGCCGAGGAGCTCGGCATCACGGTTCGCTCCGCATGCCCGCTGATCCGCCTGTACCACAACTACTCGGATCGCCGCGTCCTGCTCGATTTCTGGCGGGTCATCGAATACCAGGGCACGCCGAAAGGCCTTGACTCGCAGGCGCTTGCCTGGGTGATGGCCGACGAATTGCCGGGTCGCGACATGCTGGAGGCCGATCGCGGTGTTGTCACGGCACTGCGGCTGCCGCAATTGGCCCGTGTCATTTCAACCACCGCGCAGCTTGCGGCGCTCGGCGCGGGCGAACCGCAGACGATCTTCTGGCACGTTGCAGAGCCGCCGTCCCCGCAGTTGGACACCGCCATCGTGAAGACTGCGCACGCCGCGGGTCACCGCATATTCGCCCTGGGTGACGGCATCGAGGCGATCAGCGTCGCGGCGAAAGCCGGTGCGGATGGCGCGGTGTTGCGCTGGGACGGCCAGAATCTGCATGTCGATCGCGACAGTGCATTCCTGGTCGGCGTGATCTGCGAGGACCGGGTGCGCGCGCTCGAGGCGATCGGCAAGGGCGCGCATTTTCTCGTGGCTGCAACACAACGCGGGCCCGTGCCGCCCGGCGATCTCGAAGAACTCTGCCAGGCTGTCAGTGTGCCGGTGTTCGCGGGCTGGTACCCGGATGCAGGTCGGCTCGAACGGCTGCAACTGGCCGGCGCACACGGCTGTGCGGTCATCATGACAAAGCGCCCCGGCCACGCACCCGACTAGCTATCAGGCCAGGTTCGCAGCCGTGGTTCGCTCAGGGAGATTTGGGGACCTGCGACCCGGCACCTAATTGACGGTCGAAGAAGTCCAGGATCGTGTGCCAGCCGTGGACGCCAGTGTCCCTGAAACTGAGCGCCGCGTGCTTGCTGCCGGGATAGGGCATCACTTCGAATATCCGTCCTGCGGCGACCAGCTCCTTGATAAGGAGTGTCGAATGCGTGAACAGAACATTGTCGTCTGCCATGCCATGCATCAACAACAACCGGTCGCGCAGCGCCCCAGCATGCGCCAGTACACTCGACTCCCGGTAACCCTCACTGTTCTCGCCCGGCACGCCGAGATAACGCTCCGTGTAATGCGTGTCGTATAGCCGCCAGTCGGTCACGGGCGCACCGGCGACGCCGGCAGCAAAGGTGCCGGGTGACTGCAACATCAGCATCAGCGTCATGTAACCGCCGTAACTCCAGCCAAATACCCCGATCCGCCCCGGGTCGACATACGGCTGTTGCTTCAGCCATTCGACGCCTTTCAGCTGGTCCACGACCTCGACGCCGCCCATGCGGCGGTACAGGGCGGTCGCGAACGCCTGGCCGCGCCCGCCCGAGCCGCGGTTGTCGATGGCGAATACGACGTAGCCGCGCTGCGTGAACAGCTGCGCGGTCTGGCTGCCACGCCGCTCGCCCCAGCGGCGCAGCACGGTCTGCGCCGTCGGTCCGCCATAGACCAGCAGGATCGCCGGATATCGGCGGCCCTGCTTGAAGCCCGGTGGCTTGAAGAGCTGCCAGTAGAGCGGCGTGCCATCGACGGCCGGCAGCGCGCCGAATTCCGGTATCACGTGCCGGTCCAGGTAAGGCGCGTAGGGATGCCGTTCGTCGAGCCGGTTTTCGATCAGCCAGGCGAGCCGCCTGCCGCTTGCATCGTGCAACGACAGCTGTGGTGGCTGCATTGGGTCGCTGTAACCCTGCAGGTAGCGATGCGCGTCCTGCGACATCGTGATGGTGTGCCAGCCGTCCTGCGACGTGAGCTGCAAAGGCGCGCGTGCGCTGCCCGCTTCGAGACGCGCGATATAGAGCTGCCGCTCGAGGGGTGTTTTCAGTGTCGCCATGAAGAACACGCGGCCGCGCTTTTCATCGATGCCGCGCACGGCAGGCGCCTGTGAATCACCGATGACATCCCAGTCGCCCGCGGTGACCGCGCCCTTCAATTGGCCGTCATAGCCATAACGGTACAGATGATTGTGTCCGGTCCGTTGCGAAGCCCACAGCAGCTCCTTGCGGCGTGGCAGGAAGTGCAGGTCGTCGTGCAGCTCGACCCAGGTGTCGCTCGTCTCGGAGAACAGCAGGCGGGCATTGCCGCCCGATACCGCAAAGCTCAGCAGGTCAAGGCGCTTCTGGTCCCGTGACTGGCGTTGAACCAGCAGCTGGTCACCTTCGGGAAACCAGTTGACGCGCGCCAGATAGTAGTCGCTGTCGCCCAGTTCCGCCCAGGCGACCGAACCGGTCTCGAGGTCGAGCACGGCAAGACGCACGTCTGCATTCGCGGCGCCCGCTGCCGGGTAGCGCTGATGCAGGACGCGGAAACCTTCCGCCTGGACTTCGAAGCGCTCGAGTTCGGCGACCGGCGATTCGTCCACGCGCGTGAATGCGATGTGCCGCTCATCGGGTGACCACCAGTAACCGGTGTTCCGATTCATCTCTTCCTGCGCGATGAATTCGGCGACGCCGTGGCTGATGAGCCCGCCGCCGCCCGTCGTCAGCCGTCGTTCCGCGCCGGTCGCAATCTCGACGGCATAGAGATCCTGGTCACGGATGAAGCTGACGTAGCGGCCGCGCGGTGAATACTGCGGGTCAGTCTCGTAGGACTCGGTGTTGGTCAGGCGTGTTACCGCCTCGTTCGCCGGCCTCGTCATGTCGTAGTGGTAGAGGTCGCCGCCGAGCGGGAACAGCAGGGCGCGTGAATCCGGCGCCCACTGGTACTCGACGATGCCGCGCAGCGCCGCGATGCGCTGGCGCTCACGACGGGCTTCCTCCGCGGCTGACAGCGTTTCCCCTGCCTGCGTGAGACTGCGCGAATCGACCAGCAGGCGATGCTGGCCGGCGGCGATGTCATACGCCCACAGGTCGTAAACCTGCGGTTCGTCCTCCTTGCCGCGCAGATAGGAAACGAGCGCGCCGTCGGGTGAAAACCGCAGCTGGCGCAGCGAAGGTCCCTGCAGGTCGGGCGCGTCGAACAGCCTCTCGACCGTCAGGTCGCCGGCGCCGGCGGCGGTCAGGGCAAGTGTGGCCGTGATACCAATTACGAATGAACGCATGGCTGCTCCGTCCTGTCGCAGTCGGAACTCGACAGGGCGCCGCTTTGCTAGAATTCGCGCCCGGTCCGCATGGAGTGTAAGCACGGTGCACCGCTATGTCATATCCAGCTTCGCCCTTGCCATCCTGGCTGCCCATCCCGCCGTGAGCGCTGCCCACGATCTGAGGGCGATGCAATACCCGACAGCGGTGCGGGGGCAGGTCGTCGATGAGTATCACGGCACGAAAGTTGCCGATCCTTACCGCTGGATGGAAACACCGGGGCCGGATGTCGACGCCTGGGTGGCAGCGGAAAACAGGCTTTCGCAGCCGTATCTCGAGGCTATCCCGGCGCGTGAGGCGATCCGCACACGGCTGACCGAGCTTTGGGACTATGAGCAGTACGGCTACAGCTGGCTCGACGAAAAGGCACGCGTGCCGGTCAAGCACGGCGGCCGTTACTTCTATGTCGAGAAGGGCGGCAAGCAGAATCAGGGCGTTCTCTATTGGGCCCCAGCCGCGGATGCGACGCCTCGCGTGCTGGTCGATCCCAACACGTTCTCAAAAGACGCGACGGCATCGCTCGCCGATTATTCGGTCAGCCCGGACGGACGATACGTCGCCTATGCGGTGTCCGATGGAGGCACCGACTGGGATACCTGGCATGTGCGCGAAGTCGATACGGGGCGTGACCTGCCGGACCTGATCCGCGACACCAAGTTCACCGGCGTTTCGTGGATGCCGGATGCGGGTGTGTTCTATTACTCGCGCTATCCGCGGGGCGCCGATGGACGCGCAGACGACCAGCGGCAGGTCAGTGTCTACCGGCATCGGCTTGGCACGTCGCAGGAGGCCGATGAAGCAGTCTACGCGACTCCGGAAAACCCGCGCCACAATCCTTATCCACTGGTGTCGGAGGATGGACGCTGGCTGGTATTGGTCATCTCCTACGGATTTGAATCGAACGCGATACATCTGCGCGACTTGTCGAGGCCGGATGCCCCGGTCCTGCGGATTCTCGACAAGTGGGACGGAATCTACGATTTCCTGGGCGCGGTCGGCGACCGACTCTACTTTAAGACGACCCAGGGCGCGCCGCGAGGCCGCGTGATCGCGATCGATCCAGCGCATCCCGAACCCGTCGAAATCGTGCCGGAGGCGCAGGCCCGCCTCTATCAGGCTAGCCTGGCCGGCGGCCACCTGATTGCCAACTATCTGGAGGACGCGCGTTCGCGGCTGCGCGTTTATCGCATGGACGGGAGCCTGCGCGGCGAGATCCCGATGCCCGGTCTTGGCACGGTGACCGGCTTCCCCGATGCGTGGAAGGAAAACGAGACCTTTTTCGCCTATACGGATTATCTGACGCCGCTCGCGCTCTATCGCTACGACGTCGCAAAGGGCGTGGTAGAGCCGTTCAGGCAGCCGCGGGTGCCATTCGATGCCAGTCCCTACCTGACCGAGCAGGTCTTTTACACGGGCAAGGACGGCACGCGCATTCCGATGTTCATCACCCGGCGCCGCGACACGGTGATGAACGGCGAGAATCCCACGCTGCTGTACGGCTATGGCGGCTTCGACGTTTCACTGACACCGGTCTACAGCCCGGTCTACGCAGCCTGGCTAGAGCGCGGCGGCATCTATGCGGTCGCCAACCTCCGCGGCGGCGGCGAGTACGGCGCCGCCTGGCACGAGGCCGGCACCAGGACACACAAGCAGAACGTGTTCGACGATTTCATCGCGGCCGCGGAATGGCTGGTGGCACATCGCTACACCTCGGCCTCGCGGCTCGCAATCCACGGCCGCAGCAACGGCGGTCTGCTGGTCGGCGCGGTGATGGCGCAGCGTCCGGAGCTCTTTGGTGCGGCGTTGCCGGGTGTTGGCGTGATGGACATGCTCCGGTATCACACGGCCAGCGCGAATGCCTATGCCTGGTCGAGCGACTATGGCACGGTCGAGGACCGGGACCAGTTTGGCGCGTTGCTGAGCTATTCCCCGGTGCACAATCTGAAGCCGGGCTGCTATCCGCCGACGCTGGTGACCACCGCGGATCACGACGATCGGGTCGTGCCTTGGCACAGCTTCAAGTTTGCGGCAGCGCTGCAGTACGCCCAGCACGATTGCGCAAATCCCGTGCTGGTGCGCATCGAAACGCGTGCCGGCCACGGTGCCGGCAAGCCGGCCTGGATGCAGATCGAGGACTGGGCGAACCAGTGGGCGTTCTTGGCGAAGCACCTGCGCATGGCCGGCGGCAACTGAAAAGGGGACGCACCCCTTTTCCCTCCGAGGGAAAAGGGGTGCGTCCCCTTTTCAGTGCTTCAGCGGGTCGGTGTCGGGTTCCGCGTCCGGGATTTCCACGGCTTCGCCGGGGATGGCGTGGCGTTCCTCGAACCAGGCGCCGAGATCTATCTGCTTGCAGCGTTCGCTGCAGAATGGACGCCAGGGATTGTCGTCCCATTTGCACTGACGCTTGCAATGCGGACAGGTGATCAGGGTCGCCATCGCGATCAGTAGCAGGTCGTCAGGCTGAAGCGCACGTCCTCGGTCGCCTGAACGGGCCGGCTGTGCACACTATTCCAGCGCAGGAAGCGCAGGCTGCAGCGGTGGTGGCTGCCACTCACCTCGGGATACAGCCGCGATTCGCCGGGCAGCGTGAGACGGACGAGCTGTACCGGCCGGTCGCGCTCGAACACGATCTGGTAAACGCCGCCGATTGCGAGCTCGTCGCGCGGCAAGGCGTTCTCGCGCGTGATCCATAGCAGCTCCGAGACTGATTCGCATAGCGGACGGATCGTTGTCAGCCAGTCGGCGAGATCGCTTTCGCGCAGGTCCGGCTCGAGATTGAGCCAGTGATAGTAATCGGGCAGGTCGAATTCACAGGTACCACCCGGAATCGCACTGCGATGCTTGATCGCGTTCAGGAATTCGGACTCGCGCAGCCGCTGCATGAAGTTTGCACCGGCGGCATTCAGTTCCTCGCGCCGCCGCACCAGTGCGGCGAGTATCGATCGCAGCCGCGCGGCATCCACGCCGGGACGGTTCTGATAATCGCGCATGGCCGACATCTGCCGTTCGAGTTCCTTCAGCACGTCGCCGCGCGCATCGCCGCGCGAGGTGATCGCGAGGATCTCGAGCAGTCCCGCGACTGCGGAACGGCTGGACCAGGGATTTGGAATGCCCGCGTGATAGGAAAGCTGCTGCCAGAGGAATTCGAGCCGCATGAATCCCCGCATCCGCTCGTTCAGCGGCTGCTCGTAGGTGATCGGCTCCGGATTGACCCGGGGTTCCGGGACTGGCTCGAACATGGCCCTATTCTGCGACACGCCTTCCGGCCCCGTAAACATCGTATTCCGGCCTCGGCCTGCGAACTGCTGCCTGGCGCTCAGTTTTTCGCGGCCAGACGGCGGTACTTGCGGTCCAGCCCGGCGACCAGTTCGACGAGTTTCGCCGGGTCCCGGTCATTCACGATGACGTCATCGGCCGCAGCGAGACGCTCGTCACGCGTTGCCTGTGCGGCGAGCGCGCGCGCGGCGTTCTGCCGGGTTTCGCCGTCGCGGCGCATCAGGCGCTCGATCTGCTGCTCCTCGGTGCAGTCCACGACCAGTACCCGGTTGACCAGCTGCCGGCGGCCGCCCTCGACCAGCAGCGGGATCACGAGGACCTGATATGGGCCCGAAGCGGCATCGGCCTGGCGGACCAGCTCCGAAATGATGGCCGGATGCAGGATTGACTCGACGATATCGCGGGTCCCCGGATCACTGAAAATGCGCTCCCGGAGTCGCTGGCGGTCGAGACTACCGTCGGGGGCGAGGATGCCGCTGCCGAGCGCCCGGGTCAGGGCCGCAAGCGCTGGAAGGCCGGGCATGACGATTTCCCGTGCGATCCGGTCCGCGTCGATGACAGCGGCGCCAAACCTGGCGAAGAGATCTGCAACCGTCGACTTGCCGCTCGCAATCCCCCCGGTGAGCCCGATGCGAAGCATCCGCGCTGCGCTCAACGCAGGCCTGCGACGTTGAGGTAACGCTCGACGAGCAGCGGGCCCCACAACATCGCGATCCATCCTGCGCCCGCGAGATAGGGCCCGAAGGGGATCGGCACATCGCGTCCATGGCGCCTTGCCACGATCATCGTCAGACCGACTGCGGAGCCGACCATGGCCGACAGCAGCAGCACGAGCGGCAGCATCTGCCAGCCGAGCCACGCGCCGATCGCCGCGAAGAGCTTGAAGTCCCCGTAGCCCATGCCCTCCTTGCCGGTGACAAGCCGGAAGGCCTGGAATACGAGCCACAGGGCCAGATATCCGGCAGCTGCACCGATCAGCGCATCACGCGGCGAAGGAGCGCCAGCCACCGGCCAGGCGCTGGCGAGCAGCCCGATCCACAAGAGCGGCAGTGTCAGCACGTCGGGCAGGAGCTGCCGGTCGAGATCGATTCCGGTCAACGCAATCAGGTACCAGCTGAACACGAGCGCGAGGGCGGCCTGGCTGCCGAATCCGTAATGCCAGGCGACCACACCGCTCACGATGGCCGTCACGAGTTCGACCAGCGGATATCGCAGCGGAATCTTCGCGCCGCAGGAAGCGCAGCGACCGCGCAGCGCCAGATAGCTCAGCACCGGAATATTGTGGATGGCGCGGATCTGTGTGGAACAGGACGGGCAGCGCGAGCGCGGCCTGACCAGGTTGAGCGCCTCGCCTTCGGGCTTCGCGGCATGACCGGTAATCTCCGCACATTGCGCGCGCCACTGCCGCTCCAGCATCAGCGGCAGCCGGTGGATCACGACATTGAGGAAACTGCCGATCGCCAGCGCAAAAAGTGCGGCGACCGCCGCGAATACGGCGGGATTCGCCGACAGCATGGCCCAGGACTCCGACGGCCCGGTCAGATCACGGCGCCCAGCTTGAAGATCGGCAGGTACATCGCGATCACGAGACCGCCGACCAGCACACCGAGGAACGCCATGATGAGCGGCTCTAGCAACGAGGACAGGCCGTCCACCGCCGTGTCCACCTCGAGTTCGTAGAAGTCGGCGACCTTGGCGGACATTGCGTCGAGGGAGCCGGATTCCTCGCCGACTGCGATCATCTGCACGACCATGTTGGGGAACAGCCCCGTGTTTTCCATCGCACGCTGCAGTCGCTGGCCGGTCGCGACCTCGTCGCGCATGCGCATGACGGCCGTTTCATAGACGATGTTGCCGGTGGCGCCGGCGACCGATTCCATGGCCTCTACCAGCGGCACGCCGGCCGAGAACATCGTGGAAAGCGTGCGCGCATAGCGCGCGATCGCGGCCTTGACGAGGATCGGCCCGACGATCGGCAGCTTCAACATCGCGCGATCCAGGAAATGCCGCAGCGCGCGCGAGCGTTTCTTGAAGTACAGGAAGACGGCCACGCCGCCGCCGATCATGAGACCCATCCACCAACCCTGGGCCTGCACGAATCGTGACATTTCGATGACCATGCGCGTGAAAGCCGGCAAGTCCGCGCCAAAACCCTTGAATAGCGACTCGAATTGCGGGATCACGAACAGCAGCAGGATCAGCGTCACGATTACGGCGACCGCGAGCACCGCGGCCGGGTAGAACAGCGCCTTCTTGATCTTCTTCTTCAGGGCTTCGGTCTTTTCCTTGTAGGTCGCGACCTTGTCCAGAAGCGATTCCAGCGCGCCCGCCTGCTCGCCCGCCTCGACGAGATTCACGTACAGGTCGTCGAAGTGGTGCGGGTGTTTGGCCAGGGACTCGTGCAGGGAGCTTCCGCCCTCGATGTTGAGCTTGATGTCGAGGATCAGCTTCTGCATCGCCGGCTTTTCATGGCCGACGCCGACGATTTCGAACGCCTGCACCAGCGGAATGCCCGCAGCGAGCATGGTTGCGAGCTGACGGCTGAACATTGCGATGTCGAGCGCGCTTACACTGCCGCCACTCTTGAACAGGCTCTGCTGCTTCTTGATCTTGACCGGAACGATGCTCTGGCGTCGCAGTTCCGCGCGGACTTCGTTCTCGTTCTTGGCGAGCGAGCGGCCGCGGACCTTGTTGCCCTTGCGGTCCTTGCCTTCCCACGAGTAGGGGATGTCTTTGACTGCGGCTGAGGTCTGCGCCATGGTTTCGGTGGTCCTCTACCCTGAGCCTTGAATTCTAGCGCCCGGTCCGATCATTCAACTGTGACGCGGTTGACTTCTTCGAGGGTGGTCAGCCCGTCCATGACCTTCTTGAGGCCCGAAGTCCGCAGATCCCAGACTCCGTCCTTGGTGGCCTGGTCGCGGATATGGGGAGCGCTGCCGCCCTCCAGGATGATCCGCCCGATCGTCTCGGTCACCGGCAGCACCTCATAGATGCCGACCCGCCCCTTGTATCCATCGGTGCACTGGCTGCAACCAACCGCTTTGTGGATCTTGAAATCGCCGCGACTGACCTGGTCCTCGGTGAAGCCTTCCTTCAGCAGTGCCTCGGCCGGCAGCGTCAGCGGCGCCTTGCAGCTCGAGCACAGCCGCCGCGCAAGCCGCTGCGCGATAATCAGGCTGACCGAGGTCGCAATCGCATAGGGTTTGACCCCCATGTCCACCATGCGTGTCAGTGTCTGCGGCGCGTCATTCGTGTGCAGCGTCGACAACACAAGGTGACCGGTCTGCGCCGCCTTGATCGCTATCTCGGCCGTCTCGAGATCGCGCACCTCTCCGACCATGATGACGTCCGGATCCTGGCGCAGGAAGGCGCGGAGTGCCGAGGCGAATGTCAGGCCGACCTTTGGATTGACATTGACCTGATTGACGCCGGGCAACACGATTTCCGCAGGGTCCTCGGCGGTCGAGATATTGGTGTCCTCGACATTCAGGATCGAAAGCCCGGTGTACAGCGAAACCGTCTTGCCGCTGCCAGTCGGGCCGGTTACAAGAATCATGCCCTGGGGCCGTGCCAGCGTCTTCATGTAAAGGTCTTTCTGGAACGGCTCGTAGCCCAGCGCGTCGATACCCATCATCGCGGTGCTGGCATCCAGGATGCGGAGCACGATCTTCTCGCCGAACAATGTCGGACAGCTGCTGACGCGGAAGTCGATCGAACGGTTCTTGGAAAGCCGCATCTTGATGCGGCCGTCCTGCGGTACGCGCCGTTCGGCGATGTCGAGGCGCGACATCACCTTCAGGCGGGCCGCAAGCTTGGTCGCAAGCTGCACGGGCGGCTGCGCAACCTCGCGCAGCACGCCATCCACACGCAGCCGGATGCGGTAATACTTCTCGTACGGCTCGAAATGGATGTCGGAGGCGTTCTTGCGGATCGCGTCCAGCATGATCTTGTTGACGAAGCGCACGATCGGCGCATCTTCCACGTCGTCGCGGCCGCTGTCGGCTTCCGACTCGTCGGTCGACGATATGTCGAGGTTCTCGAGATCGAAATCGTCCTCGCCGAGCGAGGGCATCGAAGTGTCGACCTGATCGATCGCTTTCTGCACGGCGCGCTGCAGCTTGTCATCCTCGACGATGACGGCTTCGATCGCGAGCCCGGTCTGGAACTTGATCTCATCGACCGCGTGCAGATTGGTGGGGTCGGAGACGGCGACGTGCAGCCGCTTGCCGCGCTTGACGAGCGGCAGCACGCGATGCTTGGATAACAACTTGTCGTTGACGATCCGGACGGTGTCGAGATCGATGTTGACCGCATCGAGGTCCAGCAGCGGGACGCCGAATTCCTGCGCCGCCGCGATCGCGATGTCGCGCGCAGCGGCCAGATCATGGGACACCAGCCAGCTGACCAGGTGGGTCTTGCGTTCGCGTGCGCTCGCGATGGCATCGAGCATCGCAGCCTCATCGATCAGGCCGTCCAGGACCAGGCGCTGTGCCAGGCCGCTGAGCACCGCCCGGACCGAACCTGTCATCACGGTTGCGTTCTCGTTCATCCGGTCAGACCGTCCCCGATTTTCGTTGTCCCGAGCCCCGAATAATGTACCCCATGGGGGGGTACCGGCAATTGTTAAATCGCCGCCGATGCTCCCATAACCCGGTCCGGCAACCGGTGACGGAGATCACATTAGCGGCAGACTGGAGTCCGCGGGCAGTTCGCCCGCAAAGCGTGCATGGAGCGCATCCCAGAGGCGGGCGGCTTCGGGCTCGGTCGCGGGGTCCGGCCGGCCCACCAGACGCCGTGGCGATGGCGTGTGGCGGTCGGTGAACAGGTAGGTTACCGATCCGTCGACCGGGCCGGGAATTGCCGCCAGCAGGGAGTTTCGCGAGAACGCCGCGCGTTGCTTGCGCGTGATCAGCATCGGCAGGCGATTGCTCCTGAACTGCACCCAGCCGGTAGCCGGATTCAATTCGTAGAATACGGCCGCTTCGTCGATGATACCGGACGCCTCATAGCGGCCTGCGAGCGTGCTCGGGGTATTGAAATCGGTTTCCGTGAATCGCACGCGCGAATCGATGCGCGCGACCTCTGACGGATTCGCGAGCAGTGGCAGCAGCGAAATTCCATCGATGCCGGATGGCGCCTTGCCGGTTGCGAATTCCTCGAGTGTCGGGCGCAGGTCCAGGAGCGATACGGGCCAGTCGTAAGTGCCTGCGGCCCCGGGCAGCCGCGCACGGCCATAGGCGCGCATCGCGAGCACGACACCATACTGGTGGGGACTCATGACACTCGTGCCATGTCCCCACAGCGAATCCCAGATCTCGCGGCTGCTGCCGGTGGCGCGCAGCATCGAATCGGTCTTGCCGCCCAGGGCCTCGCCATGATCCGACAGGACGACGACCAGCGAATTCTCGAGCAGCCCTTTTCTTGTCAGCACGCGCAGGACATTCTCGAACTGGCGATCGACTTCCTCGATGGCGCTGCGATACGCGGGGCGGTATTCCTGTGGCGTTGTCGGCGCCACCGCCGTCGCCCAGCTATAGGGCCAATGCGCGAGTGTCAGGTGGATCGCGATGAATGCCGGGCCCTCGACCGCGACTTCGTTCTCGAGTCGCTCGACGAAGTCCTCGGGTTCATAGGTGACATTGGCCGCGCGATTTGCGTGATTCGAGGGAAACAGCAGGCCCCCGGCGGTGGTCGTTGCGAGCAGATTCACCAGCGGAATATCACCGCCATAGCCCAGCAGGAAGTCCACCGCACCGACCGGCGGCGTGATCAGCTGGTCGAAGCCATAGGACTCGTCGAAGTTCGCAAAGCGGACCTCGTCAGTCGCATAGATTGCGCGATAGCCGTGTTTCTTGAGCGTGGCCGGCAGCGTGACACCCTCGTGCACCAACGAGCGTGGCATCAGGTTGAAGCGGGCATTGGTAGAGACCGGGTAACGACCAGTCAGGATGGAAACCCAGGCCGGATAGGTCCGTGCGAGCGGGCTGGTTGCATCCGAAAAGCGTGTTGCTCCGGCGAGGAACCGGTCGATATTCGGCGTCACAACGGCCCCGCTCTGCGCTTCCGTCAGGTCCTGGCGCAGCGAATCCACGCCGAGGATGATCACATTTGGCGATGCACCGGCAACGCCGGCATGCGATGGGCCCGCATCGGCCAATGCCAGCAGGACACCGGCCAGCAAAGCGAGGGCGCCGGCGCCCCCAAAACTGAGGACGAAGCGGGGATTTCTTACGCGAATTCGCCGCACTGCGCGGATCGTCAGAAACAGGACCAGCGCGACGAATACGAACAACCCGATCTGCACCGGCCGGAAGCCGCCGACATTGGTCAGCAGCCAGGAATCGGGGCCCGCGAAGATGGATGCGGGATGCCAGGTCGCGTTGGCGGCCATGACGAGACCCACGAGCAGCACAAACCACCCGCTGATCAGCGATCCGCGCCGCGCCAGCGCAATCCCGGTGAACGCTACTTCGGTCAGGCGCGCAAGCGCAAAAGCGCCAAGACCCAACAGCAGGTGACACAACAGGATCGCGACGCCAAATGCGGCGAGTTGCCGGCTGAGCACGGAACCGAGCGCCCGTTGGAGGCTAAGTGACGCGATGATGCGGTGATTCGGCAGTACGAATTGGAGCTCACGGTAAACCCACCAGAGACATGCCGCGAGAAAAACGAGCGCCAGCAGCTGGGACAGGGCCAGTCCCGACCAATGGCCAAGTTTCTTTCCTTTGCTGATGGTCATCGTCGCGAATTCAGCGATTGCAAATGCAGAAAAGGCAAGGCCCCTGAATGCAGGGGCCTTGCCGGATCCGGCCAGATTGCCGGTCCATCACTCTCGGCTATTACGAACCGCCACCGAATCCAGTGCGGCAGGAAGCCGGCATGTGCTTGTCGCTCAGGTCCGTCGTGCCGGCAACTGAAGTGTTGGCACCGGGATTACCCGCACCACCATCCGATTCAGGGTGCGTGCCCGACGGCGCGTTGGACTTGCCACAACGCCACACGACGTCGCCGTTGTCGTTGACCAGCGGCTGGAGGGCAAGCTGCGAGCCCTGAATGCGCGAATTGGCATCCTTGCCGTAGGTGATCTGGATCGTCCCAACGGTATTGATGTCAATCCCCGAGACATAGCGGCCCGACTTGAAGGCTGCAACGGCTGCTGATCCGAGACCCGCTTCCATGAGGGTTATCGGCCATGCGCCGGTCTGCGCCGCATACTCAGCGATACCCGCCTTGACGTCGGATGCCAGTGTCAGGCCTTCAGAGACCTGCGTGCGGATCGTGTAGTCCTGATACGCCGGGATCGCGATCGCGGCCAGGATGCCGATAATGGCAACCACGATCATCAATTCGATGAGCGTGAAGCCCTTCTGGATAAGTTTCATTTCAGTCGTCTCCTATATTTGAACCGAGGGCAGCGCAAATGCGCTGATGCATCTGGAATGAAGCAAGGATCGTGCCAGCCCGGGAACTGACAGATAAGTCATTGAAATATATTGTTTTTAACGCCGGTCTGCCGCCGGATGTCGTCATTCGCAGACTCCAGAGCTGACGCAGCGCGTCAGCAATTGACGCACTACGTCAGGCCGACCGGAATCACTCGATGCCGAGCTTCTTGATGCGGTAGCGCAGCGCCCGGAAACTGATGCCCAGTGCCCTTGCCGCGGCGGTCTTGTTGTAGCGTGCTTCTTCGAGTGCACGGACGATGGATGCGCGTTCAATGTCCTCGAGCCGGTCAGGCAGGGTGTCCGGAACTGCGCTGGTTTCCGATTGGTCGCCCTGTCCGGCGGAGGTCCGGAGTTCGATGTCGCTCGCCTGTATCACCCCTGCTTCGCAGAGGGTCAGGGCGCGCTCGATGACATTCTCGAGCTCACGGACATTGCCGGGGTAATCGTGTGCGAGCAGCAGTTCCATGGCCTCGTCGGACAATACCGGCGGCGTCATGCCCATGCGGGCGGCAAATCGTTCGGTGATCATATTGGCGAGTTCCGGAATGTCGGACATCCGCTCGCGCAGCGGCGGGGCGCGCAACTCGATCACATTGATCCGGTAATAAAGATCCTCGCGGAACCGGCCCGCGGCAACCAGCTCGTCGAGGTCGCGATGGGTCGCCGAGAGAATGCGGACGTCGACGGGCTGCTCGTGCTGGCCGCCGACCGGGCGTGCGGTCTTTTCCTGGATTAGGCGCAGGAGCTTGACCTGCATCGCAAAGGGCAAGTCAGCCACCTCATCGAGAAACAGGGTTCCGCCTTCCGCGGTCTGGACTAGACCCGGTTTGTCGGCGACAGCGCCGGTGAAGCTGCCCTTGCGATGGCCGAACAACTCGCTTTCCATGAGTTCCGACGGAATCGCGCCGCAGCTGACCGGTATAAATGGACTGTCCTTGCGCGGACCGGACTCGTGGATCAGGCGCGCCACGAGTTCCTTGCCGGTGCCGGATTCGCCGGCGATATGCACGGGAGCCTGGCTGCGTGCAACGCGGCCGATCATCGCCCGCAACTTCTGCATCGGCTCGGAGTCTCCGAGCAGACGCTTGCCACTGTCTGTCGCGCCGCGCCGGCCGTCCGAAAGTTTCAATGCCTGATTAACCAGCTTGCGCAGGTCCGAGATGTCGAGCGGCTTCGAGACGAAGTCGAAGGCGCCCAGTTTCAGCGCGCGCACGGCGACTTCGACATGACCGTGCGCCGTGATCACGGCGACCGGCAGGTCCGGCACATTCACCTGGATCCATTCCAGCAACTCAATGCCATCGCCGTCCGGCAGCCGCAGGTCGGTCAGGCACAAGGAATAGTCCTGGCGGGTCTGCAGTTCATGGCGCGCGGCGGCCAGGTCGTGCACGGAATGCGAATCGACATCCATGCGGGCGAGCGTCAGTGACAGGAGCTCGCAGAGGTCCGGTTCATCGTCGACGATCAATGCTCTTGGATCAGCCATGGGCAAAGCTCACGATTGTTCCCAGCGCTGCGGGTCCGCGAAAACGATCCGGAATATGCTGCCACCGCCGCTGCGTGGCTCGAATACGAGCAGCGCGCCATTGCACTGGGCGAGCTCGCGCGCGATAAAGAGGCCGAGCCCGGTGCCGCTCGCCCGCGAAGTGAAGAAGGGCTCGAAGATCCGGTCGGCGAGCGCGGCCTCAATACCGGGGCCGCGATCCAGCACTTCGAGGAATGGCCGGTTGCTTCCCGCCAGCCGGCCGACGCGCAATTCGACCCGGTCGCTGTCGCCGTGCACGGCGTAGCGAAATGCGTTCTCACAGAGATTCCACAGGATCTGGCGCAGATGCGACGGGTCCACGCGGACTTCCAGATCCGGCTCCGGCATCGAAATCAGCAACTGGTCCGCCTTGTGGCCGCCGGTGACGACGAATTCCTGGGCGAAATCGCCGAGCCACTCGCCGAGCGGCATGCGCTCAGGACGCGTGCTTTCGCGGCGCGCGAGCTGCTGCACGTTGGCAATGATCGTGCTGACTCTCTCGGCATTGGCCTTGATGATCTCGGTCATGCGCCGGCCAGAGTCCGTCAAATTCGCATCCTCGGCCAGCAGTTGCCCGGCATGGCTGATCGCGCCAACCGGGTTGCGAATTTCGTGCGCAATGCTGGCGGAAAGCCGGCCGAGCGCCGCGAGGCGGCTCTGCTGGATGCGGTCATCGAGCGCCGTCAGGTCCTCGAGGAAGACCAGTACCGGCGGCGGCCGCCCCTGGCCGAGCGGGGCGAAATGTGGCCGCACTTGCCTGAGTCCGTCCGCGGCCAGCAGGTTGCCGCCCGCGGTGTCCATGTCCGGCGACCCCTGCCGCCACATGGTCAGCAGGTATAGCAGCCGCGGCGACACCTCGCCGAGCAGCGCGCTCGCTTTCACATCGCCACCCAGGATCTGCCGCGCCGATTCGTTGATCAGCCGTATTCGATCCTGCTCGTCGACTACCACCAGGCTCTCGCGCAGTCTTTCGACGACGTATTGGGAGAGTTCCGCGAGATTCGCGAGATCGATATCGCGCTGGCGCACCAGCGCCTCGCTCTCGCGCAGCCGCCTGGCGAGCGGCGCGACGGCGAGCGCAGCAATGAATATCACGACACCCAGCATGCCGGCCTGCGCCAGATCCGACACGTCGGTGACACCCGAGACCGACAGGATCACTTGCTGGCCGAGGACAAAGATCGCTGCGATCGCTGCAATTGTTGTCGCGATGCGGTTCGGCAGCAGAATGCTGACCGCGGCGACCGGCATGATCAGCAGCAGTCCGACGCCGCTCGCCGCGCCCGAGCTGGTGAGCAGCAGCAGTGTCACGGCGACAACGTCGAATGCGATGTGGATGAGGGCCTGAGCGTGCAGACTCGGCCAGCGTGTCTTCAGCAGCCCGATGCAGATCACGCCGGATGCGAACCACGCGGCAAGCGTGTAGAAATAGGTGGATGGAAACTCGGGGCCCGGCAATTGCGGCCTCGATGCAAGTATCAGCAGCGCGGTCAACAGGGACGGGACGGACAGCCGGTAGAGATTCAGAAGACCCAGCACGCGCCAGGCAAGCTCCGGATCGCCGGTCGTGCGCTCGATGTCCGCCGGGCCTTTCACGGGCCGCACTCTATCATGCGAGGCAACCAGTACCTGAAGGGCGGTGCACGATTGCGACGCGGTTCAAGGCTCCCGTTACAATGCCGCGATGAACCTCCACGAGTACCAGTCAAAGCGGATTTTCAGGGATTCGGGGATCCCGGTGCCGGCCGGCATGATCGCCGCCACCGAGGCCGAAGCGATTGCCGCGGCCGGTGAACTTGCGGGTCCCGTCTGGGTCGTCAAGGCGCAGGTCCATGCCGGCGGCCGCGGCAAGGCCGGCGGCATCAAGCTCTGCCGCTCGGCACAGGAAGTCGGCAGTGCGGCAGCGGCAATGCTGGGCCAGCGACTGGTCACCCGGCAGACCGGCGCACAGGGCCTGCCGGTCAATCTGGTCTACATCGAGTCGGGCAGTGCCATCGAGCGCGAGCTCTATCTGAGTGTCCTGCTGAATCGCGATCTTGGCCGCATCGCCTTTGTCGCCTCCGCCGCAGGCGGCATGGACATCGAGGAAGTCGCCGCGAAGGAGCCGCAGAAGATCCTGCGCATCGACGTCGATCCGGCCGCGGGGCTGCAGGGCTACCAGTGCAGGCGCCTGGCATTCGGTCTCGGGCTCGCCGGTGATCTGGTGGCGCAATTCGAACGAATCGCGCGCGCACTCTATGGCCTCTATCTCGAACGCGACCTGGGCCTGATCGAGATCAACCCGTTGATCGTCACAAAGGACGGCCGGCTGGTGGCGCTCGACGCCAAGATCAACGTCGAAGAGAACGCGCTCTACAGGCAACCGGCCTTGGTGGAATTGCGCGACCCCTCGCAGGAAGATGCGATGGAGCGCGCCGCCTCCGAGCACGACCTGAACTATGTCTCGCTGGACGGCAATATTGCCTGCATGGTCAATGGCGCTGGCCTCGCGATGGCGACCATGGACCTGATCAAGCTGCACGGCGGTGCACCGGCCAATTTCCTCGATGTCGGTGGCACGGCAACCGCCGAGCGCGTGACCGCGGCATTCCGGCTGATCCTTTCGAATGAACGGGTGCGCGCCGTACTGGTGAATATCTTCGGCGGCATCGTGCGCTGTGACGTGATCGCCGAGGGCATCGTGCAGGCGGTCCTGCAGGTCGGCGTCTCGGTACCCGTGATCGTCCGGCTCGAGGGCACGAACGCCGATCGCGCGCGCAAGGTCCTGAAGGCAAGCAAGCTCGCAATCACGCCCGCAAACGACCTGACCGATGCGGCAACCAAGGCGGTGCGCAGTGCTTCCCGGGGAGCGCGCCGATGAGCATCCTGGTCGATCGCAGGAGTCGCGTGATCTGCCAGGGATTCACCGGCAAACAGGGCACATTTCATTCGGAGCAGGCGATTCTCTACGGCAGCAATCTGGTCGGCGGCGTGACGCCGGGCCGTGGCGGCGAGCGCCATCTCGATCGTCCAGTTTTCAATACGGTGCACGATGCGGTGGGCGCGACGGGCGCCGATGTCAGCATGATCTATGTACCGGCACCATTCGCAGCCGACGCGATCCTCGAGGCCGCCGACGCGGGCATCCGCCTGATCGTCTGCATCACCGAGGGAATACCGGTCAATGACATGATCAAGGTGAAGGCCGCGCTCGCCGGGCACCGTTGCCGGCTGGTCGGACCCAATTGCCCGGGCGTGATCACGCCGGGCGAATGCAAGGTCGGCATCATGCCGGGCTTCATACACAAGCCGGGGCGCATCGGCATCGTGTCGCGTTCCGGCACCTTGACCTATGAGGCGGTGTTCCAGACCACCAGTCTCGGACTGGGGCAGAGCAGTTGCGTGGGCATCGGCGGCGACCCGGTGCGCGGCATGAATTTCGTCGATGTCATCGCGCTCTTCGAGAAGGACGAGCGCACCGCAGGAATCGTGATGGTCGGCGAAATCGGTGGCAGCGACGAAGAAGCGGCCGCCGACTACATCCGCCGCCACGTATCCAAGCCCGTGGTTGCCTATATCGCAGGCGTCACGGCGCCTGCCGGCAAGCGCATGGGTCATGCGGGGGCCGTGATCGCGGGCGGCAAGGGAACAGCGGCCGACAAGTACGCCGCGCTGGAAGCGGCAGGAGTTCGCACGGTGCGTTCGCCTGCCGAGCTCGGCAGTGCGATGAAGACCGCACTCGCGGGCCGGCGCCGGCGCGCCAGAAAACGCTGATGGAATCACCAGGCATGAACGGCGGTGTGCGCATCGCACTGGCGCAGGTCAATCCGACGGTCGGCGATGCGCCGGGCAATGCGGATCGAGTCATCGCACAGATCGCACCAGCGCGCGCGATGGGTGCGGGAATGCTGGTGCTGCCGGAGCTGGTGCTGTCCGGCTATCCGCCGGAAGACCTGCTGTTCCACCGCGGCTTCCGCCGCCGCATCGACGACGCTCTCGCGCGGCTCGCCGCGGCGGCGGACGGCATCGACCTGCTGGTCGGTTACCCGGAGTACGCGTCCGGCACCATCTACAACACGGCCGCCTGGCTGCGCGGCGGGGCCATCATCGCTCGCTATCGCAAGCAGTTGCTGCCGAACTACCAGGTGTTTGACGAGGAACGCTATTTCACTGCGGGCACTTCACCGGTTGTTGTCGAGCTCGCCGGCATCAAGGTGGGACTGCTGATCTGCGAGGACGTCTGGCATCCGGCGCCTGCCGCCGCCCTGCGCGCCGCTGGCGCCGGCCTCTGCATTTCGCTGAATGCCTCGCCTTACGAGCTGGGCCGGCAACCGCAACGTGAGACCGCGATCGCAGCACGCGTTCGCGAGACCGGCATGCCGTTCATTTACGTCAATTTGGTGGGCGGGCAGGACGAACTGGTATTCGACGGGCATTCGTTTGCGGTCGACCGGAACGGCCGCCTCGTGCATCGGGCTCCCGCGTTCGTGGAATCGCTTACTTGCGTGGATGCGAGCCAGGCGCCTGGCGGCGCACATCTCGAGCCGGAAAGCCTGGCGCCGCTCATGAGTGCCGAGGAGAGCGTATATCAGGCGATCGTCACCGGCGTTCACGATTACGTCGAGAAGCACGGTTTCGGCGGCGTGGTGCTGGGCCTGTCGGGCGGTGTGGACTCCGCTCTCGTGCTCGCCATCGCCTGCGATGCGCTCGGGCCCGACCGTGTGCACGCGGTCATGCTGCCGTCACGCTACACCTCGAGCATGTCGGAGAAGGACGCCGCCGCGATGGCGCGCGGACTCGGCGTGCGCTATTCAGTGATTTCGATCGAGGGCATGTTCCAGGCGACACTTGCTGCGCTGGAACGCGAATTCCACGGCCTCGCGCCGGATACCACCGAGGAAAACATCCAGGCGCGCTGCCGCGGTATCGTCCTGATGGCCATCTCGAACAAGACCGGGCGCATGCTGCTCTCCACCGGCAACAAGAGCGAGATGGCGGTCGGCTATGCGACTCTGTACGGCGACATGGCTGGCGGCTATGCGCCGATCAAGGACTGCAGCAAGACATTCGTCTACCGCCTCGCGCGCTGGCGCAATGCGAAGTCGCCGGTAATCCCGTTGCGCATCATCGAGCGGCCGCCGACCGCGGAGTTGCGTGAGAATCAGCTCGACTCCGACTCCTTGCCGCCGTATGACGTGCTTGACGGAATCCTCGCGGCCTTCGTCGAGGACAATCGCTCGGTCGACGAGATCGTGGCACAGGGCTTCGACCGCGCGACCGTCGTGCGCGTGCTGGAAATGGTCCAACGCAGTGAATACAAGCGCCGCCAGGCGCCGCTGGGCGTGCGTGTGAGCGGCCGCGCCTTCGGCCGCGACTGGCGCTATCCGATCACCTCCGGCTACCGCCCCGGCGAATCCTGACGAGCAAAGGACGCCACCCGGCCCGCGCGAGCAAACTCGTAAGTTCCGGCGGAGTTAGCAATTTCCGCGTCTACCAGAGCGGCCACCAATCGTGTTTCTTCTGGCCGCGT
>DAITAA010000002.1:121925-170267 GCA_036824505.1 Steroidobacteraceae bacterium
TAGCAATTTCCGCGTCTACCAGAGCGGCCACCAATCGTGTTTCTTCTGGCCGCGTTCCGGTTTCATGCCGGGAAAGTTCAGCGCATATGTCGCCCGCGATTCCTGGGCCAGGTCCTTGAGTCCCATGCCTTCATAGGACGAGGCCATGATATCGAGGGCATCGCGCGTGGCCGGTGCGCCATCGTAGTTCTCGATGCAATAGCGCGCGCGCGAAAGCGCCGCGACATAAGCACTGCGGCGGAGGTAATAGTCGGCGACGTGCACCTCGTAGTCGGCGAGGCGATTGCGCAGGAATACCATGCGCTGGCGGGCATCATGCACGTACAGGCTGTCGGGGTGGCGCTCGATCAGCGTCTGGAATGCCTGGAATGAGGCGCGCACATCCTGGGGCGGCCGTTCGGTCAGGTCCGTATTGAACCAGCGTTCGAGGAAATTCGGCGCCCGCTCGAAATAGACCAGGCCCTTGATGTACATGGCGTAGTCGACACGCGGGTGGGTCGGGTTCTCCCGGATGAACTGGTCCGCGGCATCGATCGCAGATTCCGTCTCGCGGCTCTTGTAATAGGAGTACAGGATGTCGAGCTTGGCCTGGCGGGCGAACTCGCTGAACGGGAAACGGGCCTCGAGCGCCTCGTAGTAGCGCACGGCTCCGCGAAAGTCGCCGGCCATCATCAACTTGTGGGCGTGCTCGTAGAGTTTCTCGGGCTGGAGCTGCTCGGCCGTGCGATCGCGGCCGCCGCAGGCCACAAGAATCAGGGTGCAGCACACGACCGCCAGGGCGCGTGCCATCGATATCCGTCGAATCAAGGGACTGGACCCCGTGTGATTAGCCGCCGCAGTATAGCTACAAAGACCGCAGGCTTCCCCCATGAGTTCCACCCGATACCAGCATGAATTGAGGCTGCCGCCCGAGGCAGCGGGCCGGCGACTCGACCAGGCGCTCGCGGACGCCCTGCCGGAATACTCGCGCTCGCGCCTGAAACGCTGGATCGATTCCGGGCAGGTTCGCGTGGATGGCCGCATCCCGCGGCCTCGCGATGCCGTAACAGGCGGCGAACTGGTGCGCGTCGATGCGCCCGTCGAGGATGCCGTTCCGTCGCGGCCGGAGCCGATGGCGCTCACGATAGCCTGGCAGGACCCGAGCGTTATCGTCATCAACAAGCCGGCCGGCCTGGTCGTGCACCCCGGTGCCGGCAATCCCGATGGCACGCTTCAGAATGCCTTGCTGGCCCACGATCCTGCACTCGCGAAATTGCCGCGGGCAGGCATCGTGCACCGGCTCGACAAGGACACGACGGGACTGCTGATCGTCGCGCGCAGCGAAGCTGCACGCGATTCGCTCGTCGAGGCGCTTGCGGCGCGCGGCATCCACCGCGAATACCAGGCGGTCTGCGTCGGCGTCATGACCAGTGGCGGTACGGTGGATGCGCCCATCGATCGTCATCCCGTGGATCGGCTGCGCATGTCGGTGCGCTCGGACGGACGCGAGGCCGTTACGCATTACCGCGTCATTGAGCGTTTCCGCCGGCATACCTGGGTCCGCGTGATGCTGGAGACAGGCCGCACCCACCAGATCCGGCTGCATCTTGCGCACGCGGGATATCCGCTGGTGGGCGACCCGGTCTACGGAAAGCGTCTCGTGATCCCGAAGGATGCGACACAGCGGCTCGACACGACGCTGCGCCGGTTCCGGCGCCAGGCGCTGCATGCGGCAAAGCTCGAATTCACCCATCCGGTGGACGGGCGGCGCATCACGGTCGAGGCGCCACTGCCGGCGGACTTCATCGAACTGGTGGCGGCGCTGCGCGAAGACGCGAAGGTCGAGCGGCGGCCATGAGCGAGCAACTCGAGTTCCTGGTCCCGGAATGGCCGGCGGCTGCTTCCGTGCGCGCAGCGATGACGACTCGCCGCGGCGGCTTCAGCACCGGTCCCTATGCATCGTTCAATCTGGCGGGTCATGTCGGCGACGACGAACGGGCGGTCGCGGCCAACCGGCGGCGCCTCCGCGACGCATTGTCCCTTCCCGCCGAACCGCAGTGGCTCGACCAGGTGCACGGCCAGAAGGTGGCGATACTTTCGCAGCCGGTAACGGAGAGCGCGGATGCCGCGGTTGCGTTCGAGCCTGGGCCTGTTGCCGCGGTATTGACCGCCGATTGCCTGCCGGTCTTCCTGGCGAGCCGCACTGGCGATCGTGTCGGAATCGCCCATGCAGGTTGGCGCGGGCTTGTGGCGGGCGTGATCGAGGCGACGGTCGCTGCGCTGGCGGCCGACCCGGCCGACCTGATTGCCTGGCTGGGTCCGTCGATAGGTCCCGCGGCCTTCGAGGTCGGCGGCGAAGTGCGCCGCATGTTCGTCGCCATGCAGCCGGAGTCGGCCGCAGATTTCCGGCCGGGCAGGGGACAGAAATATCTTGCGGATCTCCCCGGGCTCGCGCGCCGCAGGCTTGCGGATTGCGGCGTCACCGCGGTGTATGGCGGTGACCTTTGCACGGTTGCCGATCCCGCGCGCTTCTATTCCTATCGCCGCGACGGCCGCACCGGCCGCATGGCCGCACTGATCTGGCTGGTGTAGGCTGTCGGCCCCGCAATCCGGGGAGGGACCTTGTCCACGCTAGCGCTGATCGTGATTTTCACCGCCGCGAGCGGGGCCCTGTCCGCAATGATCGCGGGCGGCTTCATGCTGCTGCCGGAGGCGCGGCGCAACCGCGTCCTGCCGCATCTCGTCAGCTTCGCGACCGGGGCACTACTCGGTGCCGCACTGCTCGCGCTGCTGCCGCACGCGATCGAAGCTGCGGGTCCCGGCGGCACGCATGGCATCGGTATCGCGCTCGCGGCCGGCATCATCGCCTTCTTCGTGCTGGAGAAGATGGTGCTGTGGCGGCACTGCCATGCCGACCCCTGCGAAGCGCATGCGCCGCAAGACCACCATCGGCAGCGCGCCTCCGCGACCCTGATCCTGTGGGGCGACGGTTTTCACAATACGCTCGACGGCGTGCTGATTGGCGCAGCCTTCCTGACCGACGTCCACCTCGGCATCGTGACCGCAATTGCGGTATTCACACACGAGATCCCGCAGGAAGTAGGGGATCTTGCCATCCTTCTCAATGGCGGCATGAGCAGGCAGAGGGCGATGGTCCTGAATGTCGTGGTAAGCCTCACATCGGTCCTGGGCGCGACACTCGCGTATTTCCTGCTGGCTGGCGCGATGCAGGTGCTGCCCTATGCACTGGCGATTGCAGCTGCCAGTTTCCTGTACGTGGCCGTCGCTGACCTGATTCCAGGGCTGCACCGGCGTGTGGATGCAGGCACTTCGGTGCAGCAGGTGCTACTGATCGCTGTCGGCATCCTGGTTATCGCCGTTTCGCACGAATTCGCGCATTGAAATGGGTTGATCCCGGCCTCATGGTCGGGGCAGGCCGAAATAGAGGGACGGATCTTCATGCGCCCGGACCGCTTGACCTCGAAATTCCAGCTGGCGCTGGCGGATGCCCAGTCGCTGGCCGTCGGGCGCGACCACCAGTTCATCGAGCCCGTGCACCTGATGCTGGCACTGCTCGACCAGCAGGGCGGCACGGTGCGCCCGCTGCTCGACAAGGCGGGAGTCAATGTGAACCTGCTGCGCTCGCGGCTGCTGCAGCAGCTCGACCGCATTGCGAGCGTCGAGGGTACTCAGGGCGACGTGCAGGCCTCGAATGACCTCGGCCGGCTGCTCAACGTAACCGACAAGCTCGCGCAGAAGCGCGGCGACCAGTACATCTCGAGCGAACTTGCCGTGCTCGCCGCCCTCGAGGACCGCGGCGCGCTCGGCGCGATCCTGAAGGAAGCGGGTGCGGTGAAGGGCGCGCTCGACAAGGCGGTCACCGAACTGCGTGGCGGCGAGAAGATCGAGGACCCGAATGCCGAGGAACAGCGCGGAGCGCTCGAGAAATTCACGCTGGACCTTACCGAGCGCGCCGAGGCCGGCAAACTCGACCCGGTCATCGGCCGCGATGACGAGATCCGCCGCACCATCCAGGTGCTGCAGCGTCGCACCAAGAACAATCCCGTGCTGATCGGCGAGCCCGGCGTCGGCAAGACCGCAATCGTCGAAGGTCTTGCGCAGCGCATCGTCAATGGCGAGGTGCCTGAGGGACTCAAGAGCAAGCGCATCCTGGCGCTCGACATGGGTGCGCTGATTGCCGGCACCAAATTCCGCGGCGAATTCGAGGAACGCCTGAAGGGCGTGCTGAATGACCTCGCCAAGCAGGAAGGCCAGGTGATCCTCTTCATCGACGAGCTGCACACCATGGTCGGCGCCGGCAAGGCAGAGGGCTCGATGGATGCCGGCAACATGCTGAAGCCGGCCCTCGCGCGCGGCGAACTGCACTGCGTCGGCGCGACCACGCTCGACGAATATCGCAAGTACGTCGAGAAGGATGCAGCGCTCGAGCGCCGCTTCCAGAAGGTGCTGGTCGGCGAACCCACGGTCGAGGACACGATCGCAATCCTGCGCGGGCTGAAGGAGCGCTACGAGGTCCATCACAAGGTGGACATCACGGATCCCGCGATCGTCGCCGCTGCGACCCTTTCGCACCGCTACATCAGTGACCGCCAGCTTCCTGACAAGGCGATCGACCTGATGGACGAGGCGGCCTCGCGGATCCGCATGGAAATCGACTCAAAGCCCGAGGCGATGGACCGGCTGGAGCGGCGCATCATCCAGCTGAAGATCGAGCGCGAGGCGCTCAAGAAAGAGGATGACGAGGGCTCGCGCAAGCGCCGCGAGCAGCTTGAGGCCTCGCTGAAGTCGCTGGAGAAGGAATTCGCTGATCTCGAGGAGATCTGGAAGTCCGAGAAGGCCGCGATGCAGGGCGCTGCCCACATCAAGGAAGAACTCGAGCGCGCGAAGATGGAACTCGAGGCCGCGCGCCGTGCGGGCGACCTTTCGCGCATGGCGGAACTGCAGCACGGGCGCATTCCGGAACTGGAGAAGCGCCTCGGCGCGGCGCATGCAGCCGAGTCAAAAGAGCCCCAGTTGCTGCGCAACAAGGTGGGCGAGGAGGAGATTGCCGAAGTGGTCTCCAAGTGGACCGGTATCCCGGTTTCCAAGATGCTGGAGGGCGAGCGCGAGAAACTGCTGAAGATGGAGGAGGCGCTGGCTACGCGCGTCGTTGGCCAGCAGGAGGCAGTCCGCACCGTCGCGGACGCGATCCGCCGCTCGCGCGCTGGCCTCGCTGACCCGCACCGGCCGAATGGTTCCTTCCTGTTCCTCGGCCCGACCGGCGTTGGCAAGACCGAGCTCTGCAAGGCGCTTGCCGAGTTCCTCTTCGACACCGAAGAGGCGATGGTGCGCATCGACATGTCGGAGTTCATGGAGAAGCACTCCGTGGCGCGGCTGATTGGGGCGCCGCCCGGCTATGTGGGCTATGAAGAGGGCGGTTATCTGACCGAAGCGGTCCGGCGCCGCCCTTATTCGGTGATCCTGCTCGACGAAATCGAGAAGGCGCACACGGACGTATTCAACGTGCTGCTGCAGGTGCTGGACGACGGCCGCCTGACCGACGGCCAGGGCCGCACCGTGGATTTTCGCAACTGTGTCGTCATCATGACTTCGAATCTTGGCTCCGCGGTTATTCAGGAACTCGCGGGCGAAGCCAATTACGAACGCATGAAAGCCGCGGTGCTCGAGATTGTCGGCCAGCATTTCCGGCCCGAGTTCATCAACCGCATCGACGACATCGTCGTATTCCATCCGCTTGGCACCGAGCATATCCGCCGGATCGTCGATATCCAGGTGGGCTACCTGCGCCGCAGGCTTGCGGAGCGCGATCTCGGGCTCGAACTCGACACGGCAGCGCTCGACCTGCTGGGCGCCGCCGGATTCGACCCGGTCTATGGCGCGCGGCCATTGAAGCGCGCGATCCAGCACCAGCTGGAGAATCCGCTGGCGCAGCGGATCCTCGCGGGCACGTTCGCGCCAGGCGACGCCATCAAGGTCTCGGCGAAATCCGGCGAGCTGGTTATGCGAAAATAGTGGGGAACCTCGGAACCATTCGGGCGCGCCCGCGACGGTGATCGAAATCACCCGTAGCGAGGCGCGACGACCGCGGTGTATCAGGGATACACGAGGGAGGAGCAACGACGCTACGGGTGATTTCGATCCCGTCCCTTCTATGAACGTGTGTACTAACGGGTTGCGCCTCAGACCGCCTGGGGCGGTGTTGCGGTCCTTGGGAATATCGACATATTCCCTGCGGACTGCGCCTTGCCCCAGGCGGTCTGAGGACGCAACGCGGATGCGCCCGAATGGTTCCGAGGTTCCCTGATGCCTTTCTACGAATACCAGTGCTCGTCCTGCGGGCACCACCACGAGGAATTGCAGAAGGTCACGGACCGGCCGTTGCGCAAGTGCCCGGACTGCGGGCGCGGCACGTTGAAGCGCCTGGTCTCGGCGCCCGTCTTCCGGCTCAAAGGCGGCGGCTGGTACGAGACGGACTTCAAGGGCGCCAAGGACAACCAGCGCAATCTGGCAGGGGACAAGGAGCCGGTCCCGGAAAAGCCCGGGGAAGCCAAGGGCGGCACGGCTGCGGCCGAGACGACCGCGAAGACCGAGGATGCGGCCAAGACGCCGGTCGCAGACAAACCGAAGCCCGCCAGCGACAAGCCGGTGCAGGCGCGCAAAACCAGGACGCGGCGGCGGACGCGCAAGTAAACTCGTAGATACATGCGCACACACTATTGCGGTGAAGTAGGCGAGTCCCTGATCGGCCGGACCATCGAGGCCGCGGGCTGGGTGCATCGTCGGCGCGATCACGGTGGGGTGATCTTCGTGGACCTGCGCGATCGCTCAGGTCTTCTGCAGGTCGTCTTCGATCCCGACGCGGCCGAGGCCTTCGCACAGGCCGAGCGCCTCGGCCGCGAATTCGTGATCCAGGTGCTGGGCAAGCTGCGTGCGCGCCCGGCGGGAACGGCCAATCCGCATCTCCCTTCGGGGCAGGTCGAGCTGCTGGCCCAGAAGCTCGTCGTGCTGAATCCGTCGGCGACCCCGCCGTTCGCGCTCGACGAGGACGTCAACGAGGAGCTGCGGCTGAAGCACCGCTATGTGGACCTGCGGCGCGACGTGATGCAGGAGCGGTTGCGCCGCCGCCACGCGATCACGCGCGCGATGCGCGAATACCTCGACGGCCACGAATTCGTGGATATCGAGACGCCAATGCTGACCAAGGCGACGCCCGAGGGCGCGCGCGACTATCTCGTGCCTTCGCGCACGTACCCAGGCAAGTTCTTCGCGCTGCCGCAGTCGCCGCAGATTTTCAAGCAGCTGCTGATGGTCAGCGGCTTCGACCGTTACTACCAGATCGTGCGCTGCTTCCGCGACGAGGACCTGCGCGCCGACCGCCAGCCCGAGTTCACGCAGCTCGACATCGAGACCTCGTTCCTGACGCAGGACCAGATCATGGCGCTGATGGAAGGCCTGATCCGTCACGTCTTCTCGCGCGTGCTGAAGGTGCAGCTGCCGAATCCCTTCCCGCGCATCGGCTACGCGGAGGCCATGCGCCGCTTCGCCTCGGACAAGCCGGATTTGCGCGTGCCGCTCGAGCTCGTGGACGTCGCAGACCTGGTCGCTGGCTGCGAGTTCAAGGTGTTTGCGGGGCCGGCGTCTGATCCTGAGGGCCGCGTCGCTGCGCTGCGTGTGCCGCGCGGCGGTGAACTCACCCGCAAGCAGATCGACGAATACGCCGCCTTTGTCAGCCGCCACGGCGCGCGCGGCCTGGCGTACATCAAGGTCAATGACGCGGGCAAAGGCCGTGAAGGCCTGCAATCGCCGATCCTGAAATTCCTCCCGGACAAGGCGGTCGCCGGCATTCTCGAACGGACCAGTGCCGCAAGCGGTGACCTGGTATTTTTCGGCTCGGACAAGGCCAAGGTCGTCAACGACGCGATGGGCGCGCTGCGGCTGCAGCTCGGCCAGGACCTCGGCCTGGTCGAGACCGACTGGCGGCCGCTGTGGGTCGTTGATTTCCCGATGTTCGAATGGGATGCCGAAGCGAAGCGCTGGATGGCCGTGCATCATCCGTTCACCGCGCCGGTCGATCCCGATCCGGCGGCGCTCGCGGCCGACCCGGGCGAGGCGATCGCCCGCGCTTACGATATGGTGCTGAACGGCTCGGAAATCGGCGGCGGCTCGATCCGCATCCATCGGCAGGACCTGCAGAGCGCGGTATTCGGGCTGCTTGGCATTTCCGCGGAGAAGGCGCAGCAGAAATTCGGCTTCCTGCTCGAAGCGCTGACCTACGGCGCACCGCCGCACGGCGGCATCGCCTTCGGACTCGACCGGCTCGCGATGCTGATGTCGGGTGCCGAGAGCATCCGCGACGTCATCGCGTTCCCGAAGACGCAGTCGGCATGGTGCCCGCTGACCGATGCGCCATCGGAAGTTGATGAATCGCAACTTGCTGAGCTGCACATCCGGGTCAAGCTTCCGGTGCAGCCGCCCGGCTGAGCGCTGAACACGCCCGCCACTCCCGTCGTCGTCGTGCACGGCCTGTGGATGAACGGGCTGGAGACGATTCTGTTGCGCAACCGCCTGGCTCATGCCGGGTTCGCGCCTTCCGTATTCCGTTATCCCTCGACACGGGCCGATATCGGCCAGGTCGCCTCCGCGCTTGCGGCCCATTTGCGCGAGTTTGGCGACGGCCCGGTACATGTCGTCGGCCACAGTCTGGGTGGTCTCGTGATCCTGGAGGCATTCGAGATCCCCGGTGAATTGCCGCCGGGTCGTGTCGTGCTGCTGGGTTCGCCGGTGCAAGGTTCGCGTGCCGCGCGCGCGGTCGCCGCCTGGTCACTGGGACCGCAGCTCCTGGGGCAGCTCGCGGCAGTGGAGCTGACTCGATGCGAGCCGCGTGCCTGGCGCGCCCGGCGTGAACTCGGCATCATCGCCGGCTCACGATCCGCCGGCATGGGGCGCCTGTTCGCGGAGTTACCGGTACCGAATGACGGAACGGTCAGCGTGGATGAAACGCGGCTCACCGGTGCGAAGGAGCAGATCATCCATGATGTCAGTCACACCGGCATGCTGATATCCGCGGTGGTTGCGGATTCGTTGGTACAGTTCCTGACCTCCGGTTCGTTCGAAAGGCGCTGAGATGCAGAGCGCGATGACGCGTTTCCCCTGGTTCGCCCCGCTGCTGGCGCTTTACCCGCTGCTGTATATCGCGGTGGTGAACCCGGGGCAGACCGAGCCGACGTCCGTCGCAATTGTCGCAGTCGTCGCAATTGCGGCGGCATTCGCACTGCTCGTCATCCTGCGCAGCGCGCTCTCGACATGGAACCGGGCCGGTATCGGAGTCGCGTGGTCAAGCCTGCTGTTCTATGCCTACGGGCCGGTGAATGGCTGGTGGCTCGAGAGCGTGCTGGCCAGAATCGAACAGGAGGCAGCTAAGCCGGACTGGATGGCAAGCAACCCGCAGATGCTGCAGTCGACACTCTGGCTGCTGCTGCTGCTGCTAGGATTCGTCGCGCTGCGCAGGCTGCACGATACCGCAGTCAACCGCGTGACAGGCGCTGCCAATCTGACGTCATTCCTGCTGATGGGCCTTCTGCTCGTGCAATTGGCCGTCCATGCGGCGGGCGGCCAGGCTGCCGAACGGCCGGCGCCCGGCACAAAGGCGTCAATTCAGGCACAGGCGCCGGCGGCTACGCCGGACATCTACTACATCATCCTGGACGGCTACGCGCGCGCGGATACGCTCGCGAAGTATTATCACTACGACAACGCACCGTTCCTGGATGGCCTGCGCGCGCGCGGCTTCCAGGTGAGCGAAGCCAGCCACTCCAATTATTACTGGACTTTTCTGTCGCTGGCCTCGTCACTCAACTTCGACTATATGCAACCTATGCTGGGGGCGGCGCTCGATCCCGCAGGCACGGATCGCAACAGCGCTTACAAGCTGTTGCGCCACAATCGTGCGGCCGATTTCCTGAGAGCCCGTGGCTACCGGTTCGTGCAGCTGCAGTCCACCTGGGGCGGCACGGGCACCAATCCATTCGCGGACGAATTCATCCCCTGCAACTCCGGGCTGTTCGAGAGCGAATACCTGCGTGCGATCGCGGATGCCAGCTGGCTGCGGGCGCTGAATGCGCGCGCCAGCATGGATGTGGCGAATTGCCACCTGCACAACCTTGATACGCTGGCCGGCCAGGCGCAAAAGCCAGGGCCGAAATTCGTGTTTGCGCACTTCGTGCCTCCACACCATCCCTATCTCTTCGATCGCGAGGGGCATGTGCTCAGGCGTGCCAACCTGTCCGACCAGTTCGAGTTCCAGAAACGCCTCTGGGAGGAACGCGAGCCCTATCGCGACCAGCTGATCTACATGAATGGCAGGATCACGGCGGTGGTCGACCGGCTGATCGCCGAGTCCGCGCGCCCGCCGATCATCATACTGCAGTCCGATCATGGCCCGAATCTGCGGACCGGTCTGCGGCTGCCGGAGCAACGTCGGATCCGCATGTCGAATTTCGCGGCGTTTCACCTGCCGGACGCTCCCGCGGGCCTGATGCCGGACGACGCCACGCCGGTGAACCAGTTCCGGCGCATCTTCAATCATTACTTCACTGCCGGGCTGCCACTGCTGCCCGAGCGCTACTACGCGTCCAGCTACCTGAGACCCTACGAATTCGTCGAGGTGGACACGAACGGTGTAGAGTTGGCGCCGGCCGCGCGGTGAGACGAAAATGTGATCGAATCGGCGGGCATGGCGCGGCGCCAGCTGTTGTCATGGCCAATATTGGCCTGCGGAGTCATACCACGTGTCGTGTTCGATCCCATTGAAGCTCACCTCAGCCGTCGTTCTCGCGATCGCCAGCATCGCGCGGGCAGATGCCTATATCGATCCGGGCACCGGCTCGATGCTGTTGCAGATGTTCGGCGCCGCCGTCGCGGGCGGAATCTTCTACTTCCGCGAATTGCGCATGAAGATCGTGGCGCTGTTTTGGCGCCGGCCGGCTGCTTCTGCCGACACGGGCGAGGAGCCGCTGGCCGATGATCGCATTCGGTGATCGGCACGAACGGCAGCCCGCGCTCGTTTCGTGATCCCGATGCATCCCTCGTAGAGCACGAAGGACGGCTGATACGCGTTGTCCGGCCGCATGCGGCCGAGGCCTTTCGCCAGAGGCTTTCCGATCCCGTCGTCCGTCGCTGGATGGATGAGAGCAGGCTGGTTCGGACCACGCCCGCGTCGATCGCCGGCATCGACGCTGCATGTTTCGAGCACGAACGCGTTCCCTTCGTCAGTCATCCCGCGGAATGGGCGCCGGAGATGTTGGCCGCCGCCGCGGATCTGACGCTTGAACTTGCCCGTGCGCTGCTGCCGCAGGGATTGCAGCTGAAGGATGCGACGCCTGCGAACGTGCTGTTTCGGGGTGCGGCACCTGTCTTCGTGGACCTGCCTTCGATCGTCGCTCGCGAGCCGGGCAGCTGCCTGTGGATCGCCCGCCATCAGTTCGAGACGACATTCCTGTTGCCGTTGATTGCCTCAGTGGAGGCCGGCCTGCCGATTGCCTCGACGCTCGCGAATCCGGTGGCGGGCCTATCGCATGAAGCGCTCGCGCGCCTGCTCGGCGCGCGCCGCTGGCTGAAGGCGCGACTGTGGCGAAGTGTCGCGCTCCCCGCGGCACTTGCGGCACGCGCTGCCGCCGGCGCCGGCGAACGCGGCGCACTGAAGGCAGCAAGCGAGGAGAAGGCGCGCTTCATCCTCGAGCATTCCCATGCCGGTCTCGCGCGCGAACTGCGGCGGTGGACAGCGCGGCTGGCCACGGGCAGCTCGCATTGGCAGGCGTACACGGTGACGCGCCGGCATTATGGTGATGCGGATCTGGATGCCAAGCGGGCGTTCGTGACCGAGGCGGTGGACGCCGCCGGTCCGCGCGCAGTGCTCGACATCGGCGCCAATACCGGCGAATTCAGCGCGATTGCCGCAAGGCATGCGGAAGTCGTCGCAATGGATATCGACGAGCGCTCGGTTGCCGCGATCTTCCTGCGCGCACGCGAAGCGAAGCTGCCGATCCTGCCGCTGGTCGGGAATTTCGGCAGGCCGACGCCTGCGACGGGCTGGCGCAATCGCGAGAGCGACGCGTTTCTTGCACGTGCGGCGGGACGCTTCGACCTGATCCTGATGCTCGCCGTCGTGCACCATCTGCGTGTGACCGAGGGCGTGCCGCTCGCGGAGCAATTCGACGCGGTCGCCGGGCTGACGCGGCGTCACCTGCTGGTTGAGTTCGTGCCCGTCACGGACCCGATGTTCGCCGCCATTGCGCGCGGCCGCGAGTCGCTCTATGGCGATTGCACGCAACCGGCATTCGAGGCGGCGCTGGGACATCACTTCCAGGTCGAGAAAAGCCGCGAACTGCGGAACGGCCGCGTGCTTTATCTTGCGCGCCGCCGCGCCGGCTGAAACGCGTCAATCGCCGGGCCCGAGGCCGGACCTCAATTCATAGAGCGCCTGCAACGCTTCGCGCGGCGTCAGCTTGTCCGGATCGAGCGCCCGTAACTGCTCGATGACTGCGGCCTCGCCACTCGGCGCGGCGAGCGGCAGGCTCGCCTGCGGGATCGGCGGCGCATCGCGGCGATGCTGACGCTCAATTTTCTCGAGATAGGCCTTCGCGCTTGCCACGACCTCGCGTGGCACGCCGGCTTTCCGGGCCACCTGCAGCCCGTAGCTGCGGCTCGCCGGACCCGGCCGCACAGCGTGCAGGAACACGATGTCTTCCTGGTGCTCGGTGGCATCCAGATGCACGTTGTCAACCTCAGGCAATTCCGTGGCGATTTCGGTCAGCTCGAAGTAATGCGTTGCAAACAGCGTGAAGGCGCGCTGCCGGCGGGCGATGTGGCTCGCGCAGGCGAAGGCGAGCGACAGGCCGTCATAGGTGCTGGTGCCGCGGCCGATCTCGTCCATCAGCACCAGGCTGTTCTCGGTGGCTGAATTCAGTATCAGCGCCGCCTCGGTCATCTCCACCATGAAGGTCGAGCGCCCGCCCGCCAGGTCGTCCGAGGCGCCGATGCGCGTGAAGATCCGGTCGAATGGCCCGATCACGGCGCGATCCGCCGGTACATAGCTGCCGATCGATGCGAGCACCAGGATCAGCGCGGCCTGGCGCATGTAGGTGGACTTGCCGCCCATGTTCGGCCCGGTGATAACGAGCATGCGCCGGCCATCGCGCAGCTCGAGGTCATTGGGCACAAACGGTTCCTCGAGTACGCGCTCGACGACCGGATGGCGGCCGCCTTCGATGCGAAGACCGGGTTCGTCCGTGAGTTCCGGTTGCACGTAGGACAAGGTCATAGCGCGCTCGGCGAGATTCGCGATCACGTCCGCCAGCGCGAGCGCCGCGGCCAGGCGCTTCAGGCTCGCGAGTTCAAGCGTCAACGCATCGAGCAGCGTTTCATAGAGCTCGCGCTCGCGCGCCAGCGCGCGGTCGCGGGAGCCCAGCATGCGATCCTCGAATTCTTTCAATTCGGGCGTCGTGTAGCGCTCCGCGTTCTTCAGGGTCTGGCGGCGGTGATAGTCGGCCGGCGCGCGCGCCGCCTGGCTGCGCGGCAGCTCGATGTAATAGCCGTGCACGCGGTTGTAGCCGAGCCGCAATTGCGTGATGCCGGTGCGGCGTCGCTCGTGCTCCTCGAGTTCGAACAGATGCCGATCGGTGCCTGCCGCGATGGATCGCTGGTCATCGAGCTCGATGTCGTAGCCCGCGGCAAAGACGCCGCCATCGCGCAGCAACGGTGGCGGCGACTCGACAATTGCGCGGCTCAGCAGCTCGTGCAATTCCGGCTGCGCGGCCAGGTCCGCGCCGGCTGCCGCGAGCAATGGGGAGGAGAGCCCTTCGAGCAATTCGTTGATGCTCGGCAGCAGCGCAAGTGTTGCGCGCAGCATCGCGAGATCCCGCGGCCGCGCCGAGCGCAGCGCGATCCTTGCCAGCACCCGCTCGACATCGCCGGTCCCGCGCAGTTCTTCATGCAGCGCTTTCGCGCGGCCGGACCCGATCAGCGCGGAGATGGCCTGGTAGCGCAGCCGGAGCTCCACCTGATCGCGCAGCGGCCGCTGGATCCAGCGCCGCAGCTTTCGCGCGCCCATGGCGGTCGCCGTGCGGTCGATGATGCCCGCGAGCGTGAGCTCGTCGCGGCCGGCCAGGCTGCGGTCGAGCTCGAGATTGCGCCGTGTGGCCGGGTCCATGGCGAGCGTCTCATCGCGGGATTCGCGGGAAAGCCCCGTCAGGTGCGGAAGCGCCCCGCGTTGCGTATCACGCACATATTGAAGGAGCGCGCCGGCGGCGCCGATCGCAAGCGCCAGGTCTTCGGCGCCGAAACCGGCGAGATCCTGCGTGCCGAACTGCTGATTCAGCGCGCGCCGTGCGGAATCGCGCTCGAAATGCCAGGGGGGCCGTTCGACGATGCGGGCGCGCAGCGCCGGCCCCGCAAGGCCGGCAGTGCCTTCGGCCAGAAGCAGTTCGGCGGGTCGCAGCCGTTCCAGTTCCGACAGCAGGGACTCACGCCCCTCGCCCTCGAGCACAGTGAAGCGGCCTGCGCTGAGGTCGAGCCAGGCGAGTCCGAAGGCCTCGCCCTGCAAGGCGGCTGCCGCGAGCAGGGTCTCCCGTTTCGCATCCAGCAGGGCATCGTCGGTGACCGTGCCCGGCGTCACGATGCGAATGACCGCGCGCTCGACCGGCCCCTTGGTCTTTCCCACCTCGCCGACCTGCTCGCAGATCGCGACCGACTCGCCCAGCTTCACGAGCCGCGCGAGATAGGTGTCGAGCTTGTCCACCGGGACGCCCGCCATCGGAATCGCACCGCCTGCCGATTCACCGCGCTGGGTCAGCATGATGTCGAGGAGCTTCGAGGCGCGGCGCGCATCTTCGTAGAAGAGCTCATAGAAATCGCCCATCCGGTACAGCAGCAGCATGTCCGGATGCGCCGCCTTGATGCGCAGGTACTGCTGCATCATCGGCGTATGGCTGTCGAGACCCGCGAACAGGGGTCCGGTGGCGGGTGGGCGCTCGGAGGCCGTCATTTGAGGCATTATGACGATACGGAGGATTGACGACATATGGGCATTGGCTACGAGTTCGACCAGGGTGTAGCGACCCTGATATTCGACCGTCAGGACAAGAAGAACGCGATCACCGGGGACATGTACGAGGCGATCGTCCGGAATCTCCGGCAGGCCTCAGGCGACAAAGCCGTGCGCGCCCTGCTGATCACGGGCGCGGGTTCCACCTTCACGGCCGGCAATGACCTGAAGGACTTCAGCGACCCGAGATTCGCCCGGCCGGACTCGCCGGTCCTTTCCTTCATGCAGGCGCTCGCGACCTTCGAAAAGCCCGTCATTGCGGCGGTCAATGGCATGGCGGTCGGGATTGGCGTCACGATGCTGCTGCATTGCGACCTGGTCTATGTCGCGGAGGGCGCAACATTCTCGATGCCCTTCGTCAATCTGGGTCTGGTGCCGGAATTCGGCTCGACCCTGCTGCTGCCGGCGATCGCCGGCCGCGTGCGGGCGTCGGAAAAGCTGCTGCTCGGCCGGCCATTTCCGGCCGCCGAAGCGGTCGCGATGGGCATCGCCAATGCCGTGCTGCCTGCCGCGGAGCTGCTCGCCCATGCGACAGCGGTGGCGCGCTCCTTCAATGCGCTGCCGCCGGGTGCGGTGCGCGACAGCAAGAAATTGCTGCGGGAGTCCCAGGCCGCACTGGTGCAGGAGGCGATCCTGCGCGAGCTCAATGTCTTCGGGCCGCGTCTTGCCGGCCCGGAGGCGCGCGAGGCCATCGCCGCCATCCGCGAAAAACGTCCGGCCGATTTCTCAAAGACGGGTGGATGATGCCCGGACCCCGCGATATCGCGCTATATCGTCTGGCTGAACGCGTCGGCCAGCGATTGCGCAAGTCAGGCGCCCTGGTCGTCACCGCCGAATCCTGCACCGGCGGTCTTCTCGCAAAGTGCCTGACCGATTTGTCCGGGAGTTCCGATTACTTCGATCGCGGCTGGGTGACCTATTCCAATGCCGCGAAGCAGGAGCTCCTGGGCGTCAGTCCGCGCCTGCTCGCCCGGCATGGCGCCGTCAGTGAACCGGCGGCGCTCGCGATGGCTCGCGGCGCACTGAAAGCCGCGGGTGCCACCGTCGCGGTTGCAGTCACCGGCATCGCCGGCCCGACTGGCGCGACGCCCGGAAAGCCGGTCGGTACGGTCTGGATCGCCTGGGCCAGGCGCCACCGCGGCCGGGTGCGCGCCAGGGCACAGCATCACCGTTTCGCGGGCGACCGCGATGCTGTCCGTCGCCGGACCGTCGCCGCGGCGCTTTCCGGATTGCTGCGCGCATGAGCATGCCACTGGATCTTCGCGAGAACTCCCGACGCGTGTTCTTTGCGTACTGGCCCGATGCGAAGGCGCGCCAGGCGGTGATTGAGGCCACGCGCGCCGCCGTCGCCTCGATCGACGGCCAGCCGGTTTCGGCCTCCAATCTCCATGTGACGCTGGCCTTCCTCGGCCGGGTGCCGAGCCCGCGGATACCGGAAATCGTCCGGATCGGCTCGCGGGGCGATTACAGGCAGGCAAAGCTCAGCTTCGACCGGCTCGAATACTGGCCCAGGCCAAAGGTCGTCTCGGCGCTTGCGGATGTGGTCCCTGAAGCGGGCCAGCAGCTGGTGGATACCCTGTGGGAGCGCCTCAAACCGCTCGGCATCGAGCGCGAGGAGCGGCCCTGGCGGCCGCATTTCACCGTAGTGCGCCGGGTACGGCGGCCGCCGCCCAAGCTGACCATTCCGATCATTCACTGGAACTGCGATCGCCTGGCGCTCGTCGAATCGGTGTCCGGCCCCGACGGCCTGCACTACACGGCGCTCGCCGAATGGCCGCTGGGAAAGTCCTGACTGCCAGGGCTGTGGCTGGGTCGCGGCCTGAGCCACCCGGTCCCTTAAGCTCTCCCCGAAACGGCAATCTGGGTTAACGCGGAATCAATTCTGCGTGCGCCGCGGGCCGGTTCTTTGTGAAATAATCATCCATCTTCATAGGGGCGTCGCAATGGAAGACAACCGCAAGAAAGCTCTCGCCGCCGCGCTGAGCCAGATCGAGAAGCAGTTCGGCAAGGGCTCGGTCATGCTCCTCGGCGAGCACCCGGCCAACAACGACATCGAAGTCGTATCGACCGGATCGCTCGGCCTCGATGTGGCACTCGGCATCGGCGGCGTGCCGCGCGGCCGCGTGGTCGAGGTTTACGGGCCCGAGGCTTCCGGCAAGACGACGCTCGCGCTTTCGATCATCGCCCAGACGCAGAAACTGGGCGGCGTGGCCGCGTTCGTGGACGCTGAGCATGCGCTCGATCCGATCTACGCCGGCAAGCTCGGCGTCAACGTCAAGGAACTGCTGATTTCCCAGCCGGACACCGGCGAACAGGCGCTCGAGATTACCGACATGCTGGTGCGCTCGGGGGCCGTGGACATCGTCGTGATCGACTCGGTCGCAGCGCTGACGCCAAAGGCCGAAATCGAGGGCGAGATGGGCGAGATGCAGGTCGGGCTGCAGGCCCGGCTGATGTCGCAGGCACTGCGCAAGCTCACCGGCAACATCAAGCGCTCCAATACGATCGTGCTCTTCATCAACCAGATCCGCATGAAGATCGGCGTGATGTTCGGCAACCCCGAGACCACAACCGGCGGCAATGCGCTCAAGTTCTACGCCTCGCTCCGCCTCGACATCCGCCGCATCGGCGCGCTGAAAAACGGCGAAGAAGTCATCGGCAACCAGACCCGCGTCAAGGTCGTCAAGAACAAGGTCGCGCCGCCGTTCCGCGAGGCGGAGTTCGAGATCCTCTACGGTCACGGCATCTCGCGCGAAGGCGAGCTGATCGACATGGGTTCGCTGCACGGCCTGGTCGAGAAATCCGGCTCCTGGTACGCCTACGAAGGCGAACGCATCGGCCAGGGCAAGGACAATGCCCGCGCCTACCTGCAGCAGCATCCGGAAATCGCCGCGAAGATCGAAACGGCGCTGCGGACCCGGCTGCTGCCGGTGCGCCGCCCGGTGGCGGTTGCGAGTGAGGCGGCGGAAGCCTCCTGATCCAGCCGCTGCGGCGGCCCCCGACGATCAGCAGGCTGCCCGGCTTGCGGCACTCCGGCTGCTGAACCGGCGCGACTACGGCGCCAAAGAACTCGAGGCGCGCCTCGCCGAACGCGGCTTTGCAGCGGCGGCCGCAACGGCCGTCGTCGAACGTCTGCTCCAGGAAAAGCTCCTGGACGACGCCCGTTTTGCCGAGCATTTCGTCGCGTATCATGCCAATCGCGGGCAGGGGCCCGTGCGCATTGCGCACAAGCTTCGCGAGGCGGGCGTGGCCGGGGAACTCGTGGCGGCCGCGGTGGACGCGGGCTCGGGCGACTGGCGGCGGCGTTGCGCCGAGGCCCGGCGCAAGCGTTTCGGCGGACGCGAGCCCGCAAGCTGGGCCGAGCGCGGCAAGCAGGCAAGATTCCTTGCGCAGCGCGGCTTCAGTTCAGAGCAGGTGCGCGCGGCGATCGGCAAGGATCTGGACGGGGAATGATGACGTCGAAGCAGAAGACATCGATGACCAGCGCAGAACTGCGCAGCGCCTTCCTGGAATTCTTCCGGGAACGCGGCCACACAGTCGTGGCGTCGAGCCCGCTCGTGCCCGCCAACGACCCGACGCTGCTTTTCACCAATGCGGGCATGGTGCAGTTCAAGGACGTGTTCCTCGGCAAGGACCAGCGCAGCTACAAGCGCGCCGCGAGCTCGCAGCGCTGCGTGCGCGCAGGCGGCAAGCACAACGATCTCGAGAATGTCGGCTACACGGCGCGCCACCACACCTTCTTCGAGATGCTCGGTAATTTCAGTTTTGGCGACTACTTCAAGCGCGAGGCCATCGAGTACGCCTGGGATTTCGTCACCGGCACCCTGAAGATCCCGCCGGAGAAGCTCTGGGTCACGGTTTACGAGGACGACGACGAGGCGGCGGATCTCTGGCTCAAGAAGATCGGCGTCAGTCCGCGGCATTTCGCGCGCCTGGGCGAAGATTCGAATTTCTGGGCCATGGGCGATACCGGTCCCTGCGGCCCCTGCAGCGAAATCTTCTACGACCACGGCGCCGGAATCGCGGGCGGCCCGCCGGGCTCGAAGGACGAGGAAGGCGATCGCTACGTCGAAATCTGGAATCTCGTGTTCATGCAATACGAGCGCTCTTCGGCTGGAAAGCTGGAGCCGCTGCCCAAGCCGTCCGTGGACACCGGCATGGGCCTCGAACGCACCGCCGCCGTCATGCAGGGCGTGCATTCGAATTACGACATCGACCTGTTCAAGGGACTGGTCGCGGCGGCCGCCGAGGCGACGCACCAGAAGAAGAGGACCGGCCCGTCGCTACGGGTGATTGCGGATCACATCCGCGCCTGCTCCTTCCTGATCGTCGACGGCGTGATTCCGGGCAATGAAGGCCGCGGCTATGTGCTGCGGCGCATCATCCGCCGCGCCATCCGCCACGGCTACAAGCTGGGCCAGGAAAAGCCCTTTTTCCACAAGCTGGTGCCAGCGCTGGTCGAGCAGATGGGCGAGGCCTATCCGGAACTGGCGGAGAGCGCCGGCCATGTCAGCCGCGTATTGCGTCAGGAAGAAGAGCGCTTCGATGAGACGCTTGCAAACGGCATGGAACTGCTCGAAGGCGCGATCAGGAAACTGAGGGGCAAGACCATCGCCGGCGAAACGGTGTTCAAGCTCTACGACACCTTTGGTTTCCCGATGGACCTGACCGCGGACATCGCGCGCGAGCGTGGCCTTTCGATCGACGCGGCGGGCTTCGAGAAAGCGATGGAAGGCCAGCGCGAGCGCGGCCGCGCAGCGAGCCGCTTCGGCGTGGACCTGCGCGAACAGGCGGATATTGATGCCGCGAGCGAGTTCTGCGGCTACGACTCATTGACGGGTGACGGCAAGGTTACGGCGATTCTGAAGGGCGGCGCTGAAGTGAAATCGGCGGTGGCTGGCGAGGAAGCGCAGCTCGTTCTCGACCGCACGCCTTTCTATGCCGAGTCGGGTGGGCAGGTGGGCGATGTGGGCGTGCTCGAAAGCGCGAAATCGCGGTTCAGGGTGACCGACACCAGGAAGCTGGGCGATGCGCACCTGCACATCGGCCGCGTTGAATCTGGCTCGCTCACGCTTGGCGACAGGCTCACGGCGCAGGTGGACGCGAAGACCCGCCAGGCAACGGTATTGAATCATTCCGCGACGCATCTTTTGCACGCGGCGCTTCGCCGGGTGCTCGGCAAGCATGTCCTGCAGAAGGGTTCCCTCGTCGCACCCGACCGGCTGCGATTCGATTTTTCGCATACCGGGGCCGTGACGGCGGAGGAACTCGACCTCATCGAAGAACTGGTCAATGCCGAGATCCGCCGCAATGCGCCGGCCGTGATCCGCCAGCTGCCCTTTGATGAAGCAGTGAAATCCGGGGCCATGGCGCTGTTTGGCGAGAAATACGGCGATGTCGTGCGTGTGCTGTCATTCGGTGATTTCTCGACCGAACTCTGCGGCGGCACGCATGTGCATCGCACCGGCGACATCGGGCTGTTTCGCATCAGCTCCGAGGGCGGCATCGCCTCCGGCATCCGGCGCATCGAAGCCCTGACCGGCGAGGGCGCGCTCGAGGCGGTGAAAACCGCCGATGCGGCGCTGAAGCGCGTTGCCTCACTGCTCCGCGGCGCGCCGGCCGAGGTCGAGGACAAGGTGGTGCAGCTCCTGGAGCGGCAGAAGAAGCTCGAGCGCGACTTCGCGGGCCTGAGATCAAAGATCGCGACCGGTGGTCACGGCGACCTGGCCGCTGGCGCGGTGCAGGTCCACGGCATCAATGTGCTGGCGACCGCGATCGATGGTGCGGACGCCAATGCGCTGCGCGAAGCGGTGGACTCGCTGAAGGCCCGGCTCGGCTCCGCCGTGATCGTGCTCGCAAGCGTTACCGGGAACGGCAGGGTCTCGCTGGTCGTCGGCGTGACGCCCGACGTGGTCGGGAAGGTCAAGGCCGGCGAGCTCGCGGGCCAGGTCGCGGGCCAGCTCGGCGGCCGCGGCGGCGGCCGGGCCGACTTCGCGCAGGCGGGCGGCAATGATGCTTCGAAACTCGAGGCGACGCTTGCCGCCGTGCCGGACATGATTCGCGCGCGCCTCGCCTGACCGCGGCGCTTGGCATCGGGCCGGTGGAACCAGCGCCCGCAGCGGCAGTCGGAATTCACTGTGCAGTCACTCCTGTCATCCATTGCCCTGCTGCTCGCACTGAGCGAAGGGGCTGCGACCCCGCTTCCGCCACCGGTGGCCGAACCGCCGGCCCCGCAGGCGATGCCGGAAGTTGCGGTTGTCGCGCCAGAGCCGCGCTTCGTCGCGCCGACCCGGCGCGACCGCATCGGGCGCATCTGGGCGCCAGTTCTGGTCAACGGCCAGGGGCCATTCCGGTTCGTGTTGGATACCGGCGCCAGCAGTTCCGCGGTCACTGCAAGAGTCGCGACAGCGCTTGGCATAACACCGGATTACCCAGCAACCATTACGCTGCGCGGCGCAACGGGCACCGTGAAGGTGCCAGCCATTCCGGTCGATTCGCTGGAAATCGGCGAACTGCTGATGCAGCCGAAGCGCCTGCCGATCGTGCCGGATGCGCTGGGCGGTGCCGAAGGAATCCTCGGCACCGACGGCCTCGGCGACAAACGCATCACCATCGAGTTCCGTCACGACCGCATCACGATCATGCGGTCACGCAACCAAAGGGCCGGGCCGGGATTCGTCACGATTCCCGTGAAATTCATGCGTGGACGGCTGCTGGTCGTGGACGCCTGGCTCGGCGGCGTGCGCACCAAGGCCATCATCGACACCGGCGGTCAGTCGACACTGGGCAACGTGGCGCTACGCGATGCGCTGGCCCGACACCGCTCAGAGCGTCCGAGCGTGCCCGATGAGGTGACCGGTGCAACGCTCGATGTCCAGATGGGAGACCGCGTCGCGACGCCGATGATCGCGATGGGTGACATCGTGATCAAGAACTCGGCCATGACCTTTGCAGACTTCTCGATCTTTCAGCACTGGAAGATGACCGACGAGCCCGCGATGCTGATCGGCATGGACGTGCTGGGATTGATCGATACGCTGATCATCGACTATCGCCGCCGCGAACTGCAGATCCGCCTGCGCCGCTACCTGTAGCCTTCGACGGAAACCCTTCTCAGGCGGCGCGCCGCGTCTCGGCGGCGAATGGGGGCGTTTTCGCGAGCCTGCGCCGGTTCGTGACCATGCGTTCGTGCAGCTCGCAGATCGTGTCGCTCGCCTTGAAACAGAAAGCGAACGGCAGCAGGCCGTGCAGCAGGCAAACAAAGCCGCCGGCGATCATCCGGAAACCAAAGCGCCAGGCGCTGGCGAGGTGCTGGAAATAGGTTTCGTTGACCGAGGCCGGATGGGCGGAGAACAGGCGTTGCCACAGGCTCATTAGCCGACCCCCCTGGATACAGATAGTCGGGAGTCTAGCCCCAAGTAAGATCAGAATTATTCTAATTCATGTGCATTATGTACAAGATATTGGGATATTTTGCTAAAATCAGCCCATGCCTGTGCTTGACAAGATTGACCGGGACATCCTGTCGATCCTGCAGTGGGACGCTTCGCTGCCCATCCAGCAGATCGCCGACCAGGTCGGGCTCTCGGTCAACCCCTGCTGGCGGCGCATCCGGCGCCTGGAGGCGGAGGGGATCATCCGCGGGCGCGTGGCGCTACTGGATCCAGAAAAGATCGGCCTCGGGCTCACCATCTTCGTGCGAGTGAAGACCCGCGAGCACAGCGCCGCCTGGGCCGAAAAACTCGCCGCGGTCATTGCATCCATGGACGAAATCTCGGAATGTCACCGTATCGGCGGCGACGTGGACTATCTGCTAAAGGTGACCGTGCCCGACGTTGCAGGCTATGACCGCGTCTACAAGGAGCTGATCGCGCGCGTGCCGAATCTGACGGACGTCAGCGCGCTCTTTTCGATGGAGCGCCTGAAGAGCTCAACGCGGCTCTCGATTCCCGCATGAGCCTGATCGTCCAGAAGTACGGTGGCACGTCGGTAGGCTCCGTCGCACGTATCCACGCAGTCGCGGGACAGATCGCGAAACTCGCCGGAAACGGCCATCAGGTCGCGGTCGTGGTCTCCGCGATGGGCGACACGACTGACCGGCTGGTCGATCTGGCGCGCGAAGTGTGCCCGGACCCTGACCCGCGGGAAATGGATGCGCTGCTTGCCACCGGCGAAATGGTCTCGACTGCCTTGCTCGCGATGGCGCTGCGCCGCCTTGGCCGCCCGGCGCGCTCCTATAACGCCATGCAGTTGCCCATCGAAACGACTTCTCACGCCGGCCGGGCACGCATTGAGCGCGTCGAAGCCAAGGCAATCCGCAATGACTTGAGCACTGGCGTCGTGCCGATCGTCGCGGGATTCCAGGGCCGCGCCGCCAACGGGGATCTCACCACCATTGGCCGCGGCGGTTCCGATACGACGGCAGTTGCACTCGCCGTCGTGCTCGAGGCCGACGAATGCCAGATCCTGACCGACGTGGATGGCGTCTATACGACCGACCCGCGCATGGTGCCCGAGGCTACGCGCCTGGCACGCATCAGTTATGAGGAAATGCTCGAACTCGCAGGGCAGGGCTCGCGTGTTCTGCATCTGCGATGCGTCGAATTCGCGGCACGCTACGGCATGAAGCTGCGTGTGTTATCCAGTTTCGAAGAAGGGCCCGGCACCCTGATCTGCCAGGAGGATCGCAACGTGGAAGCCCCAGTCGTTTCCGGCATCGCCTTCAACCGCGACGAAGCCTCGATCACCGTCGCCGGCGTTCCGCACCAGCCCGGCGTCGCCCACGCCATCCTGAAGCCCATCTCGCGTGCCTCGATCGACGTGGACATGATTGTCGTCAACACGCCGCATACCGACCACGCGGATTTCAGTTTCACCGTGCACCGCGACGACTACGCGCAGGCCATCGAGCTGACCCGCCAGGCGGCGAGCGGTTACCCCGGCGCCACCGTGACCGGCGACGACCGCGTCGCGAAACTCTCGGTGGTCGGCAGCGGCATGAGAAGCCACGCGGGCGTTGCAACGCGGCTCTTCGAGACCCTCGCGATGGAATCCATCAATGTCCGGCTGGTCTCGACCTCCGAGATCAAGATCAGCGTGCTGGTCGCCGAAAAAGACCTGGAACGCGCCGTGCGCGCACTGCATCGCACCTACGGACTGGAGCGTTCGCCTAGCCATTGATTTGACATAATGCATCCGGCTCCGCCTGTGCTATGCTTTTTTGCCTAGGGGGATACAACAAATGCTCATCCTGACCCGCCGCGTCGGTGAAGCAATGAAGATCGGCGACAACGTCACCGTCACCGTGCTCGGCATCAAAGGCAACCAGGTGCGAATCGGCGTGCTGGCGCCCAAGGAAGTCGGCGTCCACCGCGAAGAAATCTACGACCGCATCCAGCACGAGAAAGACGAACACGCCGCGCACGGCCCGCCGCCTGCTGTCGCCAGTCTTTGAAGCGAAGGATTGCGACCTTTACCGGGCCACCGATGGGCCCGTATCATTTGCGCCCCTCCAGCCCGGAGGGCGAACCCGGAGAGATGGCCGAGTGGTCGAAGGCGCGCCCCTGCTAAGGGCGTATGGGTCAAAAGCCCATCGAGGGTTCGAATCCCTCTCTCTCCGCCACTTTTGTTGGCGTGCGGCGCGAGGCAGCGTTGCGTTGCTGGCGCTGCTCACGACTGCAGCCGTAAATGCCGATGAGGCGCTCGAGCACGCAAAGGAAGTGCTCGACCGCGCGATCCTCTTCGACGGCCACAACGACCTGCCCTGGGCGATCCGCGCATACAAAGACGCCCCCGGTGACGTCGCCGCGTATGACCTGCGCAAGCACGCGCCAGGCAAAGGCCAGACCGACATCCCGCGCCTGCGCGAAGGCCGCGTCGGCGCCCAGTTCTGGTCCGTTTATACGCCGCCGGAGGCCGAAGGCCATTTCGCGCGCACGCAGTTGGAGCAGATCGACATCGCGCGGCGCGTGATCGCCCGCTACCCTGACACCTTCCAGCTCGCCAGCACCGCCGCCGATATCCGCGCCGCCAAGAAAGCCGGCCGCATCGGCTCGATGCTCGGCCTTGAAGGCGGCCATGCGATCGAAGACTCGCTCGCAGTTCTGCGCATGTACTACGACCTCGGCGTGCGCTACATGACCCTTACGCACAACCGGCACACCAACTGGGCCGATGCCGCGCTGCAGGATCCCCCGGCCTACGGCGGCCTGAACGCCTTCGGTGAACAGGTCGTGCACGAGATGAATCGCATCGGCATGCTCGTGGATCTTTCCCACACCGCGGCCGACACCATGCGCGATGCCCTGCGCGTGTCGCAGGCGCCGGTGATCTTCTCCCATTCCTCCGTTCGGGCCCTCTGCGACATCCCGCGCAATGTCCCGGACGACGTGATCAAGATGCTGCCCGGGAACGGCGGCGTGCTGATGGTGACCTTCGTTTCCGGCTTCGTCTCCCAGGCGGCCGCCGATGTGACCCTGCCGATGATCCAGGAATACAACGCCCGCGCCCAGGGCAAGAGCGAAGCCGAACGTAAGGCCATCGAGGACGAAATAGCGGCCCGGACCGTGATGCCCAAGGTGACCATCGCCGAGGTGGCAGACCACATCGAGTACATCCGGAAACTGATCGGCGTGGATTACATCGGCATCGGCAGCGACTTCGACGGCAACGAAGACTGGCCCGAAGGGCTCTCCGACGTCTCGATGTACCCGAATCTCTTCGCCGAACTGATTCGCCGGGGCTGGAGTGATGCGGATCTAAAGAAGATTGCGGGAGGCAACGTGCTGCGGGTACTCGAACAGGCCGAAGCCGTGGCCCGGCGTCTCCAGCAGGAAACCCCGCCGAATTAGACGCTTAGGTTGGATATTGATAGGATTCGCGCCCGCAACGCGCCCGTAGCTCATCTGGATAGAGTACTTGGCTACGAACCAAGGGGTAGGGGGTTCGAATCCCTCCGGGCGCGCCATCTACTCAAGGGGTTAGCTCAGCTGACCCCTTGAAAATTTCCGCCCTGTGACAGATTTGTGCCTTGAACGTTCTCTGCCACAAGTCGTAACGCGCACAGTCGGTCCGCATAGGGCGCCAAATGCTCCGCTGAAAAGTGAGCATAGCGACGCACCATCTCCGAACTCTCCCAACCTCCTAGCTCCTGCAATGCATGCAACGGCGTGCCGTTCTGCACATGCCAGCTCGCCCAGGTGTGGCGCAGGTCATGCCAGCGAAAGTCCTGGATGCCTGCCCGCTCGAGCGCCAAGTACCAAGTCTTTTTGCTGACTTGATAGATCGACTTACCCTGGAAGCTGAACACGTGCGTCGGATGCTTTCCATCCGGCCGCCGAAGTCGATCTTACAGTCAATGTGCCGAAGTGCTGAACCAGCCGGGCTTCGGCATGTGCGTTACCGAACAGACTTGGCCGGATCGTGTGTGACATATTGTTCCGGTCGCGTCGGCATGACGCCAGCAGCGAACGTTGCGGGTTCGAAGGGGTTTTTCCACGAGCTTAGTCCAACGTGAGACCTTCGGCGTGCATCCACGCGACAGATTCTCTTTGGACGACCACTGAGACTGCCGAAATATCATTAAGTGGAGACGAAGATGACAAACCCTAATCTGGAAATCGATCGTAAGGCAGGCGCCAACCGGGATCCGCTCTCGGGCACGCTTGGTGCGCATCCTGTTGGAACCGGAGTGGGCGCGGCCGCCGGGGGCCTTGCGGCCGGCGCGTTGGCTGGAACGATGGCAGCAGGTCCCGTGGGCACGGTGGTAGGTGCCGCAGTGGGCGCCGTGGCGGGTGGCCTGGCCGGCAAGGGTATTGCCGAGGCGATCGACCCGACGGTCGAAGAAAGTTATTGGCGCAAGACTTATTCGAGTCGACCCTACGTGAAGGGCGGAGCGAGCTTTGACGACTACGGCCCGGCCTATCGTTATGGGGTCGATTCCTACGGGCGGTTCAAAGGCCGCACGTTCGAGCAGGCGGAGCCGGAATTGATGCGTGACTGGAACAGTGCCAAAGGCACTTCTGGATTGACGTGGGATAACGCCAAGCACGCCAGCCGTGATGCCTGGCAGCGTCTCAGCAATATGGTTGAGCGCGCGGTCCCCGGCGATTCCGACCGAGACGGAATGTAAGCGACACTGCGCCCGCTTGCAGACGCATTGACAGCTGACTGAGCAGCGGCAGCGAGAGAATGCGACATTAGGGACCTGAACCCGAGCTTGCGTTCGCTCGCTGTCCGTCGAGGAGCTGCCCCTACTTGTGCTTGCGCTTCATTCGGGCCAATTCGTCCTCGCCGAGAGGGGCCTTGTGCTTCACGCGAAGCATTTGGACCATTCCAGGTTGAAGTCGCGCTGAAAAAGCCGGTTCGCGAGGAAAGTGACTGAAATCGCGACCACCGCTTTCGAAACTGCGGGCGCCGGGCGCTATCCAAGTGTGGATCGACGTGTGCTGGAACGGCGCAGCAGCGATTGTTTCCTGACGCCCGAGGCAGTCGCTGATTTGGACGACCAGATCGGCGGCGGTCGCTGCCGAGACGGAACTTCAGGGCGTTACGCCAATTTAGTCCGCAGGCCTTGTGGCAGTGCGACCGATCGACACAATTACAAATTTCGCGTAGGGATTTGACGTTAGTTCGCGGCGCTTGGCGATATTTGGCGACAAGTTGTAGCGAGGGCGGGCCACGTAACTTGTTGAAAAATATAAGTTGAAAATTGACCTGCTACTCCTGCGAACCAAGGGGTAAGGGGTTCGACAAGCGGCGCCGCAGGCGCCGCGCAGGACGCCGGCGTCAGCCGGCGGTCCCGAGCGCAGCGAGGGACGAGCGGGCGAAGCCCGCGAGCAATCCCTCCGGGCGCGCCAACTAAATAGAAAAGGGCTACCTATGCGATGGCCCTTTTCATTCGCGGCGTTCCACAAGGCGCCAATGCCGAGCCGGATTTCGCGGCCCGCGTCAGGCAGGCGTAGACCGGATCAGGTCGGGCTTCGTGGCTGCATGCCCTTGAACACCAGCCAGCCGAGCAGCACGAGCTGCGCGGCGCCGAGCGGCGCCAGCATCGGGAATACGACCCAGCCGCCGAAGAATGGCTTCGTCACTGCGATCATCTGCGACGCGGCTGCCAGCATCCCGAACCCCGCTAGCCAGCGGGGCACGAGGCGGAGCCGGAAGAGGGATGCGTACATCGCCAACAGTATGGCGCCGCCCATCAGGAGCTGAACGAGATGCGCCCAGTTGCGCTGCGCGCCGACCACGCCGCGCAGCGCCTGGTACAGCGCCTCGTCCGGCGTCCCGGCGGCGACATACGCCTGGCTCAGCGAAAGCATCGACAGCATGGCCGTGATTTCCAGGCCGGACAGCGCGATGCCGGCCGCGCCGAGCACGGCGAGGGCGAGCGCAAGGCGCTCGCACGACGGGCGCAGCACCGGCCAGAGCACGACCGCGATCCCCGCGGAGAGCACCGCGATCGCGAACGACAGCAGCGCGGCCGATGCCAGCGCCGTGGCACGCGGCGCCGCATTCACGAGGAAGCCGCCGGCGCCCCCGAACGCGTCCCCGAGCAGCACGAAGTTCGCGATCGGCGCGAGCACCAATTGCGCCAGCAGCAGGGCCGCCAGCCAGCGCGACGCAGACTTCAGGTCACCCATGCAATGCCTCCTGGCTCACGCCGAGTTGCCGCAACTTCCGGATTGCCACATCTGCTGGTCCTTCAGGACTCAGCCTTTCGGTCCGGCTCCCACGAAGATGCTCTTCGGCATGTGCATCGTCACCAGCATGTGTGGCACATCGACCGTTTCTGCGATCTTCAGGTCCCCGGCCAGCGAGCAAAGCATGTAAGCCTGCTCCCGGCTGAGGCCCTTCGTCTCAGCCAGGTAGTCGATCATGTACCGCGTGGCTTTCTTCGCGGCCTCGTCGATCGTCGTGGCAAACCCGGTGGTCGCGTAGTACTCGTCCGTTTCATATTGCGGCTCCGGGATCGATCGCCCACCCTTGATCACGCGGATCTCGTACACGATGCGCATCGGCGCCTCAATTGCGGTGCCTGAAACTTCCCCGTGCCCCTGCACGGCGTGGGTATCACCGATTGAGAACAGTGCGCCCGGTACGAACACCGGAAAGTAGACGGTCGTGCCGGCCACCAGATTCGGGTCGTCGAGATTGCCGCCGTTGGCGCGCGGCGGAATCGTGTTCAGCATCTCATCCGTATCCGGCGCCACGCCCATGACGCCGGCGAACGGTTTCAGAGGAATGCGAATACCGTCCGCGAACTCGACCTCGTTCTTCTCCTTGTCGAGCGCGAAGGTTTGCAGCACGGTCCCTTCGAACTCACCGGCCAGGAATCCGAATTCCGGTTCGAGTACCATCCATCCCCAGTCGTCGGGCTCCAGTTCAATCAGACGAACGGCGAGCACATCGCCAGGTGTGGCGCCTTCGACATAAACCGGCCCGGTCAGCGTATGAACTCGATCCATATCGACGCTGTGGAGGACTTCGGCGGTTGATCCCGGCTGGAGCTGCCCGCCGGTCGCCTCGTGCGTGAACGCCTCGATGACGCTGCCCGACGGCACCCGGATGACGGGCTTGATCAGGCGGCTGAACTTGTCGTGCGTCTGCTCTTTCGTCAGCACGAAGTCCGGCTTGAGGGCCGGTGTGTCGACGGTCTTTTCAGGAGGGGATTCGGCGCTGCAGCTGGCCAGGAAAACGACGAAGCACGCAGATAACACGCCGAGTCTTTGCATTTCGGACCCTCCCCGGATCGTTGCTTCGAGGGTAGGGAGTTCAAACCCCGTTGGCAATCGGGCTGGCGGCGCTAAACTGAAGAATGAGCGCGATCCCTTCGGACTGGAAAGACAGGATCCTGGCGGCCCATGAGCGCATCCGGTCCATCGTGCTGGAGACGCCGATTGTCAGTTCCGGACATCGCGCCATCTCGCCGCTGGTCAAGTTCAAGCTCGAGAATCAACAACGCACGGGATCCTTCAAATTCCGCGGGGCTTCCAATGCGCTCTGCATGTTGACTTCTGAGCAGGCGCGAGCGGGCGTGCTGACTTCGTCGACCGGTAATCATGGCTTGGCGGTGGCGACTGCAGCTCGAAGTTTGGGGATCCGGGCAGAGATCTATGTCTCCCCGCATGTTTCTTCGCCCAAGCTGGCAGCCATTCGAAACTGTGGCGCTGAAGTTCAGATTGTGGGCAGCAATCCCCTGGATGCCGAACTGGCTGCACGCGCTGCGGCCCGGGAATCGGGGCGCATGTACATCTCGCCCTACAACGATCCAAACGTGATTGCCGGCCAGGGAACGGTCGCCGTGGAGTTGAATCACCAGCTTCAGAAAATTGATGCCGTCTTCGTGGCCGTCGGTGGCGGAGGACTGATCGGTGGCATCGGCGCCTATCTGAAAGCGGTGTCACCTCACACGCAAATCATCGGGTGCTGGCCGGAGAACTCGCCGGCCCTCTGCGAATGCCTCAGGCAGGGACGCATCGTGGACGTACCGGAACGCCCGACGCTCTCCGAGAGCACCGCGGGCGGCGTGGAGCCGGGCGCGATTACTTTTGATCTCGGTCGGCAAGTCATCGATCGGACGATCCTGGTCTCGGAAGCGGAAATCCTTCGGGCCATGCGTCAGCTTCGGGATCAAGAAGGCTGGATGGTGGAGGGTGCGGCAGGCGTCGCCTTTGCGGGATTTCTGAAACATGCAGAGGAATTTGCAGATCGGACGGTAGTAATCATCATCTGCGGCGGCAACCTGTCGCCAGGAGTCTTGGCCCAATTGCAGTGATCGGGCTTGCATATCGTTTATCGATGTGTATAATATCGTTTAACGATAAATATGGAGCCCCAGCAATGAGCCGCACCAGCACCCAAGCACTCGCCGTCGCACGACCCGTCATCCGGACCTTGATTGTCCTCAACATCCTCTATGCCCTCGCCATCACCGGGCTGCTGATCTTCAGCTTCTTCATCGAAGGCTGGCCGCAACGGCCGCTTGGCTTCGACCTGACGCACGCGCACCCGATGGCGGGCGACGGATTGCGCGCGATCGTCGTCGTCGGCGTGATCGGCGCTGCAATCGTGCACACAGTCCTGCGGCGACTGCTCGCAATCGTCGACACCGTTCGCGTCGGCGATCCCTTCATCCTCGACAACGCCCGGCGTCTGGAGGCGATCGCATGGAGCGTGCTGGCGCTCGAAGGGCTGCGGATGGTCGTCGCCGCGATTGCGGCGGCGGTGTGGGAACCGGGACGGATCGATGCATTCTCGTTCGCGCCGTGGCTCGCAGTGCTGCTGCTATTCGTACTTGCCGGCGTGTTCGCGCGCGGCGCGCGGATGCGCGAAGACCTCGAAGGCACGGTCTGAAATGGCGATCCTCGTTCGCCTCGACGAAAAGCTACACGAGCGGCGCATGACGCTGACCGAACTGGCCGCGCGCGTCGACATCACCGTCGCCAACCTGTCGATCCTCAAGACCGGCAAGGCGAAGGCGATCCGCTTCTCCACGCTCGAGGCGATCTGCGTCGCGCTCGACTGCCAGCCCGGCGACCTGCTCGAATTTCGATTGGAGAATCACGAGGATTAGGTACTTTGCTGCGTCACCAATCGCATACCTTCGGTCCATGATGCGGCAAGCACGTTGAGAATGAACCGCCCCGCCATAATGCACGTCAACCCATTCGCAAAATCAAACGCCGGTGCGATCTCAACAATATCCATCCCAACAATCCTGTTGCGACTCGCAACGCTCCTCAGCAACGGCGCAAGCTGGCGAAAGTAGATCCCGCCCGGCGTCGGCGCCATCACCGCCGGCATCTCCGCTGGATCCAGCCCATCCGCGTCGATCGTCAGATAAACCGCACGCCCCCCGGGAATCGTCGCAAGCACCGGTTCCATGCCTTCCGCATGAATCTGCTCCGCAGTGAATAGCTTCGAGCCATACGCCCGCGCCGCCTCAAGCTCGCGGCTCCTCGCACTCCCGATCCCGCGCAACCCGATCTGCGTCATCCCCGACACTGCCGGATTCTTGCTCGCCCACTGCAACGGGCTGCTGTAACCGCGCCGCACTCCACCCACTTCCTCGCGCCAGTCCAAATGCGCATCTATATGAAGAATGTGAACCGGCTCGCCCACGGCATCGAGCGCGTCTAGCACGGGAATCGTTACGCCATGATCGCCGCCCAGCACGATGAGCTGCGCACCCTGGCGCCACAAATGCCTCACGCGCTCCGTGATCGCCGCGTTGTATTCGCCGTAATCGCCCTTGCCGGACCAGCCCACGTTACCCATGTCGATATGCCGCGCCGGCAGGTGCGACGCCAGATCCGTGCCGGTATCGAAATCCCAATGCGCCGGGTTGTAACAAAAGCTCGGCGACATCTTGCGAATCGCATCCGGCGCGCGCGACTGATCGTTCGGAAACGGATCGTGCTTGTAAGGCTCGCTGTGCTGGATCCCGAAGATCGCCACATCCGCCTGCCAGCCGGCCGGATCCGTGACCACCGGCCAGTCGAGAAATGGCCGAATCGGCGCGGTGGTCGGTTGCAAGCTCGTCATTTCCTGTCCCCATTGCGACCCGCATCAATGGTAAGCCAGAGCGCAGCCGCTGCAACCGACGTCGCAGCCCCCGTCGCAAAAACCAGGCTCCAGTTGTGGCCCGCGGAGAGCGCCGCGATGATCGGCGTTGCCACCACGCCGCCCAGATTGCCGCCGGTGTTCAGGATGGCCGTCCCCGCCATCGTGTCCGACGGCGCGAGGTGCATCGTCGCCGCCCAGTACGGCCCCTCCGTCACCTCGACAAAGCCAAACGCCAGGCAGAGCGCAGCAATGGCCCAGTAAGGATTCGCCAATGAGACCGTCAGATACAGGAACACGGCCGCGCATGGCAGGGCGGCGAGCGGAATGATGCGCAAGCCCACGCGATCCCCGAAACGCGCGCGCAGACCGTCTCCAAGCCTGCCGCCGGTCGCGGAGGCCACCGCCGCAACGACGAAAGGCAGGCTCGCGAGCCAGCCGCTCTCCAGTACGCTCAACTTCCGCTCCTGCACCAGGTACAGGAAACTCCAGAACGCCACCAGATAGAAGACGTAGTTCATGATGAAGTAGGACGCCGTGATCCGGAGGATCTGCGGATCGCCGAGCACGCGGAACACCCGCTTCGCGGTCAGCGGCTCTCCCGGGTCGTAGGGCGGATTGCCGGCGAGCTCCGCAAGCTCCGCGGCCGAGACCATCGAATGTTCCTCGGGCCGGTCGCGCGCGAACCAGTACCACAGCGCCACCAGCAGCAACGACGGCAGGCTTGAAAAGACGAGAGCCTTCTGCCAGCCATAGTCCTGCATCAGCCAGGCGATCAGCGGCGATGCAGTCGCCGCGCCGAGCCAGAGTCCCGTGACGGTCAAGCCCTGCGCCGAAGCCCAGCGACCCACCGGAAACCAGTAGCGGATCGACCCGGAGATGACCGGGAAAAGCGCCGCCTGGGCGGCGCCCAAGAGCGAACGGGCCAGCAGCATGGCACCGAGCACCACGCCTGCAGCGGCAAGAAGCGGCGAGGCCGCCGTCAGCACGCTCGCAATGGCGGTCGTGAGGCCGATCGCCGCCAGCATCTTGCGCGGACCCCAGACCTGCCCGACCAGTGCGCCCGGTAACTGAAATATCGCGTAGGTGAAGAGGAAAGCCGTCAGCAGCCAACCTACATCGACCTGCGACAGGCCGAGCTCCGGCATCATCCGCTCGGCCGCGACCGAGACGCTCTGGCGCTGCACGTAGCCCGTGAACGAGAAGGCGAACAGCATCGCGAAGATGGGAGTGCGGATGCGGAGCTTGGGCATCGGCCAATAGATTACATGGCCACGAACCGAGTAGGAGGGAGTTCGGGGCGCGAGCCAGGCGGGCCCGGGAAGTCATGTCATGGTCAGGCTGAGGAGGTTCAATGTTCCACGCATGTTGCAGCCAGCGTATGCTTTCTGTTCCGGGACCCGTGCAGCGGCGCATCCGTGCCCGATTCGAGGCCAAGTCCTCTGGCACAGTAAGGAGATCGCGGTGACCAGACTGAATATCAACGGCAAGCAATACGACATCGACCTGCCCGCGGATACCCCGCTGCTGTGGGTGTTGCGCGACGAGATCGGTCTCACCGGGACCAAGTTTGGCTGCGGCATGGCGCTGTGTGGCGCCTGTACGGTACATATCGACGGCCAGCCGGGACGCGCGTGTGTGACCCCGATTTCCGCACTCGCTGGCAGGAAGATCGTCACCATCGAGGCGATCGGCGCGGACCAGGTCGGTCAGGCAGTGCAGGCAGCGTGGGTAGACCTGAATGTCCCGCAATGCGGATATTGCCAGGCAGGGCAGATCATGTCCGCGACAGCGCTCCTCAAGCAGAATCCCAGACCCACCGACGCCGATATCGACTCGGCCATGACCGGCAACATCTGCCGTTGCGGCACGTACGGTCGCATCCGCGCCGCCATCAAGCAGGCAGCGGGTGAAAAGGGAGCGACGCCATGAATACGCCCTTCCACTCGAGCAAGGCGATGGCCGCGGACGCAGCAGCGCCCGAAACACCGTTGTTGATCACCAACATCAGCCGGCGGGAGTTTCTCCAGGGTGCCACCGCACTCGGCGGGCTGGTGCTCGCCGTTGGTTATCCCGGCGATTTGCGCGCCGAGGACCCGCCCAAGTACGGTGCGGATGCCATGCCGCACGGCTGGGTCGACAGCCCGCTGGTGTTCGTTGCTATCGGCGAGGACGGCATCGTCAGCATCGTGTGCCATCGCTCCGAAATGGGCCAGGGCGTGCGCACCGGCATGCCGATGATCGTCGCCGATGAGCTGGAAGCCGACTGGACGCGCGTGCGCGTCGTGCAGGCTCCAGGCGATGAGGCGCGTTACGGCAATCAGGACACCGACGGCTCGCGCAGCACTCGCCATTTCTTCATGCCGATGCGCCGTTGCGGCGCGGCCGCGCGCCAGATGCTGGAAGCGGCGGCCGCCGCGCGCTGGCAGGTGCCCGTCGGCGACGTGCAGGCGAAGAATCACGAGGTCGTGCACGTCGCCACTGGCCGGCGTTTTGGCTACGGAGCGCTCGCCAAGGAAGCATCGAGCATGCCAGTCCCTGCGCCGGATGCGATCCGGCTCAAGGATCCTGCGCAATTCCGCTACATCGGCACTGGCAAGCTGAAGCTGGTCGACGCGCCGGACATCGCTACCGGCAAGGCCCAGTACGGCATCGATACACGACTGCCCAGCATGCTTTACGCCGTGGTCGCGCGACCGCAGGTGTACGGCGGCAAAGTCGTGAGCTACGACGCAACCGCTGCGCTCAAGCTGCCCGGCGTGGTCCGCGTCGTGCAGATTGAGCCAACTCCGGGACCCCCGGAGTTCAATCCCCTGGGTGGGGTCGCGGTCATCGCACGCAACACCTGGGCGGCGACGCAGGGACGCAGCGCGCTGAAGATCGTGTGGGACGACGGAGCGAATGCCGGCTACGACTCCGTTGCCTACAAGGCAACGCTCGAAGAGGCCGCAGGCAAGGCCGGCCTGGTCGTGCGCAATGATGGGGACTTCAGCGCCGCGGCGGCCGCTGCTGCGAAACGCATCACGGCTGAATATTACCTGCCGCATCTCGCGCATGCGTCGATGGAGCCGCCGGCGGCGAGCGCGCGGATTGTGCAAGGCAAGTGCGAGGTCTGGGGCGGCTTTCAGTCACCGCAGGGCGTGCGCGACCGTGTTGCCAAGCGACTCGACATGCCGGTCGAAGACGTCACCGTGCATGTCACCCTGCTCGGCGGCGGATTTGGCCGCAAGTCCATGTGCGACTACGGCATCGAGGCCGCCGTGCTGTCCAAGGCGATGGACGGCAGCCCGGTCAAGGTCGTCTGGACGCGCGATGACGATCTGCACAACGATTATTTCCACACCGTATCCGTCGAGCACCTGGAGGCGGGCGTCGATGCGAGGGGGCTGCCGGTGGCCTGGCTGCACCGCAGCGTCTCGCCGACGATCGACTCGACGTTCGTTGCGGATGCCAGACAGCAGGCGAACTATGAACTCGGCATGGGTGTCATCAACGTGCCCTTTGCCATACCAAACATCCGCATCGAGAATCCCGAGGCGATCGCGCACACCCGGATTGGCTGGTTCCGTTCGGTGACGAACATTCCCCATGCATTCGCGGTGCAGTCATTTGTCGCCGAGCTGGCCGCGGCTGCGGGGCGCGACCCAAGAGACTTCCTGCTCGAAGTGATCGGCCCGGCGCGCGTGGTGACGCCGCAGATGCTTAGCGATACGTACAACGAAGGCGAATCACCGGAGCGCTATCCGGTGGATACCGGGCGTCTGCGGGGCGTGGTGGAACTCGCCGCGAAAGAGGCGGGCTGGGGCAGATCGCTGCCCAAAGGCAGCGGGCTCGGCATCGCCGCGCACTACAGTTTCGTCAGCTACGTCGCTGCGGTCGTGGAGGTCGCAGTCGACGCCAGGGGCGAGATGACCATCCCGCGCGTCGATATTGCGATCGACTGCGGGGCGACGGTCAATCCCGACGGCGTGCGCGCGCAACTGCAGGGGGCCTGCGTCATGGGCGTGAGCGCGGCCATGTCGGGAGCCATCACTTTCAAGGGCGGTCGTGTGCAGCAGGATAATTTTCACCAGTACGAAGTGACGCGTATGCCGGCGGCGCCGCGCGAGATCCGCGTGCATATCGTGCCTGGCGATTACGGCAAGCCGCTGGGCGGCGTCGGCGAGCCGGGTGTGCCGCCGGTTCTGCCGGCGCTGTGCAATGCGATCTTTGCGGCAACAGGCAAGCGCATACGGCGGTTGCCGATCGGGGATCAGCTGAGGACCTAAGCGCGCATCTCGAACCGGTGTTTCCGCCGCCCATGGGATCGGCATGGGCGGGCATGTGCTTCTCCGACGAGCCCGGCATCTGCATCCCGGGAGAATTCGGCGTCCGCATGGAGGATTGCTGGCAAATGACCGAGGCCGGCCCCAAACTCTCCACACCGTCAGCCAGGTTGATCGACGACCCGATCTGAAGAGACTCAGGCGCCGCGCGCAGCCCATGACCAGTCAGCAAGTCATTTTTCTGTTGATCGTCGCCGGCACGCTCACGCTCTTCATCGGTGAGCGCTTCCGCATGGACGTTGCAGCCATGCTGACCTTACTCGCGCTCGCCGTCACCGGTATCCTGACGCCTGCGCAAGCGCTTTCGGGATTCGCGAGCGAGCCGGCGATTATCGTCGCGTCGGTCTTCGTGATATCCGCGGCTCTCAACGCGACCGGCGTAACCGAACGCATCGGTGCATTTGTCGCGCGGGCTGCCGGCGCGAGCGAGTGGCGCGCCATCATCGTCGTGATGCCCGCAGTAGCCGCCCTTGCGGCCTTCTCGCATCACCTGATGATTACGGCCATGATGCTGCCGATCATGATGCGCCTGGCGCGCGAGCAGAAGCTGTCACCGTCCCGCCTCCTGATGCCCATGTCGCTGGCTGCGTCGCTCGGCACGACACTCACGATCTTCAGTGCTCCGGCCTTCCTGCTGGCAAATCACTTGCTGCGGACTGGCGGCCAGCCGGTGCTTGGCATTTTCGGCATCGCCCCGATCGGCGCGGCGCTCGTCGGGTTTGCAGTCATCTACATGTCGCTGGGGCGCTGGCTGTTGCCACGCCGCCTGGCGCGCGCCGATGAGGCCGACTACCTGCGCCTCGACCGCTATTACACCGAACTCATCATCGAAGAGAAATCGCGCTGGATCGGCCACCCGCTGGCCGGGTTCAACGTGCATTTCAAGGGTCGCCTCGAGGTCGTCGAATGGTTGCGGGAGGGGGTCCCGCAAAGAAACGCTGGTCGCGAAGCGGCCTTGCGCGCGGGAGACGTGCTGGTCGTGCGAGCCGCACCGGATGAAATTGCGTCGATCGAGAGCGAGCCGGGCGTTTCCCTGCATGCCGTCAGAAAGTACGCCGACAAGCCGCGCAAGGCCGGCAGCGAGGATGCGGACGCGCAACAGCTCGTGCAGGTCGTCGTCGCGCCGCATTCCCAGTTCATCGGGGGGACCATCGGCAGCATCGACTTCCGCAAGACCATGGGCGTCCTCGTCGTCGGCCTGTGGCGCCGCAAGAGCTGGATACGGGAGAAGCTGTCGCAGGTCAAATTGAGCGAAGGCGACCTGCTCGTGCTGCGCGGGACGCCGGAGAAGTTCAGCCAGCTCTCAGGCCATCACGGTTTTCTGATGATGGTGCCATTCCTGGCCAACCCGCGCCGCCGCCGCCGCGCGGGTCGGGCGCTCCTGATCGTCGTTGCCGTGGTTGCAGCGGCCGCCTCGGGCCTTGTGCCTGCGCAAATGGCGTTTCTCGCGGGCGCCGTCACGCTGGTGATCACCGGTTGCGTCAGCGTCGAGCGCGCCTACCGCGAAATCGACGTACGCATCTTCGTCATGATTGCCGGCGTCATTCCGCTCGGTCTAGCGATGGAGCAGACCGGCACGGCGGCATTCGTCGCGGAGCAATTGCTGAAAGTGACGCTGGGCTGGCATCACCTGGCCGTATTGCTGGTGCTCTTCTGGGCCGCGGGGCTGGTCACCCAGATTCTTTCCGATGCGGCAACCGTCGTGCTGCTCGGCCCGATCGCACTGGCACTTGCCGTGGCGCTCGGCCTGCCGCCGCAACCGTTCATCGTCTGCACAGCGCTGGGCGCGGTTGCCGCCTTTCTGACTCCCATTGGCCATCATGGCAATCTGCTGATACTCAATCCGGGCCAATACACGTTTGGTGACTTTCTGCGGGTGGGCGCCCCACTGACAATCGGCATCAGCCTGGTCAGCGTCTGGATGGCGCAATGGCTGTGGCTCGGCGGGCCGTTGATCCCGGATTGGGGGCTGGCGCTGAAAGCGCTCATGCGGCAATTCTAACGGCCGGGCATATTCCGAGGAGGCACCCATGCAAGCCGACCCGCGTATTGTTGCTGAGGACCCGCGCTCATTCCGCTTGCCGCGTCTGACGCGCCGCGAAGCGCTGTTCGGAGCCGCCGCTCTCCTTGCCCCGATTCCTGCCGGCATCCTCACCGCCGCACCGAGCGCCGCGGCGGACAGGCAGGGCCTGATTCGGCTCAACAGCAACGAGAATCCCTACGGGCCTTCCCCAGCAGCCCGTCGGGCGATTCTCGCGAGTGTCGCCGAGGCGCCGCGCTATGCAGACGAGACGATTGAAACCTTGACGAAACAACTCGCTGCGCACGAAGGCGTCGAGGCTTCCCAGATCGTGATCGGCACGGGGTCCGGCGAACTCCTCAAGATGGCGGGACTGCTTGCCATGAGGACGACTGCTGGCAGCGAACTGGTCGCTTCGAGACCGACCTATGAGGAGTTACCGGAGTTCGCCGGGCAGCTCGGCCTGAAGGTGCATTGGGTCGCGCCGGACGCCGAACATCGCCATGATCTTACGGCCATGCGCGCTGCGGTCTCGGAACTCACGCGCCTCGTCTACGTCTGCAATCCCAACAACCCGACGGGCACCGCGGTCAAGCGTGACGCGCTGGAGACTTTCATCCGGTCGGTTCCCGCCGAATGCATCGTAGTCGTCGATGAGGCCTACATGGACTTCGTTGATAAGCCGGATGTGGCGACGGCCGCGGGCCTCGTGAAAACCTGTCCCAACGTGATCGTGCTGCGGACTTTCTCGAAGATCCACGGGCTTGCGGGACTGCGGATCGGTTACGCGATCACGCCTCAGACGCTCGCGCGACGCTTCGCGGCACTCTCACTTACCTGGCCAAACACGACGGGCCTCTCGGCCGCGATCGCGAGCTTCAACGATCATGCGTTCCTGAGAAAGACGCGCGCCGCGATCGTCGGTGACCGCGCGCGCGTGCACGCAACGCTCGATCGCATGGGGCTGCAGCGAACGGACGCGCAGGGCAACTTCGTCTTCTTCGACACCGGAGGACCCCTGAAACGCTTTCAGGATCGCATGCTCGCCGAGGGCATCAAGGTCGGTCGCCATTTCGACGGCTACGACAACTGGGCACGCGTCACCATCGGCGTGCATCGCGAAGTTGACCGCTTCCTGGCTGCGCTCCCTCGCGCGCTGGCCGCGTGATCGGCCACCTTCAGAGGCCGTTGGTATGGAGATTACAGCGGCTAAGCTGTTGAATTCCAACGCGCATTGCGAACGGGCAGTGAAGTTCCTATCCTGTCCGCTTGGTCGGGACAGAATGATTAAAAAGGGAGTTGCGCGGTTCACGTCCAACTCGCCAGGGAATCTCTAAGAACAGCCAGGGGGAAATCGCGATGAAGTCTGCATCAAAACACCACACCGATATTTCGCCGGACGATGACATCAAGGTGCTGCACAGCATGGGCTATGCGCAGGAGTTGTCGCGGCGCCTGGGTCGTTTCTCGAACTTCGCCATTTCCTTCTCGATCATCTGCATCCTCTCGGGCGGCATCAATTCACTGGCCCAGGCGACATCCGGGGGAGGCGGGGCAGCGATCGGTCTCGGCTGGCCGCTTGGCGTGCTGATCTCGGGCGTGTTCGGCTTCGCGATGGCGCAGATTGCGTCGGCTTACCCGACAGCCGGCGGTCTTTATCACTGGGGTTCGATCCTCGGCAATCGATTTACGGGTTGGCTGACGGCCTGGTTCAATCTTCTGGGACTGATCACCGTGCTCGGGGCGATCAATGTCGGTACCTACTATTTCTTTCTTGGAGCATTCGGCGCGAAGTTCGGAATCACGGACTCGATGCAGACGCTCGTCACGTTCCTGGCGATCCTGACTGGTGGTCAGGCACTGATCAATCACTACGGCATCGCGCTGACGGCGAAGCTGACCGATTTTTCCGGCTATCTGATCTTCATTACATCGGTTGTTCTGGCCGCCGTGTGTCTGGCGTGCGCAGAGAGTTACGATGTCTCGCGCCTCTGGACCTTCAGCAACTACTCCGGTGAAGCCGGCGGGAACGTCTGGCCAAGCGTCTCGGGTACCTGGGTCTTCCTGCTCGGCCTGCTGATGCCGATCTATACGATCACGGGTTACGACGCTTCGGCCCATACCTCCGAGGAAACCAAGCAGGCAGCACTGTCGTCGCCTCGCGGCATCGTGTCTTCGATTATCTGGTCCGGCGTGTTCGGTTATCTCTTCCTGGCAGCTTTCGTGCTGATGATCCCGAACATGGACGAGGCGGCGAAGCAGGGCTGGAATGTCTTCTTCTGGGCGCTGGACCAGCGCGTGCCGGAAATGGTGAAGCAGCTGCTGTACTGGGCAATCTTCGTCGCGCAGATCCTGTGCGGACTCGCGACCGTCACTTCCGCCTCGCGCATGATCTTCGCGTTCTCGCGTGACGGCGGCCTGCCCTTCTCGAAGCAGCTTGCCAGGGTTTCGCACAAGCATCGCACGCCGAACGCCGCAATCTGGACGAGTGCAGCGCTCGCAGTGCTGTTTGTCTGGGGCGCGAAGTGGCTGGAAGCGGGCGGCACACCGGTGTACACGGTCGTCGTGTCCTGCACGGTGATCTTCCTGTTCTTCTCGTTCGCCATTCCGATCACACTCGGACTGTTCACCTTCGGCGGACCGAAGTGGCCGAAGATGGGGCCATGGAATGTCGGGCGCGAAGGCTTTTCGCTGTTCGCGGTGCTTTCGATCATCTCGATGGTGCTGATCTTCTTCATTGGCGTGCAGCCACCAAACGCCCTGGCGTTCAGGGTCACGATCGGATTCTTCATCCTGACGGGAATTGTCTGGTTCGCACTCGAGAACCGGCGATTCAAGGGACCGCCGATCGGCGATGTCATTGCGAAGCGCCAGGCAGCGATCGCAGCGGCCGAAGCGGCCATGAACAGGTAAGCAGGCTTTCGCTAGGCGGAGGATCCCGCGGTATTTCCACCGTCGATCGGGATCGCTGCGCCTGTAATTTGCGCGGCCTCGTCGGAAGCCAGGAATGCGACGAGTGCGGCCACTTCCGCGGCCGTGGTGACGCGGCGGGTGCGGCTCGCTGCGTTCGCTTCTTCCAGCGCGCTTTGTTCGTCGAGTCCGTGTGCAGCGCCAGACCGGTAAAGCATCGGCGTTTCAACATCCCCCGGGCACACCGCATTGATACGGACGCCTTCCACGGCATGGTCCATCGTCATCGCCTTGCTCATCAGCACCAGGCCGCCCTTGCTCGCGCAATAAGCGACGGCATTCCTGCCGCCGACCAGGCCCCAGTCAGACGCAATGTTGACGATGACACCGCGGTTCTTGCGCAGCTGCGGCATCGCGGCACGGCTGAGAAAGAACGGGGCGCTCAGGTTGATCGCAAGGGTCTGCTCCCAGATCAGGTCGGTCGTTTGTTCGGTATTCACCGAATGGTAGATGCCGGCATTGTTGACCAGCACGTCGAGCCGCCCGAATGCCTTCACGCAGGCGGCGACCAGGCTGTCGCAGGCCTTCGATGAAGTCAGGTCGCCGACCCAGGTTAGTACGGATGGCAGACCGGCCGCGAGCTTTGCAGTGCGGTCCGCATCCCTGCCCGCTGCCATGACCGAGTAGCCATCACTTGCCAGACGGTGGGCAACGGCCATGCCGATTCCCGAACTGGCTCCGGTGACCAACGCCACTTTGTTGTTCATGTCAGGCGCTCTTTGATGGAGGAGTTACGGCAGTCATGGCATCTTACTGAAAACAGACCGCGGCCAGGTCGTATCTGAAGTCCGTGAAAACTGCGGGCCGTCACATCTGCCTGAAGCGGTGCAGGTGGCTGCGGCTCACTGGCAGCACGTCGGCGCGATCCTTCAGGTGGATCTGCGCGGTCTCGTTGGGGCCACGCGTGACATGGCTGATCGCGCGCAGGTTGACCACCACCGAGCGGTGCACCTGAACGAACTGCGCGCCGTCCAGTTGCGCCACCAGTTCTTTCAGCGGCGTGCGTATCAGTGCCTCACCCGGCTTGCCCTGGTCGCCGTGCCAGGCGATCAGCGTGTACTTCTCGTCGGAACGCAGGAAGTCGATCTCGTCGGTCGAGATCATGCGCAGCGTCTGACCAATCGATGCGCGGATCCAGCGCAGCGGTACAGGACCGGTTTTTTTCAAGAGGCGCACCGCCAACTGCTCCAGCAACGCCTCGGTTTCCGGCGAGGGCTGCGCGGCGCGCAAGCGCTCCTGCAGACGCGCCACCGTATCGGCCAGGCGCGCCGGTTCCACCGGCTTCACCAGGTAGTCGAGCGCTCCCTGCTCAAAGGCCTGGACCGCGTACTTGTCCCATGCGGTGACGAACACGAGATGCGCGCGGCGACCAATGAGGCGCGCTGCCTCTACACCGGACATGCCTGGCATGTGTACGTCCAGAAAACAGATGTCGGGCTGCTCTGCCTCAAACTGTTCGACTGCCTCGCGGCCGTTTCGCGCCTGCACGACCACTTCGAGCTCGGGCCAGGCCTGCGCCAGCATGCGCGTCAGCGACTTGCGAAGCAGGGGCTCGTCGTCGGCGATCAGCGCAGTCGGACGTCGGCCCGTCATGGGGGGCCCCGTTGGGCCGGGAAGTCCACTTCGGCACGAACGCCATGTGGTTCGAGCCGGATGAGACGCAGCTGTGCATCGCCGGCAAAAGTCAGTTGCAGGCGTTCACACAGCGTCGACAGGCCGGTCCCCGGCCCGTTCCCGGTTTGCTTGAGGCCGACGCCGGTGTCGATGACTTGCGCGCGGCAGCGCCCGTCCCGCACCCGTACGCGGATCTCGATGTGGCCGCCTTCCTCGCTCGGATCGATGCCGTGGCGCACCGCGTTTTCGACCAGCGTCAACAGCGTCATCGGCGGGCAGCGAAGTTCCCGGGCGCCCTCGTCCGCGTGAATCTCGAACTGCAGGCGATCGGGCATGCGCATGTGCATCAGCTCGAGATAAGCACGCGCCAGCTCCAGTTCCTGCCCCATCGTAGTGACCGGCTCCTGCAGGCGGGGCACGGCCGCGCGCAGGTACGCGATCAGGCTGTTGAGCACCGCGGAAGCCTGTGGCGAACCGGAATCCACAAGCTCGCGCACGTTCGCAAGCGTGTTGAACAGGAAGTGCGGTTCCACCTGCGCCTGCAGGAGGCGCAGCCGTGCATCGAGCGCCTTGCGTTCCATTTCGCCGCGCTCGCGTTCGAAGGCGACCGCCTGGTTGCGCACGGTTTCATCGCGCTGGCGCATCAGCGCCGACATCGCGATCCACGGCGCGAACAGCACTGCGGTCATGGACATGGTCGAGAATCCGTTCATCCGCATCTCGTTCTGCCAGAACGGCACCGGATCGCCGTAACCGATCGCGAAATAGAGCGTCGCCACGATGAACGGCACTGAAATTGCCACGCCGATTACCTGCAGCACCCAGCGCGCGAGCCACCGGGGCAGACGCCCCGGCCATTGCTCCAGTAGCCCGAATACCAGCATGAGGACCAGGCCGACGGACACGGTGCGGAGGATCAGAACGATCGTCGGTGTCGTGGTCCAGCCGGGGCTCAGGATCAGGCCCCACAGTGCCGATGCAATGAGCGTCAACCGCAGTCGCCGCCAGCCGAATATCAGGGCTAAGCCGCGCGGTGCAGCTGGGGTGGCAGGAATCATGACGTGGCGATAGTACCAACCTTCGCCAAGGGCAGATGCCGTTGGCAGCACGCATATGCCAGCAACTGAGCTGCCGGAATCGGCGTCCGTCCGCTCATGGCGCGGTTCATCCGCGATCGGCGGTCGTCCGTCGCATGCGGGTTTGCCGCTGAAAGGTGTTCGGCCAGACTGGCAACACCATGGACACAAATAGCAAGATCGCAAGAACGGCGGGCTTCCTGTATCTGATCGTCGTCGTGACCGCCATCTTCGGCGAACTCTACGTACCGTCGCAGGTCATTGTGCGGGGAGATGCACTTGCCACCGCCAACAACATCCTGGCCTTTGAATCGCTGTTCCGGCTGGGAATCGCAAGCGCCCTGATCGCCTCGACGGCGTTCCTGTTGCTGCCCTTCGCGCTGTACCGGCTGCTCCAGCAGGTGGACAGGAATCTCGCCGTGCTCATGGTCGCGCTTGCCGTGGCGAGCGTACCCATCTCGTTCGTCAGCAAGGCACACTATCTCGACGCGCTGACCTTGTTGAGCGGTGCCGACTATCTGCAGGCATTCACGGCGACTCAGCTGCACGCCCAGGTGTATCTGGCACTCAAGGCCGCCGGCAATGGCGCAATTGTCTCTGAGCTCTTCTGGGGGCTGTGGTTGTTGCCCTTCGGCTACCTGGTCTTCAAGTCGGGCTTCCTGCCGAGGATCCTGGGAATCCTGCTGATGATCGGCTGCTTCGGCTATCTGACGGAAGCTTTCGGGCGCGTGCTGTTTCCGGTGGCCTACGCGCAATCCGCCATTTCGAGCTTTATCATCATTCCTTCCGCTGTCGGTGAAGTCGGAACCTGCCTGTGGCTGCTGGTCATGGGCGCGCGGATGCCAACACTTGCGATTAGCAGGCATACTGGAGCAAGGCAATGACTCTACGTTACAAAATTACCGGCGGCATCCTGCTGCTCGTGGCCGTTGCGCTGGCGTCGCTGGTGCTCACGCTGAGCCATGATTCCCCCTGCGGTCCGGCGCCCGCGCTGCCCAGGAATGCGAAACTGATGAAAGCCGTCGTGTATCGCTGTTACGGCGCACCCGACGTTCTCAGACTGGAGGACATCGAGAAGCCGACTCCCGCGGACAATGAAGTCCTGGTCAGGGTTCGCGCCGCTGCAGTCAATCCCCTTGACTGGCACTACATGAGAGGCAAGCCCTACATCATGCGCATGGAGTCTGGTATCGGCGCCCCGAAGAATCCACGTCTGGGCGTCGATTTTGCGGGGACTGTCGAAGCGGTCGGCAAGGACGTCAGACGTTTCAAGCCGGGCGACGAAGTGTTCGGCGGGAAATATGGTTCCCTGGCGGAGTACGTGAGCGTCGCCGAGGATCGGGCAGTAGTGCTGAAACCTGCCAGCCTGTCATTCGAGCAGGCGGCTTCCGTCGGCGTGGCGGCGATCACCGCCTTGCAGGCACTTCGCGACAGGGGAAAGATCCAGCCGGGGCAGAAGGTCCTGATCAACGGCGCATCGGGAGGAGTCGGCACTTTCGCCGTGCAGATCGCCAAGTCATTCGGCGCAGAAGTGACCGGCGTCTCCAGCACCGGGAATGTCGAGTTGGTCCGATCGATCGGTGCAGATCACGTCATCGATTACAAGAAAGACGACTACACCCGGGGCGGTGAGCATTACGACGTCGTGCTGGACAATGTCGCGAACCACGGATTGCTGGACAACCGGCGCGTCCTGAGGCCCGATGGGAAGTACGTCCTGATCGGTGGCGGGGGGCCGGACGCCGGGCCGTGGATCGAAGTCTTTGCCGGTCCGATCAAGGCGCTCGTGTTGTCATGGTTCGTGAGCCAGGACATGGGCATGTTTCTGGCCGAGCTGAACAAGGAAGACCTGGAAATCCTGAGCGACCTCATGCAGTCCGGCAAGGTGACGCCAGTCATCGACAGGCTTTACAAGTTGAATGAGGCGGCGGAGGCGATCCGCTATCTGGAAGAAGGACACGCTCGCGGGAAAGTAGTCATCAGCCTCGACTAGCGCCATTTCCATGGATGTCGCGATCGTCGGCGGCGGACCCAGCGGCATGACCGCCGCATTGCTGCTCGCACGCTCCGGACATCGGGTGCGGCTGTTCGAGGCTGCTTCGGAACCGGGCGGGCTGTGGGCGACGCGGCTCGACGCTGAGGGTTACTACCAGGGTGAGAATTCCTGCAAGGTCTTCCAGTCGAGCTACCACTCAGCACCCGCGTTGTTCCGGCTGATCGGCACGCGCTGGCAGGATCATTTTATTGCGCGGCACGACCTCAATTCCGAGTGGCTGCAACCTCTCATAGCCGAAAGTTCGCTTGCTGACCTGGCGAAGATGGGTTGGGCGTTCGCGCTCTACATGACAGGGAGCAAGTCCTACAGGAAAGTATCGGTCGAGCAGTGGCTCGAACAGAGCAAACTGAGCGAACGCTGCCAGGCCTGGATTCGCGCGACCGCACTCGGCGCCGTCACTGGGACGCTGCGCATGACCGTGCGGGAACTCCTCTATCGCTTCCGCAAAAACCTGGATTGCGTCTGTCTCGCCAGGGACCGCATGCTTTACTGGAACAAGCAGCCACCGAACGCGCCCGGGGGATTCGTCAGTCTCTGGCAGCGGGCACTGCAACGACTGGGTGTGGAAGTCAGGGTCAATGCCAGCGTATCCGGCCTCGAACAGGGCCCGGACGACATGATCGTCAGGACGGCTGACGGGGCGCGGCATGTTTTTGGCGCGGTCTTCCTGGCGGTGCCACCACCGGCGTTATCCGAGTTGCTGGCGGGGAGCAGCGATGTCGTTGCGAACGGCTTCGGCAGGCCACGGGAGAAGCTGGCGACCATGCTCCGCGAATCGATGTATCAGCACCTCGGCCTGGCCTTGTTTTTCGACCGCCCGTTGCCCAATGAGCTGCCGCTCGGTGGCCACAATGTGCGCAAAGGCTGGCACGCCATCCTGATCCAGCACTCGCAATACGCTCCTTATCTGCGCAAGCCCGCGGTGACAGTCGTCGTCGGATCCGTGAGCGTGGCGACGGACCTCGTACACCCGGTGCACGGCACGAGAGCGCGGGACCACTCACCCGAAGAGCTTGCCCGCATCCTTTGGGAGGACGAGCGGCGTGCCGACCCGGCATTACCCGAGCCCATCAGCGCGCGTGCGCTGGGCGTCTCGACTGCGACGCAAATCGTGCATCACGGCGCGCTGCCCCTGCGCGCCGCGAGATCCCCCGTGTACATCGCGACCAGCCTGAATGGCCGGGCACCCTATTTCACGGCCTCGCTGGAGTCGGCGATACAGGCGGGGGCCGCTGCAGCCGCGGCATTCGACCCTTGTGTTGACCGGTTAATGCTGGGCGATCGACGACCACCGGGCCGGTCGATCGCCAGCACAGCCACTGGCTGAGCCAGAACTGAATCCCGCAGCTGCCGCGTCGTCGCCTACTGGCGCTTGATCTCGATGTCGCCCCAGAAGAGGATCGTCTGGCGGATCTGCATCTGGTCTGCGCCGATATATTCCTGGACGTTGTCAAGGATGCACGCCCAGTCCTTGTGCCCGCCGGCCACGACATCGGTTCCGACGGTCCCACCGCTCAGTACTTCCAGGATCGTCCGTTCGCCGTTGCTGTCCAGCACCACGGTGCCGGTGCAGCGTTGCGGCGTGAAGGCCACCGGCGAACCCAATGGATTGCTGAACA
>DAITAA010000022.1:0-57990 GCA_036824505.1 Steroidobacteraceae bacterium
TCCGTCAGGCGGTGTTTGTAACGCGCAACGAGCACGCTGCCAGTACGAAATTTGCGGTATCCGTGAATCTCGATCTCTGCGTCCTCGGGCGTCCCTGGCGGCAGTTGGAACTCGGTCTTGCTCGAGCGGTTTTTACCTGAGCACACCAGATCGCGTGACTGCAGCACACGGCCGTCCATATGCAGGTCAAGCCAGTCCATGTTCCAGCTCTCCACGACGATCTCCGGCTTGCCGTCCCGCGTGCTGTTGGCCACGTGCAAATCATGGTGCGGCTGCTCCGACAGGACCCGCATGGCATGCGCATACAGATCGGCGTCGCCGTTCAAGAGGTCATCGCGGGTCAGGTAGTGCCGGGTCTCTGGATCGGAGCGCACGCCGAGTTCCTCTATTGGCATACCCGTATTGCGATTGATCCGCAGGCAGCGCCGCGCCGCGAACTGCAGATTAATGTCCCGGGGCCACTTGTGGCCGTGGAAAGCACGCCGCTTGGGGGCCGGCAGGTAATCCAGCAGCGCCTCGTACGTCCATACATTGGCCCCGCCGCCGCCCGTGGTGCTGTCCACCCCGATGATCTGCCCGATTTCGTGGTCCTGGAAGCTGGCAGAGATGAAATCTGCCGCGCTATAGCTGCTGGCGCTGGTCAGTAGGACCACCGGACCGAAATATTCCTGGCCCCAGTAATTGACGTCTTTCGCGTTCGAGATCGGGCGGCTTTGGGTGAACGAAGACCCCGTTCGCAGCGCCATATCCACTGAATCCTTCCACTGCCCGAATTTGTTTTTCCGGCTCGCGGTGATATCACGGGTCAGCGTTGTGGCCAGAAACTGGAATGGCAAGGGCACGATCTTGCGCGGGCAAAGCAGTTGCAGAAGCATTTCTGCGTTGCACGCCGAACCACCGGGATTGCCGCGAACATCCAGGATCAATCCGCGGTGCGGTATCAGACTGAGCAGGCGCCGGAATTCGGTGACGAAGTCCGCATACCTGGGATTGCCCTCTGAGAATGGGAACGCGCGGATTCCGATGTATCCATAATCGCCGGTATCGTGACGCAATATCATCGCTTCGAAAGTGCTTGCCATGTGGCTTACGACCTTGCCGGGCATAGAGCCGTTGGCTTCTTCGACCGGACCATGCGCGCGCGACAGGGTTTGAAAAGCGCTGCGCCGGCCGCCGCCTATTGCAACCTCAACGGTCTTTGCCAGCTTCTCTCCGTCTGCTGCGCGTTGCGTACTGTCTGCATCCTTGTGAGGCGCAAAAACAGCCATCGTCGTGACGTTTGCGATATGTGATGCGATATTCATCGCGCCATCATGCTGCGGTGTCGAATCGTCGCCATTGAACAGGAACCACAGGTACTGGGTGGTGGTCATGAACCTGTCGTCCACTTCAGTGTCGAGAACGATAATCCGCCAAGGCAAGCGAAGCTCTGCTATGTGACCAGCCTGGCCTTTGTATTCCACGATTACCCAAGGCGCTTCGGGCTGAAAATCGGCACCGAGCCAGCGCATGGTCATGAACTGGAGTGCGAAGGTAGCGGCCGCATCCAGGTTACTGCCCTCTGACCGTTCTTGCTCATCCTGCACAGCCTGATGCATTGGTACGCCATTCCAGCTGACAATCTCGTCGCCCGCTTGCATAGGCAGCGCGGGCCCTGGCTCCCACAGGGTCCGAGTCACCAGGTATTGCGGCGTGCGGACAAGGTCATCGTCCCGTTTCCGCGTTTCATAACACTTGCCGATCAGGATGGGGAGGAAGGCGATGGAGTGCCGGTGCGGCGGCGGCAGCCGGTAAGCTGTATGAATATCGCCCAGCGACTTCAGAATCTTGAGCATGTCGTCGTGAAAGTCCCAGTGAACCGTGTCATCGTCGATGCGCTGGCGCAGCAGGCGCAGTGACTGCACGGGATCGATCGCGCGGCGGGCCTTCTTCATGTCCAGGTGCACGTAGATTTGCTCCATGACCTGGCGGGTCTGATCGACGATAAATCGCATCTGCTCCGGCGTTGGGTGGTCGAACTGTTCGAGGTACTTGTGCCATTCCTCGAGAGTCAACAGCGTTCCAGCTTTCCCCAGCCGTTCTTTCAGCGCCGCATGTGCTACCGACATCGGGTCAAGCAATTTGGCCTGCTCGATCCAGCCGGCCACCTGTTCCTCCGTCGGAGCCTTTTGGGGCTCTCCGCCGAGTGTGTTGAAGAATCCGAGTACCCCTGTCAGTTTCCCTGCCTCGGATTGCGCAAGTTCGTGCAACGAATTTACGCCAGCAGCGTTCAGCAAACCCTCACGATCAGCGTCGATTCCTTTGATACTGGTGAACTGGGAGAAGGGTTTTCCAGCCATGGCATTCACTCATTCTGTTTTCGGGTACGCCGCCCGGACGCGATGGGAGTCTCGTGCCGCGCTGTGCTCTTCTGCAAGGAGTTCACCGAGGCAATTCGCCAGCATGTGTGCCGTAAATATTGCGCTGGTACCTACCAGACGGTTGTGCTCCGGGCTCAGCGGCAGAGCGTCGAGCATTTCGTCGAATTGCTGCAGATGGTTCGGGTCGAGTTCCCCGTGCAAGCGGTAGGTACGAAATGCCGATGCGGGCAAACCCGACAAACGCTGCAGGCGATCGATGTGGCCCGGCGACGGCGGATTTCCCTCCAGCAGGCGAATGTAGCCCAGTAACGCCGCTGGGTGATAATGGTAGATCCAGTAGTACTGCGCACCGGACATTGCGGCGACCGAGGTCGAAGGGATCTTCTCCAGCACCCTGGCCTCGGAAAGGCCTGCGGATACCAGGTCTTCCATCAGCCAGGTGTCATGATGGGCTTCTTCCTCGATATGGACCTCGAGGTATTCATGCAACTGCTTGCAAAGGCCATCATCTGGGCCGAGCTGCCTCGCCCGCAGGCTGGCCGCCTGCATCAAGGGTACGCTCGCTCTGACGATCTGGTGCATCAGCACGAGGAACGGCGCCACCAGCCGGTCGACTCGAGCGTCCTGCCAGAACAGGTCGTACATTAGAAACAGCGGTATGCCGGAAGTTTCGATGGTACCGGTGAGCAAGCGGCTATTAGAAATTTCCGGTCTGTCTCGCATCAGAAATCTGATTTCCTGGCGCCGCAATTCTTGAACTTTGCCCAGCGACAGAGTATAAGCGACCGCTACAGTTGCGGAGCGCGCCCCTAGCGATTCTCCGGCGAATGCTAGAGAAATAACCTTTTGGAGTTGTAAATGGCCACACCAATCGAGCAAATGGAAGCCGCGGGCATTCTCGACGCCAGCGGCCTATCAGCTGAAGTGCGAGACCGCATCAATGCCAGCACGTCTCAGGAAACCGTCGACCACCTGATCAAGTTCAAGAAAAGCATCGATAAGCACACCTCTCATCCACAGCCAAAGAAGTGGAAACCCGGTCCCGACGGCTCGATGCTCTGAACCTGCAGGCCAATTCCCGATAAGTGAAAAGAAGGCGGGCTGGTGGGCGCTGGAAGGCGCTCCCACCCGCAAGATAGCAGCCGTTTCGGCCCGCACCACCGGGTTGGATGAAACGCTGGCGCGGCTCCAGTCCTGCGCTCCGCTCGTACCCATAACCCGAGTAGCGGACTTGACGCCCCTTGACCCGCTCGGGTTACCGGTATTCAGCGCCACCACCCCGCTGGCCAAAGATCTGACCACGCACATGGGCAAGGGCCAGGATGCCATCAGTGCCCAGGTCAGCGCCATGTGTGAGGGATTGGAGCGCTGCTCCGCCGAGCATTGCGGCGGCGCGATGCTGCGCGGAAGTCTAAGTGAGTTGCGCTCGACGGGCCGCAATGCGCGCGATCCGCGCGACTTTGAATTGCCCGATGATTCGCTGTTCCGTGACGACCTGCCCATCACCTGGGTGGAGAGCTGGGACCTGCTCCGCAATGAGGCGGCCTGGCTGCCTCTGGACCTTGCGGTCAACCCGCCGAGCGAGGGTGTACTGCACGATGTCGACACCAACGGCCTCGCGGCGGGCAATTCTCATCTTGAAGCCATCGTGCATGCCCTGTGCGAAGTCATCGAGCGTGATGCGCTGGGACAGCACCTTTTCGTGGCAACGTTTGGTGATGCGGGTGAGCCCGGACCATTGCAGCAGCGCGTGGATCCGGAAACCCTGCCCGCCTCCTGCAAGATCTGGGTTTCGCGTATTAGGGAAGCGCACCTGGAGGTGGAAGTCACGTGTATCAACACAGAAATCGAAGTGCCGGTATTCCGCAGCGTGCTGGTGGACTACGCCTATCCGAGCAACGGGTGGTTCGAAACGCGCCGCTTCGTCGGCTACGGCGCGAGTCCAAATGCCGAGCTGGCCGCGCTTCGGGCGATCAGCGAGGCCGTGCAGTCGCGAGTCGCGGTCGTCCAGGGTGCGCGTGATTCTTTCAACACGCTGGCCACCCCGGCCCGATATTCCAATCCTGGCGCCTACCTGCACGACTTCAATGCCGGTCAACGGGTTTCCTTCGCCGGCATTCGCAGCTTCGTCTGCGATGATCTGATGCAGGACCTGGAACACCTGCTCGATCGCCTGCACAAGGCCGGCATCAATAGTGTTTATGCGATTGACCTTACCCGCCGCGAACTGGGCATGCCGGTGGTCCGTGTGAGGATCCCTGGGCTGACATCGTTTGCGGCCAATCGAAGGCGGGCCGGCTGGCGCTGTCTGCGTCACCTGCTGTAAGCAACGTGAACTTGCCCCCCATCGTCTATGTCGGTCCCAGCCTCGACCCGCAGTTGGTTGGAGTCCACCTGCCGGGGGCTCAGGTCATGCCGCCGGTGCGCCGTGCGGACCTGTACCGTGACCGGATGCTGGGTTTTTCATTCTTCGTCATCCTGGATGGGGTTTTTTTTCAGCAGCTGGCAATACCGCCACGCGAAGTTCTGGACGTAATAGCCGATGGCGGGACCGTGGTTGGCGCCTCCAGCATGGGCGCCATCCGGGCCGCAGAGTGCTGGCCGGCTGGCATGCGCGGGATAGGTACCATTTACCGGCTGCTGCGCCGCGGGTCTCTGCGTTCGGACGATGAAGTGGCGGTAGTCTTCGGCACCGAAAACCCGCACCTGCAGTCATCCGTGCCGTTAGTGAATGTCCGCTACGCGTTATCGCGTGCACTACACAAGCGGGAAATCGAGCGCCGGGTTGCGGATCGGATCATCGCCGCGGCGGAGTGCTGCTTCTACGCCGAGCGCAACTGGCCCAACCTGCTCGAACAAGCCGGCATCGAAGATTCCAATGGGATGCTGCGGCATTGCCTTGCAAGCTACGACCTCAAGGGCCTGGATGCGGTCCGGGCGCTCAAAGCTTCGGCAAGGTTGCTGCGCCGCGAGCACACACTTCTGGATCGACCGCGCCGCACGAACGTGCCTTTCCGGCCAAGTGAACTCACCCGCGAGCGGACTCATGACGCTTTCGGGCCGGCCGGAGAAGCGTCGCTTCGGCCCGGTGTCTGGTCCTGGCTTCGCACCAGCGGCAGGATCAAGCGTTACTTGCATTTCATCCCCGAGCTGACCAATTGGGCGAACCTCGGTCTTACGGGCGATGTTCTTCCTGCGGCCGCCTGGCGTCATTTGGAAGATCTGGGCGAACTGGACGCGCTCGCATACCGCTACCGGGCAATCATGGCAGCCGCTATACAAGCCCGTGAAGACGGGCTGGTGGCGACCAGCCGGCATCATCACCAGGCGCAGATGGAGATTGCACTGGAGCACCAGTTTCCATCGTGGGAGGCGCTGCGCGACTCGCTTGCCGGAAACACGCAGCAGTGGCGGGACATCCGCGCGTACCGTGATACCCTGAGCCTTGCAAAGTGCCTGCGGGACAAACTCTTCGGCTGCGCCAATTCCGACGGCTGACCGCCCCTGATAGTCATTGGCTGACATGCGACGACAAGCATCGCAGACTGTCAAATAGGAAATCCGAATGAGTTCCCACTTGCGGGCCAGGCCTTTCGAAGCCTATGACGGAGATGACCCGTTCATCTTTGTGTCCTATGCGCACCTGGACTTCGAGCTCGTCTACCCCGAACTGGACCGGATTCGGAAGCTGGGCTTCAACATCTGGTACGACCAAGGCATCGAAGTCGGCAAGAACTGGACCGATCAACTGGCGCAAAGGCTCAGCGATTGCGCACTGGTCATTTTCTTCATCACGCCCAACTCCGCGCTCTCGCGGCATTGCGGTAACGAGGTGCACTTTGCGCTGGACCTCGAAAAACCCTTGCTGAATATCTATCTCCGGCCGGCGACTTTGTCGCCGGGGCAGCGCATGCAACTCGGTGCCATCCAAGGCATCGTAAAGCACGAGCTGGGCGATACAGAATACGCGGACAAGTTGCAGGCGACGCTGCAAAGGCTGATGTCGAGCAGAAGTGCGGCGGAGCAGACGTCTGACGCGCGCGCGGTGCGCGCAGGGCCGTCACTGCCGATGGGGCTGGTCACACTGCTCGACCTGGACATCTTCGCTCGTCACGAACTTGAAACTCAACTTGGCGACCGATTCGCGGAGCTTATTCTCCGTCTGCGCAGCCGAGTGCGCGATGTTATCGCGCGGCACTCTGGCTACCAGATCGATATGCACGGTGACAATTGTTTCGCGGCATTCATTTCAGCCAATGACGGCATGCTTGCTGCGATTGATATTCAGCAAGCGGTGCGCCAAGAGGAATGGCCATGTGGTCTCCGGGTAAAGGTGCGCATAGGCCTGCACACTGGCCAACCTAGCCTTGCCGACAACCAATATTTCGGGGAGGACGTAAGCCGTGTCCGCCTGATAGTCGCCGCCGCTAATCCCGGACAAATCCTGCTTTCTTCCGCTGCCCGAGCGCAGATGCCCGCGATCCAACTACCGGAGGGCACCGAGCTGCGTGACCTGGGCTCGCATCGCCTGCGCGGCTTGCCTTACCCGGAAGTGTTGTACGACCTGTCCGTGCCGGGCCTCGACCGCAGTTTCGGGCCCATCGCCACTCTCACAAATCGGCCCACCAACCTGCCCCGGGCGCTGTCGAGTTTCGTGGGCCGAAGTGTGGCGCTCACGAGGATCGCCGACATTCTCAAGCGCGAGGAAACACGCATCCTGACCCTTACCGGTCCGGGCGGTACCGGCAAGACGCGCCTTGCCATCGAAGCCGCACGCATGGCAGAGCAGAACTTCATCGACGGCGTATTCTTGGTGGAACTCGACGCAGTCACCGATCCCGAGCGCATGATTCCTGCCATCGCCGAAGCGCTGGGGATCAAGGAACTGCTCGGCAAGACGCTGTACGAATCGCTGGTTTACCGACTGTCCGATGCCCGGATGCTGCTGGTGTTGGATAATTTCGAGCAAATTGTCGAAGGCGCTTCGCAGCTCCCGAAACTGTTGCATGAATCTCCCGGTCTGAAATTGCTGGTGTCCAGCCGGGAATCACTGCGCTTGCAACTGGAACGGGAATATGCGGTCGAGCCTATGCAACTACCTGTGCCGGACGACGCCCAGGACATCGACCGCATGGGACGCATCGAGTCGGTGCAGCTATTCCTGGAACGAGTGCGGGAATTCAAAGCGGATTTCGCACTTACCCCCGAAAACGCAAGAGCGGTGGCCTCTATCTGTGTAAGGCTGGACGGGCTGCCACTGGCAGTGGAACTTGCTGCAGCAAGGCTGAAATTTCTCTCGCCGCAGGCACTGCTGCAAGACCTGGAACGAAGCCTGGATGTACTCAAGAGCAAATCGCGCGATCTACCGGAGCGGCAACGCACTCTGTACAGCACTGTGGAGTGGAGCTACAAGCTGCTCGACCCTGTCGAGCGCGAACTCTTTGGCTGCCTGTCGGTATTTCGCAGTGGGTTCTCCCTGTCCGCGGCGCAGCTGGTGACTGCGGTGGTACACCACGCGGGCTTCCTGGCGGATAGTATTGAGTCGCTGGTCAGCAAGAGTCTGCTTAAAACGGATCCGGACCAGATTGAACCGCGTTTCTGGATGCTGGAGACCATTCGCGAGTTTGGAGCGAGGGCGCTTGAGGAATCAGGCGAAACTTATCGGATCAGCGAAAACCACGCCCGCTATTACGTGGAATTAGCCGAGTCCCAGGCACCAGGCTTAATCGGTCGGCAGCAGCGCCAATGCGTCACTCGCCTGCTCGCGGACAACAACAATCTCCGGAGGGCCTTGGATTGGTCCCTTGAACAGGGCCGAGCCGATTTCATCGCGCGCATGTTCCACGCGCTGAAATGGATGTGGCTCACTCAGGGCCATTTCACCGAGACCCGGGAGCGCGTAGCGAAAGCGTTGGAGCGATTCGGCTCAGCAGAAGACAGCCGCGAGAAAGCGCTGATTCACGAAACCGCCGCTTGGGTGGATGTGCTTTCCGGCGACTATGCAGCGTCGGCGCCGAACCTCGAAATCTGCCACGGCATATATATGACATTTGGTGACGAGGCGGACCTTGGGCGCACTCGGTTGCTGCTCGGCCTGGCCCGGATGGCGACAGGCGCGGCGGGCGGGCTGGACATGTGTGTCCAGGCGGTCGAGGCGTTCCGCCGCATCGGAGACGATTATTATCTTGCCCTCTCGAACATAACTGTGGGGATATGCCACCTGTTCCAGGGCGAAGCGCAAGAGGCTGAGAAATACTGGCAGCAGGCGCTGGAAATACTTCGCAGGATCGGAAACAGCTACTGGCCGGGACAAATCCTGCAGAATCTAGGCCACTTCCGTCTCCAGGCCAATGATTGGCCCGGCGCTTTCAAACTGTTCATGGAAAGTCTGGAACTGGCGAGAGAATTCGACTACCCGATCGTCTCCAACCTGGCGGTCGCTGGCATGGGTGGCGTGGCCGTGCTGCGTGGCCGGCACGCCGACGCGGCCAGGCTGTTCGGCGCGGTAGAACATGCGATGGCCAAGCTGGGCATCAAGTTCGAGCCGCTTGACCAGGCGCAAATGGACAATTACCTCGCCATGGTCACTGAAGCCCTGCCCGAAGCCGATTTCAAGGCCGCGATCTACGAAGGCGCGAACTGGAGCGAACAGCAGATTCGTGCCGCGGCCCAAGCTGTCGAACGGGACTGACCATTAGCGCCCGCTTGCGCGTCGAGTCTCACCAGTAATAGCGGATCTGTCCGCTGACCCAGCGTGGCCGCCCGTAGTGCTCCTGGTTAAACCCGAGGCCGATCGGGGTGCGGTAGACCAGGTATTCCTCATCGGCGAGGTTGCGGACTATGACGCCAAACTCCCAGTGGCCATCGCCGGTCATGAAACTCAGCCGCGCATTGGCGATTCCGTAGCTTTCGATCTGACCAGAAGGATTGTTCAGGGCCTCGGCAAAATGGTCATCCAGCCAAGCGTAGTCGAAAGTGAGCGCAAATTGACCGCCAAACCCCGACCACCTCTTGCTCAGCATCGCGTTGAAGGTGGTGTCCGGGGCCAGCGGCATTTCCCGGTCCGTAACACGCAGTGACGGCAGGACAACGTCCTTGATCTTCGTGTCCAGCACACTGATACCGAGACCAATGTCCCAGCCGGATTGCGACGAGGCGTGCAACTCAGCTTCCATGCCATTCACTTCCGCGTTGATGTTGGAGACTCGGGGGGCCAGATCCTCGAAGGTGAATCCCTGGTAGTCGTCGTAGTCGTAAGTGAATGCGGCGGCACTGAGCCTCGCCCGGCCGTTCATCAGCGTTGCCTTGAATCCCGCCTCAAGCGAATTCAGTGTTTCACCGCCGAATCTTGTCACCTCGCCACCGAGAAAGGGCGCATTCCAGCCGCCAGACTTTATGCCCCTTGAGTAACTCAAGTATGTCATCCATTGCATGTTCGGGTGCCACTGCAGCGCCAGGCGGCCCGACCAATCGCCCTCGCCGCTGGCATCCGTTGCCTCGGTCTGCCCGAGCAGGCCACCGGGGCCAATCGGAATACTGTCGATGAATTCAGCGGAAGCAAATTTGAAATCCAGGTCGTCCTCTGTATATCGCGCACCCACGACCAACATCCAGGCCGGGTCGATGTCGTACTCGAGCTGACCGAAGACCGCGCGCGAGGAAGTGTCCATGCGCCAGTTGCTGATCAGGTTGTCCGTGGTGCCGAATGCCGCGACGTCACCCGGCGAAATCACACCGAAAGTGGACAGTACATCGTCAAAATACTGCAGGTTGACAATGGCGTTCTGGCCCGAATTTGCCTCACGATCGATGAAGTACAGGCCGGCAATCCAGCGCGATCGCTGGCCCGCGCCGTTGAGCCTGAATTCCTGGGTGAAATGCCCCGAGTCTTGCCCGGACACCAGGTCGAAGCCCGGACGTGGCGACATTTCGCCATCCTCGCGATGCGAGGCCTCGTAATCCAGGAAATTAGTAACTGAGGTCAGAGTCGTGTCATTGATAGTCCATTCGACGATGCCAGTGAGATACCGAGTCTCAGATTCAAAAAAGCCGGCGGTATCCTGTTCCCCCGTAAACGGGTCGGTGCTGCTTTCGCGGTGCCCCGAAGGGTCGCAACCGGGGCAGGTGCCCCAGAAATCTACATCCCGCGGCAAGCTGAACAGCAGGCCGTCCTCATTGACGCCTACGGTCGAGTGCTTGTAGGCCAAGTCCGTTTCCTGGTCGCCATAGAATCCGATCAGCCGGATTCTCACGTCATCGTTCGGGTCGAACTGCAACTGGGCGCGGACACCGGTTTCGTCGCGGCCACGAACATCTTTGTTCAAGGTTGTATTGAACATGAAGCCGTCGTAGGAGTCGTGCAGCAAGGAAAGGCGCCCGGAAACGTTATGGCCCAGCGAACCGCCGATTGCGCCTTCGACGCGCAATTGTGATTCCTCCCCGACTTGCACATCGGCATAGCCACCCGCCTCAGCACTGGGCGCGTGGGTCACGAAATGCAGCAAACCACCGGTAGCATTGCGTCCGAACAGGCTACCCTGAGGCCCCTTGAGCACCTCGACACGCTCAAGATCGAACATCTGAAAATTGGCCGCGGACAACACACTTACGTAGGCTTGATCAATGTAGACCGCGTTTGGTGGTTCCAGGTGAAAGCCCAGGTCATTCTGCGAAACGCCGCGAATGCTCGAAACGGTAATCAATTGCTCGCTGCCCTCTGCGAACAGCAGGCCAGGCGTCTGCGCGGCGATATCAACGTTCTTGGTCAGGCCCAGTGCGGTGATTGCCCGGTCCGTCAGTGCGGAAACGGAGATCGCCACGTCCTGAATGTTTTCTTCACGTTTCTGCGCGGTGACGATGACCTCTTCGATAGCGAAGGTCTCCGTCTCAGCGCTCGCGCACAGTGGCAGCAACACGAGGCCCATCAGACAGCAGATGCTTCTCTGATTCATGATGTGCTTATTTCCTTTCCCCATTCTTCTTCTACCCGCCGTGATGCAACGAACCGGCCCGAGAATAACGGAAACCGTGTTACTCTGAGTCATCCCGCCATGGCATGCTCATCCGGTTGCAGATGATACGCGTTTTACTTCAGCTGGCGGTGCGTTCGACTCCCTCATTCGCGCCTTCAATTCGAGCACTATTTGCCGCACTGAACGAGTCGGCCCCTCGCCGATGACTACCCGAGAGACCGTGGCCGAGGCCGCCGCAACGAGCGCGCTGTGGGATTCCGCGGCGATGGACTGCCACCTCCTGATCAAGACGCTGGGGAGCGATGCCGTCCACATCAACTCATGAACTCCCGACGCCGCATGGCTGTGCCGTACTTTTCCAGGACAAGAATTCCTCGCAAATCGCAAATTATTGTTGTTGGTGGGCGCGACAGGGATCGAACCTGTGACCCCTACCATGTCAAGGTAGTGCTCTACCGCTGAGCTACGCGCCCCGAAAGATGGCGGATAGTACTGGAATACCTCGCCTTGGGTCCAATATAGGGCCCGTGGGAATGCTGACATCGCAGCCAACGGCCATGGGCGGCTTCCGGATCGAGGACCTGCTCACCGACGCGGCGTACCCACACGCGGTCGCGCACCTGAAGCTGCTGCAGACCCACATATCGTGGGTCGTGCTCACTGGCCCTTATGCCTACAAGATCAAGAAGCCCGTGCGCTACGCCTTCATCGATGCTTCGACGCTCGAACGGCGACGCTTTCTCTGCGAAGAGGAACTGCGCCTCAACCACCGGTTCGCCCCGGATCTCTATGTCGACGTGGTGCCGATCGTCCTGGATGGCGGCCGGCTCAAAGTCAGCGGAAACGGCGAGCCCGTGGAATTCGCCGTACGGATGCACGAGTTCGATCCATCACAGGAGCTTGCCGCCCTGCTGGGGCAGAATGTTGTGACGGCCCAGGACATGAGTACATTTGCCGCGCGCATTGCGGATTCGCATCGCCTGGCCGCCGTGGCGAACCTGGAGGACTCGTTCGGATCTTTTCAGACGGTACGTGCAGCAATGCTCGCCAATTTTGCGCTGCTGCGGACACATCTGGGTGACGCGCTGCAATTGCAACTGCTGGAACGGCTGGCATCCTGGACGGAAGACTCCCTGACAAGGCTGAGGCCGCTGATCGAATCGCGTCGGCAGTCGGGAATGGTGCGCGAATGCCATGGTGACCTGCACAGCCGCAATATCGTGCGTTGGCGGCAGCGGTGGCTGCCATTCGACAGCCTGGAGTTCGACCCCGATTTGCGCTGGGTCGATGTGATAAGCGACGCGGCATTCCTGTTTATGGACTTGGTGTCGCGTCACCACGAAGACCTTGCCCACGCGTTTCTGAGCCGCTACCTCGAAGACACAGGCGACTACGAGGGACTGCGCCTGTTGCCGCTGTACGCCGCCTACCTTGCTCTCGTGCGTGCCAAGGTCGACGCCCTGGGTGCCGAAACCGCCGGTCCGGAAGAGCGCCGGGCACTCGAGGCGCGCTTGGCGGAGCGGCTTGCAACCGCGGTACTCTTCATGGATGCGAGGCCTCAGGTGCTGGTCATCATGCATGGCGTGACGGCCTCGGGAAAATCCTGGCTGAGCGAACGACTGGTTTCCCGGATTCATGCCGTGCGAATCCGCTCCGATCTCGAGCGCAAACGCCTGTTGGGTGTCGCACCCCTTGCCCGGAGGGTATTCGGTGTCGGCGAAGGCGATTACACTGCAGCGACGATGCAACACACGTACGAGCGGCTTCTCGAATGCGCCGATTCTGCACTGGAGGGGTCCTGTAGCGTCATCGTCGATGCCACTTTCCTGAATGCGGCTTACCGCGCGATGTTCGGGTCATTGGCCTTGCGACGGCGCTGCCGGTACCTGATCGTGTCCTGCATCAGCGATGCGGCGACATTGAAGTCACGCCTCGAGTCGCGCGCCCGCACCGGTCTGGACCCCTCAGAAGCCACGACGGCAGTTCTTGATCAGCAGCTTCGGTCTCTTCAACCGCTGACCAAAGAGGAGATGCGATACGCCGTGCAGGTCGATACCAGCCGGCTGGATTCGGCCGACGCAGGGCTCCTGGAAATCACGGCACAGCTCTTGCAGGAAGCTCCATGACGTCCGCGTCTGCCGTACAGGAATTCAGTGCCTTGCTCGATGTCGCCGTGGATGCCGTCATCATCATCGACCATCGCGGCATCATCGAGTCCTTCAATCGCGCCGCTGAGAAGCTATTCGGCTGCAGCGCCGCCGAAGCCATCGGCACGAATGTCAGCCTGTTCATGCCGGAGCCACACCGAAGCCAGCACGACCTTCACATCAAGCGTTATCTGTCCAGCGGCGATGCCCATATCATCGGCATCGGTCGTGAAGTTGAGGCATGCCGCAAAAACGGCAGCATTTTTCCTGCTCACCTGGCGGTCGGCCGGATTCCTGGTTCGGCTCCACCGCGCTTCGTCGGATTCCTGCATGACCTGACCGCACGTCACCACGCCGCTGAAGAACAACGCCGAACGCAGCAGCGCATGGCCCGGGTATCGCATCTCGCGACGATGGGAGAAATGGCCGCGGGGATCGCGCACGAGATCAACCAGCCCCTGGCCGCCATTTCCAATTATGCCCTGGCATGCGAAAAGCTTCTTCAAGCCCCCGCACCGGACCTCGCCGAGGTCCAAGGCGCGCTCCGGCAGATATCGGGCCAGGCACTGCGTGCCGCGGAGATCATCCGCCGCGTGCGCAATCTCGTGCGCACCCATGAGCCGCGGCGCGAACTGTTTAGCATCAACGAGCTGGTCAGGGAGTTATCGGCGCTGATCCGTGCCGATGCCCTCCTCCATGACGTGCAGTTGTCTCTCGAACTTGCCGACGGTCTCCCACCTATCGATGTAGACGGCATCCAGATCCAGCAGGTACTGCTGAATCTCATTCATAATGCCGTCGAGGCGCTGGGCGCCTCCGGCAAGGGCGAGCGCCGCGTCATCGTTCGCACGCGCCGCCGCGAGCGTGACGACGTCGAAATCTGGGTGATCGACTACGGTCCGGGAGTCGATCCGGCGATTGCCCAGCGCATATTCGACCCGTTCTGCACGACCAAGGAACAGGGCACGGGGCTCGGGCTTGCGATCAGCAAGTCGATCGTCGATGCACATCAGGGACGGCTGGAGTATCGACCCAATGCACCGCGCGGCGCCTGTTTTATCGTGACTCTGCCGGCTGCCAAGGATGCCACATGATGATTGCACAGGAAGCCAAGGCCACCGTTTTCGTCGTCGACGACGACGAAGCAGTACGAAATTCGCTGAGCCTGCTGCTGAAATCGAAGGGCATAGCCGCCGTGACTCATGCGTCGGCCGCCGAGTTTCTCGCGGCCTACGATCCGGAGCAGTCGGGCTGCATCATCCTGGATGTGCGGATGCCCGGCATGAGTGGTCTTGAACTGCAGGACGAGCTCAACCGGCGGGGTGCCGTCATTCCGGTCATCTTCATCACCGGTCACGGCGATGTGCCGATGGCAGTGGAAGCCATGCAGCATGGCGCCCTGGACTTCCTGCAAAAACCCTTCAGCGATCAGGACCTCACCGACCGGATAGACCGGGCACTCGCCGCGGACTTGAGGAATCGCGCGGTGTTGAGCGAAAAGGATCAAATCCGGGCGCGCCTGGCAGCATTGACCCGGAGAGAGATGCAGGTGCTGCGGCTCGTCACACTCGGCAAGTCAAACAAGGTGATTGCCGGAGATCTGGGCGTCAGCCAGCGCACCGTCGAAATCCATCGGGCACACCTGATGCAGAAGATGGGCGCCACTTCACTCGCGCAGCTGGTCCGCATGACGATGATCGCCGACATGGGTATTTCTACGTATTGATCCTCGCATCGGCTCCCCTAGACTGATCAGTGGCTGGTGAGATGGGCCGGTCGTCAGACAGAGGAGGTAGTTATGAATCTCATGCGTTGGGAGCCCTTCAGGGAAACAGACGAATTCTTCCGGAACCTTGCCCCTCCGATGTTTGGCAGGTGGCCACAGTTGCTCGGTGAGAACGTGGGAATGAAGATCGAGTGGTCGCCCGTCGTTGACATCAAGGAAACGGATCTTGAGTACCTTGTGAAGGCGGAACTTCCGGGGCTCAAGAAGGAAGATGTGAGGGTGACCCTGGAAGAAGGCGTGCTCACGATCGAGGGCGAGCGCAAACAGGAGAAGGAAGAGAAGACCGAGAAGATTCATCGTGTCGAGCGCTTCTACGGCACATTCTGCCGCAGCTTCACGCTTCCGGAGTTCACGGACCCCAGTGCCATCCGTGCCGATAGCAAGGACGGCGTGCTGACGGTCCATGTTCCGAAGCTGAAGATCGAAAAGAAGAAGGCCCTGCAGATCAAGGTCGACTAACGGCCACCATAGGCACGGCGCGCGCCCCGTTCGGAAGGCGCGCGCCGGGGCCACGTCGTCTATCCCTTCACGCAAATAAGCGGCTCCAGGCGCGCGACCTTGCGCGCAAGGCCCGCCCTGTCCGCAAGATCCACCACCGCCGTCACATCCTTGTAGGCGCCAGGTGCCTCTTCCGCCACACCACGCATCGAGGGACTGATGACGATGATGCCTCGTGTCTTCAACTCTGCCAACAACTGGCGACCATGCCACTGCCTCGCCGCCTGGTGGCGCGACATGCAGCGCCCGGCACCGTGACAGGCGGAACTGAACGACAACGACTCGCCCTGGGCGGTTCCCACGAGCACATACGATGCGGTGCCCATAGAGCCCCCGATCAGGACCGGCTGGCCATGCGCACGCAGATCTTCGTGCAGGCCAGGGTGGGCGGGACCGAAAGCACGAGTCGCCCCTTTGCGATGCACGAACAGCTGGCGCGACTCGCCACCGATGGAATGTGTCTCCTCCTTGCAGGTGTTATGCGACACATCAAAGAGGACATTCAGGATTGCGTCTGGCAGAAACTGCCTCACCGCCTGACGTGTCAGGTGCGTGATGATCTGGCGGTTGGCCAATGCGCAGTTTGTCCCAGCACGCATCGCTCCCAGGTAGCGCTCGCCCAGTTCGGACCGGATCGGTGCGCAGGCAAGTTCACGATCCGGCAGATGGATCCCATACGACGGGGCGGCCTGTACCATCATCTGCAGATACTCCGTACCAATCTGATGGCCGAGACCACGCGAGCCGCAATGGATGCTGACGACGATTTCGCCCGCCCTCAAACCGAACCCGTCCGCGACTCGAGGGTGATAAACCTCGACCACATGCTGCACTTCCAGATAGTGATTGCCGGAGCCGAGGGTGCCCATTTCGTCGCGCTGACGTCGTCGCGCCCGTTCCGAGATGGCAGACGGCTTGGCGTGCAGGCATTGGCCGCCCTCCTCGATTCGTTCGAGATCCTCAGCCGCGCCATAGCCCCTGCTGACGGCCCAACGCGCGCCACCCGTCAGCATTTCGTCCATTTCGGACTCGCCAAGGCGGATTCGGCCAATGCTGCCGACCCCAGCCGGGATTGCGCGTCCCAATTCGTGCGCCAATTCCGCCTTCACTGACTCGATCCGTTCGCGCGGCAGCCCCGTTGTCAGCGTGCGGACGCCGCAAGAGATATCAAACCCGACGCCGCCGGCCGAAACGATGCCGCCCGCCGCCGGATCGAAGGCGGCAACGCCGCCAATTGGAAAGCCATAACCCCAATGCGCATCCGGCATCGCGTACGCGGCGCCAACGATACCGGGCAGACAGGCAACATTGGATAACTGCACGAAGACCTTGTCGTCCATGTCGCGCAGCAATGCCTCGTCGGCATAAAGAATTCCAGGCACGCGCATCGCGCCTGCTGGCTCGATCCGCCAGCTGTATGCCGTCTCCCGCCGCAACTTATCGAGATCCATCGCATTGCCTCAGACGTCGACGATGCACTGCGCGCACCAGCTGCCGTCCGGCTGCCGCGCGACACGCAATTCCGTGTAGGTTGCGCCTTTGATCTCGACTGTCGGTTGGTGGCGCTCGGTAGCAACTGGCTCTCCGCTCAGGGTGGCAGTCAGCTGGCTGCCATCAATAGTCACTTCGTAATGCCCGAACAGGAGTTTCTCGACGCTCATTTCATAGACGACCGAATTCAGCCATTCGTACAACAAGCCATCCAGGTCCGGCCCCTCGCACTGCAGTTTTCTTTCCTGGCGTAACTGCACGCCTGCGGGGTCGGTGACCACGGCCGTGAGAGCGAGCGCCGCTTGCTCGAATGCCTCGGCCGGAGTCGGCCCGATGCCTCGCACGCCGATATCCGCGCCATGTTCAAAATGCTCCCAGCGCGCAATCGCCGCGGACCGCTGCATGCCGCGTAACCCTCCTGAGCAATCTATGCCCGGCCAGTGCCAAGGTCCTGCATTCGGTGCCCGATCTGTATCGTGGCATGTACGTATTGAACCGGGACAATGCGCCGGGGGACACTCCTCATCGAAATACGCGCGAGCCTAAGGAAGGCTGGATACGAGTTCCAAGTTCATGCAGATTCCCCTGGAGATCGTCTTTCGCAACATGGAGCCTTCCCCGGCCGTCGAAGGGCGCATTCGCAGTCTGGTGGCGCGGCTGGAAAGATTCAGCCCGCATATCATTCACTGCCATGTAGTCGTCGAAGCGCCACACCGTCATCAGCAACAGGGCCGGTTATTCGATGTCGCCCTGCGCATGACGGTCCCGGGCGACGAGATCGCGATTCAACGCGCCGACCAGGCCGATCAGGCGCACGAAGATGTCTACGTCGCTCTACGCGACACCTTCAGGGCTGCCAGGCGTCAGCTTCAGGACTATGAGCGGCGGCGCCGGCAGCAAGTGAAGTTCCATGCCGGCGCCGTGCATGGTCGCATCAGCGAAATCGACTGCGAACGCCAGTTCGGCCGCATCGAGTCAAATGATGGCCGATTGATCTACTTTCACCGTAACAGCGTCCTCGGTCTGCCATTCGACAAACTGGCGATCGGCACGACTGTGCGCTTTGTCGAGGAAGCTGGAGACCAGGGACCGCAGGCGAGCACCGTTCAAGCTGCCTGAGGCCTATGCGGAGATCGCCAATGAAGACCCAATCGGCATTGCACGCGACGGATCACGGCTATTTCAATCGGCGTCTTCGCGAGCGGTGGCTCGTGTTGCGGGAGGAAATCCGCAACACTCTGCTGCGCGCGGATGCCGAGAAGTACGCCGATATCGCCGGCGCGGTTCACGACCTGGAGGACGAATCACTCGCCGATCTGCTGACCGACATCACCCACGCAGAGATAGGACGCGACGTCGAGGAAATCCGCGACATTGAATCCGCCCTGCAGCGCCTGGCCTCGGGCACTTACGGCATCTGCGTTCGTTGCCAGAAACCGATCGATCGTGAACGGCTGGATGCGTATCCGACCGCAAAGCGCTGCCTGCCCTGCCAGCAGTTACAAGAGCGAAATCGCCCTTCCACCCGCGGACCGACGCTCTAGGACTCCTTTCAGGCGTGTTGCCGCAGTTCCGGGGCTTTCTGGCTGCGGATCGAACCTGCGACATCCGCCATCTGAACGACAAGATGATCGAACGCATCGTCCAGTGACATCACGCCGGCAATCCTTCCCAGCGAATCGATGACCGGCACGCGCCTCACTCCCAAGGCACGCATGCGATGCAGTGTCTTGCCGATATCATCTGCATAGCCGGCGACTAGTGGATCCGGTGTCATCACGTCGCTCACCTTCAGCATGTGCGGGTCGATATCCCGGGCCATCACCTTGATCACCAGGTCGCGATCTGTGACGACACCCACAGGCTTCAAGCCTCCCGCGCCTGCGTCAGTGACCACCAGATACCCGACTTCCCTGCTGCGCATCACATCTGCAGCTGCTGCTACGTCCGTGCTGCGATCGACGGTGATGACCTTACGGGTGCAGATTGTGCCGACTGACATGTTCGTACCCTCCATTGACCTGCTGCGCAAAGGACCGTACGCCTGTCAGGCCGCAATTGCTGTACGTAGTTGTGCGGATGCCCTCAGTCCAGTTCCATGACCTCGCGATACTCCGGAACGACCGCAGGCCACCGGTACTCGTGTTCTATGCGCTGGCGCAATGCATCGGCGGCAGCTGGCTCGCCATGGGTCACGAAGACCTGGCGCGGCGGCGGGCGAATCTGGCCCATCCAGGCCAGCAGCTCGTCTGCATCCGCATGTGCAGACGAAGCCTCGAGTTGACCGACCTCCGCCCGCACTTCGAATTCCTGCCCATGAATCCGCAGAAACGGGGCTCCTGCCAGCAAGGCCGCACCTCGGGTGCCAGGCTCCTGGAACCCGGCAAATAGCACGAGATTGCGCGCATCGCCAAGAAAGGCCTTCAAGTGGTGCAGCACCCGCCCGCCGGTTGCCATGCCGCTTGCGGACAGGATGATCATCGGGCCGGTGCGGCTGTCCAGCGCCTTCGACTGATCCGCAGCGTTTACGAGGGTCGCGGCGCCACACATGCGCCGGCATTCCGCATCGTCCAGCCGGTGCTCCGCGCGAAACACGCCGTACAGCGTCGTCGCATCAACCGCCATCGGACTGTCCAGAAATACCGGGACATCAGCAAGCAGCCCGCGATCCTTGAGTCGCGCGATATGCAGGAGCAAAGCCTGGGCGCGACCCACGGCAAATGTGGGAATCACGATGACCCCGTTGCGCGCGAGAGCGCGTCGCAGCCAGCCCCCGAGTTCCGTTTGCGCGTCGATCGGCGGATGCCGCCGGTCTCCGTATGTGGATTCAATCACCAGGTAGTCAGTGGGCGCGGGCGCAGCCGGCGCACGCATCAGTGCGTCATTCGGGCGCCCGAGATCGCCGCTGAACGTGATCGACACCCCTTGGTACTCGAGACGGACGAATGTGGCGCCGAGAATGTGTCCCGCTGACCTGAATTCGGCGCTTACGCCATCCACGGGTTCCCAGCGCTGTCCGACTTTCGCCACCCGAAACCGGGTCAGGCATTCCTCGGCTTCCTGCATCGTATAAAGCGGCAGCGCCGGGTGATGCTTCGAGAACCCGTGCCGGTTCGCGAACTTCGCATCCTCCTCCTGAAGGTGGCCACTGTCGGGCAGAAGGATGCGGCATAGTTCCAGCGTCGCGGATGAGCAGAATACGGGACCCGCAAACCCCTCCTTTACCAGTCGCGGGATGTATCCACTGTGGTCGATATGTGCATGCGTGAGGATGATTCCATCGAGCTTCGCGGGAACCACTGGCGGCGGCACCCAGTTTCGAAGCCGCAACTGCTTGTACCCGTGAAACAGGCCGCAGTCGATCAGTAGCCGTCGTGCACCCATTTCGAGCAGGTAGCGCGACCCTGTCACGGTGCCTACTGCCCCGAGAAACGTCAGCTTTAGACTCATCACATCACCCCGGCCGCCTTGCAACTGCGGCCTCATGCATGCCCTGTAGGTAGTTGTCCGGATGGCGGATCGTGCGGGCCATGGTAGCTTGCAACAGGGTCATCATGCGCGGCTTCGGCGCAGCGAGGTTGGTATGGGACGTCGATACTTCGCGAATATTCTGGTCGGCATCGAGAATCCATCTGAGCGCCGGCAACTGGCACTGTCCAGGGCCGCGCAAGTGGCGCGGCAAACAGGCGCCAGTCTGATCCTGTTTCACAGCGCTTTCAGCCCCTATGCCGCAGGAAGAACCTTGTACCGTTCGACAGTTGAACGTGGGATCAAGAGAACTATTGCAGAGAAGCGCGCGGCACTCGAGAAACTGGCGGCCCCGCTTCGGCGCAAGGGCCTGAAGGTCGCGACCAAAGCCGTCTGGGATTACCCTGCGTTCGAGGCCATCGTCCGCGAAGTACTGCGCACAAAGCCCGATCTGGTGGTGGCGGAAAGCCGTCGGCGTGCATTCGGCGCGCGCCTGTTCCTGACCAACACCGACTGGCAATTGATCCGGCTATGCCCGGTGCCGTTGCTCTTCGTCAAGAAGAGCCGGGCATGGGGCAAGGCGCGCGTTCTCGCGGCCGTTGACCCGCTGCACGCGAATGCCAAACCGGCACGTCTGGACCAACGCATCCTGGAAGCCGGACAGGCACTTGCGGCGAGCTACTCCGGGAGACTCGATGTAGTGCATGCCTACCTGCCGCTGTCCTATTTCATGCCGGGCGGCTACGGTGAGGCGATCCCGATGCCGGTCGAGCCCGAAGTCGAGCGCAAGCATGCCCGGCTGACGAAACGCGCGCTCGAACGGAGCGTGGCCTTCCTCGATCTGCCGCAGAGTCAATTGCACCTTCTCATGGGAGTTGCGCATGACGCCGTGCCCGACCTCGCCCGCCGGCTGCGCTGTGACGTGCTGGTGATGGGCGCCGTTTCACGGCGCGGCCTCGACCGGCTGATCATCGGCAATACCGCGGAGCGAGCAATCGATCGAGCGCCGTGCGATGTACTGGTCGTCAAGCCTCGGGGTTTCCGGACAGCCGTCCCGCGTCGCGCCTCGCCGCCTCAACTGTTACTGCCACCGGTCTGAGTTGCCTGGGACTTCGCCGGCGCATGGTTACCGACGCCAGCGGCAATGGCGAAGGCCGACGTTAGAGGAACGTGGCGCGCAGCAGCTTGCGAAGCTCCGGGAGCCGCCGCGTGTTGAGCACATCCGCTGGCCGCAGCCAGCCACGGCGTGCCTGGACCACTCCGTGCGCAAGATTCTCGAGTTGCGCGGCTCCGTGGGCGTCACTTGCGATGCTGACAAGCACACCGTGTTCCCGGGCCAGCCTGCAGTGCACGTCGTTCAGGTCGAGGCGCTGCAGCATGCCGTTCAATTCCAGATAGCACGGCCGTGATTTCGCCGCGGCGCAGATGCGCTCCATGTCGAGTGCCATCGCGTTGCGTTCGCCGATCAGACGCGCGCTCGGATGGCCAAGGATGCTGAACGCGCGATGCTCCATGGCACGCAGCACGCGCTTCGTTTGCTTCTGCTCGCCCAGGTCCAGGTGACTGTGAATGGATGCAACAACCAGATCCAGTTCCGCCAGCACGGATTCCGGCAGCGCGAGCGCACCGTCTTCGAGTATGTCCACTTCGATGCCTTTCAGAAGCGTGAAACCGCGCAGTTTCTCGTTCAGCCTGTCGATCGTCTCCATCTGCCGCCGAAGGCGACGCACATCCAGGCCGCGGTAGATCCCGAGATATTTCGAATGGTCGGTGATCGCCAGGAATTGAAGTCCCGCGGCCCGCGCCGCGCCGGCCATCGTCTCGAGGCTTTCGCCTCCGTCTGTTGCGTCGGTATGGCAGTGCAGGTCGCCGCGCAGGTCCGCACGGCGGACGAGCACCGGCAATGCGCCCGATCGGGCCAGTTCGATTTCGCCCTGGTCCTCGCGAATCTCCGGAGGAATCCATGGCAGCTCGACCGCTGCAAATACCGATTCTTCAGTCCTGCCAGCGACCAGCTTACGGCCGCGGAAGACGCCGTATTCGTTGATCTTCAGGCCGCGTTCCTGGGCCATGCGCCGCACGTGGATGTTGTGCGCCTTGCTGCCTGTGAAGTAATGCAGCGCTGCGCCAAAGCGGTCCGGCTTGCTGACCCTCAGGTCGACCTGCAAGCCGCCGCGCAGAATGAGCGTCTTGCGGCTTGGACCTGCCGCCGACCAGCTGCTGATCTCATCGTATTCTCGCAATTCCCGTGTCACGGCGGCGGCGCTCGCGGCACTGACCAGCAGATCGAGGTCCCCCACGGTGTCCCGGCCGCGACGATAGCTGCCCGCAATCACCACCTGTTCGACACCGGGTACGGCGCGCAGAAATTCGGCGAGCGGCTCGGCGCGCTGTGCAGCCTCCGAGCGCAGCCAGCGCCGTTGCTGCGGCGGTGAAGCACTCAGTTCCCGCACGAGTCTTGCGGTGATTCCCGGCCCGAAACCGGGAACTTTCGAGATCGCCCCCGTCGCAACCGCCCTCTCCAGCTCCTTGCGATTGCGGACCCTCAGGCGGGCATGGAGTGCCTGCGCTCGCTTTGGCCCAAGGCCCGGGATGCGCAACAACTCGAGCAAGCCGCGAGGAACCTGCCGGCGCAGTTCTTCCAGGGCTCTGCATCGCCCGGTACTGATGATTTCGATCATCTTGGCAGCCAGGTCCTGGCCGATGCCGGGCAGCTTGTTCAGTTCCGCCGCGGGGTCATCGCTGTCCCGTACCCGGTCGCTCAAACGCCGCTGCTGGCCCCGGGCAGTCTGCGCCGCGCGCTGGTAAGCGCGAATCCGAAATGGGTTCTCATTCCGCAGCGCCAGGAGATCGGCTATCTCATCGAAGACTTGCGCAATTTCCTCGTTCTGCACCGGCACGTCTTCGCCTCCTGAGGGAGACTCGTGCGAGTATAGGACGCGCACAGGATCCAGAATACGATAAACACGGTCATGGGCACGCAGACAAACGGAGAAACCGGCCTTCGCAGCATTCCTCTGCTGATCGGTGTCGTGGGCCATCGCGATCTCGTGCCGGAACAGGTCCCGGCCATTCGCGAAGCCGTCGAAAAACTGCTGCGAGCGCTGCAGCAGGCGCAGCCTGATGTGCCGATTCACCTGCTGTCCGCGCAGGCCGAAGGGGCCGACCTGCTGGTTGCCGACGTTGCAAACGAGCTTGGCATCCAGGTCCTTGCCCTGCTGCCCTTTCCCGAGGCGCAGTGCCGCGCCGACCTGACAAGTGACTCGGCACGACAGGCATTTGACCGGACCATGGCCGGAGCGCAGAAACTCGAGATCGCACCGGTCGCGCATGCGGATGCCGGCGCCACGAGCCAGGTTGACGAGTTTCGTGACCGGCAGTTCGAGCGCGCCGGGGAACTGGTAGCTCGATACAGCACATTGATGATCGCCATCTGGGACGGACTGGATACCGAGCATCGCGCAGGCACGGCCCGATCCATCGAGCACCGGCGCGGCCGGATCGGCCAGCTCGAGGAAGATGAACAGCCGGAAGCTCTGCGTGGCTGGTTGTTTGCGGCCGATAATGACCTGATCTACGAGATCCGCTGTTCACGTCTTTCAAAACCTGCCTCAGGCCCAGAAGGGACTGCCGGAATCCGGGTCATTGGCTTCGTGACCGGAGAATCGACGCTTGGAGGTATCGAACGGGGCATCCCACCCGGATTGGCAACACTGCTGGCGAGGACGGCAGAGTTCAATCGCGATGTCGATGAGCATGGCGCGCAGATTGCCGGCCTCGGCCGGTCGCTGATACCGGCGGCGGCGGGCCCGATACCGGATGCCCTGCGGTACATCGACGCGCTGTTCGTGGCGGCCGACTGGCTAGCGGTACATTTTCGCCGCGCCTTCACGCGGGCGCTGGCGACCCGCTTCGCGCTGTGGGCCCTGATGGCCTACCTGTTGCTGAATTTCAAGCACACCCCGGAAGGCCTGTTTGGATTCCTGGAGATCGTGTTCGTGCTATTGGTTTTCGGACTCGGCTGGATGCTGGCTTTCTGGGCACGTCGGCGCAGCTGGGATCGGCGTTACCTCGATTACCGGGCACTGGCGGAAGGCCTGCGTGTCGACTTCTACTGGGAATTGTCCGGCGTGCGAGCCCATTTCGATGACGCGTTCGCACACGAGAGCCTGCTGCACAAGCAGGACACCGGAATTGAATGGATTCGCGCCGCGATGCGGCTGGTGACTCTTCGTTGCGTGTTGCATCCGTCCGCTCCACTACCGGGCGGCTACGAGCATGCACTTTCGGCCTGGGTGGGCGATGCGGACCCGAAGAAGAGCTCCGGTCAGCTTGTCTACTATCGGCAGCGCGTCACGAAGCTGGCACGCGGCCTCGCAATCTCCGAGCACATTGCAAGCGCCATGCTGATCGGTGGGCTGGCCATCGCGATGATCCTAGCGACCGACATGGCTCTTCGGCTCGTCATCTTGCGGCCGATACTCGGGGATGGTCCACGCAGTCTGATGTTGATGGCGCTTGCGCTGCTGACCGCATACACCGCTATCTTCGAGATTTATCTTGCGGAGAAAGCGGACCGCTCGTTGATCCGTCAGTACCGCCAGATGGACTCCCTGTTCGATGTCGCCGCGCGCGAACTGCGCTCGGCGCGAGACAAGACCCAGAGACTCGGCATCCTGCGCGCGCTCGGCCACGCCTGTCTGACCGAACACGCCCAGTGGATCCTTGCGCACCGCGACAAGCGCATCGACGGCATGCGCTGGTAGTCAGCCGGCCAGGCGGTCTGCATCCGCACCCAGCGCGGCATGGCGCAGGGCGGTGATTTCGTCGCGCACTGTTGCTGCCTTTTCAAACTCCAGGTTCCGCGCCAGCCGGAACATTTCCTGCTCGAGTTTCTTGATTTGCTGTATCGCCTGCTCGGGCGTGAGCCGTACAACCTTGCGTCTTGCGCCACCCTCCATTCCCGGCACCGTGCGCGCGCCTTCCATGATGTCCTTGACGGCCTTGCGGATCGAGGTCGGCACAATGCCGTGCTGCTCGTTGTAGGCGATCTGCTTGCTGCGGCGCCTGTCCATCTCGGCCATGGCACGTTCCATGGACCCGGTAATTCGGTCAGCGTAGAGGATCGCCGCGCCATGTTCGTTTCTTGCCGCGCGGCCGACGGTCTGGATCAGCGACCCCTCCGAACGCAGGAAACCTTCCTTGTCCGCATCCAGGATGGCGACCAGCGATACCTCTGGCAGGTCCAGGCCTTCGCGCAGCAGATTGATGCCCACCAGCACGTCGAATTTGGCAAGCCGCAGGTCACGGATGATCTCGACGCGCTCGACCGTCTCAATGTCCGAGTGCAGATAGCGCACCTTGACGCCGTGCTCCCCGAGGTAATCGGTCAGGTCCTCGGCCATGCGCTTGGTCAGAGTCGTCACCAGTACCCGTTCCTGGCGCGCCGCACGGATGCGGATTTCCGACAACAGGTCATCCACCTGTGTCGCAACCGGCCGCACCTCGACCGCTGGATCCACGAGACCGGTCGGGCGCGCTACCTGCTCCACGACCTGCCCCGATTTTTCCAGCTCGCGCGCTGCAGGCGTCGCGGAAACGTAAATCGTCTGCGGCTGGACACGCTCGAATTCATCGAAGCGCAGCGGCCGGTTGTCGAGCGCGGATGGCAGCCGGAAGCCATATTCGACCAGCGTCTCCTTGCGGGAGCGGTCACCGCGATACATGCCCTGCAGTTGCGGAATAGTGACGTGGCTTTCGTCGATGATCAGCAGCGAATTACGCGGCAGGTAATCAAACAGGCACGGTGGTGGCTCGCCCGGTGCGCGGCCCGACAGATACCGTGAATAATTTTCGATGCCGGCGCAATAGCCGAGCTCGCTGATCATCTCGAGATCAAACAGCGTGCGCTGCTCCAGGCGCTGGGCCTCCAGCAGCTTATCCGCGGCCCGCAGCTCCGCGAGCCGCGATCGCAATTCCACCTTGATTTCGTCTATGGCGGCCAGCAAGCGCTCGCGCGGCGTCACGTAATGCGTGGAAGGGAACACCGTAAGCCGCGGTACTTTTCGCAGGACCTCGCCCGTGAGCGGATCGAAGTGCGCAAGCGAGGTGATTTCTTCATCGAAGAACTCGACTCGCACGGCGTCGCGCTCCGACTCCGCCGGAAAGATGTCGACGACGTCGCCGCGCACACGAAAGGTTCCCTGACGCAGATCCAGTTCATTCCTCGTGTACTGCATGTCAGCGAGGCGGCGCAGCAACTGGCGCTGGTCCGTCCGGTCGCCGCGCACCAGGTGCAGCACCATCTTGAGGTAGGCCTCCGGATCGCCGAGCCCGTAGATCGCGGATACCGTTGCGACGATGATCGAATCCCGTCGCTCGAGCAGCGCCTTGGTGGCGGAGAGCCGCATCTGCTCGATGTGCTCGTTGATGGAGGCGTCCTTCTCGATATAGGTATCCGAGGCCGGTACGTATGCTTCCGGCTGGTAATAGTCGTAGTACGAGACGAAGTACTCGACCGAGTTGTGCGGAAAATACTCCTTGAACTCGCCATATAGCTGCGCGGCAAGTGTCTTGTTATGGGCCAGCACCAGGGTCGGGCGCTGCAGCTTCTGGATCACATGGGCAATGGTGTAGGTCTTGCCAGAGCCCGTGACGCCCAACAACGTCTGGTGCGCCAGACCGGACTCAAGACCTTCCACCAGGGCAGCAATCGCGGCCGGCTGGTCACCCGCCGGCTGATAGTCCGCCTGCAGTTCAAACGGCCGTGGCTCGCCCAATGTCACTCCCGGATTGCAACGCAAAATGCCTTCCCGTACCTTAGCCGGGTTTCCACCGCCACGGTACCCCATCGTGAGTATTCGCCTCGCCCACCGCGTCCAGCGCATCAAGCCCTCACCCACCCTTGTCGTCACGGCGCGCGCAGTAAAGATGAAGGCCGAAGGCAAGGACATCATCGGCCTGGGTGTCGGTGAGCCCGATTTCGACACGCCTGCCCATATTGGCGAGGCCGGCATCGCCGCGATTCGCAGCGGTTTCACCCGCTATACCAGTGTCGAGGGCATCAACGAACTGAAAGACGCCATCATCGCGAAATTCCGCCGCGACAATGGGCTCGAATACCAGCGCCCGCAGATTCTGGTTTCAAATGGCGCCAAGCAGACGATTTTCAACCTCTGCTGCGCGCTGCTCGATCCGGGCGACGAAGCGATCATTCCGGCGCCTTACTGGGTGTCCTACCCGGACATGGTGCTGATCGCAGATGGGACGCCCGTACCGGTCTTCGCGGATGCGAAACAAGGCTACAAGATCACGCCGTCGCAGCTAGCCGCAGCCATCACGCCGCGCACGAGGCTGTTCATCCTCAATAGCCCCTGCAACCCGACGGGGGCCGCTTATTCGCGGGCTGAACTGGTGGCACTCGGCGTTGTGCTCGCGAAGCACCCCGACATCGTCATCGCGACCGACGACATGTATGAGCACATCTGGTGGGGGCCGGAACCATTCTGCAGCTTTGCGGCCGCCTGCCCGGGCCTGTATCCGCGAACGGTCACGATCAACGGCGTGTCCAAGAGCTACGCCATGACCGGCTGGCGTATCGGCTACTGCGGCGGGCCGGCCGAACTGGTCGCCGCCATGGCGGTGATCCAGGGCCAGAGCACGTCGAACGCGTCCTCGATTTCGCAGAAGGCGGCGACCGTGGCCCTGAATGGCCCGCAGGAATGTGTCGCCGAGATGACCCGCGCCTTCAAGGCCCGGCATGACTTGGTGGTCGAGGCATTGAATGCGATGCCAGGCATTTCCTGCCTGCGCGGCTGGGGCACGTTCTATGCCTTTGCGAACATCGAGCCTGCGATGCGCATGATCGGCGCAGCCGATGACAATGCCTTCGCAGAATTCCTGATCAATGAGGCCGGCGTCGCCGTGGTGCCGGGTTCGGGCTTCGGCGCGCCCGGGCATATCCGGCTGTCATTCGCCTGCTCTGCCGAGACTCTGAAAGATGCGCTCGCGCGCATGCAGCGCGCGCTTTCCGGTGCGGCCGCCCGCAAGCGCGCCTGAGTCCCGGTTGCGGCGGGAATTCCCTGCTGGTTTATTGACTTGCGCGCAGCCTTGGCCGACAATCCCGCGCCCTGAAAATCCGCTTCCCCGATAGCTCAGCTGGTAGAGCAACGGACTGTTAATCCGTGGGTCGTTGGTTCGAGTCCAACTCGGGGAGCCAGATTTCCAGCACCGGATCGCGGTTCAGCGCCCGCCGAAGCCGCTCCGACAGGACGTCGGCATGAACTTGTCAGGAAGACTCGTGCTGCCGGAAACAGAATCCGTCCCGACGCCTAACGCCCCGGCTGAATTGACGTATGCGCCTTGTGCGTAATTTGCACTGCCGCACACCCAGACAACATCGCCCATCTCATTGATCAGCGGCTGGAGAGACAAGGTCTGGCCGATGATGCGCGGGTTGGCACCCTTGCCATAGGTGATGGTGATGGTTCCATTTTCGACACTGACTGACTCCATGTAGCGCCCCGACGTTTCGATCTCATATGCAATGGAACCGACGTTTGCCTGGACAAGGTCGACCGGCCAGTCGCCAGTCTGCGCCATATAGTTCTCGACAACCGCTTTGACATCGGACGCCAGGATCAGTCCTTCGGTTACTTGTGCACGAATTGTGTAGTCCTGGTAGGCAGGGATTGCGATTGCCGCCAGGATGCCCAGGACCGGGATCATGCCTCCCAGCACAATCAACACGACGGCCCATGCCGGAATTGGCCTAGCGATCGGGCCTCCGGCAACCTGGGCCGAATCCGCGCGTGCATGCACGACGACAGTTCCCGCGATCATGTCGTGCAAGGCTTGACGGCGCTGCGTGAACGCGGCCATCAAGTAACCAATTCCGAGTGTCAGGTTGCTCAGCCATTTCGCAAAATATCGCCCGCTTGCCCGACCAAACGAAATGCGCTGACCCGCGAGATCCGTCACCTGGATGCCTACGGCCTTCTTGCCCAATGTGGCCTGCCAGGATCCGCTTTCAAAAAAGGCCGAATAGAGCCAGGGGCCAATGACTGCCATTAAGACGTAAAGCACCGCGACCTGGCCCTCGGACCGACCGACGAAGTTCGCCAGGAGCAGCATCAAGAGGACCATGCCCAATAGCACGAAATAATCTATGAAATAGCCGCCAACCCTCCTCCAGAACCCTGAATAGAGTTCCGTTGTTGCTGCGCCGGCATCGGCTGGATTTTTCGCGAGTACTCCGCCGCACTGGAGGCAAGATGCGCTGGAGTCAGCATTCAAGGCGCCACACTGTGTGCAATACACGGGTTGAACCTCCCCAAGTCAGTCTACGGCCCACACTTTCAAGCATATCCTCTAGCTTGTCTCTTGCCTCGCTCGCCCGCTCAAAGCCAGCGCATTGCCTGCGAGAAGGACAGCAAGCCCGATGAATGCGGGTACACTCCAGCGATAACCCTCGAACATCGTCGACACCATCAGCGCGATGACCGGGAACAGCACACTCGTGTACGCAGCCCGCGCTGCTCCGATCTTCTTCAGAAGCGCCAGGTAGAAGCCAAACGCAAGCGACGTGCCCGCGATCGAAAGATACAGCAGTGACATGGCGTACGGCCATGATGGATCGAAAGCGATCGGCACACCACGCAGCAGAGCGATCAATGCAAGCGTTGTTGCGCCATAGGCCATGCCGTACGCATTCACGGCAACCACGGGCATGCCGCTGCCGGTGTTACGCATTGCCGCCATGTTGCCCAGTGACGCGATATAGGTCGCCAACAAGGCGAGCAGGCAGCCCTTCATGACCGTACGATCGCCAGCCGCCGCGCGCAACTCCGGCAGGAACAGCAGCGCGACACCCAGCATGCCGGCGGCCGCAGCGACAAGCACGCGCGGCTCAATCGGTATTCTGAAGATCATCCGGGCATTGACGAGATTGAAGAAGATGATGCTGGTGAAGATGACTGCGACCAAGCCGCTGGTCAGGTACTGGGTCGAGAGATAGGTGAGCCAGTAATTCAGGCCGAAGAGTGTCACGCCCTGCAGAGCGACGAACCGATGCTCCCGCCATGACAACCGCATCGCGCTTCCGACCAGGCGCGCATAGATGAACAGGCAGATGGCCGCGATCGAAAACCGGTAGACCAGCGAGATCTCGGGCGCCACGACACCGAGCTGAAACTTGATCGCATACCAGGTGGTGCCCCAGATCAGCACCACCAGGCCATAAAGGACATAGCTCGGCATTCGCGAGTATAAGACGAGCTGAGCTGCCAATCAGGGAACCAACGCCGCCGCGCCAGGTCGTATATTGGCAGGCAAATCAATGAGTCATGAGCACTTCCTCAACATCAATCACGCGTGAGGGCCTGTTGAAAACTCGTTATCATGGCGCGCGACCCGCGCTGGCTTTGCAGCGCGGGCGGAAGCGCCGGAAGGACGCACTCGTTGGGCGGCTGCACAAGGGGACTGCCGCATGAGTCTGACGGTCGCGATGTTTGCGACGCTCGCGCTCGCCGCGCAGGCCGAAAGCCCGCGCGACGCCTCGGGCTGGCGTGACTGGTCCGACACCCTTTATTCGCAGGGCGACTATCGCGGTGCGCTGGATGCAGCCGGGCATGCTCGCGAGATAGACCGCAATGATCCCTGGGCGCGTTATGCCTGGGCCCGGGCCCTGGCCGCCGTCGACCCGGACACAGCGCGCATCGCAATGCCTGCGCTGCAGGATCCGGCGGCGGTGCAGGCACTTGCGATCGAAGACCGGGCAAGACTCGAAAATGCGCTCGGCTACCTGTGCCTGGAACTCGAACTCGAGCCGCTTGCCGCCTTGCATTTCAACGACGTGCCCAAGGAAACGCCAAGTTACGGCGAAGCGCAGGCCGGCCTCGCCATTCTCGCGGTGCGCCGCGGTGACTCCCGGCAGGCGTTGATCCATTTCGACGCGGCGCGCGCCTCGGGCAAGCTCGCTCCGCCACTTGCCGAACTCGAGCACGAAACGCGCTTCCAGGTCGCCCTGCATGAGTTCACCACGGCGCGCGACTTGCGCGATGCAAATGCCGCCAGCCGCGCCTATGCGACACTCGATGAATTGCGCCCCAATCATCCCGCAACTTTGCGTGCGCGGGCCGACTTGGCACAGCTGCGAGGCGATGCGCCGGCGCGAGAGCGCGCCTTGCGCGACCTGCTCGCGGTTGATCGCAACGCCCCCGGTGCAGCGAGCCAGCTAGTCGATACATTGCTCGAGCAGCGGCGACCCGCCGATGCCCTGTTCGTAGCACGCGATCTGGCGCCCGACCTGATCGCGAGAGACCCTGCCTTGCAGGCCATCGAACGTGACTGGGTCCCACACCTGGATGCCGCGATCGCGTGGCGGCACCGCGACGGCAATTCCTCTCTCGACCGGCTCGACGTGCCGCAACTGCAGCTTGCATGGGCCACGAGTACTCCGCGCTGGGGCCGTTTTCGCATTGCTGCCGATGCGCAGGCGCCCGACGCGGCTGCTATCGCGGCGGGCCAGCCATATGGCAGTTCGGTGGCGCTGCCTGCAAACGCGGATTCGCAGCATGAAGCGGGTGTTGCCCTGCTGGCGCAGTGGGCGCCAAACAGCGGGTTCGCGATCGAGCTGGGACACACGCCTCCTTCATATGTCATCGCGAATGTCGTGGGCGCATTTCGGTTTCACCTGGATACCGAGGGAATGCCGATCAGCTTCGGCCTGGAGCGCGAACTCGTGACTGATTCATTGCTTTCGCTGGCCGGCGCAACGGACCCGGTCACTGGCCGCGAATGGGGCGGTGTGATGCGCAACAGCGCCTATCTCGAAGGCCGTGTCGGCGGCGAGGACCTCAATGTCTACGGCAATTTGTCCGGCGCCCAGATCAGCGGCCAGCGGGTCAAGGACAACACTTCCTGGGAAGCGGGGGTCGGATTCTGGAAGCGCACCGCGTCGGGACAAGGCTGGAAGGCACGCCTTGGCGGCAGGCTGACGGCGATACGCTACACGGAGAACCTGTCCCACTTCACGATTGGACATGGGGGGTATTTCAGCCCGAGCCACCTGCTGTCGGTCGGACCGGCGTTCGACCTGCGCGGACACCATAACTCAGCCAGCTTCCGAATCGAGGGGGGTCTCGACTGGCAGGATCTTAGCGAAGCTGCAAGCGACTACTTTCCGGACGACGCTGCGCTACAGGCTGCAACCGGTGATCGTCAGTACCCCGGCTCCACTCGCGACGGGATCGGCGCCAGACTTTCCGCGACCGTGGAATGGCGTGTTTCGAACAGCACCGTCGCCGGCGTGCGGCTCGAGGGCGTTCGGGGCGAAGACTTCGACGAGGTCCGGCTGCAGGTCTATACACGCCGCTGGACCAAGCCCATCACCGAGCCAGCAAGGGAACCGCCACTCGCTGTCCTGTCGCCGATATCCCGTCAACTGCACTGAGTCTCGCGTCAGTCAGGGCTTTGGCCTGCGGCCTGCGACGAACCCATCAAGATATTTTCCGAACCGGTCGCCCAGCTCCGGGTGGCGCAGCGCGTACTCCACGGTCGCTTCGAGATAGCCGAGTTTACTGCCACAGTCGTAACGTTTCCCGCTGAAGCGGTAGGCAAACACCGCCTCGTCGGCGAGCAGCGCGGCGATTCCGTCGGTCAGCTGGATCTCGCCGCCTGCGCCGCGGCCTATCTTCTGAAGGCGGTCGAAGATTGCGGGCGAGAGTAGATAGCGGCCGACCACGCCAAGATCCGAAGGCGCGTCCGCCGGCTTCGGCTTCTCGACGATGCGCCGTATCCGCGACAGGTCGGCGGCAGGGTCCTCGACGGCGACGATGCCATAGCGGCTCGTTTCGCTGCGCGGGACCTGCTGCACGCCGATCAGGCTGCCACCCGTCTCGAGGTGACGATCGCGCATCTGCGCGAGAACCGGTTGAGCAGCGTCGATCAGGTCGTCGGCCAGGTGCACGAAGAACGGTTCTGATCCAACCACCGGCTGCGCACACAGCACGGCATGACCAAGACCGAGCGGCGCCGGCTGGCGTATGTAGATGCAGGCCGCATCGGACGGGAGAATGGAGCGCAGCGCTAACGCAAGATCCTGCTTGCCCTGAGCAACGAGCGCCGACTCCAGCTCCGGATCGGTATCGAAATGGTCCTCGATCGCGCGCTTGGAGCTGCCTGTGATGAACACCAGATTGCGCGCGCCGGCCACCAGCGCTTCTTCGACGGCGTACTGGATCAGCGGCTTGTCGACGATCGGCAGCATCTCCTTGGGGCTCGCTTTGGTCGCGGGCAGGAAGCGTGTGCCGCGGCCGGCCACCGGAAATACGGCGAAACGGATCGGTGCGGGACGGCTCAAGGGTGCTCCTTCGAATCCAATGGCTGGTACCGAATGATACCGGAGCCGCCGGCGGCCGGCCCGCACCGATGAAACGAGCTCAGCCCGGATCTTTCTCCGCGGCGAACCGCAGATTTGCCTTGTTCTGGTCTACGAGCTTCTTGCCGACGCCCTTCACCTTCACGAGATCATCCGCACTCTTGAATGGGCCGTTCTTTTCCCGATGCGCGATGATGGCCTCTGCCTTGGCCATGCCGATGCCCTGCAACTCGCGTGCGAGTGTCCTGGCATCAGCGGTGTTGACATTGACGGGCCCGGCGATGGCGATCGGCGCGAGCAGCATCGCGGCCAGCAGGGCCGCACCCAGTCCCTTGGTTTGCATATTCCATCACTCCCTTGTGGTCGCGCGCGGCGACCATCGCCGCGCCCGGATGCGAGACTAACCATCGGAGCGCCGCCGCGCCCCGCGTCAATCGCGCGCATTACGGGAGATTCAGCCGTGAGGATGGCCGCGCTCGAGCCCGGCCACAAGATCGAAACGCAACAATGGCCGCTGGCTGTCCCAGCTCTTGCAGCCGGGGCACTGCCAGAAGTGATTGACGCTCGAGAAACCGCAACTCGAGCAGCGGTAACGCGGCGTCGCTACGGCGAGCCTGTGCAGCACGACCGCGACTTCCCGTACGGCCCGCGCATCGAGTGTCTCAGGATCGCGTCCGATCGCCCGCACCAGCCCGGACACCGTTTCATCCATTGCGAGAAATGCGCGTACCAGCCGCTCGAGCGGAGCGAAATCGAGCGCATCGGCCATGATTGCCGCAAAGGCAAGCTCCCTGCTGGCGTCCGGTCGCGCAGCGACAAGGCGCCCGACGACCGCGTCGCCGTCGGCGCCGGCCGCCCGCGCCAGCCGCATCAGGCGAGGCATCACCTCAATCGAGAGCGCGGCATCCTGCTTCATCACGAATGCCAGCAGTTGCTCGGCAAGGGCGACGTCATGCTGTTCGATCGCGATGTCGGCGCGCACCAGCGCGCCCCGCGCAAACCGCCCGCGCTCCGCTCGTGCCGCGCGCAGATGCCCCCTTGCTTCGTCGAGATCCCGGCGCTCACGTGCCGCTTCCGCAAGCTCGCAGTAGTAATGCGCAATCGCGTTTTCATGAGGCGACTTTCCTGACCTGTCCAGTTCGCGGAACACCTCGATCGCGCGTGGCCAGTCGTGCTGCTGCTCGTAGATGCGCATCAGATTGCGCATCGCTGCCATCCGGTGCGCCCCGGAGGCAGCAAGGGGCTCAAGGATTTTCTCCGCCCGATCGAGCAGCCCGGCGCGCAGGTAATCCTGCGCCAGCGCAAAACTGGCCTGCTCTCGCTGCTCGGGCTCCAAAGTCTCGCGTGCGACGATGTTCTGGTGGATGCGGATCGCGCGATCGACCTCACCGCGGCGCCGGTAGAGACTGCCGAGCGCAAAGTGGGTTTCAACCGTGCCACCGTCGAGTTCGGCCGCCCTCAGGAAGGACTCGAGCGCCCGGTCGGGTTGTTCGTTGACGAGGAAATTGACGCCGGCAAGATAGTTGCCGCGTACGCGCTCGGCACCGACTACGCTCGGCCGTGGACGGCGCGCAGCGTAGAAACCGATGACGCCGCCGATAAACAGCAGGCCCAGCAGGATCCAGATCGACTCAGGATTCATGTGTCACCGGCGGCATGCCGGCCGGCCCAATCAATTCCGGATCGGGTGCGACTGTCCTTCATTGACCCGCTCGCGCAGATCCTTGCCGGGCTTGAAGTGCGGAACGTACTTGCCGGCGAGAGCAACAGCTTCGCCGGTCTTGGGATTGCGGCCCTGGCGTGGCGGCCGGAAATGCAGGGAGAAGCTCCCGAAGCCGCGAATTTCGATGCGCTCGCCGCCGGCCAGCGCGTCGCTCATGATCTCGAGCATCTGTTTCACTGCCAGCTCGATGTCCTTGGCCGGCAGGTGCTTCTGTTTGGCGGCGATGATCTCGATCAATTCTGATTTTGTCATGACTCCCGTCCTCACACGCGGGGCGCGCTACCCATCCTCGGTAACGCGCCACGGACCCGCCTCACTGGCCCGAGATTTGCTCTTTCAGCAGGTCGCCCAATGTCGTGCCGGTCGCCGTATCCGTGCCCCGGTACTGCTGCACCGCCTCGGCTTCCTCGTAGGCCTCTTTCGCCTTGATCGACAGCGCGATCGCGCGGCTCTTGCGGTCCACACCGATAAAGCGCGCCTCAATCTCCTCGCCGACCTTCAGCACGCTGCGTGCGTCCTCGACGCGGTCGCGCGCCAGCTCGGAAGCCCGCAGGTGGCCCTCGATGCCGTCGCCCAGATCGACAATCGCGCCTTTGGCGTCAACTTCCTTGATGATGCCCTTGACGATGCTGCCCTTCGGGTGATCCGCCAGATAGGCCGAAATCGGATCCTTGGCGAGCTGCTTGATGCCAAGCGATATGCGCTCGCGATCCGGATCGATCGCCAGCACCATCGCCTCGACCGTCTGGGCTTTCTGGTAGTCGCGCACCGCTTCCTCGCCGGGCCGGTCCCAGGAAATGTCGGAAAGATGCACGAGACCATCGATGCCGCCCGCCAGGCCGATGAATATGCCGAAATCCGTTATTGACTTGATCTGCCCGCTGACCCGGTCGCCGCGGTTGAAGCTCTCGGCGAATTCGCGCCACGGGTTCGGCTTGCACTGCTTCAGGCCGAGCGAAATCCGACGGCGCTCCTCGTCGATGTCGAGGACCATCACCTCGACTTCCTCGCCGACATTCACGACTTTTGCCGGATTCACGTTCTTGTTCGTCCAGTCCATCTCGGACACATGCACGAGGCCCTCGACGCCCTCCTCGATTTCCACGAAGCAGCCGTAATCGGCGATATTCGTGATCTTTCCGAACAGGCGTGTATTTGGCGGATAGCGTCGCGCGATGTTCTGCCACGGATCCGCGCCCAACTGCTTGATGCCGAGCGATACGCGCTGGCGCTCGCGGTCGAACTTCAGGATGCGTACGTCGATTTCATCGCCGACCTTCACGACTTCAGACGGATGCTTGACGCGCTTCCACGCCATATCGGTGATATGCAGCAGGCCATCGATGCCGCCCAGATCGACGAATGCGCCGTAGTCCGTCAGGTTCTTGACCACGCCCTTGACAACATCCCCTTCCTTGAGATTGTCGAGGAGCTGCGAACGTTCAGCACTGTATTCCTGCTCGACGACCGCGCGGCGCGATACAACGACGTTGTTACGGCGCTGGTCCAGCTTGATGACCTTGAATTCAAGTTCCTTGCCTTCGAGGTAACTCGGGTCGCGGACCGGGCGCACGTCAACGAGTGAGCCGGGCAGGAACGCGCGAACATTGTCGAGTTCGACCGTAAAGCCGCCTTTGACGCGGCCATTGATGATGCCCTTGACGATCTCGCCATTCGTGAAGGCTTCTTCGAGGCGGGTCCAGGTGCGGGCGCGCTTGGCTTTCTCGCGCGACAGGCGCGTTTCACCTGAGCCGTCCTCGACGGCATCCAGTGCCACCTCGACCTCCTGGCCAATGGTGACTTCCATTTCACCGTTTTCATTCCGGAATTGCTCGGCCGGAATCACCGCTTCGGACTTCAGGCCGACGCTGACGATTACGACATCGGCATTGATGTCGACGACAGTGCCGGTAAGGATCTGGCCAGGTCTGATCTGCTGGCTCGCAAGACTCTGCTCAAAAAGTTGTTGAAAGGATTCGGTCATTGGTTTTCCGGGCGCCCGCGGCCCATGTTTGGTTGCATGCCGCGCAGCTTCCTGCCGCGCTGGGTCCTGTGATCACCGGCGCAGGCATCCTGTCGCGCCGACCAGCACCGGCTCCCGCCGGCGCGTTGCTCAAGCCTGCCGCGCCAACCCGGGGAAGCGTTCGCGCGCGAGTGAAATCACCCGCCCGACGACCTCCTCGATGGAGAGCGCGGTCGAATCCACGATGATCGCTTCCGGGACGGCAATCAGCGGTGCCACGGGTCGCGTGGTATCCCGCCTGTCCCGCTCGGCGATCTCTGCGGAAAGGGCGGCGAGATTAACACTCAACCCCTTTTGTATCAACTGCTTATAGCGCCTCCGGGCCCTTTCCTCCGGGCTCGCCGTCAGGAAGACCTTGAGCCCGGCATCGCGGAAAACGACCGATCCCATGTCCCGCCCGTCGGCCACAAGTCCGGGCGGCCGCACAAACGCCCGCTGACGCCCCAGCAGGGCCGATCGAACCTCGGGCCAGGCCGCAACCCGGGACGCGGCCTCGCCGGCCTGCTCGCCGCGCAATTCCCGGGTTACGTCCGATCCGGCCAGCATGACTCTTTCCTCGCCCGTGGAATCGACTTCAAAGGCAACATCCAGCGTGGCGGCGAGCCGCGCGTGGCCGGGAACGTCATCCGGGGCCAGGCCATTCCGCAGCCCCGCGAGCGCCACTAGCCGGTACAGCGCGCCGCTGTCCAGCAGGTGCCAGTTGAACTCCCGCGCAACCAGGCGCGCGACGGTCCCCTTGCCGGATCCGCCGGGTCCGTCGATTGCAATGACAGGTACCGTACTCAGCCCTCCTCCCCGAGCAGCAATCCGGCGCGCCGCGCCGTCGCCGCAAATCCCGGAAAGGACGTTGCGACATAACGCACCTCGCGAATCACGACGGGAGCGCTGGCGCGCGCCGCGAGCACGGCAAAGGACATCGCAATCCGATGATCGCCGCGACTCTCAACGATACCGCCCCCAACCGGACCGCCCCGGATGCGCATGCCATCCGCCAGAACCTCCGCACGCACGCCGAGGCGCTGGAGCCCCTCCGCCATGACCGCAACGCGGTCGCTCTCCTTGACCCGCAGCTCGGCTGCGCCAGTCACGACCGTTTCGCCTTCCGCGGCTGCAGCCGCGGCGAACAACACGGGGAATTCGTCGATCGCGCTCGCGACGAGTTCCTTCGGCACGGAAATTCCGCGCAATTGCCCGGGCCTGATCTCGAGATCCGCCACCGGCTCGCTGCCGAGATCCCGCGGCCTCAGCAAGCGGATGTCCGCGCCCATCAGCCGCAGGATCTCGAGAAGTCCCGTTCGCGTCGGATTGACACCCACATCACGGATCAACAGGGGCGCCTTGCCCGCGATGAGGCCCGCGACGATGAAAAACGCCGCCGACGAGAAATCGCCCGGGACATCGATGTGGCAGCCTTGGAGTATCGCAGGGCCTCTGATCGAAATATTCGCGCCATCGCGCGATACGGGAACACCGAAGGCAGCCAGCATGCGCTCGGTGTGATCGCGCGTCGGGACCGGTTCGACGATCAAGGTCCGCCCCGTTGCGTACAGCCCGGCGAGCAGGATCGCTGATTTCACTTGTGCACTCGGCACGTCGAGTTCGTGCCCAACACCTTGCAGGGCCCGCCGGCCCGTAATCTCGATGGGTGGCATGCCATGGCTTGTCCGCACCCGCGCGCCCATGCGCCGCAGCGGAGCGCCGATGCGATCCATCGGGCGGCGCATCAGCGATTCGTCGCCGATCAGCACCGAATCAAAATCCTGGGCACACAGGATGCCGGCCAGCAGCCGCATGCCGGTGCCGGAATTGCCGAGATCAAGTGGCGCGGATGGTGCTTTCAGCCCGCGCGGTCCCACGCCATGGATGATCAGCCTGTCCGGGGCGGGGCGTTCAACCTGCACGCCCATCGCCTGGAATGCCGCCAGTGTCGCGAGGCAATCCTGCCCCTCGAGAAAGCCGTTGATTTCGGTGACACCCTCTGCGATCGCGCCCAATATCACCGCGCGATGTGAGATCGACTTGTCGCCGGGCACACGGATCTCGCCCGAAGCTCCGCCGCCCGGCCCGGCGATGAAACTGGCTGGTTGCACGGTCATGTTCCTTCCGCGAGCGCGTCAGCCATTGCCGCAAGGAATCGTTCGTTCTGCTCCGCGGTTCCCGTGGATATCCGCAGGTGATTCGGCAGGCCGTAGTTGGCCACCCCACGGACGATCACGCCGCGGCGCAGCAGCGCATCATTGAGTGCTGCGGCCGGCCGGCGAAGGTCGCAAAGCACGAAATTCCCTGCCGACGGCAGCACGGGGAGGCCAAGCGCCGCGAGTCCCTCGCGAAGCCGCGCGAGACCCAGACGATTGAGCTCAATCGTCTTGCTGAGATGTTCGTGGTCATCGATTGCCGCTGCGGCGGCTGCGAGGCCGAGCACGGACACATTGAACGGCTGGCGTACCCTGTTCAGCAAATCCGCAATATCCGGGTGCGAGAGCGTGTAGCCGACCCGGAGTCCGGCAAGGCCATACGCCTTGGAAAAAGTGCGCACCACGACCAGATTGCCATGGCGCGCAAGCCGTGTCGCGCCGTCCGGCACGCCCAGCGCGACCGAATATTCGTGATAAGCCTCGTCCAGCACGATGATCACTTCCGGCGGAATGGCGTGAATCAGCGCGTCGAGCTCGGGCCCCGTCATCCAGGTCCCGGTCGGATTGTTGGGGTTCGCCAGGAAAACGACGCGGGTCTTTGGCCCGATCGCAGCGAGGATCGCCGCCGGATCGTGGCCGAGCGGCATCGGATGATCTGGCGGATTCGCCGCCGCCACACGCGCCTGCGCCCCCGAGGCCTGGACCGCAATCGGATAGACGGCAAATGCGTACTGCGAATAGACGCCTTCCTGGTCCGGCGTCAGGAAGGTTTCCGCCAGCAGCACCAGAACGTCATTCGAGCCGTTGCCGAGCGTCACCTGTTCGATCGCGACCTTGTGCTTTTCAGCGAGCCGGGTGCGCAGCACGTGGCCGCTGCCATCGGGATACATGCCGACACCGGCGATTGCCCCGGCAAGCGCCGCGCGTGCGCACGGACCGGGACCCAGAGGATTTTCGTTGGACGCGAGCTTGATGCTGCCGGTGACGCCCAGTTCGCGCTCGAGCTGTTCGGGTGGCTTGCCAGGCACGTAGGGCGCGAGCCGGCGGACACCCGGTGCAGCGAACTGTTCGAAGCGATTCGCCATGACTGGTTTCTCAGAGGACACGGGCGCCCAGCACACCCTGGATGGCGGCGATACGCTCGATCAGGCCCCCGGGTAGCTGCCCGTCGACGTCAATCAGTGTATACGCGACCTCGCCCTTTGACTTGTTCAGCAGGTCGGCAATGTTGAGCCCGGCTTCTGCCAGGCGGGTCGAGATCTGGCCGACCATGTTGGGCACGTTGCTGTTCGCGATCGCAATGCGCGCGGTCGCCGGCACCCGCGGCAGTGCAGCCTCGGGAAAATTGACTGAATGCCGGATTCCGCCGTTCTCGAGGAAGTCGCGCAGCGTGTCCGCCACCATCATCGCGCTGTTTTCCTCGGCCTCGCTGGTGGACGCCCCAAGATGCGGCAGCGCGACCACACCCGTGTGATCCTTGCACCGCGGTGTCGGGAAGTCGCAGACGTAGGCCGAGAGTTTGCCGGAATCCAGCGCCGCCAGCACATCATCCTCCGCCACGATTGCGGCACGGGAAAAATTCAACAACGTCGCGCCGTCGCGCATCAGCCGGATGCGCTGCATGTTGACCAGCGAGCGCGTCGAATCGTCGAGAGGCACGTGCACCGTCACTGCGTCGGAACGCGAAAAAAGATCGTCGAGGCTCAGCGCCTGCTCTACACCCGAGGACAGCTGCCAGGCGCGCTGGACCGTGATCTGCGGGTCGTAGCCAAGCACGTGCATGCCGAGCAGGTGCGCGGCGTTTGCGACCTCAACGCCGATCGCGCCGAGGCCGACGACGCCCAGCGTGCGTCCTGGCAGCTCGTGGCCGACAAAGCGCTTCTTGCCCTGCTCGACTGCCGTCTCGATCGCCGCAGCGTCGCCCTGGAGCTCCCGCACGAATTGCCAGGACTCGCAGATGTGGCGCGCCGCCAGAAACAGACCCGCCAGTACCAGTTCCTTGACGGCATTCGCGTTGGCACCTGGCGCCGAGAACACCGGAATGCCGCGCTTCGAAAGCGCGGCCACCGGGATGTTGTTGGTTCCGGCACCGGCGCGACCCACGGCCAGCACAGTCGGCGGAATCTTCATCGAATGCATGTCGGCGGAACGCACCAGGATCGCGTCGGGATCCTTGATGTCGGAGCCGATCTGGTAGCGGTCGCGAGGCAGCCGCTCGAGACCCTTTGGTGAAATTGTGTTGAGCGCCAGGATCCTGAATCCCATCAGCCGTACCGCCGCTCGAATTCACGCATGAAATCCACGAGGGCCGAAACACCCGCCATGGGCATGGCGTTGTAGAGGCTCGCGCGCATGCCGCCGACTGAACGATGGCCGGCCAGATGCGCAAGTCCGGCCGCCGCTGACTCGGCGAGGAACGTCTTTTCGAGCTCGGGCTTTGCCAGCGTGAACGGCACATTCATCCAGGATCGGCAGTTACGGGCAACCGGGTTCGCATAAAAGTCCGAAGCGTCGATCACGGCATAGAGCGCGGCGGCCTTGGCGCGATTGAGCTCGGCCATCGCTGCGAGGCCGCCCTGGCGCTTGAGCCACTGGAGCACGAGCCCGGCGAAGTACCAGCCGAATGTCGGCGGCGTATTCAGCATCGAGCCTGCCTCGGCGAAAGCTTTGTAATCGAATACCGACGGCGTGCCCGCCCGGGCCCGGCCCAGGAGGTCCTCGCGAACAATGACCACCGTGATGCCGGACGGCCCGATGTTCTTCTGCGCGCCCGCGTAGATCAGCCCGAAGCGCGACACGTCGAGCGGGCGTGAAAGTATGGTCGAAGACATGTCGGCAACGAGCGGTACATCGCCGGTCGCGGGAATGTAGGGAAATTCGACGCCGCCGATCGTTTCGTTCGGCGTGTAATGAACATAGGCCGCGCCGCGCGTCAGCCGCAGCGATGACGGATCTGGCACGGTTGCGTAATTGGACGCGGCCTCGTCGGCGGCAATGTCCACGCCCAGGAAACGGCGGGCCTCCTTGATCGCGCGTTCCGACCAATGGCCGGTGTGGACATAGTCCGCCCGCGCACCGGGATGTGACAGATTCAACGGGACCGCCGCGAACTGGCCGGTCGCACCTCCCTGCATGAACAAGACCCTGTAGATGGACGGAATCGCGAGCAGCTCGCGCAGATCAGCTTCGGCCCGCTCCGCAACTGCCATGAAGGCCTTGCTGCGATGGCTGATCTCCATGACCGAAACGCCGCCCTGCCAGTCGAGCAACTCGTCGCGCGCCTGCTCCAGCACGGGAAGCGGAAGTGCCGCCGGCCCCGCGGAGAAATTGAAAACACGCACGCAGCGGAACCACGGGCCGGCTTCAGCCGGCGCCCTCGCTGGCCCCCGCATCCTCGCCGGCGATGCGTTCGAGTCCAACGAGCTCCTCCATCTCCTCGAGCCGCATGATCCGCACGCCCTGGGTATTGCGGCCGAGGACCGGGATGTCGCTGACCGGAACCCGCACCAACGTACCACTTGAATTGATCAGCATGATTTCGTCGTCGGACTTCACCTGGCGCGCGCCGACCAGCGCGCCATTGCGCTCGCTGGTTTGCAATGCGATGACCCCCTGGCCACCCCGGCCATGACGCGGAAACTCGGCCACGTCGGTCAACTTGCCGTAGCCGCGCTCGGAGACGGTCAGAATCGGTCCATCGCCGAGGACAATCAAGGAGGTCACGCGCTGTCCCTCGCCGAGCCTGATGCCACGCACGCCTGCGGCTTCGCGGCCCATCGGCCGGACCTCGCCCTCCGCGAATCGGATCGCCTTGCCTTCGGTCGTCACCAGCAGGATCTCGCGTTCGCCGTCGGTCAGCGCCACGTCCACCAGGCAATCCGAATCGCCGAGTGAGACCGCGATGATGCCGTTGGCACGTGGCCGCGAGAATGCCGAGAGCGGCGTTTTCTTGACCGTGCCCTGCGCGGTGACCATCAGCACGAAGCGACTGTCGTCGAACTCGCGTACCGCCTGAACGGCCGTAATGCGTTCGCCCTCGCCCAGTTGCAGCAGGTTGACGATGGGCTTGCCGCGCGAACCGCGGCTGGCAAGCGGCAACTGCCACACCTTGAGCCAATAACATTGCCCACGATCCGAGAAACACAGCAGTGTGTCGTGGCTGTGCGCAATGAACAGCTTGTCGATGAAATCCTCGTCCTTGACGGTGGTCGCCATCTTGCCGCGGCCACCGCGCCGCTGGGCCTCGTAGTCCGTCACCGGCTGGGATTTCGCGTAGCCCGCATGCGAGAGCGTGACCACGAGATCCTGGCGCTCGATGAGATCCTCGATGGTCACATCCGACTGATCGGCGATGATTTCGGTACGGCGCTCGTCACCATATGCCGCCTTGACCGCGGCGAGTTCCTCGCGGATCACCTGAAGCAGCCGTTCAGGGCGCGCAAGGATGTCACCCAGATCCCGGATCTGGTCCAGCAATTCGGCAAACTCGGCAACAATCTTGTCCTGTTCGAGCCCGGTCAGGCGATGCAGCCGCAAGTCGAGGATCGCCTGCGCCTGCTGTTCCGACAGGCGGTATTTTCCGTCGTGCAGTCCCAGGTCGTCCGGAATGCCTTCGGGCCGCGCGGATATCGCACCGGCGCGCGCCAGCATTTGCGGCACGGCGCCGGCGGACCAGACGCGTGACTGCAGCGCGGCCTTCGCCTCGGGTGGTGACGGCGATGCCTTGATGACCGCGATGACCTCGTCGATGTTCGCGAGCGCAACTGCAAGGCCCTCGAGCAAATGGGCTCGCTCGCGCGCTTTTCGAAGATCATGAATTGTCCGGCGCGTCACGACCTCGCGGCGGTGACGCAGGAATGCATCCAGCATCTCCTTCAGCGACAACAGCTTTGGCTGGCCATCGAGCAGCGCGACCATGTTGACGCCAAAGACCGTTTGCATCGGCGTCAGCTTGAACAGCTGGTTCAGGATCAGTTCGTGGTTCTCGCCGCGCTTCAGCTCGATGACGACGCGCAGCCCATCTTTGTCGGATTCGTCACGCAATTCGGAGATGCCTTCGATCTCCTTGGCGCGCACCAGATCTGCAATGCGCTCCAGCAGGCGCGCCTTGTTGACCTGATAAGGCAGCTCGGTGACGACGATTGCCTGTCGGCCGCGGTCGTCCATGTTTTCGACGCTGGTGCGGGCGCGCACCGACAAACGGCCGCGCCCGGTCTTGTACGCGAGCGCGATTTCGGCTGCACCGTTGATGATGCCGGCGGTCGGAAAGTCTGGCCCCGGCACCAGGCGCATCAGGTCGGCCAGGCTCAAATTCGGGTCGTCAATCAGCGCGACACAAGCGTCGATGATTTCGTTGAGGTTGTGTGGCGGAATATTGGTCGCCATGCCGACCGCGATGCCCGCTGAACCGTTGACCAGCAGATTCGGGATGCGCGACGGCAGGACCGCCGGCTCCTGTTCGCTGTTGTCGTAATTTGGCGTGAAATCAACGGTTTCCTTGTCGATGTCAGCCAGCAATTCGTGCGCGATACGCGACATGCGCACTTCCGTGTAACGCATGGCGGCCGGCGCGTCGCCGTCCACGGAACCGAAATTGCCCTGGCCGTCGACCAGCAGGTAACGCAGCGAGAACGGCTGCGCCATGCGCACGATGGTGTCGTATACAGCCGCGTCGCCATGCGGGTGGTACTTGCCAATGACGTCGCCGACGATGCGGGCCGATTTCTTGTAGGGCTTGTTCCAGTCATTCCCGAGTTCGCGCATCGCATGCAACACGCGTCGGTGCACGGGCTTCAATCCATCGCGGACATCCGGCAATGCGCGGCCGACGATTACGCTCATCGCGTAGTCGAGGTAAGAGCGCCGCATCTCGTCTTCGAGGTTGACGTGCAGGACTTCGCGCGCGATTTCGCTCATGCAGTTTTTGTCGCCGAAACGGGCTCTGGAAGGCCGCGAATGTTAGCACAGGCATGCGCCCGTAACCCACTGTTTTCATGGGTTTCGAGCCCAAGAACGGGCGGTGTTCGGACGGTCGCAACGGGAGCCCGGACGGTATACTTCAAGGATGCGCGCTGCACCAAACGTCGATCCCGCGGAAATCTCGAAATTCGACGCGGCGGCATCGCGTTGGTGGGACCCAAACGGTGAATTTCGCCCGCTGCACGACCTGAATCCCGCGCGACTGGATTACATCGAGGCGCGCGCCGGGCTCGCCGGGCGGCGCGTGCTGGACGTCGGCTGTGGTGGCGGCTTGCTGGCGGAAGGCATGGCGCGGCGCGGGGCGACAGTGACCGGTATTGACCTGGCGCCGGGCGCTCTCGAAGTCGCGCGGCTGCATGCCCTGGAAGCCGGCGTGTCCGTTGACTATCGCCAGATCGCCGCCGAAGACCTTGCTGAAAGCGATCGCGGCAAATTCGATCTCGTAACTTGCCTCGAAATGCTCGAGCATGTTCCCGATCCGGCCCAGGTGCTGCAGGCACTCGCCCGGCTGGTCCGGCCGGGCGGCGACGTGGTCTGCGCCACGATCAACCGCAATGCCAAAGCCTTCGCGCTTGCGATCGTCGGCGCAGAGTACCTGCTGCGGCTGCTGCCAGCCGGCACCCACCATTACGCGCGCCTGATCCGACCCTCGGAGCTGGCCCGCTGGGGGCGCGAAGCGGGCCTCACGGTTGCCGACCTTGCCGGGCTCGAGTATGAACCGCTATCGCGCAAGGCGCGGATCAGTGCCGACACCTCGGTCAACTACCTCATCCACCTCAGGCGGCCAGCGTCGGAATCCGGCGCATGAACCTGCGCCAGCAGCTGCGCGGTGTGCTGTTCGATCTCGACGGCACACTGCTTGATACGGCGCCGGACATGGCGAAAGCGCTCAACCAGCTGCTCGTCGATGAAGGCATGCCAGAGCTGCCATACGATTACATTCGGCCGCACGTCTCGCATGGCGCGTTGCGGCTCGTGCGCCTTGCTTTCGGCGAGCCCGATCCGCAGCGCTTCGAGGATTTGCGCCGCCGCTTCCTGGATTTCTACCGGGCAGACATCGCAGGCCAAACGCGCCTGTTCGAAGGATTCGAGGTCGTGCTCGACGTCCTGGAAGCCGCCGGCATGCGTTGGGGCATCGTCACGAACAAGCCGGGCTGGCTGACCGTGCCGCTGCTCGAGGAACTGGGGCTGGCGGCACGCAGCGGTTGCATCGTCAGCGGCGACACGCTTGCCGAGCGCAAGCCGCACCCGATGCCATTGCTGCACGCGGCGAGTTTGCTGGATCTGGAACCGCGTGAATGCGTCTACATGGGCGACGCCGAACGCGACGTGCAGGCGGCCCGCAACGCGGGCATGATTCCGCTGGTAGCCGCCTTTGGCTACCTCGACGCCGGCGAGGACCCAAACGCCTGGCAACCCGACGCGGTACTGGGGCGACCGACCGACCTGCTGGAGTGGCTGGGCCTGAGAGCATGAATCGATGGACCTGACGACGATCTTGCTGGTCATTGCGGGGCTCGCAATCGCCTTTGCGGCAGGTTGGTGGATTGGCCGCAGGCGCGCCGCTTCGCTCGAGACCGAGGTCGCCGTGCTGGGAGCACGCCTGCAGTCCGAAGAAGCGCTGGAAGCTGAACGCACGGTTGCCCTCGAGCGCGCCATGGAACAGCTCGACCGGCGTTTCGACGATTTGGCGGGCAGGCAGCTACGCGAGAACATCGAGAACTTTCTGCGACTCGCCAGGGAGAATCTCGGCCAGCACCAGCAACAGGCCCAGAGCACGTTGAAGGAGCGCGAACAGGCAATCGAAGCCCTGGTGAAGCCGATCCAGGACTCGCTGACCCGGACCTCGGAGGCATTGCGCGAGATCGAGGTCGAGCGGCAACGGGACTTCGGCAGCCTGCGCCAGCACCTGACCGACATGCGCGAAACCCACACGGCGTTGCAGCGCGAGACCCGCAATCTCGTGCAGGCACTCAGCAAGCCGCAGGTACGCGGCCAGTGGGGCGAGATCGCGTTGCGCCGCCTGGTCGAGCTTGCGGGCATGACATCGCATTGCGATTTCGAGGAACAAGTCCACGTGGTCGGCGAGGACGGTACGTTGCGACCGGATATGGTCATTCACATGCCGGACCGACGCGATATCGTGGTGGACGTCAAGACACCGCTCGACGCCTATTTGCTGGCGGTGGATGCGACTTCCGACGAGGCAAGAACCGCCGCCCTGAAACGGCATGCCCAGCACCTGGGTGAGCGCGTACGTCTGCTGTCATCGAAGAACTACGCTGCACAATTCGGACAAGCGCCGCAGTTCGTCGTGCTGTTCCTGCCTGGTGACCAGTTCCTGTCGGCCGCGCTGGATCAGCAGCCGGACCTGCTCGAAAGCGCCATGAAAAGCGGCGTGATACTGGCGACGCCGTCAAGTTTCATCGCGCTGCTGAAGGCGGTCCACTACGGCTGGCAGAACGTCCAGCTCGCGGAAGGCGCAGAACGCATCCGCAAGCTGGCTGAAGACCTCTATTCGCGACTCGGCACCTTCCGGAATCATCTGGCCCGGCTCGGCAGCGCGCTGGAAGCCAGTGTGCGCGCGTTCAATGCCTCGGTCGGATCCCTCGAACGGAACGTGCTGCCCGGGGCGCGAAAATTCACGGAACTCGGCGTGCGCGGCGACAAGGCCATCGAGGAACTCGATGAAATCGAGGCCAGCGTAAGGGCGAATGAAGGCACACCGCCAGAGTTGCCCGCACCTGAAGACCGCTGAGTTGACCGATCCCCAGCAGCTACGAGACTACGACCCATCGCCAAACTCCCACGGGGAGCGCGTGGTGCTCGTGACTGGTGCGGGCGACGGCATTGGCCAGGCCGTGGCATATGCACTCGCCCGTCAACGCGCGACGGTATGCCTGCTCGGCCGCACGCTTCGCAAGCTGGAGCGCAGCTATGACCAGATCGTCAGCGCTGGCGGCCAGAAGCCGGCCTTGTTGCCATTCGATCTCGAGACTGCGGGTGCAGCCGAGTACGACGCCCTGTACGACGCGCTCGATCGCGAGTTTGGTCGTCTGGATGGCCTGGCCCACATCGCGGGCATACTTGGCGTCCTTAGTCCGCTGGAACACTACGACGTCCCGACCTGGTGCCAGGTATTGCATGTCAATCTGACTGCGACCTTCCTGCTGACGCGCACATTGCTGCCTCTGCTGCGCCGTTCCGGGGACGCCAGCGTGGTGTTTACATCGAGCGGAGTTGCGCGGCGTGGGCGAGCGTACTGGGGTGCCTATTCAGTTTCCAAGTTCGGCATCGAGGGACTGATGCAGGTGCTGGCGGACGAATTGGCGGGAACGCGAATTCGCGCCAACAGCCTGAATCCGGGACCCGTGAGGACCGCGATGCGCTTGCAGGCATTCCCGGCAGAGGATCGCAGTCGCCTGGTAGAACCGGCCGGTGTTACCGCGCCTTATCTTTTCCTGCTGGGACCCGAAAGCCGTGGCATCAGCGGAATGGCTTTTGACTGCCAGCCGGCTGCTCCTCCGAGCCGGTCCTGAGTCTGGCGAGTTCGCGCAGCGCGCCAAGTTCCTCGTCCGTCATCGCCCGGCTGCGGCCGCGCGCGAGCGCGCGATCCATCGCAATCGGCCCAACCCTTGTGCGCATGACCCGGTTCGGCTCGAAGCCGTTGCGTTCAAGAATGCTCTTCAGATCACGGGGACGCAGCCCGATGCAGGTCACATTGATCCAGCGATTGGTGCCCTCGCCACCCGCCGGCACGATGCCGGTCAGCTTTCCCTCGAATTCCGTCCCTGCAACGGATGCCATGACAGCGGCAATTCGCGAATCGTCGAGGTCGCCACGGACCCGTACGCTGTACTCGGCAGGCAGCGCATGACCGCGCCGCGTGAGCGCGGCGGCGAGTTCGCCATCGGTGACAAAGAACTCGAGGCCCGCGTCATTGACCGCCAGCGGGCTGACCGGGATCCAACGCCGGCCGGCCGCTTTCGGCAGGCGCTCCAGCGAGCTGCGGCCTTTGCCGGCGGACGTTACGCGAATCTCTTCCCGTGCGGGCCGGTGATACACGAGGCCGCCATGTTCGGCACGCGCGGCATCGCGTAGCCGCAGCCGACGGCCGTCCAGACGCACGTCGTCCTGCTCGCCCACCGGTTGACCGGGCCGCGCAAGCTTGCCATTGACCGTGATGCGCCCGGCGTAGATCCATGCTTCGACCTGCCGTCGCGAACCGACGCCGCGGCCCGCCAGCACCTTCTGGATCCGGTCGCGCACCGGTGCGGCCGATCGCGGCGCCGCGCGCCGCTTCAAACGATCGCTTCGGCGTCGTTGGCTGCCGGCAGGTCGGCCGCCGCGGCCTGCGCCGTGTCCACGAACTCGAGCTGGATGCCAACGTCGTCCATGTCCTTCAGCGCCGCAAGCGACGGCAATTCGTCGAGGCTCTTGAGACCGAAATAGTCCAGGAACTCGCGTGTCGTTCCGAGAAGCTCGGGGTGGCCGGGTACCTCGCGATGACCGACGACACGAATCCAGCCGCGTTCGGTCAGGGTGCGAACGATGTTCGGATTGACCTGAACGCCGCGGACATTCTCGATCTCGCCACGCGTGATCGGCTGGCGATATGCGATCAATGCGAGCGTCTCGAGCAGCGCCCGCGAGTAGCGGCCTGGCCGCTCCTGCCAGAGGCGCGACAGGGATGCAGCATATTCACCGCGCACCTGGAGGCGCCAGCCGCTTGCCACCTCGACGAGCTCCATCGGTCGCCCGGCGCACGCACGCCCTAGCGCGTCGAGGGCTTCGCGCACGGTCGCGGCATCGGGCCGATCTACCTCATCAAACAGGCCCCGCAACTGGTCCATGCTGAGTGGCTGACCGTAGGCCAGCAGGGCCGCTTCAATCAGATTCGTCAGTTGATCCGGATTCATGGCTGTTCACGGCTCAGGAAGCAGTGGTGATCTCCACATCATCGAGTTCCGGCGCGTCGGGATTTCGTTCGGCACGCCGGACATGCAAGGGGGCATAGGGCTCGGCCTGCACGACATCGATGAGGCCTTCGCGCAGCAGTTCGAGCAATGCGGCAAATGTGACACAGACGCCCAGGCGCCCCTCCTCTGGACGGAAGAGTTTCACGAATTCGACCAGCGCATTGCAGTCCAGCATTGCGAGCACGTCTGACATCCGCTGCCGAACAGAGAGCGTTTCGCGTTGTACATGCAGGTGCGTGAACATCGTGGCGCGCTGCACGACATCCTTGAACGCAACAAGCATTTCCTGCAGCGTGATTTCCGGCAGCAGCCGGATGACATGCCGGTTGGTCAGCTCTGCGATGGCCTGGTACACGTCGCGATCCAGGCGATCGAGCCGGTCGATATCCTCAGCGGCCCGCTTGAAGCGTTCGTACTCCTGCAAGCGACGCACCAGTTCAGCGCGCGGATCTTCTTCTTCCTCGGTATCGAACTGGCTGCGCGGCAGCAGCATGCGCGACTTGATCTCCGCCAGCATGGCCGCCATCAGCAGGTACTCGCCGGCAAGCTCGAGATCGAGCTCCTGCATCAGCTGGATGTACTCCATGTACTGGCGCGTGATGTCCGCGATCGGGATATCCAGCACGTCGATGTTCTGCCGGCGAATCAGGTACAGCAGCAGGTCGAGCGGCCCTTCGAACGCCTCGAGAAACACTTCGAGCGCCTGCGGCGGGATATAGAGGTCGCGCGGCATTTCGGTGACCGGCTCGCCCTCCACGATCGCAAATGGCATCTCGCCCTGCTGCGGTGGCGGCTCGACGACGCCGGGTTCGGCATCAGTGATGACGGCGTCTTCGCTGCTCTGGTTCACCGATACTCCAGCCCTACGGCAGCCCGCACATCTTCCATCGTTGCACGCGCCGCTTCGCGTGCGCGCTCGCAACCCTCGGAAACGATGTTGCGGACGATTTCCGGATTCTCCTCGTACTCCCGCGCACGCTTGCGAATCCCGTCGATCTGGGTGACCACGGAGTCTATCAGAGGCTTCTTGCAATCCAGGCACCCGATGCCGGCGCTGCGGCAACCCTTCTGCACCCAGGACCTGGTTTCCTCGCTCGAATAGATCTTGTGCAGGTCCCAGACCGGGCACTTGTCCGGGTCGCCGGGATCGTTGCGGCGAACCCGGGCAGGATCGGTCTGCATTCCGCGCAGTTTCCTGGCGACGCTGTCCGGTTCCTCGCGAAGTCCGATTGTATTGCCATAGGACTTCGACATCTTGCGACCGTCGAGGCCCGGCACCTTCGGCGACTTGGTCAACAGTGCCGCCGGCTCCGGAAGAATGGACCGCCCGCCGCCTTCCAGGTGACCGAGCAACCGTTCACGGTCCGCGATCGTCAGCTTGGCGCCGGACTCGATCAGCGACCGCGCCTTTGCCAGCGCCTCGGCACTGCCCTGCTCCTGGTACTGTCGGCGCAGCTCCGAGTATTGCGCGGCATTTCGCGAACCGAGACGTTTGATGGCTCGTTCGCAGCGTGCCTCGAAATCCGGCTCACGCCCGTAGATGTGATTGAATCGTCGCGCAATCTCGCGGGTGATTTCGACGTGCGCCACCTGGTCCTCGCCGACCGGAACGAATTCCGGGCGGTACATCAGGATGTCCGCGCTTTGCAGCAGCGGATAGCCCAGGAATCCGTAGGTGCTGAGATCCTTGTCTTTCAGCTGCTCGATCTGGTCCTTATAGGTTGGCACCCTTTCCAGCCAGGCGAGCGGAGTGACCATGGAAAGGATCAGGTGCAACTCGGCGTGTTCCGGAATGCGTGACTGGACGAAGAACGTACAGGCGCCCGGATTCAGGCCCGCGCCGAGCCAGTCGATGAGCACCTCGTGCACATTCGCCTTCAGCGCCGCGGTGTCCTCATAGCCCGTCGTCAACGCGTGCCAGTCGGCAACGAAGAAGAAGCACTCGTAGCGATACTGCAGCTCGATCCAGTTCGCGAGCGCCCCATGGTAATTGCCGAGATGCAACTGCCCGGTCGGCCTCATGCCGGACACGACGCGACGATTCTGGGTGGTATTGGCGGCCAAGCAACTGTTCCTAGTTGGATTGGAGCCCAAAGATTGTTACGAGCAGGCTCTGCAGGAATTCTATCGGGCCGCTCAGAATGCCTGACAACGTGCGGGTCGCGATCAGCGCGAGGACGATGAAGAACCCGAATGGCCGGATCGCCGCCAGCATCGAAGTCAGCGGTCCAGGCGGCAACAGGTTCTCCAGCAACTGCCCGCCATCGAGTGGGGGAATCGGCAGGAGATTGAAGACAGCCAGGATGAGATTGATCTGGATCCCCCAGCCAGCCATGAGCCCAAGCCACTGGCTTGCCACACCAAGATCTACGTGTTGGCTAACCATCATGAGAAAAGCCCAGCCCACCGCCATCGCCAGGTTCGCGCCAGGCCCGGCGGCCGAGACCCACACCATGTTGCGCCGCGGATCGCGCATGTAGCGCGGATTGACCGGCACCGGACGCGCCCAGCCAAACAGGAATCCGCCCAGAAAGTACAATACTGCCGGCACAAGTACCGTGCCAACCGGATCGATGTGGCGGATTGGATTGAGGCTCAGCCTTCCCTGCGCCTCCGCGGTCCGATCACCGAAGGACCGTGCGACCCATCCGTGCGCGACCTCATGCAGGGTGATCGCAAAAATAATGGGTATCGCAGCGACGGAAAGGCCGGAAAGGAACGAAGCAACATCCATGAATATTCCAGATTACGCCCCGAGCCGAGCCCCAGGATTCGGCGGCGATTATACGTGGTGAGTGCCGGCTCTGTCGGTCATTGGAAAGGCCGCGGATCGCCCTTCCCCGCCCGAAGTATCAGCGGCGACTTGCCGGAAATGTCCACGATCGTGCTGGGCTCGAGGCCGCAGTTGCCGCCGTCGAGTATCAGGTCCACCGCGTAGCCGATCCGCTGCTCGATTTCGCGCGCATCCGTCAGCGGCAATTCATCGCCGGGCAACAGCAGCGTCGTGCTCATCAGCGGCTCGCCATACTCGGCCAGCAGCTGGCGGACTACGGGATGGTCCGGGACCCGGATGCCGACGGTCTTGCGACGCTCATCCATCAGCCGGCGCGGCACCTCGCGGGTCGCCTTGAGAACGAATGTGTAGGGCCCGGGCGTGAATGCCTTCAGCTGACGGTATTGCCAGTTCTCGACGCGCGCGAAGTTCGAGATTTCCGACAGGTCACGGCAGATAACGGTGAAGAAATGGCGCTTACCAGTCTGCCGGATGCGCTGGATGCGTTCCATCGCCTGCTTGGCGCCGATTGCGCAACCAAGCGCATAACAGGAGTCCGTCGGGTAGACGATTACGCCGCCTTCCCGCAGGCAATCTACGGCCATGCGCAGCATGCGCACCTGGGGCGTCGTCGGATGCAACTCAAGGCGCTCAGCCATATTCCATTATGTACCGGCAGCGAGCCATACCAGCTTCCGCTATCATTGGCGCCCCTGTTTCACGGTTTCAGGCATGCAGCTGCTGTTCGACTTTCTCCCGGTCATCGCGTTTTTTGTCGCGTACAAGCTGGCAGACATATACGTCGCGACGCTCGTGATTATCGTCGCGACCGTCCTGCAAGTCTCGATCTACTGGGTTCGCACCCGGCGCTTCAATCCGATGCACCTGGTCTCGGCCGGACTTGTGCTCGTGTTCGGCAGCCTGACGCTGGCGATGCACAGCCCGGTCTTCATCATGTGGAAGCCGACCATCGTGAACTGGCTGTTCGCGGCCGCCTTTCTTGCCAGTCAATGGCGACTGTTTGGCGGCCGACCGCTCGTCGAGCGGCTGATGACGTCGGCGGATGCGAAGCTGAGCCTCGACCCGCTTTTATGGCGACGGCTGAACCTGGCCTGGGTCGTGTTTTTCGTGTTGATGGGCGCTGCAAATCTCGCGGTGTTCCGCGCATTCGACGAATCGACCTGGGTCAACTTCAAGTTGTTCGGTATGCTGGGGCTGACATTTGTGTTCGTCATTGCGCAAGGTTTCTGGGTTGCGTCACGGGCGCGCTCCACGTGAGCGAATCCCGGCTTGCCCGTATCCAGACGCGGCTGGAATCGGCATTCACTCCGGCGCGGGTCACCGTGCAGGATGACAGCTCGAAACACGCAGGACACGCGGGCGCGCGCAGCGGGGCCGGGCACTTTACGGTCCGAATCCGGTCTGAAGCGTTCGCGGGTCGAAACCCGCTGCAGCGGCACCGGATGGTCTATGAGGCCCTGGCGGATATGATGCCGAACGATATACATGCCCTGGTCATTGAAGCGATTTCACCTGACGACGAGGAACAACTGAGGACACCATGAGACAGACACACGCATTGGCCTTCACGGCCACGATACTTCTGCTGGCCGCAGGCTGCACCAAGCCGGATACCGCTGCCGCAGGCGCCTCTGATGCTGCCGCAAAGCCGGTGGCTACTGTGAATGGAACTCCGATTTCGCAGGACGTCTGGAAACTCTACGTCAAGGCACGGCATGGTGGCCGGCCACTTGAAGAACTGACGCCCGAGCAGCGTGCCGAGACGCTCGACGAGTTGATCGCCATGTATGTGGGCGCGGACGAGGCCAAGAAGGAGAATCTGTTGACCGGAGAGGAAGGCGCGCGAATCGACGTGGTACGAACCAGTTCGATGACCGAATTGCTGTTCAAGAAGTTCACGGCCGGGAAGGAGCCGACCGAGGAAGAACTGAAGGCCGAATACGACTCGCGTATCGCGCAGCTGCCGAAGGTTGAATTCCACGCCCGCCATATCCTCGTTGACGACGAAGCAAAGGCCAAGGACCTGATCGCGCAGCTAGACAAGGGTGCGGGCTTTGAGAAGCTCGCCAAAGAGAACTCAAAGGATGGCTCCGCGGCCGAAGGCGGCGATCTGGGCTGGTTCATGCCTACACAGATGGTCAAGCCATTTGCAGACGCCTTGCAGCAGCTCGAAATCGGCAAATATTCGACCGTTCCAGTGAAGTCCGAATTTGGTTGGCACATCATCAAGCTCGAGGAAACGCGCGCCGCGACCCCGCCGCCCTATGAGTCGGTCAAGCCACAACTTGGCCCGATGGTGCAGCAGAAGAAATTCGAGGCCTACCTCAAGGAGCTCGTCAAGACTGCGAAGGTCGAACGTACCCCCGCCGAGGCTACTCCTTGATGCTGAAGTGGCTGGAGTAGCTGCGATTCATTGGATTGATGGGTGGTGCGCTGATATATGGCTGCACCAGCCGCCGGGTCACATAGAAGTAGACCGGCAGCAGCGGATAGTCCTCGAGCATCAGCCGCTCAGCCTGCTGTAACAGCTGGCGCCGTCGTGCGATATCAGTGTCCACGGCGGCGTCGGCCAGCAGCCGCGCATATCGCGCATGAGACCACCGGCCGAAGTTCTGCGGACTACCGTCCGTCATGGTGTCGAGGAAACTCGACGCATCGTTGTAGTCCGCCGACCAGCCGACGCGCACGACATCCCATTGTGTGGGATCGGCACGCGCCGCAAGGTAGGCGCGGAATTCCATTTGCACCAGCTCGGTCTCGACACCCAGCCTTTCCTTCCACATCGATGCGATCGCGACACAGACCTTCTGGATCAGGTCATTCTCGTTGTACAGCATGCGCAATCGCAGCGGCCTGGCCGCAGAGTATCCGGACGCCGCATACAGCGACCGCGCCTTTGAGAGACGATCGGCAGCAGTCGAATTCCGCCAGGCATAAGTTGCCGGTGTGTAATTCCAGACGCCTTCCGGCACCAGCGAATAAGCGGGCACCTGGCCTGCGCGCGTGATCGACGAGGTAATCGCCTCCCGATCGATCGCAAGCGACAAAGCCTGCCGCAATGCAGGATGGCCGCTCAGCGGCCCCTGATCCGTGTTGAATGAATAATAGAAAGTCGCGAGCGCAGCGCGATGCTGAAGTCCGGAATCCGGCTCTTTGGCGAGCTCCTCAAAGCGCTGCTCGGGGACATTGTTCGTCACGTCCAGTTCACCGGCGCGAAAGCGCGTGAATTCGGCGTTCTCATCGGACACGATTTCATATCGCACTTCGTCGAACGCGACAGCGTCGGAGTCCCAATAGAACTCGTTTCGCACCAGCCGCAGGCTGGCGCCCGGCACCACCTCTGCCAATGCGTATGGGCCGTTTGAGACGATGGCGCCCGCCTTTGCGAAGCCGCCCGAGCCAGTCAAAGAAGATTCGCGCACTGGCGATGCGACTGTATTGGTGAGGATATCCGGAAAGTACGGGGCCGGCCGCGATAGCCTGATCTCCAGCAAGTGCTCACCAAGGGCGCTGACCGCCAACCTGTCGGCGGCCAGTTCGCCTTTGAGGATGGCGGGCGCATTCGCGATGACCCGCAGCAGATCCGCGCCACCTGAAGCCGTCGCAGGATCTACGGCCCGACGTAGCCCCGCCACGAAATGCCGGGCGAGTACCGGGTCCCCATTTGACCAACGCGCATCGCGGCGCAACTTGAATGTGTAGCGGGTTCCTGCGTCATCCACGCTCCAGGATTCCGCACCCGCAGGCGTTACCTCACCCGATGGGCTGCTTGCGGTCAGGCCTTCGTATAGGTCCCTCAGCACATCAAACGAGAAGGCATCCTCGGCGCGCTGCGGATCAAGGGAGCCCGGCTGACCGCCCAGGCCTCTGCGCAGGACCAATGGCGCGGAATCAGCATCCTGCTTCCCGGCCGGTGCACGAGACTCGCAGGACGCCGATGCGACCGCCAGAGCAATGACCAGGAGCGGGGTCGCGAGGCGCAACGACTTCGCGGAAGACGAGTAACTCGCCAGACGCATCACATTTACCCTGCACACGATCGAAGGAGGCAGAGCAAGCTTACGCTACATATATTCGAGGCCCATGGGACTGAGCCGTAGTGACAGTTGGGGCAGGAATTACTACCCTTGAACTTCGACTGGGATTCCGCGACTCCGGTCGCGCGCTGTCAGTTCTTGGCGCCTCCAGCACCAATCGACGCGTCAGTTTTCCCCGTACCAAGCGACGCATCAGGACGGCCAGTGCCAACCGATGCGG
>DAITAA010000003.1:0-87716 GCA_036824505.1 Steroidobacteraceae bacterium
ACGGCTGGCGACGACATGAGCGCGCCAATCGAGATGAAGCGGTAGTAGTCAATGTACATGTCCTGGAAGTCGCCGAACACTGGGGCGAAGGAGTCCTGGTTCAGGCTGCCATCCGCGTTCAGCACCTTCATCGGATCCTGTTTCGACGCCTCAGTCTGGAACAGCCAGCCGAGCGCGCCGGTTTTCGTGTTCACGGCGTAGAGCTTGCCGTTGTGGCTGCCGAAGTAGGCGAGCTCACCGGCGAGGGCCGCCGAAGAAAATATGTAGGCCTTCGCGTCGAAGTTCCAGCGCAGGCGGCCGGTCTTCGCGTCGAGCGCCATGAAGCGCGAACTATCCGACGTGCCGACATAAACGACGCCATCGCGCACTGCGGGCGTGCCATTGACCCAGGACTTGCTGGTGGGGTAATCCCACTTGTTGCGCCCGGTGGCCGCATCGAATGCGTAGACATGCGCGTCGCGGCAGCCAACGTACACGGTGCCGTCTACGACCGCGGCGGAAGACTGGAACCCGACCTGGTTGTGAATCGCGGGATCCTGGCCGCCCTCGAATACCCATTTCTGCGCCCCGGTCTCGGCGTCAATGGCATAGAAGCGACCGTCCCAGCTGCCGATGAACACGGTGCCGCCTGCAACGGCAGGCGAGGCATGCACGACGTCGCCGGTCGCGAATTTCCATTGCAGGATGCCGCTCTTCGCATCGACCGCATAGACGTTGCCGTCGCCGCCGCCGAAATACACCTTGCCATTTGCCACCGCCGGTGAGGACGTATAGACGTCCCAGGCATCCGGGATGGTCTGTGCTGCGGAGGGGTAGCCGTGCAGGCCCTTGGCCTCGAATTTCTTCTCATACTCGATGGCGTAAACCCATTTCGGCTGGCCGGTGGAGGCATCGAGCGCTGCGAGCGAGCCCGCACTCGAGACGAAGTAAAGCGTACCGTCCACGATCGCCGGCGAGGACGCGATTGGCCTGCTCGACTTGAACTTCCATTTCTCTGCGCCGGTCTGCTGGTCGAGCGCGAAGAGCTGCCCGCTGAGACTCGCGATATAGACAACACCGCCCGCGATCACGGGAGAGGCGACGATCGGGCCACCGGTAGCGAACGACCATTTGATTCCTGAGAGCTGCGCCGGACCGGTGCCCTGATAGACACCGGTGCGGGCGATGTTGCCGTGAAATGTGCTCTGGGCGAGTGCGGGTGTCGAGATAGCGGCGAGCAGGACGAAAGCGATGGTGTTCTTCATGACGCTACAATAATGCGCCGCAGGCCGGCAGGCATTGGTGGACACTGCGATTCGTCGCGCCAGGCTGGTATTTCATCGCTTTTCTGCTGGGCGTGTGCCTGTCGTCAACAGAAGCTAACATCAGCACCATGAAACCGAATTACCTGCGCCCGATACTGCTCGTTGCCGCCGCATGGCTTTGCAGTGCTGCCCATGCAGCAGACACCCGCGACCCCTACATCTGGATGGAAGAAATTACAGGCGAGCGGGCGCTCAACTGGGCCAAGGCGGAGAATGAGCGCTCGCTCAGGCTGCTGCAAGCCGATCCGCAATTCGGCGGATTACACGCCGACGCGTTGGCGATCCTGAACGCCAAGGATCGCATTCCGAATGTTGCCTTTGCGGGCACCGATGAACTGCGTAATTTTTGGCAGGACGCCGATCATGTGCGCGGCATCTGGCGGCGCACGACGCTCGAAAGCTATCGTAGCGAGACGCCGACCTGGGAGTTGCTGCTCGATGTGGATGCGCTGTCGAAAGCGGAGGCGGCGAACTGGGTCTGGAGCGGAGTCACCTGCCTGCCGCCCGAAGACCGGCTGTGCCTCGTTTCGCTGTCCGATGCCGGGAAGGATGCAGTCTATGTGCGGGAGTTCGACACGCGCACACGTGCCTTCGTCGAGGGCGGCTTCAGGCTGCCCGAGGGCAAGCATGGCCTGGCCTGGCTGGATGCCGACACCATCCTCGTGGCGACCGAATGGGAGAAGGGCCAGCTCACGGCCTCTGGCTATCCCTACATCATCAAGTCGTTGAAACGCGGTCGGGCGCTGGCCGAGGCGCATGAACTCTTCCGCGGAGACGCGAAGGACGTCGGCGTCGATCCGTCGGTGCTGCGCGATGCCGACGGCGCAGTCCAGGCCGTAATGGCCTCTCGCTCGATCGATTTCTTCACGACCGAGTACTACTTCATCGACGCGCAAGCGCCGGTGAGGCTGCCGTTGCCGTTGAAGTCCACCGTCAAGTCGCTGGTCCGCGGAGAGCTGGTCTTCACGCTCGAGGAGAACTGGCCGGCCCGGAACCTGAATGAAGGGGACCTTGCCGCCTATGACCTCGCAGCATTGAAGACGGATCCGGATCACGCTGTGCCGCAGCTCATTCTCCGCCCCGGCCCGCGTGAATCCATCGAAGAAGTCGCAAGCACCCACAACAAGCTGGTCATCGCGCTCTATGAGAATGTCAAGGGCGCCATATTTTCCTTCGATCGCAGCGGCGATGGCTGGACGCGGAGCAAGCTCGATCAACTGCCGGGCAATTCTTCGGTCGGCATCGTCACGACGTCCGATCATAGTGACCAGATGATCGCGAGCGTCACCGGTTTTCTGACACCCACGACGCAGTGGTTGGCGGACGGCGCCACCGGGCGGGTCGAGCGGCTGAAAGCTCTCGCACCCCGGTTCGATGCTGCCAATCTCCAGGTCGATCAGTTCGAAGCGGTATCGACGGACGGAACGAAGATTCCGTATTTCGTCGTACGGCCAAAGAACGTGGAGCTGGTCGGCGCCGCGCCGACGCTCCTGTACGCCTATGGCGGCTTCCAGGTCTCGATGACGCCCTGGTACTCGGGCATCATCGGCAAGCTCTGGCTGGAGCGCGGCGGTACCTTCGTGGTCGCGAATATTCGCGGCGGTGGCGAGTTCGGCCCCGCCTGGCACAACGCGGGGCTCAAGGAAAATCGCCAGAAGGTCTTCGACGATTTCTTTTCGGTGTCGGAGGACCTGATCGCTCGCAAGATCACGAGCGCGCGGCGGCTCGGCATCATGGGCGGATCGAATGGCGGTTTGCTGATGGGCGTGGCGCTGACGCAGCGGCCCGAGCTGTACCACGCAATCGTGATCCAGGTTCCGCTCTTTGACATGATTCGCTACACACAGATCGGGGCCGGGGCGTCGTGGGTGGGTGAATATGGCGACCCCGCAGTCTCCGCGGAGCGCGCCGTCCTCGAGCGTTATTCCCCGTACCGGAATCTCCGGGCCGGAAAGCGCTATCCGGAAGTTTTCCTGGAAACTTCCACGGCCGATGACCGAGTTCATCCAGCCCATGCGCGCAAGGCGGCCGCGCGACTGAAGGAACTGGGCTACCCGTATCTCTATTACGAGAACATGGAAGGCGGGCATTCGGCGGGTGCAAACCTCAATCAGGTGGCGCTGACCAATGCGCTGGAGTACACCTATTTGAGCAAGCGGTTGATGGGCTGTGGCTGCGAATAGGGGATGACCGTGGGGCGCCGGAAGCCGGATCCCAGCGAGCTGGAGCCGATCGAGCGTGCGGGTGTCGGCGAGCTTCGCGATCTGCAGTTCAGGCGGCTGCAGGCGATCCTGCAGCACGCGTACTCTAATTCAGTACCGTATCGTGCCAAGTGCACCGAAGCCGGCATGTTCGCCGTGCCGGTGGATCAGGTGGTTCGCATCCATTCATCGAGCGGCACGACGGGGAAACCGACGGTCGTCGGCTACACGATAGAGCGACATCGACACCTGGTCCAGCCTGGTCGCGCGCTCCATCCGGGCAGCCGACGGCAGGCGCGGCGACAAGGTGCAGGTCGCCTACGGCTTTGGCCTTTTCACGGGCGGTCTCGGCGCGCACTACGGTGCGGAGCGGCTAGGACTGACGGTGATACCGATGTCTGGCGGCCTCCACGGCGGTCGTCGTGCTTGAGCCCGGCGAATTGCCGCGCTCGGCGGGCAAGGCCGTGCGTGTCGTCGACGAGCGCCGCTAGCTGAGCCGTCGCATCCTGACCCGGCCCGAATCTGATCGCTTCATTGACGCTCTGCGATGACCTCGAGAACCAACGGTGTTGTAAACACTGTTCTCTCATCCGCTTCGGCTTCCTGGAAGTCCCGACGCACTTGTCCGGCCCAGTCGGCACTGACGCGCCCGAGTTCGCGCAACCGATCGACGTTGATTCCGACGAAACTCGCCGGCCACTGCCAGAATTCATCCCGCGGCGTGACCGCAAAGACGTGGTGGCGTACCTGGCGCAAGCGAAAGCCCACGGCCGGTAGCAGCGCCGGCAGGTCGAGCCCGATGTTCGGCTCGCCACCGGCTGTGCGCCAACTCGCCATGACCTCCAGGGCAAAGCGCTCCAGCGCCGGGCGACGGGGCGTGAACTGGAAAGTGCTGTAGTTGGAATACTCGTGAAACATCGCGAGGCCGCCAGGACGCAGTGCGTCGGCAATCTTCTGCATCAGCGTCTGCGGTGACGAAACGAAGCAAGCCACCCAGCGGCACCAGGCGGCGTCGAAGCCGGTGACGCCCAGGGATTCGTTCATCAGGTCCATGCTGCGGAAACGGACGTTCGAAAGTCCGCGGCCGGCACAGGCCTTCTTCGCAGTTTCGAGAAAGCGCTCTGAGCGTTCGGCCGCGAGGACCTCACCTGTCGGGCCGACGATGTCGGCCAGGTCAAGTGTGGCAAATCCTGGGCCGGCTCCTACATCGACCACCTTGTTGCCGCGCGCGATCCCGGCTCTCTTCCAGCATTCGAGTACCGTCGGCCGCCAGACCCGATGCTGCAGGCCGAGGCGGGCGATTTCCTCGTCGTGGGTTCCGAGTACGTAGTCTCTTTCGGTCATGCCTTCGGTTTGTGGCCCAGCACCCGGGCTGGCAGGAACAGGATCGCCCTGAGCAGCGCGAAGATCGCCTCGAAGGTAATGCCGACCAGGCGAAACGGCAGGGAAATCAGCCAGACGAATGGCCATAGAAGAAGCGCGAGCAGGGCCAGGGGCCAGCAAAGCACTAGCAGAACGAGCCAACCGATGAAAGCAAGCATCGCTGTTGTCGCCGTGCGGGTTCAGATCGTCACGAATGCCGCATCTTTCCTGGCATTCACCATCCCGTAAAACGCCTCGTTGGCCTTCGCCCAATTGGGGCGCGCCTTCATGGCCGCATACCAGCGCGCGACATTCGGAAACTTCGTGAAATCGCAGTGGGTGACTTCGCCCAGCGAAATGATCCCGGCGCCAAAATAATCGGCGATCGTCATTTCGTTGCCACACAGGTACTTCTTGTGACTGCCGAGCAGATGCTGATCGAGTGCACTCAGCCAGAAATTCGCTTTCTGCTTACCCCACTCAACCGCCGCGGCCTGGGCCTCGTCGCTGCGCCGCTTGTGGTGCGGAAAGATCTGCGGATAGACCAGGCCGTAGCCAAAGTCACGATAGAAACCCGTATTGAGCCAGTCCATCATCTCGTTGACCCGCGCGCGCTTCTGCAAGTCCTTCGGGTAGGCAGGCGAGTTGGTCTTGTCGGCGAGGTACTTCAAAATCGCCGAACTCTCGGTCAGCCGGAAATCGCCATCCTCCAGCACCGGCACGAGCTTGCTTGGATTGATGGTCTCGTATGCCGGCTGCAGGTGCTCGCCGGTCATCAGGTCGATGAGCTGGTAGTCGAGATCGATCTTGCTGTCCAGCGCGAACATCACGACCGGGCGGCTGACGGTAGAAACAGGGTGGTAATAGAGTTTCATTGCGGAACTCCTGTCCTTCGCATATCAAATGTACATCAACCCGGTGGCGACGGCGCAAACCTGTGGATCGCGACTCGCCCGGTAGCCAGCGACCTGCGCGATCGCGTATCGTACCCGTCATGCGGATGCGGGGATTTCTGCGATCCTGTTGTTGCCTGCTGACGCTGGCGCCAGGCTGGTGCCTTGCCACCGAGGCGTTGATCCTCGCCAACGCCAATGTCTACACCGGTGTCCCTTCCCAACCGCGCGCCGAGGCTGTTCTCGCCGTTGATGGGCGCATCGCCTATGTCGGTACGAGCGCTGAGGCACTGAAGCGCGCTCCACCCGGCGCCCGCGAGTTGGATCTCGGCGGCCTCACCGTCCTGCCCGGCCTGACAGACTCCCACGCGCATCTGGCAGGCATCGGCTGGCGCGAACTGAACTTCGACCTGACGGGTGTCGAGAGCCTTGCCGCACTGAAGCAACGCCTGCGTGATCGCGCCGCCCAGGACAAGATCAGTCCCTGGATCGAAGGACGCGGCTGGATCGAAACCCGCTGGACGCCGGCCGTATTTCCGTCCCGCACCGACCTCGACGAAGCCGTCGCTGACCGCCCCGTGATGCTCGAACGCATTGACGGTCACGCGATCGTTGCCAACACCCTTGCCCTGAAGATCGCGCGCATCACGCGCGAGACAGCCGATCCACCCGGCGGCCAGATCCTGAGGGATCCCGCGACCGGGGAACCGACCGGCATGTTGATCGACAATGCCAAGGCCCTGATCGAGAAATTGGTGCCGCCGCCGACCAGGGACCAGCTGAAAACGGCCCTGGAAACCGGTGCGAACCGCAGCGTCAGGGTTGGCTGGACCCAGTTGCAGTATGCGGGCACCACGGACGCAGAAATCGAAATGCTGTGCCGGCTGTACGCCGAGGGCAAGATCAATCTCCGCGTTTACGCCGCGATCGGCGGGCCCGGGCCGGACGCCGAGCGCCTGCTGACCCTGGGACGCATTCACAGGAGCTGCGACAACCGGCTCACGGTGCGCGGTATCAAGCTCTACATGGATGGCGCGCTGGGCTCGCGCGGCGCGGCGTTGCTCGCACCCTACAGCGATTCCCCGCAGGACCGGGGATTGCTGGTCAACCAGCCGGGCGAAGTCCTGCGGATCGCCAAGGCTGCACTGCGCAGTGGCATTCAGGTGCAGACACACGCGATCGGTGATCGCGCCAACCGCCTGGTGCTCGACCTCTACGAACAGGCGTTTGCCAGCGTTCCCCCTTCGGAACGCACAGTCGCTGAACCGCGTTTTCGCATCGAACACGCCCAGGTCCTGGCACCCAAGGACATTCCGCGATTCGCAAAACTCGGCGTGATCGCCTCGATGCAGACTTCACATGCCATCAGCGACATGTTCTTCGCACCGAGCCGCCTGGGGCCTGATCGCATCAAGGGCGCCTATGCGTGGCGCTCATTGCTCGATGCGGGCGCGATCATCACGGGCGGCAGCGACGCGCCCGTGGAGCAGGGCGACCCGATCATCGAATTCTACGCGGCAGTAACTCGCCGCGCGCAGGACGGCTATGCAGGGGCTGACTGGGGCCTTGATCAGCGCATGACGCGCGAGGAAGCGCTCAGGATCCTGACGATCGCGCCTGCCTATGCGGCGTTCCAGGAGCAGGAGCGCGGTACGATCGAGGAAGGAAAGCTCGCGGATTTCACGGTGCTGTCCGCAGACATCATGCAGGTGCCGGATGCCGAGATTCTGAAGAGCCGCGTCGCGATGACAGTGATTGGGGGTGAAATCGTCTTCGACGACAGGCCGCGCGACTGACCGGCGCCGCGCTGCGGCTATGCAACCGAACGCTTGGGCGCGAGATCCGCGATGCGATAACGCCCGGTGGCCGTCAGACGGTCGTATGCCGAATGCCGGCGACGGAGTTCCGCCCGGCGTTCGCTGAATGCCATGGTCGTGAGTGCATCCAGCGAGCAGGACTTCGCGAACAGGAAACCCTGTCCCGCGACGCAGCCGAGTTCCAGAAGTTCCGCGACCTGGTCTTCCTGTTCAACGCCCTCGGCGATGGTCTCGAGTCCCAGTGTTTCGCCGAGCACCACGACGGCACGCGCGAGCTCCGGGCCGTCGCCGGTTTCGGTCAGGCGGCCGACGAACGAACGATCGATCTTGAGGATGTCGATCGGAAATCGATGCAGATACGAGAGTGACGAGTAACCGGTACCGAAGTCGTCGATTGCGAGGCGAACGCCTAGAGCCTTCAGCTTCCTGAAGCGCTCGAGGTTGAGTTCAGTATTGTGCATGATCGTGCTTTCGGTCAGCTCGATCACCAGGTTTTCCGGCTCCAGGCCCGAAGCCTCGAGCGCATTCTGCACGTCAGACACGAGGTCGGCATGCAGCAAGTGACGACCGGAGATATTGACCGCGACCCGCAATGCGCTGCCGGATGCAATCGAATCCCGCCAGCCGCGGACGCTTCTGCAGGCTTCCGCCAGCACCCAGCGTCCGAGTTCCACGATCTGGCCCGATTCCTCGGCGGCCGCTATGAAACTCCCCGGCATGACCAGGCCCTGTTCGGGGTGATTCCAGCGCACGAGGGCTTCGACGCCCAGCAGTTCCCTGGTCTTCAGGTCGATGACCGGCTGGTATTCGAGGAAGAACTCCTTGTTCTTGAGCGCCCGATCGATGTCCGCCGCAAGCCGCAGCCGCTCGCGCAGCTGCTCCTGCATGCGTGTCTGGAAGACCACGTATCGCCCCTTGCCTGACGCCTTCGCGCTGTACATCGCGATATCGGCGTTGCGCAGCAATTGCTCGGTGTCGTCACCGTCCTGCGAAAATGCCAGGCCAATGCTGGCGGCGACAAACATCGGGTTGCCATCCAGCAGCAAGGGTTGCTTGAAGGAATCGATGATGCATCCCGCGATCCGTTCGACATCGGCTCTGTCGACGATCCCTTCCAGAAGTATCGCGAATTCGTCGCCGCCCAGGCGCGCGACGGTATCTGCCGAGCGCGTGCTCATCACCAGGCGCTGCGCCGCGGTCTGCAACAGCCGGTCGCCGGCGTCGTGGCCGAGTGAATCATTGACGTTCTTGAAGTCGTCGAGATCGAGGAACAGGACCGCGATCTGCTGCCGGGAGCGCTGGCCCAGCGCGAGCGCGTGCTGCACGCGATTCCGGAACAGGCTGCGGTTCGCCAGCAGTGTCAGTGGATCGTGGAATGCGAGCTGGCGCAACTGCTCTTCGAGCGTCTTGCGCTCGCTGACGTCACGCAGGTTGATTGCAAGGCCGCTGACCGCAGGATCATCCAGAAGGTTGCTGCCGACGCATTCAAGCGTATAACGCCTGGAATGGCTACTAACCGCAATCTCGACCGGGCCAACAGCCTTGCCGTGAGTAGCGGTCACATCAGCCAGGAATGTTGCAAGGCGGTCCCGATCTTCCTCGGAGCAAAGCTTGAACAGATTCTTGCCGATCAGCGAGTCCGTATGCATCGCGAATATGCGCTCAGCGGCCGGTGATGTGAAACGCAGTTGCCCCTGAATGTCCGTGATCAAGATGACGTCTGAGGAGTTCCTGATCAGCGACGCGTATCGTGCCTCGACGATGCCGGCGGCGCGGCGCTCGCGCAGCGATGCGTCGTCGCGCAGGATCACGCCCTGGCGCAACATGACGAGCAATGTCAGCGCGAATATGACGACGGTCATGACGGCGGTCGGTTTGCCGACTTCGCCTCTCTCGAAGTACACCAGCACGAGGAATGAGACCATCATCGCGAGGTACGGCAGGCCCTGGACCACAGCATTGCCGAACGAACCCATCGTGTCCTTGAGGGGCGGCGGGCCGCGCAGCTGTTCGCGTGCTGCGGCGACCAGCCATGCGTAGCACGACAGGTAGAGCACGTCGGGCAGTCCGCCTGGCAGGTAGTTACCGCTCACCTTTGCCATTGCCCAGACGATGTCGGCGAGGGACATGGTTGCGAAGCCAACCGTCAGCAACAGGAGTGTGCGACGCCCGAGGGGACCGGCGCCCGCATTCAATAGAAGCACGCCGAACGCCAGCACCATGATGCAATTCAGCGCGATGTATGTCTGGCTCAGGACGTACTTGATCAAGTCCGCATCGCCACCAGCGTTAACCGATGGTCGGATCACGAAGAACCAGAAGAACGCGCCAAAACCCAGCATCAGGATGAAGCTGTCGAGTGCGAGGCGGCCCCAGGGCACGCGCAAGGAACCGGCGCGGATGACGGTCGATATCGCCGAGAACACCAGTGGGTAAAACGCGAGGAAGAATACGTCGCCAATCGACGGGAACGGGTCGTGTCCGAAAAACCAGTAGATCGAATTTTGCAGGTTGCCGGCGCCGTAGACGACGAGCGCTGCAGCCATGAGCTGCCAGGCGCGGCGCGCGGATGGTTCCTGTTCGCTGCGCGCCGCCACCACCGCGAGCAATGCCACGCCAATGCTGGTGGGCAAGTCGGAAAACAGCGTGAAAAACTCTTTCCAGGGCCCTGAGCCGAGGCCCAGGACGGTCACCAGGATAGTTGCGACAATGTAGACGAGGAGGCCGATCGCGACGGCGCCTGTCCAGCCGGCCGCGAAAGGATCGCGTGGCGCATTGATGAGCGTTGGTACCGTGGCCGAAGACATTCCTGTGCGTGCCTGTTCCAGGTCGTTCACGCGGCCACCATGGCAAGCCCTTGGCCGCGTCATATGTAACCTTACCGGGCCCGGAACCAACTGTGATCTGGATCAGGGATTTGGGTCGAAAACGGGCTTGGAGAACCCACAATTGGCAGGTTCGTGAGGCAAGACGGCCACGAAAGCATCGGGCGTTTCGCTAGGGACTCCACACGGCGTCGGCCACACGCATCAGGTTCTCTCCCAGAATCCCACTGACGGCGGCGGGGGGGTAGCCGAGCCGTGCGAGCCGCGCGGCGATTTCCGGTATGGCTTCCGGGCCAAGGAATCCCATGCCGGCGCGATAACCCCATTCCGCGGGCCACAACTCGCGACTCTCGCGACCCGGTTCTTCGATGCCCGAGCCCTTGAACATGTAGTCGAGGCCGAGACCGACGTGCTCTGCGCCGATCAGCTGCGCGACGTAATCGATATTGCGCACCACCGCTTCCGCGGTCGGATCGCCGTCACCGAGGAACAGGCCCACACCATTGATGCCGACGACTCCGCCGGTTGCTGCGCAGGCCCTGATCAAGTCGTCAGGAATGTTGCGTGGATGATCGCGCAGCCGGCGTGGATTGGAGTGCGAAAAGATCACCGGGCGGTCGGAGAGCTCCAGGATCTCGCGCGCCGTCCGGTATCCCGTGTGTGAACAGCACTTGATCATGCCGACCCGATCCATCTCGCGCAGGATTCCGCGCCCAAGGTTCGTCAAGCCTTCGTCATCCGGATCATGACAACCGCTGCCCGCGAGATTCCGCCGGTTGTAGACCAGCAGCATCCAGCGCACGCCGATCTGGTAAAGGAATTCGACGAGGCTCAGCTGTTCGCCAAGGGCGTAGACGCCCTCGACATCCAGGCACACCGCGAGGCGGCCCGAAGCCTTTGCCGCGCGGATGTCGCGCGTGGTGAGGCCCAGCACAAATTGGCCAGTATTAGCCTGGACGTAATGCCGGATGCTGGCGGCGGTGCGGACCAGGACTTCCAGCGGCACATGGCTGTCGCCGATATTGATGGTGACGGCATCGACACCTGATTTGCGGTAGCGCTCGATTCCCGGCAGCCACTGCTCGGTGTCGTTGAAAGGCAGACAGGCGTGGTTGTCCCAGACGATTCCGGCGGCATTCATTGTGCTAGCATTCTAATCATGAAAATATCCATGTACGAAGCTTGTGTGCCATCCGGCATCCGCATGATGAACAGTATCGCGGCAATACTCGAGAAGGCGGCGGCACATGCCGAGGCGAAGAAGATCGACCCTGCAGTGCTGGTTAACGCCCGTCTTTATCCGGACATGTTTCCGCTGCTGAGGCAGGTGCAGATCGCCTCGGATTCCGTCAAGGCCGGCGCCGCGAGGCTCGCGGGGCTGGAGCCGCCATCCTACGAAGACAATGAAAAGACGCTTCCGGAGCTGATTGCGCGCGCGAAAAAGACCGCTGCCTTCCTCGAGACCCTGAAGCCCGCGCAGTTCGAGGGTTCGGAAGACCGGACCATCAAGTGGAAGTCACGAACGATCGAGCGGTCGATGCAGGGCCAGCCCTATCTGGTGCATCAGGTGCTGCCAAATCTCTATTTTCACGTGACGACGGCTTACAACATCCTGCGGCATAACGGCGTCGAACTCGGCAAGATGGATTATCTCGGCGCCTGAGTTCAGCCGGAAGCCGGCAGGCTGCCAAATCGCCCGCTCTGGTAGTCACGAATCGCCTCAGCGATTTCACGTTCGCTCGTCATGACGAACGGTCCGTAACCCACCACGGGCTCATTGAGCGGCTGGCCGCTCAGCAGCAGGAGCGTCGCATCGGTATCCACTCCGATCGTGAATTCACCGCCGCTGCGATCCAGGATCACGAGTTGCGCTTCACCCGCGGCCTGCTTGCCATTGATCAGGGTGCGCCCATGCATCGGAATGATCGCCGTCGTGTGGCCATCCGGTGTCGCCAATGTGGCGGTCTTGCCTGCCTTCAACCGCAAGTCCCAGACATTGACGGGCGTGAACGTCCTGGCTGGGCCCTTGTGCCCGGCGAATTCACCGGCGATCACGCGCAGGCGTCCCGCGTCACCTGGTAACGCGACGGACGGGATGTCGCGATCGAGCAGCGTCTGGTACCCGGGCGCCGCCATCTTGTCCTTTGCCGGGAGGTTGACCCAGAGCTGCATCATCTCCATGGGGCCGCCCACGCGCGTGAACCTCTCCGAATGAAATTCCTCGTGAATGATCCCGGAGGCGGCCGTCATCCATTGCACGTCGCCCGGGCCGATGCGCCCGCCATTGCCGGCCGAATCGCGGTGCTCCAGCTCGCCCTGGTAGACGATCGTGACGGTCTCGAATCCGCGGTGCGGATGTTCGCCGACGCCGCGGCGCTGGGCGGCGGGCGCGAAATTTCGCGGTGCCGCGTAATCCAGCATCAGGAACGGGCTCAACTGCTCGCGCCCGAGGCCGTCGTAGCTGAAGATCGACCGCACGGGAAATCCGTCACCGACCCAGTGCGGGGGATTCGGATCATGGATCGCGAGTACCTTTCGCATCCTGGTCATCGGGCCTCCTTGACCTGCAGACTCTTCGGGTCCGGCGCTATCAGCGGCTGGCCCCTGGCGCCATGGACCTTGCCGAAACGCCGGCCTGCGATCCAGTCCTGCGTCGCGGTCTCCACTTCGGCCGAGGTGCGTGCGACAAAGTTCCACCAGACCAGGATTTCCTCGCCGAATGGCGCGCCGCCGATCAACAGCATCCTGGACGCGGCGGATGATGCAAGTTCCAGCGACGACTGGCCTGTGCCGAGGTAGAGGAGGGTGCCCGGCTCGAGCATTTCTCCATTCAGGCTTTGCGCACCCTCGAGTGTCAATGCGGCATGCTCAAATGAAGGCTCGAGCGGCAGGGTCATCCTTGCAGGCCCACGGGTGGCGAGGTCGAGACCGATGATCGACGTATAGACTCTTGCGGGCGATCGTTCGCCGTCGCATTCGCCGGCCAGCACGGTGATCCGGAATCCGCCTCGATCGATGATCGGCAGATCCGGGTAGTGATGGAAGTCCGGCTCGCGATGACGCTCGGAATCCGGCAGCGCAATCCAGAGCTGCGTGGAGTGAAAGCGCCCCGCACGCCCGGCAGGTGATTCTTCGGAATGCGAGATGCCGCGGCCGGCGGTCATCAGGTTGACCTGTCCGGGCCGGATCAGCTGCTCGCACCCCAGGCTGTCCCGATGCAGCACTTCTCCCTCGATCATCCAGGTGAAAGTCTGCAGGCCGATGTGCGGGTGCGGGCCAATGGTGAGGCCCTGATCCGGCGCGTAATCCACCGGACCCGCGTGATCGAGGAAGCACCAGGCGCCCACCATGCGGCGATGACGGTTTGGAACCGCGCGGCGAATCTCGAATCCATCGCCGATCAGCGCGCGACGGGCCTCGAGACGTTCGTACTGCCCTGCAACACCGGTCATTCGGCACACCTTCTTTCAATGTGGGGGTACCGACATCATGCGGTGAGGTGGCGGGCCCTGACAATCGGTAGTAGTCTCATGCCACCCTGCCTGCACGAGAGAGAGCCATGAAATTGCTGGTAAATGGCAAGCAACACGAGGTGGCCGCTCCCCCGGACATGCCGCTGCTTTGGGTCATTCGCGACCTGCTGGGGATGACCGGCACCAAGTACGGTTGTGGCATCGCACAATGCGGTGCCTGCACGGTGCATCTGGACGGTGCGCCCACGCGCTCGTGCATCACGCCAGTCTCGGCGGTAGGCGACCGGGAAGTCCTGACCATTGAAGGTCTGGATGAAAAGGGCGGGCACCCGGTACAGCGCGCCTGGGCTGAACTCGACGTCGTGCAGTGCGGTTATTGTCAGTCGGGCCAGATCATGTCCGCTGCGGCGCTGATCGCGCGCATGCCGAAACCGAGTGACACCGACATCGATCAGGCAATGTCCGGGAATATCTGCCGTTGCGGCACCTACCCGCGCATCCGCGCAGCCGTGCACCGTGCCGCGGCTCTCGCGAGGAGATGAACCATGAACCCGTTACCCTGGCTTTCGCGACGCGAGTTTCTGCAGACCGGTGCGCTGGTCGGCGGCGGCCTGGTCATAGGCTTCGTCGTTCCCGGGGCAGGGCGTCTGGCACAGGCGCAGGCCGCCGCGCCCGGGCCATTCATTCCGAACGCCTTCCTGCAGATCGACCACGATGACACGGTCAGGGTCCTGCTGGCGCATTCGGAGATGGGGCAGGGCATCTGGACCGCACTCCCAATGCTGATCGCCGAGGAACTCGACGCGGATTGGTCAAAAATCAGGGTCGAACATGCGCCGGCGGCGCCCGCTTACGCTCATACGGCATTTGGCGTGCAGATGACGGGTGGATCGAGCAGCACCTGGTCCGAATTCGAACGCTATCGCCGGGCGGGTGCAACGGCCCGCGCCATGCTCGTGCAGGCGGCAGCCGCGCGCTTCGGGGTCACTGCCGGGGATTGCCGCACTGGCGACGGTCAGGTCATCTGCGGCGAGAAACGCGCACGCTACGGCGAACTCGCCGATGACGCCGCGAAGCTCCCGCTCCCCGATCCGGCGAACATCGTTCTGAAGGATCCGAAGGACTGGAAGATCATCGGCAAGCCGACGAAACGCCTCGACACACCCGAGAAGATTACCGGCCGCGCGCGCTTCGGCATGGATGTGCAGTTCGCGGGACTGAAGACCGCGGTCATCGCCCGCGCGCCGGTGTTTGGCGCCACGGTCAAGTCATTCGATGACAGTGCGGCCCGGGCCGTGCCGGGCGTCCTGAAAGTGGTGCAGGTCCCGAGCGGTGTAGCGGTCGTGGCCGAGCATTTCTGGGCCGCGAAGCTGGGCCGCGATGCGCTTTCGGTCGATTGGGACCTCGGTCCCAACGCCGCTCTCGACTCGGATGCGATGCGGGTGCAGTTCCGGCAGCTCGCTGAAAAACCGGGCGCCGTCGCGGCGCAGGCGGGCGATCCGAAGACCGCAATGGCTGGTGCCGCGAAGGCGGTCGAGGCCGAGTACTTCGTGCCTTATCTGGCGCACGCGCCGATGGAACCGCTCAATTGTGCGGTCCGGATCGGGCCTGATCGCTGCGAGATATGGACTGGCACGCAGTTCCAGACCATGGACCAGGGCGTGGCTGCCGGGATCACGGGCCTGAAGCCCGAGCAGGTTAGTATCCAGACGATGTTTCTGGGTGGCGGCTTTGGCCGCCGCGCGACGGCCGCCTCGGATTTCGTTGCGGACGCGGTGCACGTCGCCAAGGCTGCGGGTCTGCCCGTCAAGACGGTCTGGACCCGCGAGGACGACATGCACGGCGGTTACTACCGTCCGATGTATCTGCATCGCGCGCGCGTCGGCCTCGGCGCCGACGGCATGCCTGACGCATGGGAACACACGATTGTCGGCCAGTCGATCGCAATGGGTACGTCATTCGAGTCGATGATGGTGCGCAATGGCGTCGACGAAACCTCGGTCGAGGGCGCGGCCAATTCGCCATACCTGAAATCGGTCGGGAATCATCGCGTTGAGCTGCATTCGCCGGTGACCGGGATACCCGTGCTCTGGTGGCGCTCGGTCGGCAACAGCCACACGGCCTTTGTGATGGAGAGTCTCGTTGACGAGCTGGCCGCGGCGGCCGCCAGGGATCCCGTCGAATACCGCCGCGCGCTCCTGAAGAATGAACCGCGTCATCTCGGCGTGCTGAATCTGGCGGCGGAGAAGGCTGGCTGGGGGCAGCCCCTGCCGGCGGGCCGCGCGCGCGGCATCGCTGTGCATTTCTCATTTGCGAGCTGGTTCGCCCAGGTGGCGGAAGTCTCGGTGAATCAGGGTGCTATCCGCGTACACCGCGTGGTTTGCGCCGTGGACTGCGGCGTCGCGGTCAATCCCGAGGCCATCCGCGCGCAGGTCGAATCGGCCGTGGCCTTTGGTCTCAGTGCTGCGCTTCACGGCAAACTGACATTCAAGGACGGGCGCGTGCAGCAATCGAACTTCCATGATTTTCCTGTATTACGCCTCTCCGAAATGCCGGACGTCGAGGTCCATATCGTTTCCAGCAGCGAGAAGCCGGGTGGCATTGGCGAGCCCGGCGTGCCGCCGGTCGCGCCGGCGGTCGCGAATGCCGTGTTCGCCTTGACCGGAAAGCGCCTGCGCGAAATGCCCTTCAGGCTTGCGGGCTGACGAGCCGGCGATGCCTGCGAATGCCTGCATGTCAGCGCGGGCCGTGCCACCGAGTACATCGAGGCAATCGTCGAACGCGACGACGGTCGCTGGCTGATTTCGCCGATGCGATCCCTGCTGATCCTCGCGCTCTCGCTCGCGACTGCCTACCTTGGTCTTTGTGCATGGTTCTTTCTCACGCAGCGCTCCCAGATCTACTTTCCGGTGCCGGAATCGAATCCACCCGGCACGCGATCGATACGGCTGAAAAGCGGCGATGCGACCATCAAGATCTGGGTGGTCGAGCGGCCGGGCCCGCGCGCCCTGATCTACTTTGGCGGCAATGCCGAGGACGTGTCCGCAAATCTGGCATCCTTTTCTTCCGCGTTTCCGCAGCATTCGCTGTATCTGGTGAATTACCGTGGCTACGGCGGCAGTACCGGCGAGCCCTCGGAATCGGCGCTGGTCGCCGACGCGCTTGCCGTCTACGATCAGCTGCATGGCAGGTATCCGCATATCTCGATCGTGGGCCGCAGTCTCGGCACGGGCATCGCCGTTCAACTCGCAGCAGCCCGCGAAGTGCATCGCCTCGTGCTGGTGACGCCCTACGACAGCCTCGCCGATGTTGCGGCGGCACACATGCCGATATTTCCCGTTCGGCTGCTGATGCGCGACCGCTATGACTCTGCAAGCCGGGTGCAGGCGGTAGCGGCGCCGGTGCTGGCCGTTATCGCCAGCGATGACGAAATCATCCCGCGTGGAAGATCTGAGGCCTTGGTGAATGCGTTTCCGCGGTCGCAGGTCCGCGCAGTACTGCTGGATGGCGCGACCCACAATTCCATCGATTTATACCCGGGCTATTTGCGGGCGATCGGGGATTTTCTTGCTGCGGACTGAGTCATAGATGTGCCACGCCGCTCGCCATGCGATCATGCACGGAGGGTCCACGGATATGCACTTGCCGTTCGGAAGCCGGGCGTGCCTCGCGATACTGGCGGCTGCCTTGCTGGCATCAGGCTGCTCGGTGCAGCGGTTCGCCACCAACAGGATCGGTAACACGCTCGCCGCGTCCGGCACGACTTATTCTGCTGACGAGGATCCTGAACTGATCGGTGCGGCGCTGCCATTCAGCCTGAAACTGATGGAAAGCGTTCTGGCGTCCACTCCCAGGCACCGCGAGCTGCTCGCGGCGACCGCCGCCGGATTTACGCAATACGCCTACGCTTTCATACAGCAGGAGGCCGATGCAATCGCACTCGATGACACGGATCGCGCCTGGGTCGCATGGAATCGGGCGCGGAGGATGTATCTGCGCGCGCGCGACTATGGGCTGCGCGCTCTTGATGTGGCGGTGCCCGACTTCAGCGCGACCCTCCGGACCGCGCCCGCCGCGGCAGTCGGCAAAGCCGGCGCAGCTGAGGTCGATCTGCTCTACTGGACCGCCGCCTCCTGGGCAGCAGCAATCGGACTCGGTAAGGATGATCCCTCGTTGGTCGCTGATCTCGCGCTCGTGTCGGCACTGATCGACCGGGCACTCGCCGTGGACGCGGACTGGGACCGTGGCGCCATTCATGCCTTCCTTGTGACTTATGAGATGGCGCGGCCCGATGCAACAGGGAACTTTGATGACCGGGTCGCCAGTGCACGGGTGCATTTCGACCGCGCCATTGCCTTGTCGCAAGGCAAGGCCGCGGGTCCGTATGTTTCCTGGGCCGAGTCGGTGTGCCTGCCAAAGGAGGATCGCGCATGTTTCGAGCAGATGCTCCAGGCGGCAATCAAGGTCAATCCGGACGACGATCCGGCCACGCGGCTGGCCAACACGATAATTCAGCGCCGTGCCGCATGGCTCCTGGCCAATGTGGATCGCTGGATCCTGCCCCCGCTGGACGAGACCGAAGGTCTAGAGGAACAACCATGATCAGCAGCTCAGTCTTCTCCACGCGCCTTGTAGCCATGGTGCTGACAGGATTGGCCTGCGGCTTCGGAATCATCGGCGTTGCGGCGGGAGGCACGGAGCTGCGCATCGCGACCGTCGCACCGGCCGGTTCGTCCTTCCACAAACGCCTGCAGGCGCTCGGCAACGAATGGGCGCATGGCGCCGGCGGTGTATCGATGAACATCTATGCCGGCACGCAGGGCGGCGAACTGCAGATCGTCAGGCGCATGCGCGTCGGGCAGCTGCAGGGCGCGATGCTGAGTGCGGTCGGTCTCGCCCAGATCGAGCGCTCGGTGACGGCGCTGCAATACATGCCGCTGATGTTCCATGACTGGAGCGACGTCGATCTTGTGCGTGAGCGGCTGCGTCCCGACCTGGAAAAGCGCCTGCGCGACGCCGGCTATGTCGTGATGTTCTGGGCCGATGCCGGCTGGGTGCGATTTTTTTCCAGCAAGCCCATCAGGCGTTTCCAGGACCTCAAGTCGCTGCGCGTGTATGCGAGTTCTGGCGATCCGCAAAGCGTCGAGCTCATGAAGGCCTACTACACGCCCGTGGTGCTCGAGCCGGATCAGATCCTGCTCGGCTTGCGCAATGGCATGATCGACGCTTTGCCCGTGCCGGCGTTCCTGGCGAACTTCGACCAGGTGCCCACCTATGCGCCCTACATGCTGGATCTGCACTGGGCTCCGATCACCGGCGCGCTGGTCATCACGGAGAAGGCCTGGAACAAGCTTGACCCGGCGGCCCAGGCGTGGCTGCGCGAGGCTTCCGAGCGCGCCGGCGACGAGATGCGCCGCGCGAGCCGCGCTGAGGACGAGCAGGCCGTGCAGGCGATGAAGGACAAGATGGGCCTCAAGGTCATACCGATGACACCGGAAGCCGAGCGCGAATGGCGCGCCGAAGTCGCTCGCATCTATCCGCGCATCCGCGGCACGCTGGTTCCGGCGCCCATGTTTGACGCGACAGTCGAAACGCTGAAGGCCAAGCGCGCAGCCGGCAAGTGATGCTGCTCGTCCATCGCGCCGAGAATCTGCTGCTCGCGGCGGTGCTCGCATTGCTGGTGCTGCTGGGCGTGGCCGGCGCTACGGCGGCGTTTGCAAATGCCGATGAGCTGATCCGCCACCTGACATTGCTGGTCGGCATGCTGGGCGGCATGGCAGCCGCCCGCGACGGCAGGCTGCTGTCGATGGGAACCATTGCGCTGGCGCTTCCACACCACTGGAAACCGGCGATTGACGCCTTTACCGGACTGGTCGGCACGACTGTATCCGCGATCCTGACGCTTGCGGCCTGGCAATTCGTATCCGGGGAGGCGGAGTCCTCCAGTGTGCTCGCGTTCGGCGTGCCGCGCATCGCGTTGCAGGCCGTGATGCCACTGGGATTTGCCTTCATCACGCTGCGCCTGGCGCGTCACGCGGCAAGCAGCAATGTCGCGCGCGCGATCGTATTCGTTGTGGCGGTGGCTTTGACGGTTGTTGCTTCGCAGCTCGACGGAGGCGTGGAGGGGCTGCGCACCCCACTCCTGGTTGCGCTCGCCATTGCCATCCTGTGCGGCGCACCGCTCTTTGTCGGTCTTGCCGGCATTGCGCTGATCTTCTTCATCAGCGTGGGGGATCCGATTGCGTCGGTGCCGCTCGACCACTACGACCAGGTCACCAACCCGCTGCTGGCGACGCTGCCCCTGTTCACGTTGGCCGGCTATATCGTGACGTCCACCGGCGCGGCCAGGCGTCTGGTCCGCCTGTTGCGGGCCTGGACCGGCCACTTGCGCGGCGGACCTGCGGTCGTCACCGTGTTCGCCTGTGCATTTTTCACGGCATTCACCGGCGGTTCCGGCATCACGATCTTGGCGCTCGGCGGCCTGTTGATGCCGATCCTCATATCTTCGCGCTATGGCGACCGCAACGCGCTTGGCCTCGTGACCGGCGCGGGATCGCTTGGGGTGCTGTTCGCGCCCTGCCTGCCGCTGATCCTGTATTCGATCGTGGCCCAGGTTTCCATCGAGGAGATGTTCCTGGGCGGGGCGCTGCCGGGATTGCTGATGGTCGTGCTGGCCTGCGCCTGGGGCATTGCGATGTCGCCCCGCATGAAAGTGCGCCCGCGCTTCAGCTGGCGGCGGGTCGCCGTCACGACCTGGCGCGCGAAATGGGACTTGATGCTGCCGGTCGTGCCGCTGGTGCTGATCTTCGGGGGTTACGTGCTGCCGGTGCCCGCAGCGGCCCTCACGGCCGCCTACGCTATCCTGGTCGCGGCCATCATCAATCGCGACCTGCCACGCGGCGAAAAACTCGTTGCGGTCATGTGTGAGTGCGGATTGCTCGTCGGCGGCGTGCTCCTGATCCTCGGCACGGCGATGGGCCTGACCAACCTCTTGATCACCGAACACGTGCCGGACCGGCTGACCGTCTGGGTCGGCAGTGCAATCGATGCGCGCTGGGCGTTCCTTCTGATGCTGAACCTGATCATGATCGTGCTCGGCTGCCTGATAGAGATCTTCTCCGCGATCATCGTGGTCGCGCCGCTGATAGTGCCGGTCGCAGCGGCCTTTGACGTCAATCCGGTGCATCTGGGCGTGATCATGCTGGCGAGCCTCGAGCTCGGATACCTGATGCCGCCGATCGGATTGAATCTCCTGATGTCAGCCACTCGCTTCCGGCGCCCGATGCTCGAGGTTGCACGCGCGAGCCTGCCGATGCTGTTCGTGCTGGCGATCGGTGTTGCGTTAATCACGGCATTTCCGCAGATGACCCTGGCGTTGCCGCGATGGCTCCTGTGACCGGGCGCCATGCCGTGGAGCAGCGGTGCAATGCATCTGCGCGGCGCGGCTGATTCCCTTATCGCTGATCCTGGCCCGTCTCCCGGTGAGCCGCGCTCTGCAGCAGCGCAAACGCTTCCTCGACGACAGCGTCTTGGCCCTCGTTGGTCAGGATCGTGAACCTGAGGACCAGGCCACCGGCCTGCAATGCGCCCTGGTTCATGTACCTGAATTCCTCCGGTCCTGGCTCGCGGTCCGTGGCGACGAAATAGAAGCCGACACCGCTTGCGCCCTGCAGCCGGCGGATTTCCAGGCGCTCGTCGACAAACTGGTCGCGAATTCGCTCTGCCGCACGCCGCACTGTTTCACGGAGCGTTTCCGCGTCCGGGACGGTTTCATCAGGGGCATCCGGCCAGTCGGGGGTGATGTAGACCTCGAAGGGCGCGCCCTCCCTGGGGCTCAGCCGGATGGTAGGAGGCCCGCCATCCTCAGGCTGGTCGACGCGCGAGTCCCAGGCTGGGGGCACAACGAGCTCCAGGCTGTCCAGATTCGGCAAATCGTAGCTGTGCGGGGTGGCGGCCTCGGCTCGCGCAGGCGATTGCCAGGCCAGCAGGACCAGGCACGGCACAATGACAGTGACCAGGCGACTCATGGCTTGGGTCTCCGAGAGCAAGAAGGGCCAGCAATGCCGGCCCTTCATACGGTGTCACTCCGCGCTGCGGCCGGATTCGCGTGCCGCGCTAGAGTGTAGGGGCCCCGCCCGATACGAAGCCGACCTTCTGCAGTCCGCCGCGCTGCAGGGTGAACAGCACATGGGCGACATAGACGTAGGGCGTGCGCCGGTCGGCATCCACGTGGATCTCCGGTTGCGGATCCTTGGCGTTTTCGATCGCGACGTAGTCCCGGAATGTCGCGTCGTCGATGGGTGACCCGTTCCAGAGAATGGTGCCGTCGAAATCGACGTAAATCTTCATGACAATGGGCTCTACGAGCGGCGGGTTCGGGTTATCCCGCGGCAGGTCGATCTTGACTGCGTGTGTCATCACCGGGATGGTGATGATGAAAATGATCAGCAGCACGAGCATGATGTCCACGAGCGGAATGACATTCGGCTCGACCATCGGATCTGCGCTGTCGCCCTTGATCGCAACTGCCATGAAATTCCCCCGCCGGGCCTTTGCCGTTGTCTAATGACCCGTTGAGGCCGAGTTTGCCCTTCATCCCGGCGGGGCGCAAGTCGCCGGTTTCGGTGCTATCCTTTTCGAAAAATGCGCCAGGCGCGCGGATAAGCGAGGGATTTGATGACCAGAGCGACCGGCGACATTCGAAACATTGCACTGGTAGGCCATGCCGGGGTGGGCAAGACCCTGCTGGCGGAGGCGCTGCTGTTCGGCGCAGGCAGCATCCGCGCCAAGGGCAGTCTGGTCCGCGGAACAACGGTCTGCGACCATGACCCGCAGGCCCGCCGGCTGCAGCATTCCGTCGATGCCACGATCTGCTGGCTTGAAAGCGGTGGGGCCCATGTCAACCTGATCGATACCCCCGGCTACCCGGATTTCATCGGCCGCACCCTGCCCGTGCTCGAGGCCGTCGAGACCGCGGCGGTCATCGTCAGCGCCGTGAATGGCGTCGAGGCGATGACCCAGCGGATGATGGACATCACCCGGGACCGCGGTCTTTGCCGGATCATCATCGTCAACAAGATCGACGCGCGCGAGGCCAATGCCGAGGCCACGCTCGAGGAGATCCAGGACCAGTTCGGCAAGGAATGCCTGCCGGTCAACCTGCCTGCAGGCAAAGCCAGCAAGGTCGTCGACTGCTTTTTCCATAACGAAGGCGAGGCGACCGATTTCTCCTCGGTGGCCGCTGCTCATACCGAGATCATCGACCAGGTCGTCGAGGTGGATGACGACCTGATGGCTCTTTACCTCGAGCAGGGCGAGGAGTTGCGGCCGGAACAGCTCCACGACCCCTTCGAAAAGGCGTTGCGCGAGGGCCATCTGATCCCGGTGTGCTTCGTGTCGGCCGAAACCGGCGCCGGCATCCCGGAATTGCTCGAGATGTTCGCGCGATTGATGCCGAATCCGGCGGAAGGGAATCCGCCGCCCTTCATGAAGGGCGAGGGCGAGGGCGCCGACCGCGTGCAGATCGTGCCGGATCCGGCGCGCCATGCGATCGCGCACGTCTTCAAGGTCAACATGGACCCCTTTGTCGGCAAACTGGGATTGTTCAGGGTCCATCAGGGAACCATCAGGGCCGGCGCGCAGCTCTTTGTCGGCGACGCCCGGAAACCCGTGAAGATCGCTCACCTGTTCCAAATGCAGGGCAAGGAGCACAACGACATGACGCTGGCGGTGCCTGGCGACATCTGCGCGGTGGCCAAGCTCGATGAACTGCATTTTGACGCTGTGCTGCACGACTCCCACGACGAAGACAATTTCCACCTGAAACCGATCGCCTACCCGCCGGCGATGCTGGGAGTCGCGATCCAGCCGGAACGGCGCGGCGACGAGCACAAGCTGGCCGAAGCGCTGCACAAGCTGGCGATCGAGGATCCCTGCGTGCGTGTTGAACACGCGACCGGGCTGAATGAAACCGTCCTGTACGGCATGGGCGACCTGCACCTGCGCGTCATGATCGAGCGCATGACCGAGCGTTATGGCGTCGCGGTCAAGACCCGCCCGCCCAGCATTCCGTATCGCGAGACGATCACGCGCCCGGCTGAGGGGCATCATCGCCACAAAAAGCAGACCGGTGGCGCCGGGCAATTCGGCGAAGTTTACCTGCGGGTTGAACCGCTGGCGCGCGGTACGGGTTTCGAATTCGTCGATGACGTGGTCGGGGGCGCGATCCCGAACCAGTTCATACCGGCCGTCGAAAAGGGCATCCGCAACGCGCTGATCGAAGGCGCGGTCGCCGGATTCCCGATTCACGACATCCGCGTGTCCGTTTATGACGGCAAGTATCACTCGGTGGACTCGAAGGAGGTCGCATTCGTCGCTGCGGGCCGCAAGGCGTTTCTCGATGCCGTGAGCAAGGCCGGCGCGACGGTGCTGGAACCCATCGTGCACGTCGAGATAACCGCGCCGGGCACCGTAATGGGCGACATCACGGCCGACCTCGCGACACGGCGCGCACGCATCAATGGCAATGAAGCGCGCGCACGGGGGCGCATCGTGGTCTCGGCCTATGTTCCGCTTGCGGAAGTCATGGATTACCAGACCCGGCTCAAGGCGCTGACCGGCGGCGAGGGCAGTTTCACGCTGGAACTCAGCCACTATGACCCGGTGCCGCCGCGGAGGCAGCAGGAACTGGCCTCAGCCTGGAAACCCGCCGCCGGGGAGGAATGAGCCGCACATGGACAACCGATCGGACACAAGGATCATGGCCGTCTTCTGCGACTTCGAGAATGTCGCGCTTGGTGTGCGCGACGCGAAGATCGCTTCGTTCGACATCCGCAAGGTGCTCGAGCGCCTGCTGCTGAAGGGCAACATCGTCGTCAAGAAGGCCTACTGCAACTGGGAGCGCTACAAGGATTTCAAGGGCGAAATGCACGAAGCCGCCTTCGAGCTGATCGAAATTCCACATGTAAGGATGTCCGGCAAGAACTCCGCTGATATCCGCATGGTCGTCGACGCGCTGGATCTGTGCTACACGAAATCGCACGTCGATACATTCGTGATCATCAGCGGCGACTCGGATTTCTCGCCACTGGTCAGCAAATTGCGCGAGAACAACAAGACCGTTGTTGGCGTTGGCGTCAAGAATTCGACCTCCGACCTGCTGATCAGCGGTTGCGATGAGTTCATCTATTACGATGACCTGGTGCGTGGGGAGGGTCACGGGCGCAGCGCGAAGCGCGAAAAGACCGCGAAGGCCGCGACCAAGTCGCCTAGCACGCCGGATGACCGGCGTCAGGAGGGGATCGATCTCGCAGTCGAGACGGCCGAGGATCTTTTTGCAGAGCGGGATGCCGAGGAAAAGGTCTGGGGCTCGATGGTCAAGCAGGCCATCAAGCGGCGCAAACCCGGATTCAACGAGAGTTACTATGGCTTCAAGACCTTCGGCAAGCTGCTGGAAGAGGCCCGCGATCGCAGGCTGATCGATCTCGAATTCGATTCAAAATCCGGTGGCTACATCATCACACGCGTCGCGGCGGGCTGACATGGGACGGCACGTCGTTTGCCGTGCCGATGACCTGCCGGTCGGCAGCATGAAGGCGTTCAAGAAGGGGGAAACACGCGTCGTCGTGTACCACCTGAAGAACGGGTTTTTTGCGACCCAGGCATTCTGTACGCACACATTCGGGCCGCTTGCCAGGGGAGAAATCGTGAAGGGCTGCCAGGTGGAATGCCCGCTGCATCGCGCGCGCTTCGACATCGCAACCGGCGCGGTCGTGCGCTGGGCGAATTTTCCGCCGGGCATCCAGCTACTGGATGCGTTGCGCGGCGAAAAGGCGCTGCGCACCTATCCGGTCTCAGTCAGGGACGGGAACGTGGAGGTGACGTGGTGAATTGGCGCAATACGATGACACGATGGTTCACATTCACGGTGATGGCCGCGGCGGCCGGTGCCTGCCAGGGGCAGGCCGGATTGCCGCCGACCATGAATGACCGGGTGCAGCTCAGGACGGTCGCAAGCGGGCTCGAGCATCCCTGGAGTCTCGCTTTCCTGCCGGACGGACGCATGCTCGTGACCGAGCGCCCCGGGCGCCTGCGCTACGTGACGATGAATGGTGAGGTTTCGGATCCGATTGCGGGCTTGCCGGCCATTTATGCCAAGGGGCAGGGCGGTCTGCTGGATGTCGCCCTGGATCCGGAGTTCAGCGCGAATTCCACCATTTACCTGTCCTACGCCGAACCGGGTGACGGAGATCAGAACGGCACGGCCGTCGCTCGCGCGAAGCTCGATGGCGCGCGGCTCACCGATCTGAAGGTCATTTTCCGGCAGCAGCCGAAGGTTGCGAGCACGCACCATTTCGGGTCGCGGCTCGTCTTCGGCCGCGACGGCAATCTGTTTGTCACACTGGGTGAACGCAATAGCGAACGGGACAGCGCGCAGGATCCTGGCACGCACCTCGGCAAGATCGTGCGCATCACGAAAGACGGCGCGGTGCCGCCAGACAATCCATTCGTCGGCCGTGATGGCGCATTGCCGGAGATCTGGTCGCTCGGCCATCGTAACGTGCAGGGTGCGACACTCGATCCTGCGACCGGCCGGCTATGGGCTGTCGAGCATGGCCCGCGCGGTGGCGATGAAATCAACCTGCCGGAAGCCGGCCGCAATTACGGCTGGCCGGTGATCACCTATGGTACCGAATACAGCGGGCCGGCGATCGGTGAGGGCACTGCGAAACCCGGCCTGGAGCAACCGCTGTACTACTGGGTGCCGTCAATCGCGACCTCCGGCATGACTTTCTACACCAGTGATGTCTATCCGGCCTGGAAGGGAAATCTTTTTGTCGGCGCGCTGGCGGCGCAGCTGGTCGCCCGGCTTGAAATCGGCGCGGATGGCAAGGTCAAGTCCGAGCAGCGCATCCCCGTCGGTGAGCGTGTGCGAGACGTGCGTCAGGGCCCGGATGGCGCCCTGTATCTGCTGACCGATGAAGACGCCGGCCGGTTGCTGCGCCTGACCCCGGCGAAGTAAGCGAGTGGACCGCACCGAACGCTTCTACAAGATCCGGCGTCGGCTGATCGAGAAAGGCGCACTGACGCGGCGCGAGGTCGAGGAAGAACTCGAGATCTCGCACGCGACCTTCAAGCGCGACATCGAATACATGCGCGATCGGCTCAATGTGCCGATCATCTGGTCACGCGAGCGCGAGGCCTACCTGATCGATCCCGATGCCGATGTCGCGGAACTGCCCGGCATCTGGTTCAGCCCCGCCGAGATCTATGCGCTGCTCGAAATCGAGCACCTGCTCGAACGCCTGGAACCGGGCCTGCTGGGCCGGCAGCTCGATCCGTTGCGCACGCGGCTGCGCGCGCTGCTTGAGCGCGGTGATCGCGGTCACCGCGAAATCCGCAGGCGCATCCGCGTGCTGGCAATGGGGAGCCGCCGCGTCAATCGCGAGGTCTTCGAGGCACTGTCGGTCGGGCTGCTGGGTCGCCGGCGCATTCGCATCCGGCACCTCAACCGCGGCAGCGGAGAGATCTCCGATCGCATCGTGTCGCCGCAGCGCCTGGTCCATTACCGATACAACTGGTATCTGGATGCCTGGTGCCATGTGCGCAAGGACTTGCGCGTTTTCGCCGTTGATGCAATCAAGAGCGCCCAGGTCGTGGACGAGCCGGCGCGCGAGATCGCGGACGAGAATATGGACCGGGTGCTGGGCGCTGGTTACGGGATCTTCTCCGGTGCCGAGACGCAGACCGCGGTGCTGCGCTTTACGCCGGAACGCGCGCGCTGGGTGGCCGATGAAGTCTGGCATTCGCGCCAGGCGGGCCGCATCGAGGCCGATGGCAGCTATGTGCTCGAACTGCCCTACAGCAAGCAACCGGAACTCGTCATGGATCTGCTGCGTTATGGCGCGGGCGTCCGCGTGCTCGCGCCGGAGTCACTCCGCGCCACGGTTGCGCGCGAACTCGCCGAGGCGGCGCGCCAATACGCCTGAGCGCGAAGCTCGTGTACCGTAGCGTCCCATGAAATCTCCATTCGCATGCTGGCTGGGTCCGGTGCTCGCGTCAGCCTGGCTCGCGGGCTGCCTGTCCGAGCCCGATCCGCAGGCGCAGGTCCCGGTCTCCGCAAGTCATGCGACCATAGCGGATCTCGAGGCAGGTTTTGCTGCCGCCTCGCGCAAGCTTGGCGCCAGGGCGGCATTTCTGGAATTCCTCGACGAGGAATCGATCGTGCTGCAGCCCGGTCCGACCTGGGGGCGGGCGGCCTGGACCGTCAGCGAGGAGCTGCCGGGCACGCTCGACTGGTCACCCGACCGTGCCCAGATATCGGCCGATGGCGATCTTGGATTTGCCTCGGGCCCCTGGATACTGGAGCCGCGTGATCCGCAGGGCCACCGGGTCGAGGGCCGCTATGTCACGGTCTGGAAGAGGGGTCCCGGGGGCTGGCGGGTGTGGTTTGACGGCGGCTTCGGGCGCAAACCAGCGGGCGCCTGGGAAACGCGCAGCGAGGACCCGGCGTTGGGCCCATTCAGATGCGAACGCGGCCCGGTGGTGCCGCCCGGCGAACTGCAGTTGCTGGATCTGGCTGGCTCCGGCATTCAGGGCGGCGAGACGCATGCGCAACGCCTGCTGGAGAGGCTCGATGCGGATGCCTGGCTGTTCCATCCGCCATCGGTTGAGGGTGCGGGCACGGCCGCCTCGCGCGAAGCGGCGCTCGCCGCGTTGCCGGCAGCGCTGCAGTACTGGCCGATGGGCGCCGGGATCGCCTCATCGGGCGACCTCGGCTACAGCTACGGCCTCTCCGCAGCGGATCCAGCGGCCAGCGCCGATGCCAGTTATGTCCACATCTGGTGCCGGCACGGCGGAGGCTGGCGTCTGGCGCTGCAACTGCGGACCAGTCTGCCCACGGGCTGAGCCCGGTTGCGACGGGACGTGCCATTGGCGGGCCAGGGCGTTGTGCCCACCCGCGCCGCATGAATAAGCTGAGCCGATGAATTTCAGCGCCCTGCGCGGCAATCGCAACCTCCAGTTCTGGTCCCTGCATACGATCGGCTGGATCGCGTACGGGCTCGCGCTGTATGTGGGCTCGGCCGTCTATGTCAAGGAGCCCGGTTACGAAAAGGTGATTGTTGTCGCGACCGCCAGCGGCTTCCTGTTGTCGGCTCCGCTGCGATACCTGTACCGGCGCCTGTGGGACAGGGGGCTGCGCGTGATCCTGGCGGGTTCGGTGGTCGCATGCTGGCTGCTCGCGCTCGCACGGGCCGCGATCATCAATACGTACATCATGGAAGTCCTGAAGCCCTCGTGGGCCATGGATCACGAGCCCGTGCCGCTCGAGATATTCGCCAATACCATCTATTCGATGCTGTTGCTGCTGTGCTGGAGCGGGCTGTATTTCAGCGTCAAGATCTATGAACGACTTCAGCAAGAGCGTGAAGCGACTCTCGCGGCAACTGCACTGGCTCAGGAGGCGCAACTGAAGATGCTGCGCTACCAGCTCAATCCGCATTTCTTGTTCAATACCCTGAACGCGATTTCCACCCTGGTGCTCGACGGCCAGAACCGCATCGCCAATCTTGCCGTGTCCCGGCTGTCGGAGTTCCTGAGATACACGCTGGATCAGGATCCGATGAAGAAAGTCACGCTCCGCCAGGAACTGGACGCGCTGAATCTGTATCTCGGCATCGAAAAACTGCGCTTCGGCGAGCGCCTGAATCTGGAGTTTGACGTGGATGAGCGCAGCGAATCGGCACTCGTTCCGTCGCTCTTGCTGCAGCCGCTGGTGGAAAACGCCATGAAATACGCCATCGCGCCGCGCGAGGAGGGCGGGTTGGTGACCGTCATTGCCGGCATTGAAGGCAATGAACTGAGACTTGCCGTCGTGGACGACGGGCCGGGACTGCCCAAGGGCTCGAGCACGGGCAATGGCCGTGGCGTCGGGCTGCGCAATACCCGCGAGCGCCTGGAGGTACTATATGGCGACGCGCATCGTATCGAGGTCGCGAACGCGGGGCCGGGCCTGCGCGTTGAAATGCGGTTGCCGCTGGAAATCTGAAGGCCATGGGAAGCCAGATTCGTGCGATTGTCGTCGACGACGAGCCGCTGGCGCGCCGCGGCCTGGAATTGCGCCTGGCGGGATTCTCCGACATCGAAATTGTCGCGCAATGCGCCAATGGACGGGAGGCCGTGGATGCAGTCGCGACCCATTCGCCGGACCTGATGTTCCTCGACATCGAGATGCCTGGCATCGATGGATTCGAGGTGCTGCGCCGGATTCCCCAGACCAGCATGCCGATGGTCGTGTTCGTGACGGCTTTCGACCGCTACGCGATCGAGGCTTTCGACGCGCATGCCCTCGATTACCTGCTGAAGCCGCTTGTGGATGAGCGTCTCGACCGTGCCATCGTGCATGTCCGCGACCAGTTTGCCCAGCGCCGCTCGCTGCGCCATCGGGAGCAGCTGGTGGCGTTGCTCGCGAGCGTGACAGGCGAAGGCCAGCTCGATGCGGAGGACTGGCTGGCCAGGGGCGGGGACGGAGTGGCGCGACGCTGGCCCGAGGTGTTGCCAATCCGCCTGGGTCGGGAAACAGTGCGGTTGCAGGTCGAGGAGATCGACTGGATCGATGCGGCGGGCGACTACATGTGCGTGCACGCACAGGGCCGCACCCATGTCGTTCGTGCAACCATGAAACAATTCGAAGATCGCCTGAACCCGAAAGACTTCCAGCGTGTGCATCGCTCGACAATCGTCAACATCCGGCGGATCCGCCGGCTGAAGCCCCACACGAATGGCGAGTATTTCCTGACGCTGGAGGGCGGACACGAACTCAAACTGAGCCGCAGCTACCGCGATCGGCTGGAGCGGATTCTGCAGGAGCGCTAAGGGAACCGCGGATCAGCGCTGGCTGTGCGTTTCTTGTCCGGCCGGCGCTGGCCCGGGCTCCGGGTAGCCGCACCAGCCGAAAAACAGCTGGAATATCACGATCAACATGGCTGCCACGGATTCCATATGTCGATTCTAGGACCCGGTGCCGCCCGCCGGAAGCGGGGCGCCTGCCGTTTCGCCGCGGCCCGAGGGCATTTCGTCTCATGGCGGCAGCGTTATTGCGCCAGCACCCATTCGATGACCGCACCCTGGATCAGTTCACCGACGCCGTTCTGCACGCCCGGATGATCGATATAGACAACTACGGCATAGTGCTTCCCCGACTGGCCCGTAACGTAGCCGGCGATGTTGCTGACATCCTTCAGCGTGCCGGTCTTCATGCGGATGCGACTCGGGTCTTCCATCTTCTCGAAGCGCTCGCGCAGCGTGCCGTCGAGGCCGCCCAGGGCGAGAGATGCCAGGAACTCTGGCGCGTAACGGCTGTTCCAGGCGCTGATCAGCAGCCGCGCCATGCTGTCGCCGGAAATGCGCGCTTCCCGCGAGAGCCCTGATCCATTGCCGACAACGAGCTCCGGAAACTCGAGTCCGCGGCTCGCGAACATTTCCTTGATTGCCGCTTCACCCGCGGCAGTCGTCGCGGGCGTTCCGCGGGATTCGGCGGCAATGCTCAGGAGCAGCGAGCGCGCCATCATGTTGCTGGAATACTTGTTCGTGACGCGCACGATTTCGGCCAGCGACAGGGATTCCTGTGTCAGCAACAGCCGGGCCGTCGGCGGCGTGGGCGCGCGCAGCATCCCACCGCTGAATTGGCCGCCCTGCTGGCGCCACAGCGTCACGAACGTGCCGTAGGCATATTCGGCTGGCTGCATGACCGCGCGGTGGAACGTCTGCGGTTCGCAATTCTCGGACAATTGGCCTGACACGACGACCCGATCCATTTCATCGTCAGCGTTGGTGATCGCGATGCGGCGATTGCGGCCGGCGCAGCGCCCGTGCGCGAGCGCCACGTGATTCTCCACGACCAGTCCCTGCGGATAGGGCTGGATGGCGACCTCGACGCCACTGCCGTCATCTGCCGGCCGCACGACGAAATCCGCCGACTGCCAGTTGACCAGCAATGCATCCGGCAGCACGTTGTAGGTCCGCCAGGGCCGGCCGTCAAAATCCTCCGGCCGCTCGTTCAGCGGCGCAAAGCGGCTCTGGTCGATGACAATGTCGCCCTCGATCACCCTGAGCCCCGTCTGGCGCAGGTCGGTGACGAATCGCCACCAGCGTTCGATCGTCAGCAACGGATCCCCGCCGCCCTGGAGGTACAGGTTGCCCTTCAGTACACCCTTGATGACCGGCGCATCGGACCAGGCCCGGGTCTTCCAGGAATAGGCGGGGCCCAGCAGCTCCAGCGCCGCCCAGGTTGGCACCAGCTTGATCGTCGAGGCCGGCGGGCGCGGCATCGTGGCATTCAGTTCGACGAGGCTCGCGCCGCTTGCAACTTCGCGCACGATCACGGTAACGGCCGAGTCGGGCACCAGCTGCTGCTTCAGCACCGCACGTGGGCGCTCGGGGAGACTATCGGCATGGGAGACCTGTGCGGCCAGCGGCAGGCAAAGTATCAGGCTCAGGATTCGGCGGATCATTTGGTGCAATACTAATGGGCATGATTGCAACTTGCAGGCATCGAGACAGTCAGAGTGCGGCATCGGTTCACAATATCGGAGGCTCAATGAAGAGACTCATGCAGTTCCTGTGGCCAATGGCTCTGGTCGTGGCCTTTGCGGGTTGCGGCGCGAAGGCGCCGCCGGCCATGGATCTCGCCAGTGCGCCGGGCCCTGCCGTGACCGACGCGGCGCCGGCGACCACGGCGCCCGCGATCGTCACCGGCTTGCCCGATTTCAGCGGGCTGGTCTCGGCCTATGGTTCGGCAGTCGTCAATGTGACGACGGTCGCACAGCGGGAAATCAATGACGAGGCGCCGCACGGTCTCAGCCCGGACGATCCGTTGTACGATTTCTTCCAGCGCTTCGGCTTTGGGATGCCGCATGGCCAGCCACCGCCGCTGGCGCGCGGCGAAGGGTCGGGGTTTCTGGTCAGCGCCGACGGCTATATCCTGACCAACGCCCACGTAGTGGACCGCGCCCGCGACGTGACTGTGAGGATGACGGACCGTCGCGAATACAATGCGAAAGTGGTTGGCGTCGACCCCCGCACCGATGTCGCCGTGCTGAAGATCGACGCGGATCGGCTGCCGGTCGTCCGCATCGGCAGTCCGGCGGCGCTGAAGGCCGGCCAATGGGTCGTCGCGATAGGCTCGCCATTCGGCTTCGAAAACTCCGTGACCGCTGGCATCGTCAGCGCGACCGCTCGCTCGCTTCCGGGCGACGCCTACACGCCGTTCATACAGACGGATGTTGCCGTGAATCCCGGCAATTCCGGCGGGCCGCTGTTCAACCTGCAGGGCGAAGTGGTCGGCATCAACTCGCAGATCTACAGCCGCACCGGCGGTTATCAGGGCGTGTCGTTCGCGATCCCGATCGATGTCGCCATGCAGGTCAAGAACCAGCTGATCACCACCGGACGGGTCGAGCGCGGGCGCATCGGCGTGACGATCCAGGACGTCAACCAGGCGCTGGCCGACTCGTTCCGCCTGCCGCGTCCCTATGGCGCACTGGTCAGCCAGGTGGAGGACCGTGGTCCGGCGGACAAGGCGGGGCTGAAGGCGGGTGACGTGATTCTCGGTGTCGATGGCCGCACGGTCGAGCGTTCCAGCGAATTGCCGGCCATCATCGCCGGCATCAAGCCGGGCGCCGAGGCGACACTCGAAATCTGGCGCGACAAGGGGAAGCGCAACGTCAGGATCAAGGTTGGAGAACTCGAGGACGATCCTGCGGTCGCGTCGCTGCAGCCGGCACGGAACACCGACACGGACAAGCTGGGACTCGCGGTGCGGTCGCTGTCACGAAGTGAACGTCAGCAGTTGCGCACCGAAGGCCGCATCGTCGTCGAGCAGGCGGGCGGCCCGGCAGCGGAGGCGGGTGTCGAAGCCGGTGACGTGCTGCTCGCCGTCAATGGCGCCCCGGTCACATCGATCGACGAATTTCGCAACTCGGTGACGAAATCCGGCAGCACAGTCGCGTTGCTGATCCAGCGCGGCAATGCCCAGATCTACGTACCCGTGAGAGTGGCTTCTTGATCCTGCGCCGGGCGGCGACATGTCTGCTGCTGCTCGGCGCGGCGAGCGCGCTGCAGGCAGCGGAAGTGACGCGCGCGCCGGGCTCGGAATTTCGCGACTGCGAAACCTGTCCGATGATGGCGGTCATTCCCTCCGGCAGCTTCGTGATGGGCGCACCGGACAATGCATCGCTGGTGATTCAGGTATCGCATGCGTTTGCGCTGGGCCGCCATGAAGTGACGCGGGCCGAATTTGCGCGTTTCGTCGCCGACAGCGGGCATGAATCGCCATCTGGCTGCCGCACCTGGGATCCGGCGCTGGTGCGCTTCAATGACGACGCACGGCGCGGCTGGCAGAATCCTGCGACCCCGGCGGCGCCGGCGGATGATCACCCGGTGACCTGTGTCAGCTTTGCGGATGCACGCGCCTATGTGGAATGGCTCGCGCGCAAGACGGGCGAACGCTATCGGCTTCCTTCCGAGGCCGAATGGGAATATGCGGCCCGCGCTGGATCGACGACGCTGCGCCCCTGGGGCGATGCGGCGGAGGAAGGTTGCGAATTCGCGAATACCTATGATGTGACCGCAGACGCCGCTTATCACCTCGGCTGGCCGCATGCAGGTTGTCGCGACGGCTTTGCTGACCTCGCGGGAGTCGGTCTCTTGCAGGCCAATTCCTTCAATCTGTACGACATGATCGGCAATGTCCGGGAATGGGTACAGGATTGCGCGACGGACAGCTATGTCGGCCGGCCGCGCGATGCACGCGCCTGGGAATGGCTGGGCGGCTGCAAGCGCCGCATCCAGCGCGGTGGCAGCTGGCTCACGCCGCCCGACGCCAGCCGCAGCGCCTACCGCGCGGCCGTGCTCGAGGGCGATCGATCCGATGACGCCGGTTTCCGTATTGCAAGGGACCTCGATCAGCGCGCCGCGCGTGAGGAGGCGCATTGATGCGCCACCTCATCCTGCTGACGCTCGTCCTGTTAGCGCCCGGCGCATTCGCACAGCAGGCGGTGCCCGCGCCGCCGCCTGCAAGCCGGGACTGCCCGGCCTGCCCGGAACTGGCACTGGCGCCACCTGGAAGGTTCCTGATGGGTTCGGCGCCCGATGCGGCGGAACTCGATGCAACCACCGGCGAGTCACCGACGGTCGCAGTTTCATTTACCAGGCCGTTCTATGTGTCCCGCCGCGAGATAACGGTCGCCGAATTCCGTCGCTACATCGAAGCAGCCGGCGCGGAACCGGCGCCCGGCTGCCGTATCTGGCTCGGGGGTCAGTGGGTTTTCGAGCGCGATCGCAGCTGGCGCGATCCGGGATTCGCGCTGCCGCCGCAAGACGACGAACCGGTGGTCTGCGTCAACTGGGAGGATGCTCGCAGTTATGCCGAATGGCTTTCGAAGGAGAGTGGCAAGCATTACCGCCTGCCATCCGAGGCGGAATGGGAATACGTCGCGCGTGGTGGCACTTCATTTCCGCGTTTCTGGGGCGAGCGCGACTCGAACGAGGATACGGTGTTGTCGCTGGCCTGCGATTTCGCGAATGTCTACGACTCATCCGCCGTCGACGCCAATCGCTTTCCCTGGCCCAATGCGCGCTGCAGCGACCGCCATGCTGCGCTTGCACCGGTCGGCCAGTACAAGCCGAATGCCTTTGGCGTATTCGACATCATCGGCAATGTCCGCGAATGGGTCATGGACTGCTACACGGCGAGCTACGCTGGGCGGCCCGAGGATGGGCGCGCGTGGACCTGGCAGGGTGGCTGCGAGTTGAAGGGCGTGCGTGGAGGATCCTGGGCGAGCAGACCGCGCAATGCGCGCGCGCCGGCGCGTGGTGCCGAAAAGACCGCGGTGCGGCAATCAGACCTGGGCTTTCGGGTGGTCCGCGATTACGACTGAAGTTTGATGCTGCGCCAGGCGCCGTGACGCCAGCGTAGCCAGAGCGCCAGTGCAACCGCCAGACTGTAGGTAAGCAGGGCCAGCCAACCTCCGACAGCGCCGAGGCCGAGGCCGGGCACGGTTGCGAGCCAGCCCTGGCCGGGCGCAAAAGTCAGGAAATGTGTCAGCGGTATGAAGAGCAGGGAGGCGAGCGACACCACGAGTACCGCGGGCACGTGCACGTCGCCGGCGCCGCGCAGGCAGAATGCACTTGAGAAGCCGACGCCGTCGAAGAACTGGAAGGCCGCGGCGATCCACAGGAGCGTGGTGCAAAGCGCGATGACGGCGGGGGCGTTCGGATCCGCGGGATTGACGAATGCCGGCGCCAGCCACGATCCCAGCAGCGCCATCGCGACGCCGAGCCCGCCCATGAAGCAGGCCACGACCGTGATGATGCGGTTGCCGATGCGCTCCGCCCAGTCGCGGTCCCCGGCGCCTATCGCCTGACCGACCAGTGTCGTGCCGGCGAGCGCAATGCCGATGCCCGGCATGTAGGCGAGCGAGGTGAATACCATGACGATCTGCGTCGCGGCGCCGTCGACGATGCTCATGCGCACCTGCATCAGCTGGAACACCGCCGCGGCGCCGATATCGGCCGAGGCGGTCATCGCCATCGGCAGACCGATCGCGACGAGGGCAACGATGCGACCGGTCCTGGGGCGCCAGGTCAGGCGCGCGCGGAAGCGCAGAGGCTCCAGACGCAGGATCATGACGATTGCCAGCAGGACGCCGATGAGTTCCGCGAAGGTCGTCGCCCAGGCGGCCCCCGCTATCCCATAACCGAGCTGGAAGATCAGGACTTGATTCAATGCAATGTTCGCGAGCGTGACGACCAGGCCGATGGTGAGCGGAATACGCGTGCGGCCGATGCCGTTGAAGTACGCAACGGCCGCCCACAGCGCAGCAGCCAGCGGCCCGCCGATCATGCGCGGTCCCCAGAAATCGAGTGCCAGTGACTCGACATTGGCTGGCAGGCCGAAGACGTGAAACATCCGCGGCGCGATCACGATGGTCAGGATGAACGCCGGAATCGTCAGCAGCGCGGCCCAGAGGCCCATCCAGGCCATCTGGCTGGTGCGACGATAACGGCCCGCGCCGTAGGCCTGCGCCACCAGCGTCTGGACACCCATCGCGACACCGCCGATCAGGAACAGCGCCAGCAGCGAAAGCCAGTGCACGGCCGAGATCGCGGCCGTGGCCGCAGTTGACAGCCGCCCGATGAACCACGTGTCGGTCAGATTCAGGATCGCCTGGACCGTGCTGTTCAGCACGAGCGGCAGGGCGAGCGCAGCAAGCGCCCGCATGTCGATGTGGCGGTTTCCGTCGGCGCCGATTCGGATCGCTGGTGGAGTCGGCGCGCGCCGTTCCGGGTGGGCCATGGGGTGCAAGCCTATCATCGGCTAGAATGCCCGCCCCTGACGCCATTACGCGCAGGCCGCCCCCGAGGGACCCTCCGTGAGCGAAGCCGTGAATCGCGATGCTGTCAGCACCGAATGCCTGATCGTTGGCGCGGGTCCGGTGGGCCTCTTCGCAGTCTTCGAACTGGGGCTGCTCGGCATCAAGTGCCAGATCGTGGATTCGCTCGCGCATCCGGGCGGACAATGCACCGAGCTCTATCCGGACAAGCCGATCTATGACATCCCGGCCCTGCCGGTCTGCGGCGCGCAGGAACTCATCGACCGGCTGCTCCAGCAGATCAAGCCATTTTGCGCGGGTTTTCACCTGGGCCAGGAAGTCGCGGAACTGGCGCGCCGCGCGGATGGACGATTCAACGTCCTGACGAGCACCGGCACGCGCTTCGACGCGGGCTCCGTGATCATCGCGGCGGGGCTCGGCTCCTTCCAGCCGCGCAGGCTCATGGTGCCGGAGGCGGAGCGCTTCGAAGGCAAGCAGATCCACTATCGCGTTCGCAACGCCGCGGATTTCCGTGGCCGCGACCTGCTGATCGCTGGCGGTGGTGACAGCGCGCTCGACTGGACACTGGATCTCTGCGGCAAGGCGCGCTCGATCACGCTGGTCCACCGGCGCGCTGAATTCCGCGCCCAGCCGGCGAGCGTCGCGCGCATGAAGGAACTCGTGGCCGCGGGCCGGATGCGGCTGCTGGAAGGCACGGTCAATGCGCTCAACATCGAAGGCGACCGTCTGGCTGGCGCCAGGATCATGGGTTCGGACAAGGCGCTGACCGAAGTCGCCTGCGAGCAGCTGCTGGCATTCTTCGGGCTGCATCCGAAACTCGGGCCGATCGCGAACTGGGGCCTGGCATTGGAGAAGAAGGCGATCAGCGTCGACACCGAAAAGTTCCAGACCAGCGAGCCGGGCATCTTTGCGATCGGGGACATCAACACTTACCCCGGCAAGAAGAAGCTGATCCTGTCGGGCTTTCACGAAGCCGCACTCGCGTCATTCGGCGTGCAGCACTACATTTATCCCGATAAGCGCCAGTTCCTGCAGTACACGACCACGAGTCCGGTCATGCGGCAGCGACTTGGCGTGGCGCCGCCGGATTGAGCAGCACCAAGATGGACGAGCGTCTGGCAGAACTCGTGAGCCTGCTCGATCTCGAGCGCCTCGAGGACAATCTTTTCCGCGGTCAGAGCCGCGACGTCGGCGCACCGCAGGTATTCGGCGGGCAGGTGCTGGGCCAGGCGCTGGTGGCGGCATCACGGACCGTGGACGGCCGGTTCGTGCATTCGCTCCATGCCTATTTTCTGAGACGCGGCGATTTCAATGCCCCGATCGTGTTCGAGGTGGATCGCAGCCGTGACGGCGGCAGCTTCACGAGCCGCCGCGTCGTTGCGATCCAGCACGGCCAACCGATCCTGACGATGTCGGCGTCATTCCAGATCAGCGAGCCAGGCATGGATCATCAGGCGCCAATGCCGGCGGCACCTCCGCCGGAAGGCCTGCGCGACCTCGGTGAGATTGATGCGGAGATGCGCGATCAGGTGCCGGAAAAGATGCGCTGCTACTTCGAGCATCAGCGGCCATTTGAATTCCGGCCCGTCAATCCACCGAATTACCTCAAGCGGGTCAAGGCCGCGCCGTCAAAACAGGTCTGGTTTCGGGCACTCGACCGGCTGCCGGACGACCAGCCGTTGCACCGTTGCCTGCTGACCTACGTTTCAGACTACCACCTGCTGGACACCGCGACACTTCCGCACGGCGTATCGTTCCTGCAGTTGCAGATGGCGAGCGTTGATCACGCGATCTGGTTTCATCGCGACTTGCGCGTGGACGAATGGCTGTTGTACGTGATTGACAGCCCGAGTGCTTCGGGCGCGCGCGGCTTTGTCCGCGGCTCGATCTACTCCCGCGACGGCACACTGATCGCGAGCGTCGCCCAGGAAGGCCTGATCCGCCAGCACAGCGAATGGACGAGCCCGGCGGGCCAGCAGAAGTGACGCGGCAGCGGGGCCTGATCTAATCCGGGGCGCCCGGTGCGAGCACCTTGCCGGGATTCATGATGCCGAGCGGGTCGATCACATCCTTGATGCCGTGCATGAGCGCAAGCGCCACGGGATCCTCATAGCGCCGCAGTTCCGCGATCTTCAGCTGCCCGATGCCATGCTCGGCGCTGATGCTGCCGCCAGAGGCGGCGACCAGGTCGTGAACTGCGCGCCGCACTTTGTCAGCGGCCGCAAGCAATGCGTCGCCATTGCGTCCGGCAGGACTCAGGTTGAAATGCAGGTTGCCGTCGCCCAGATGCCCGTAGGCGACCAGCCGCGCCCCCGGGACGATGCGCGCAATCAGTGCGCTGCCTTCATCGATGAATACCGGCAAGCGCTGCGGCTCGATCGAAATATCATGCTTCAGGCCGGCGCCTTCATGACGCTGCGCCTCCGGGATCGCCTCGCGCAGCCGCCACAGGCCCCGGCGCTGCGCTTCGGAAGTGGCCGTCACGGCATCAGCTGCGCGCCCGGCTGCGATTGCATCAGCCAGCAGCCTCTCGAAGCGATCGGCCAGGTCAGAGTCCGGTTGCTGCAACGAGATTTCCGCAAGCACATACCAGGGATGCGGATGGCTGAATGGATCACGGCTGCCTTCGATGTGGCGGCAAACGAACTCGAGTGCGATACGCGGAATGATCTCAAAGGTCGTGACCGCTGCGCCGAGTGCGCTCTTCAGTCCGGCCAGCAGATCGAGTGCGGCCGCCGGCGATGACAGCGCCACCATGGCGGTCGCCAGGCGGGCTGGTTTCGGGAACAGCTTCAAACACGCGGCGGTCACGATCCCGAGCGTCCCTTCGGCACCGATGAACAGCTGCTTGACGTCGTAGCCGGTGTTGTCCTTGCGTAGCGCCCGCAGCTGGTCCAGCACGCGCCCGTCCGGCAGCACCACCTCGAGGCCCAGCACCAGATCGCGCATCATGCCGTAGCGGAGCACCGCCGTGCCCCCGGCATTCGTAGAGACGACGCCACCGAGCGTGCAGGAACCTTCCGACCCCAGCGACATCGGCAGCAGCCGGTCTGCGGCCGCCGCCACCTGCTGCAGTGTCTCGAGCACGCAGCCGGCTTCGGCAGTCATCGAATCGTTCAATGCATCCACGGAGCGGATGCGGTTCATCCGGCGCAATGAAACGACGATCTCGTTGTTGCCTGAGCGAGGCGTCGCCCCGCCGCAGTAACTCGTGTTGCCACCCTGGGGCACGATGCCGATCTCTTGTTGCGCGCAAAAGCGTACAAGTTGCGCAACCTGGCTAGTCGATTGCGGCAGCGCAACCAACGGCGTCCGCCCGCGATGGATGCCGCGAAAATCCACTTCAAATGGCGCGCGGTCCTGTGCGGATTCGAGATAACCCTGCGGTCCGAGCAGATCCCTGATGGATTGCAGGCTGGAGGGGGCGATGGCCTTTTCGGCTGGGTTCAACGCCGGCGCCGCAAATCAGCCCAGCGGCGCGTTGCGAAGGGCCGCGATGCGCTCATCGAGCGGCGGGTGACTCATGAAGAGCTTCCTGAAACCCTGGCCCACGCCGCCGGCGATGCCGAATGCCGCCATGCGATCCGGCAGCGCAGCCGGATGACTGCGCTTTAGCGCCTCGAGCGCGCCGATCATGTTGTTGCGGCCCGCGAGCCGCGCGCCACCATCGTCGGCGCGGAACTCGCGGCGCCGCGAGAACCACATGACGATCATGGTTGCGAGGAAAGCGAGCACCAGCTCGGCAACGATCGTCGTGATCCAGAACGCCGGACCATGGCCCCGCTCGTTGCGAAACACGACCTTGTCCACCACGTTGCCGATCACCCGGGAGGCGACGAATACGAAGGTGTTCACGACGCCCTGTATCAGCGTCAGCGTCACCATGTCGCCATTCGCCACGTGACTGATCTCATGACCAAGGACGGCTTCGACCTCCTGCCGGCTCATCCGGTTGACCAGACCGCTGCTGACGGCGACCAGCGCACTGTTGCGCCTGGCGCCGGTTGCGAAGGCGTTGGGTTCCGGCGATTCGAAATAGCCGACTTCCGGCATGCCGATACCGGCCAGTTGTGCATGATGGCGCACGGTCTCGAGCAGCCAGGTCTCGGTCTCATTGCGCGGCTGCCCGATGACCTGCACGCCCATCATCTTCTTGGCTGTCCACTTGGATATGGCCAGCGAAAAGAACGCGCCCCCGAAACCGAGCAGCGCGCCGAAAACGAGCAGCGAATTGAAATTGATCCCCTGCTGAGTCAGCCAGGGCTCAAGGCCGAGCAGCCTCAGCGTGAAGCTTGCGACGATCAGGATCGCGAAATTGGTGAGCAGGAAAAGCAGGATTCTGTTCATGACACGCCCAGATGGATGCGATGTCCGGCTGATTCAAGTGCCGCCCCGAGGCGCAACTCAGTACCCATGATGATTTCGGTCTCCGGTGCGTAAAAACCCTATTTAATTCAGTCAGTTACCGGCGGCGGCCGTCGATGGTCGCTCGGCCCGGTCTGGCTGCCTGTCCCGGCGGCCACTGGATAACCACCTTGCGCGGCTTCGCCGTCTTCTTTTCAAGCAAGGCAGCAAGGCGCTCGTCCGTCAGCCGCTCGAGCTTCATCACCCGGCAGCTTTCCAGGCGCCCGAACTGCCGGTAGGCAATATCGTCGCGCCCGTAGCCGCAGATCCGTCCATTGCCGTCGCAGCACAGGCTGACAAGAGTGCAATCGGGATGGCCAGCAGGGGGAGTTCCATGGGGATTCGCGGTCAAGCCGATGCCGCTTCGACTGGCGGAATCAGCGCGAGTTCCCGCATCAGGACTCAGTAGTCGTCGCGGTTATCGTAATCCTCGTCGTCATCTTCCTCGTCGTCCTCATCATCATCATCGTCATCCCAGTCGTCATCATCCTCATCTTCCTCGTCGTCCTCGTCATCTTCTTCTACGGATCCCGACCAGCCCTCCGGTTGCTCGGTCAGTTCGAGGTCGAGTTCCTGCCAGGTCTCGTAGTCGATTTCCTCAATGTCGCCATCCTCATACTGCAACTCGATGAGTTCCGCATCCTCGTCGATCGAGAGGACCAGAAAGACCTCCTCGTCCTCGAGGCTCTCGTACCACTGGCCGGGTACCGGGTTGTGATCGCGGCCCATCTGGCATCCTCGCTGCGGCACAGGCGCGGGCTAAGCGCCGGATCTGTCCCGATATTACGGTTGTGGGCTAACCCGAAGCAACGCCGGCACCGTTTTCGCCTTGTGTTGGCCGTGCCAGCCCCCATTCACGCTTCCGACGCCATCACTTTTGCACGGAGGTACGGCAATGACACTGATTCGCTGGGAACCGTTCAGGGAACTGGACGATTTGATTGGACGCTACAGCCCATTCTTCGGACGCCCGGCCGCCGGCAGGGCAACCACGGTAGATAACGGGCAGCAGGCTGCGCCGGTCTGGGCGCCTGTTGCCAACATTTCCGAGACCGACGCCGAGTACCTGATCAAGGCGGAATTGCCGGAGGTCAGCAAGGAGGACGTGAAGGTCACCGTGGACAATGACGTGATCACGGTCAGCGGGGAACGCCGCAACTTGCTGGAGCACAGCGGTGAGAAGCTGCACCGGGTCGAGAGCCTCTATGGCAGCTTCTCGCGCAGCTTCCGCCTGCCGGATGACGCCGATGTCGGGGCCATCCGGGCCGAGAGCAAGAATGGCATCCTGACGGTCCGCGTGCCGAAGCAGCCAGCTGCACGCCCTAGGACGATCGAAGTACAGGTAAACTGAAGGGACCCGGGGGCGGCGGCACCATGAGTGCCGCCGTCCGCTGGCAGGTGCCAGGAGGTCCCATGGCGACGGAACTTGAAGAGATTCGGCGGAAACTCCTGCAACACAAGCAGGAGTTGCTGATGCGCGCCGCCAAGGTCCGCGCCGACATCACGCGCTCATCCGGCCCGCTGGACAAGGACTTCGCCGAGCAGGTGGTCCAGATGGAGAATGACGCGGTGCTCGCCGGGATAGGCGAAGCGACGAAGCAGGAGCTTGCGCAGATCAATCGCGCGCTTGTGCAGCTCGACCAGGGCACCTACGGCCACTGCAGCTCCTGCGGCGAACCGATCGGTGCGCGCCGCCTGCAGGTGCTTCCGTATTCCGACCTCTGCATTTCCTGCGCCGAAGCGGCTGGCTGAGCGGCTCCGCAGGCGCGATATCCATGCCCCAGTACAAGGTACCTCTGCGTGAATTCCGCTTCGTGCTGCACGAGGTGCTGCGCGCGGAACAGCATTACCACGAGCTGGGCCGCGAGGACGTCAACCGGGACCTGATCGACAGCGTGCTCGAGGAATGCGCGCGATTTGCCGAAGACGTCATTGCGCCGACCAATGAGCCCGGTGACCGCATCGGTGTGCAGCGCAGCGACGATGGGCGGGTCGTGACGCCGCCGGGCTACATCGAGGCCTACCGGCGGTACGTCGAAGACGGCTGGGCCGCGCTGTGCGGTCCGGCCGAATACGGGGGCCAGGGCCTGCCGGACAGCTTCGGCGGCCCCGTCGGCGAGATGCTCGTCTCGGCCAACATGTCCTGGAAGCTCTACAGTGGCCTGACCGACAGCGCGGTCCTGTGTGTGGCGACGCACGCGAGCGACCATCTTCGCAAGCTGTACCTCCCGAAGATGATCCGCGGTGTCTGGAGCGGCACGATGTGCCTGACGGAATCCCACGCCGGAACGGATCTCGGCATCATGCGTACGCGCGCTGAGCCGGACGGTCAGGGCTCCTACCGGGTCAGTGGTACGAAGATCTTCATTACGAGTGGCGAACACGATCTCGTCGAGAACATCGTTCACATGGTGCTGGCCAAGCTGCCCGATGCGCCTGCCGGTTCGCGCGGCATCAGCCTTTTTCTCGTGCCCAAGTTCCTGCCGGACGCGGAAGGCAAGCCTGGCGCCCCAAATGGCGTCAGCTGCGCGAGCATCGAGCACAAGCTCGGCATCCACGGATCGGCAACCTGCGTGATGAATTTCGAGAATTCCCGTGGCTGGCTGATCGGCGAACTGAATGGCGGGCTCAAGTGCATGTTTACGATGATGAACCATGCGCGGCTCTGGGTCGGCCTGCAGGGGCTCGCCCAATGTGAGCGTGCATACCAGTTCGCGCTCGCCTATGCGCGCGAACGCCGGCAAGGCCGGACTCCGGGCGGGGGCGGCAGCGCCGGCGCAGATCCGATCATCGGTCACCCGGACGTCCGTCGCATGTTGCTGACCCAGAAGGCGCTGATCGAAGGCGCTCGCGTGCTGACCTATCTGGCCGGAATGCAGATGGACCGGGCGCTGCAAGATCCCGATCCTGCAAGGCGCCAGCACGCTGACGGCCTGCTCGCGATCTTGACTCCGATCGTCAAGGGCTTCGTGACGGACATGTCGCTGGAATGCACCAGTCTCGCGATCCAGGTGCACGGCGGCCATGGCTATGTGCGTGAAACCGGCGTCGAGCAGTGTTTCCGCGATGCACGCATTACAGCGATCTATGAAGGCACAAACGGTATCCAGGCCCAGGACCTGCTGGGCCGCAAGGTGCTCGGCTCCGGTGGCGAGCTGGCACGCCTGCTTGGCGGCGAGATCGGGGGCTTCTGCGAGCGCCATGCGCGTTCAGAGGAACTTGCTGAATTCGTGACGCGTCTGACGGGCCTGCTGAAGGAATGGAGCGAAGCGACCGAGAGCATCGCCCGACGTGCAACCCGCGACCCGGACGAGACTGGTGCGGCCGCCATGGACTACCTGCAGTTCACGGGCTACCTGTGCCTCGCATGGTGCTGGGCCAGGAGCGCTGCGGTCGCCGTCGCGGCGCTGCACAAGGGCAGTGCCGATGCAGATTTCTACAAGGCGAAACTCGCGACCGCGCGCTTTTATTTCACGCGCCTGCTGCCGCGGGCCGAGGCGCACCTTGACGCGCTCAGCGCGGGATCGAAATCATTGATGGAACTTCCAGAAGGGCAGTTCGCCTCCTGAGCCCGCATCAGCCCTGCCTGGCGAGCCCGCCGCGCAGGGACCAGACATTGCCACGCCCGCCTGCGCGCAGCAGCTCAGCCGCTGCGCGGCTGCGAATGCCGTGTGCGCAGACCAGCAGGTAACGCAGACCCGGGTCCAGGGCCGCGGCGTTGTCCAGCAAGCTGGGAAGCGGAATGGCGTCAAAAGCGCCGAATGATAGCGGCGCACTCGCGCATTCCTCGGGATTGCGGATGTCGATGATCCGGAAACCGAGCGCCGCAGCCTCGGCCAGCGGCAGAGCAACCTCAAGTTCCTGGACCGGCGCGGCCACGCCGACGGAACTGATGCGCGCACAGAGATCAGCGCATTCGCGTGCGCGCGGTGCGGCAAGCCGGCGTTGGCCGGAATCCAGCAGATCGACCAGCAGCACTTCGTCCCGTAGCTGGCCCGGCAAGTCGAGCAGCAGCTTCAGTACCTCCATGGCCTGCAGATTGCCGAGCACGGCAGGCACCGGACCGAGCACACCGGTCTGCGCACAGTTGCCGACCAGTCCGTCGCGCGTGGCCTCTGGCCACTGGCATCGCAGGCAGGAACCACGGGCATCGGCACGTACCACCTGGAGCTGCCCCTCATACTGATAGACGCTCGCGAGCACGGCCGGGCGGCCGCAAAGCACTGCGGCATCGTTGACGAGGAATTTCGTGGCGAAATTGTCGCTGCAGTCGACCACGACATCGCATTGCGCGACGAGATCTCCCGCATTGTCGGCGGACAGGCGGACCGGCATGGCATGCAGCCGGATCGCCGGGTTGTATGCGGCCAGGCGCGCCGCCGCGACTGCCGCTTTCGGCCGGCCGATATCGGCCGGCGTGTACAGCGGCTGCCGATGCAGATTCGCGGCCTCGACGACATCGTCGTCGACGATCACGATCGTCCCGACTCCGGCGCCGGCGAGACCCGATAGCACGGCGCAGCCAAGACCGCCGGCCCCAATGACGATCACGGACGATTGCGCGAGGCGCTGCTGGCCGGCCGAACCGATCTCCGGCAATGCGACCTGGCGCGAATAGTCGAAATCGGGCATTTGCACCGCCTCGGCACCATGCGTGCAGTTCACCCAACCGCTATCTCCGCCGGCGTAATGTTCCTTCTTCCAGATCGGCAGGCGATGCTTGACCTCGTCGATGATCTCCCGGCATGCGGCAAACGCCTCGGCGCGGTGCGCGGCCGCGACGCCGACCCAGACCGCCAGCTCGCCGACCGCGAGCGCGCCCAGTCGGTGCACGCAGCGGGCGTGCAGGGCGCCGTGGCGCTGCAGGGCTGCGGCCACGATGCGTTCGCCTTCGCGTCGTGCCAGTTCCTCGAATGCCTCGTATTCCAGCCGGCTGACGACCCGGCCTTCATTCCTGTCGCGCACCCAGCCCTCGAATGTCGCGAATCCCCCGGCTGCGGGATCGGCGAGAGTGGCGGAGAGGGCCACCGCCTCGATCGGGTCATGCGTGAATTCAAATGTGTTCATCCGCCCGCCACCGGCGGAATGAACACGACCTCGTCACCATCCGCAAGCGGGTGCGACCAGTCAGTGAATGAATCGTTGACGGCCACTTTGAGCTGGGTCTGCGCCAGGCGGAATCCATGCCGAGCGGCGAGTTCCGCGTACAAACCCCCTGGCGTGAGTGCCGCCGTCTCGACCGTCTCGGCCTGACGACCCGCCTGCTCGCGCAGCAGCGCGTAATAGCGCAGGTGGACGCGGGCCATCAGGCGGATTCCCGCGCGGCGAGCGCCGCGCGTGCCGCCGCAAGTTCTTCCGGCGTATTGGCATTGGCGAGCGCCCGCGGGCTCGCCGGCTTCAGCAAAGCGGCGTCGTGGGCGATCAGGAATTTCCTGGGGCAGGAACCACCCTTGGCCACGAATCGCAGGATTGCGTCACGGCTCGCCGGCTCATAGACCGCACACAGCGGCTCCGGCAGGCCGTCAGTGGCGCTCGCAAATGCGGTTGCCAGGCGCTCCTTGTCCCGCTCCGCGAGCAGATGCGCCAGCGTCGTGGAATCCAGCAGCGGCAGATCGCAGGCCACGACCAGCCAGGCGGCCTGCGGATGCGCCGCCTGGGCGGCCATGATTCCGGCCAACGGGCCCGCGACGCCCGGACCGTCGACGATCTGGGGGAAAGCGGCGCGCAACGGATCACTGCGCTGGTCTTCGCGCACTGACACAAAGACGCGCGACACGAATGGATTCAGCAGCTCGAATGCCAGTTCGAGTTGCGGCCGTCGATGAATGGTGAGTGCCGCCTTGTCCTCGCGCATCCGGCTCGAGCGGCCGCCCGCCAGCACCAGTCCGTACAGGTCATTCACGAATGCGCGCCCGCTCGATAGTCGCTCTTGCCGCCGCTCTTGCTGAGCAATCGTGTCTCGCTGATGACGATGTCGTGGGACAGCGCCTTGCACATATCGTAGACCGTCAACGCGGCAATCGTGGCGCCGGTCAGCGCCTCCATCTCGACACCGGTGCGATGGTGCACGGCGGTCGTGCAGCGTATCTCGAGGCCATCAGCGTCCGCCTCGATGGTGATTTCGCAACGCTCGAGTCCAAGCGGATGGCAGAACGGAATCAGCTCGTGGGTGCGTTTCGCCGCCATCGTGCCGGCGACGATTGCCGTGCTGAATACCGGACCCTTCGTCGTTTCAAATCCCGCAGACCTGAGCCGCTCGAAGACCGCAGCTGGAAATTGCAGGCGGGAGACAGCGGTCGCGACGCGCAGGGTCTCGTGCTTGGCCGTCACGTCGACCATTGCCGGCAACCCCGCGTCGTCCACGTGGCTCAGGACTGGTTTTCTCTTATCCGCCAATGTAGTGCATCTCGATCTTGCGCAGAGGCTGCGCAGTGGCGGCGCTGCGCCGCAGTTCACTGTAGCGATCGTCACGCCGCCGCCAGCTGCCGCGAATCCGGTCCAGGAGCGCATCATCGCTCGCGTCCTGGCGCAGTGGCGTGCGCAGATCCGTACCATGCGTTGCGAACAGGCAGGTATAGAAGACGCCGTCGGAGGACAATCGCGCGCGCGTGCAGTCACCGCAGAATGGCTGGCTGACCGAGGAGATGAAACCAATCTCGCCGGCGCCGTCCTCGTAGGTGTAACGCTCGGCAACTTCGCCGCGATATGCGCCTGCGACGGGCCTGAGCGGGAACTCGGCCATGATCGCGTCCCGCAGCTCGCGGGACGGCACGACTCGGCGCGTATCCCAGTCGTTGCGGTTGCCGACATCCATGTACTCGATGAAGCGCAGGATGATCCCGGTGCCACGAAAGTGGCGGGCAAGATCGAGTATCTGGCCGTCATTGATGCCGCGCTGGACCACGGTATTGATCTTGATCGGCGCGAGACCCGCTTCGCGCGCTGCCCGGATGCCGTCCTGCACGCGTTCGAGCCCGTCGAATCCGCCACTCATCCGGCGAAAGGTCTCGTGATCCAGCGTATCCAGGCTCACGGTAACGCGCCTGAGGCCATTGGCCGCAAGTTCTGCCGCGTGCTGCGCGAGCAGCACGCCGTTGGTCGTCAGCGCAAGGTCTTCCACCCCTTGGATCGAAGACAATTCGCCGACCAGGTCCGCGAGACCCGAACGCAACAATGGTTCGCCGCCGGTCAGACGCAGCTTGCGAACGCCTTCCGCGACAAACAGCCGCGCCAGCCGCGAAACCTCGTCGAATGTCAGGCGCTCCGTTGCCGAAAGGAAACGGTAGCGGTCATCGTAGGTCGCGCGCGGCATGCAATAGGGACAGCGGAAATTGCAGCGATCCATGACCGAGATGCGCAGGTCGGAAAGCGGACGCCCACGCATGTCCGTCGCCGCCTTCGGCTCGGCCAGTGCAATCAGTTTTCCGGATCCGTCTTCGTGCATGGGTTACCAGGAATAGAAAGGAACCACCCGACCGTCCGGGTGGATTGCGGGACCCTGTGGCAGTTCGACGAAGCCGTCGGTCCCCGCAAGCGATATGAAGTCGCCGGAACCACCGGTCGGCCGCGGCACAGCCATCGTCCGCCCCTCCGGATCGTACTCCAGAGACACTGGCAGGAAACAGGTCAGCGGGGCCCGGAACTCATATGACCGGGCCAGCGCGACAATCCGCCTGGAAACGGCCGCCGCGCCGGCCGCGGCCGAGAGCGCCGGTATGACGTAACGTGCCAGGCAGACCAGCACCGACACCGGGTTGCCGGGCAGGGCAAAGACCATGACGCCCCGATCGTTGACCCCAAACCACAGCGGCCGGCCCGGGCGCTGCGACACGTGGTGAAAGACGCGTCGCACGCCGATTTCGGCGAGCACCGACGGCACGTGATCGTAGCGGCCTGCAGAGACGCCGCCGCTCAGCACAAGTACGTCGTTATCCTCGAGTTCCTGCTTCAGCCGTTCAAGCAGCAGGGGCCGCTGGTCCGGCAACTGCAGGTCCTTTGCCGGCGGAAATCCCGCGAGCTGCAACGCCCCGGCCAGACCATAGGAATTCGAGCGACGTATCTGGTGATCCAGCACGGGAAGCCCCGGCTCGATGAGCTCGTCGCCCGTGGAGATCACCGCGATGCGCGGCAGGCGAGTGACCTTGAGCATTGGCAATCCGGCGGAAGCGGCAATCGCGAGCTCGGGACCGCCGAGGCGCGTTCCGACAGCAAGCAGACGCTCTCCGCGCCGGGCATCAGCCGCGCGGCGGTGCACGTGGATCCAGGCCTCAGGCAGATACGTGGCTTCGATCGTCGCGATACCGGCCGCGATGCTGACGCGTTCGACCGGGATGACGGTATCGCAACCCGCCGGCAGCGATGCGCCCGTCATGACCTCGATGCAGGTGGCCGGCGATTCGAGTGACATGCGCGGCTGGCCTGCGGCCTGCGTGGCGGCAATGCGGAAATCGCGGCGGCCGCCGCGAAACGCCGCGATCGATAGCGCAATGCCATCCATTGCCACGCGATCGAATGGCGGCGCATCGCGTTCTGCATGGATGTCCTGGCGCAGGACCCGGCCCGCACAGGCCGGCAGCGTCAGTGCCTCCTCCGGGAACTGCGCCAGGTGGGCGGCGATCGCCGCATCAGCCTCGGCGGGCGTCAGCATCAGGCCACACGGTCAATCTTTCTTGTCGCGGGCCTTGAAGATACGCAGCTGTTCGTTGAACTGGTCGGCCACTGCCTGCACCTCGTCGACGGCAGCATTGTTCTTCTTGGCCTGCATGGCACGCAGCTCCAGCAGGCGAGCCTCATCAAACTGGCCGCTCTGCTCGAAGGACAGCATTTCCATGTCGAGGCAGGCGTTGTAGGCGGTGACGTCCGCATCGAACTGCTTCACGGCCTGCTGCGCGGTGATCATCTCTTCAAGTGTTGCGATCTTGCCGTCCGGGATGTGCTCCGGCGCGCGTGGATAGATGCATGCCGCCTGGGCGCTCCCGGTGGCAAGGCAGGCGACCAGCGCGGCCAACACGAACGTCTTCCTCATCATGACTCGGTCTCCGTGGCGTACGCCGATTCTAACCTACCAGGCAATGACTGTCGGTGTGCCGGGATAGTTCCATCGCCGGGAGGGACTTATGGTCCAATTGGCACGCGCGCGCTGGTCTTCAGGGTTTCGAGCACGAGGCTCGAGCGCACGTCACGCACGCCGGGCAATTTCAGGAGCTGGTGGAGTGTGAACTGCCCCAGGGCATCAAGATCCGGCACGACCACCTGCAGCAGGAAATCCATTTCGCCGGTCATCGCATGCGCCGCAACGACTTCGGGGCGCTCTTCGAGCGTGCGCCGGAAACGCTCGATCACATCATCGGTGTGACGCTCGAGCTTGATCTGGATGTAGGCTGACACCTTCTGGCCCACGCGCTTCGGATCGACGATTGCCGCATAGCCGCGAATGATGCCGGCCTGTTCCAGGCGCCGGACGCGTCGCGTGCAGGGCGTGGCCGAAAGGCCCACGCGTTCCGCGAGCTCGACATGGCTCAGCCGGCCGTCACGCTGGAGTTGTTCGAGGATCCTGACGTCCGTGCGATCAATGGCATCCATTGGTGATAACCGCCTTCATATCGTTGCTTGTTGGAGATTATCACTAAAATACCTGAAATCAGGCAATAGAATAGCTAAACACGCCCGGCATGCCTGTGTAGGATGAGGCGGGTCCCAGGGCGCCCGGAGGTCTGCACGATGCCCGCCAGCGCGAGAATGCCTGCGCAAGCAATTTCCCTCCCGACGGTTGACTGGCGCCGGGTGCTGCACACCACATTCCTGTCCCGCGCGCTCGACCAGCTCGAGGAATCCCGGCTGGTGCCGGAGCGCAAGGTGCTCTATCAATTCTCGGCGCGGGGGCACGACGTGACCCAGGCGCTGCTTGGCCTGCAGTTGACCGGCGCGCGTGACGCTGTTGCCTCGTATTACCGTTCACGGCCACTCGCACTGGCAATCGGACTTTCCGCCGAGCAGGCGCTCGCTTCCACGATGATGCGTGCCGAGGGCATGTCGGCCGGGCGTGACATCGGGGTCGTCATCAACCTGCCGAATCGCCAGGGTCCCTGCATCCTGCCAGCCTGCGGCGGTGTCGGTTCCCAGTACACGCCCGCGACTGGGTGGGCGCAGGCGCTCGCATACCGCGTGCGCGTGCTGGACGACCTGCAATGCGCGGGCAGCATCGCGGTGGTGCATGGTGGCGATGCGTCAACGGCAACCAATGGATTCTGGGCTTCGCTCAATATTGCGACGACCGGGCGTTTGCCACTGCTTTATTTCATCGAGGACAACGGCTTCGGCATCTCCGTCAGGTCTGACCGCCAGACTCCGGGCGGCGACATTGCCGCGAATCTGGCTTCGTTCCGTAATCTGCAGATCATGGATGGTGACGGCTCGGATCCCGTCGCCGCCGCCGCGTTGATTGAAAAATCGGTTGCCGCGGTCCGTGCAGGCGAAGGGCCGGTGTTGCTGCGGTTGACCGTGCCACGCCTGTCGGGGCATTCAGGACAGGATACGCAGGCCTACAAGACGGCCGAGGAAATCGCCGCCGAACGCGCACGCGATCCGCTGCTGCGACTGCGCGCACAGATCGTCCCGCAGCTCGTTGCCGAGGCTGAGTGGAAGGCGCTGGAAGCCGGGGCTCAGGCAGAGGTCGATGCGGCGCTTGCGCGCATCGAGGCACGGCCGGCGGCCGATGCGGGCGCAGTGGCACGCTACACATTCACCGAAATCCGCGATGACGGGTCGGCGGAACTTCAGCAGCAGGGCGGCATGTTGACTGAAGGCGTCCTGCCTGCGGCGGGCAGCGATATTCCGCGGCCGGACGGGCCGCGCATCAACATGCTCACTGCGATCCGCCGGACGCTGGAGCGCGAGCTCGAAATCAATCCGCGCGTGCTGGTCTTTGGAGAAGACGTGGGGCGCAAGGGCGGCGTGCATGCGGCAACAGTGGGCCTGCAGGAACGATTCGGCGAACTGCGCGTCTTTGATACCAGCCTGTCCGAAGAGGGCATCATCGGACGCTCGGTCGGCATGGCGCTGGCGGGCCTGGTGCCAGTCCCGGAAATCCAGTTCCGCAAGTACGCGGAACCTGCCACGGAGCAATTGCATGACTGCGGGACAATGCGCTGGCGCACGGCCAACCGCTTTGCCGCGCCGGTGGTGGTGCGGATGCCGGGCGGCTTCTTCAAGTGCGGCGATCCCTGGCACAGCCAGTCCAACGAGGTGGAATTCCTGCACGCGACCGGATGGCGATTGGCGATGCCGTCCAATGCCGAGGACGCGGTGGGTCTCCTGCGCACGGCGTTGCGGGGCAATGACCCGGTCATCTTCTTCGAGCATCGTTCGCTGCTCGATGGCGCTGCCGCAAGGCGCCCGTATCCGGGCGACGACTTCATGCTGCCATTTGGTGTCGCGCGCACGGTGCTAAACGGCACCGAACTCACGGTCGTCAGCTGGGGCGCGATGGTTGAGCGTTGCGAGCAGGCGGCCGGCGAATCCGGCATCGATGTCGAATTGCTCGACCTGCGCACGCTGTCGCCCTGGGACCGCGAGGCTGTATTGGCATCGGTCAAGAAGACGCGGCGCTGCCTGATCGTGCACGAGGACACCATGACCGCCGGTTTCGGCGCCGAGATCGCCGCGGTGGTCGCCGAACGCGGCTTCTTCGATCTCGACGCGCCGATCGGGCGCCTCGCGATGCCGGACGTGCCGAGCCCGCACAGTCCCGCCTTGCTGGATGCCGTGTTGCCTTCCGTCGAGCGCATTGTCGCGACCATGCGCCGCATCGCGAGCGTCTGAGCCATGTCCACGACAATCGATGTGCTGTTGCCGGTTGATCAGGCCGAGGGCACTCGCTCACAGGTGCTGCGCTGGTTGAAGGCCGTCGGCGAGCCGGTAAAACGCCACGAGCCACTGGTCGAGATCGAAACGGACAAGGTCACCGTCGAGGTACCCGCGCCGGCCGATGGCGTCCTGCAGGAGATTTCTGCAGCGGAAGGCACGGACGTGGAACCTGGCGCATTGCTTGGCCGTGTTGCGCCCGGCGCAGCCGCTCCCATCCTGGAGTCCAGCGCCTCTGCGGTCGCCGCGGCTCCCAGCGCGGCGCCCGGCCCGCCAGCAGCCGCGGTAACCGGCCGCCGCGCATCGCCTGATCGCATGAGTCCCGCCGTTCGGCGGCTGCTTGCGGAGCACGGACTCGATGCCGATGTCGTCAAGCCGAGTGGTGAAGGGGGGCGGATCACGGTCGACGACGTACTGGCGGCTGCCGCGCGGCGCGCGGCGCCGACTGCGACGATTGCGCCAACGGCTGCAGTCGTGGGGCCGGGTGGCATCCGCCGCGTGCCGCACACGCCAATGCGCCGGCGCATCGCCGACCACATGGTCGAGAGCCTGCTCAGAACGGCCCCGCATGTGACGACGGTCTTCGAGGCGGATATGGCGGCGGTGCTTGCGCACCGTGCGGCGCAGCGGCAGGACTATGAGAAGCGCGGCGCTTCGCTGACTTTGACCGCCTATTTCATCGCCGCCTGCGTGGACGCGATCCGCGCCGTTCCCGAAGCGAATGGCCAGTGGACCGACGAAGCGGTGTTGCTGAACGAGCAGATTGACATCGGAATCGCAACGGCCCTGGAGGGCCGCGGCCTCGTGGTCCCCGTGATCCGGAATGTTGCAAGTCTCGACTTGTTCGGCATCGCCGCGGCACTTGGGGAACTGGTGGAACGCGCACGCGATGACCGGCTGACAGCGGCTGAACTGCGCGGCGGCACATTTACGATCTCGAATCACGGCGTCAGCGGCAGCCTGGTCGCGGTGCCGATCGTGATCAACCAGCCTCAATCGGCGATCCTGGGCGTCGGCCGCCTGGAAAAGCGCGCCGTGGTCGTCGAGCGCGACAGTCGCGACGAGATCGTCGTCCGCCCGCGCTGCTACGTGACCCTGACCATCGACCACCGCGTGCTCGACGGTCACCAGGCCAACCGGTTCATGGAAGTGCTGGTGCGGCGGCTGGAGGGCTGGAGCTAGCCTTGATTTTGGCGGTGAGCAGCAGGGGCGCATAATAGCGGCATATTTCTGTGTCACAGTGGCGATCGATTCGCCGCCATCCGGAGACTCTCGTGTACACGCAGGGGCTTGATTCACTGGGGAATGATTGTCTACGCGACGAAGCGCAGGATATCGGCGCGCTCGAGCAGCGCTTTCAGGCGCGGATCGACGCCGAGGAGAAAATCGAGCCCAAGGACTGGATGCCAGAGGCCTATCGCCGGACATTGATCCGGCAGATTTCGCAACATGCCCACTCGGAAATCGTCGGCATGCTTCCCGAGGGAAACTGGATAACCCGCGCGCCGTCCCTTCTGCGCAAGTCCATCCTGATCGCAAAGGTACAGGACGAGGGTGGGCACGGCGCCTATCTCTACAGCGCGACCGAGACGCTCGGCGTGACCCGCGACGATTTGATCGGGCAGCTGCTGGATGGCAAGGCCAAATACTCCAGCATCTTCAACTACCCGACGCCGACCTGGGCCGATATTGGCGCGATAGGCTGGCTCGTGGACGGTGCGGCGATCATGAACCAGATCCCCCTGTGCCGCTGCTCCTACGGGCCTTATGCGCGGGCCATGGTCCGTATCTGCAAGGAAGAAAGCTTTCACCAGCGGCAGGGGTACGAAATCATGCTGCGCCTTTCGCGCGGCACGCCGGCACAGAAGGAAATGGCGCAGCAGGCGCTGAATCGGTGGTGGTGGCCTTCGCTGATGATGTTCGGTCCGTCGGACGCCGATTCGAAGCACAGCGCGCAGTCCATGCGCTGGAAGATCAAGCGTTTCTCGAATGACGAGCTGCGCCAGAAATTCGTGGACTTCACGGTGCCGCAGGCCGAGTTCCTCGGCCTCGCGGTTCCGGATCCGGCACTGAGCTGGGACGAGGCAACGCAGCACTACCGGTTCGGTGCGATCGAGTGGAGTGAATTTGAACAGGTGCTGAAGGGCCACGGGCCCTGCAATCGCGAGCGCCTCGAGGCGCGGCGCCGGGCCCATGACGAGGGCCGCTGGGTGCGGGAAGCGGCCGTCGCTCATGCCGCGAAACAGGCCGCCAGGAAAGATTCGCGCGCCGCCTGAGCGCGGGAGGACAGCATGACCGACAGTTCACGCGACTGGCCGCTGTATGAAATATTCATTCGTGCCAGGGCTGGTCTCGATCACAAGCACGTGGGCAGCCTGCATGCCACGGATGCCCCCATGGCGATCGAACACGCGCGCGATCTCTACACGCGCCGCCAGGAAGGCGTCAGCATCTGGGCCGTGCGCTCGAGCGACATTGTCGCGTCGGATCCGACGGACGCCGATGCGTTGTTCGAGCCTGCGCGCGACAAGGTCTATCGGCACCCGACGTTCTACGACATCCCCGAAGAAGTAAAGACACTGTGACGCCGCACTGCCTTTACGTCCTGCATCTCGCGGATACGAGCCTGATCCTCGCGCAGCGACTCGGCGAATGGGTCGGCCATGCGCCCGCGATCGAGGAGGACCTCGGTCTCGCAAATATCTCGCTCGACCTGCTGGGCCAGGCGCGGATGCTGCTGTCACATGCCGGAGAGCTCGAGGGCCTCGGACGCAGCGAAGACGACCTCGCGTACCTGCGCGAAGAGTCCCAATTCCGCAATGCAACGCTGGTCGAGCAGCCGAATGGCGATTTCGGCCAGACCATCGTCCGCCAGTTCCTGGTCGACGCCTGGCAACTCGAACTCTACGAACGGCTGCAGGAATCGAAGGATCCGCGGCTCGCGGCAATTGCCGGCAAGGCCATCAAGGAGACGCGCTATCACCTGCGTTACAGCACCGGATGGCTTGTTCGTCTGGGCGATGGCACCGATGAGAGTCATGCGCGCGCACAGGCCGCATTGGAGCGCCTGTGGCCACTGGCGGGCGAATTGTTTGTCGCCGACGACGTGGATCGCGAGGTCTCGCAGGCTGGCATAGGACCGGAACCCGAGTCCCTGCTGCCGGGCTGGTCGGCGCGCATCCGCGCAGTTCTTTCCGAGTCCCGCCTTGCGGAACCTGCGATGACGCCATTCGGCTGGCATGGCAAGCGTGGGCAACACAGCGAGCACCTCGGCCATCTGCTGGCGGAGATGCAGTCCTTGCATCGCGCTCATCCCGGCGCCTCCTGGTAGAGCGCCGGTGACTGCCGCACCATCCTCGACCGAGGCCACGCCGCCGGCGGAGACCCTCGCACGCCTGCGCGAGCTGCTTGCGGGTGTCCCGGATCCCGAGATCCCGGTGCTGAGCGTGCTCGACCTCGGCGTGGTCCGGCACCTGCGCGAAGTTGCCGACGGCACCATTGAAGTCGGCGTGTCGCCGACCTACACGGGGTGCCCGGCCACGCGGGTCATCAAGGCCGACATCGTCCGGGCGCTGGAGCGCGGCGGGTATCGCGCGGTTGCAGTCGATGTGCTGTCGCCGCCGTGGACCAGCGACTGGATCAGCGATGAGGGCCGCCGGAAGCTTTCTGAATTCGGCATTGCGCCTCCGGCGCAAGTCGTCACGAGCGCGCGCCAGCTGCTGCAGCCGGATCTCGCCGTCGCGTGCCCGCGCTGCAATTCGACAAACACGGCGAAGCTCTCCGAATTTGGCTCGACGCCCTGCAAGGCGCTGTATCGATGCGAGTCGTGCCTCGAGCCGTTCGACTACTTCAAGTGCATCTGAAACCGTGCTGAAGTTTCACCCCCTCAAGCTGGCGGAGCGAACGGCGATTGCCGACGATGCGGTGGCAATCGGCTTCGTGGTGCCGGATGAACTCCGGGCGGAGTACAGCTTCAGGGCGGGACAGCACATTGCCGTGCGCGCCATCCTCGACGGACGGGAGGAACGCCGGACCTTTTCCATCGTCAGTCCTGAAGGCTCCCGACTTCTCCGGATCGGCGTCCGCGTGCAAACGGGCGGGCGCATGTCGCAGTACCTGGCGCGTGGGCTGCATGTCGGCGACACGATCGACGTGCTGACACCGAATGGCAGTTTTCAGCCGCATATCGAGCCGGCACGCGCCAGGCGCTACGTGGCTTTCGCGGCGGGAAGCGGCATCACGCCCGTGCTTTCGATTGCGGCCACTGTGCTGCAGAAGGAGCCGTCCAGCCATTTCCAGCTCTATTACGGCAATACCAGCGCGGCTCGCGCAATGTTCCTGGACGAGGTGCTTGCATTGAAGGACCAGTTCCTGCCGCGATTCTCGGCATCATTCTTCATGAGCCGCGAGCCGCAGGAAATCGAGCTGTTCAATGGCAGGATCGATGCGGCGAAGGTGCGCGATCTGGCGCGCCACGAATTTGACGCGGCTGCGGTGGACGAATTCTTCATCTGCGGGCCCGGATCGATGACCGACGACATCCAGGCCGCGCTCGCCGGTCTTGGCGCAAAGGGACGCATCCACGTCGAGCATTTCTCGGCGGCGGCGGTTGCTGCGGTGGCTGCGCCGGCCAAGCCAGCGGTCGCCGCGGCGGGCACGCCGGCGCCCGCCGCAGGCGGCGCGACCATCACGGTGGTCATGGATGGACGCCGGCGCGCATTCAATATGCCGATGCAGGGCGAAGTGATCCTGGACGCCGCAGGGCGGGCCGGTCTGGACCTGCCATTCTCATGCCGGGCGGGGGTCTGCTCGACCTGCCGCGCGAAGCTCCTGAGCGGCACGGCCGCAATGGAGCACAACGTCGCGCTCGAGGAATGGGAAGTCGAGGCCGGCTATATTCTGTGTTGCCAGGCAAGACCGACGAGCGCTGCGCTCGAGATCAGCTACGACGAGTGACGGCCGCCACCGGAGTGCAGATGAATTACACCTCGATCAAGTATTCGGTGGCAGACGACATTGCGCGGTTGACCTTGAACAGACCTGATCGGCTGAACAGCCTGAATGCCGCGATGCACGAGGAAATCCGGCGCGCGCTGGCGCAGGTTGTTGATGACGGCGCGCGAGTGCTGGTGCTGACCGGTGCGGGTCGCGGATTTTGCGCGGGGCAGGACCTTGGCGACCGCGTGGTCGTGCCCGGCGGCAGGGGCGTAGATCTCGGGGAATCCATTGAGCGAAACTACAAGCCGCTGGTACTCGCATTGCGCAACCTGCCGATGCCGGTCATCGCGGCGGTCAATGGCGTTGCCGCGGGGGCGGGCTCCAGCATCGCGCTCGCCTGCGACATCGTGATTGCGGCGCGCTCGGCGGTGTTTGTCCAGGCATTCTGCCGTCTCGGACTGATACCGGATAGCGGTGCCACCTGGTTCCTTCCACGTCTGGTCGGCAATGCACGCGCCACCGGACTCGCAATGCTGGGTGACAAGCTGCCCGCGCAGCAGGCAGCGGACTGGGGGTTGATCTGGCGTTGCGTGGATGACGCCGATTTCGCGCAGGTCGTGGACCGGCTCGTCGCGGAACTTGCGGTTGCGCCAACGACCGGGCTGGTTCGCACCCGCCAGGCGATGCAGGGTGCCTGGCAGCATTCACTCACCGAGCAGCTCGACATGGAGCGCGATCTCCAGCGAGAGCTCGGCTGGTCGTCCGACTTTGCCGAGGGCGTCGCGGCATTTTCCGAAAAACGCCCGCCGCGTTTCAGCGGCCGCTAGGGGATTGCATGGATCGCAGGCAGCGCATTGCGCAACTCGTGGCTGACAAGCTCTATGGTTCGGATCAGGCTTCGCAGATGCTCGGCATGCGCATCGAGTCGGTTGTACCCGGATGTGCGCGCGTGACAATGCGCGTGCGACCCGACATGGTCAATGGCCATGGCATCTGCCACGGCGGGCTGATATTCACGCTGGCCGACAGCGCCTTCGCGTTTGCCTGCAACTCGCACGGCCATAATACCGTCGCGGCCGGCGCGGCCATCGAATTCCTGGCGCCGGCGCGTGAAGGCGACCTGTTGACGGCGAGCGCAACCGAGCGTTGGCGGGCGGGGCGCAGCGGCATCTATGAGATCGAGGTGCGCAACGATCGTGACGAGGCCATCGCGCTGTTCCGCGGCCGTTGTCACCAGATCGCCGGGAGGGTGGTCGATGAATGAAGCAATGATCTGCGACGCGATCCGCACGCCAATAGGCCGTTACGGTGGCGTGCTGGCTGGAGTGCGGACCGATGATCTCGCAGCACTGCCAATTGCGGCTCTGATGCGACGCAATCCGTCAGTGGACTGGCAGGCGGTCGACGATGTCGTGCTTGGTTGCGCAAACCAGGCCGGCGAGGACAATCGCAATCTGGCGCGGATGGCGGCATTGCTTTGCGGTCTTCCCGCGACGGTGCCGGGTGTGACCGTGAACCGCCTCTGCGGTTCGGGTCTCGACGCCGTTGCGATCGCGGCACGCATGATCCGCAGCGGCGAGGCCGATCTCGTGATCGCCGGCGGCGCGGAGAGCATGAGCCGGGCTCCATACGTCGTATCGAAACCGGATGCGGCGTTCTCGCGCACCCAGCAGATGTTCGACACGACGATCGGATGGCGTTTCGTCAATCCGCTCATGAAGCAGCAGTACGGCATCGACTCGATGCCCGAGACCGGCGAGAACGTCGCCTCCGAGTTCGGCGTGTCGCGGGCCGACCAGGACGCATTTGCGCTGCGCAGCCAGCAACGCGCCCTGCGCGCGCAGGCCGACGGCACATTTGCCGCCGAGATCACGCCCGTGACGATTCCGGCGCGCAAGGGTGATCCGGTCGTGGTCGATCGCGACGAGCACCCGCGCGAGACGAGTCTCGAGGCACTCGCAAGGCTGCCGACGCCATTCCGCAGCGGTGGAACCATCACGGCGGGCAATGCCTCCGGCATCAATGACGGAGCCTGTGCGCTCCTGATCGCGAGCGAACGCGCGGCAGCGCGCCATGGCCTGACGCCACGCGTGCGCGTGCTTGGCGCCGCGGTCACCGGTGTCGAGCCGCGCATCATGGGCATTGGCCCGGCGCCGGCCACGGAGAAGCTGCTGGCGCGACTGGGATTGCAACTCTCTGCAATGGACGTCATCGAATTGAATGAGGCATTTGCCTCGCAGGCGCTCGCCGTGCTGCGCCGGCTTGGGCTGCCAGATGATGCAGCACAGGTGAATCCGAATGGCGGCGCCATAGCCCTCGGCCATCCGCTGGGCATGAGTGGCGCGCGCCTGGCGGCCACTGCCACCTGGCAACTCGGGCGTACCGGGGGCCGTTATGCGCTTTGCACCATGTGCATCGGAGTGGGGCAAGGCATCGCGCTCGCCATCGAGCGGGTCGGGTGAACGCGCCGCTTGCGATCGAGCGCGACGGCAGCGTCGCGGTCATCGTGCTCGATCAGCCACCCGTGAATGCGCTCGCCCACCGGGTTCGCACCGCGCTGCTCGCGGCAATCGAGCGCCTTGATTCCGATCCGACCGTGCAGGCGATCGTCCTGCATGGAGCGGGGAAGAATTTCATCGCCGGAGCCGACATCTCCGAATTTGACCAGCCCGCCCAGCCGCCGCTGTTGAACGAACTGCTGTCGCGACTCGAGTCCTGTGGCAAGCCGGTGGTCGCCGCGCTGCATGGTGCGGCGCTCGGCGGGGGGGCGGAAACCGCGCTCGCCTGTCACTACCGTGCGGCGACACCCGACCTCAAGATCGGGTTCCCGGAGGTGACGCTGGGACTCCTGCCGGGCGCGGGCGGCACGGTGCGGTTGCCGCGCCTGGTCGGATGGAAGTTATCGCTCGAACTCATGACCGGTGGCAAGCCGATCGGCATGGATCACGCGGTGGCGATCGGGCTCGTGGATCGCAGGATCGAAGGCGATGCGCGCGCTGGTGCCGTCGCCTGGGCGCGTGAACTCATTGCCGGCGGCGCCGGGCCGCGGCGGCTGCGCGAACTGGCGGTGCCGGTTGCACCGGCGAATCTCTTCACCGAATGGCGTGCTGCGATGCCCGGCGCGGCGCGACGCCTGCTGGCGCCCGGACGCATCGTGGACGCGCTGGAGGCGACGGCGACGCGACCCTTCGACCAGGCCCTCGACCGCGCCCGGGAACTCTTCGAGGAGTGCCGCCGCTCCAGCGAGTCGCGCGCGCTGCGTTACCTGTTTTTTGCGGAACGCGGTTCAGACGCGGATCGGGATGCGGCGTCCCGGGTCGAGAGCGCGGGCGTCATCGGCGCCGGCACGATGGGCGCCGGCATCGCAATCAGCCTCTCCACCGCGGGCATTGCGGTGACGCTCGTGGATTCGAAGCCGGAATCGCTGGCCGCCGGGCTTGCGCGCGTCGCCTCGACGATCGAGGGGCTGGCCCGCAAGGGTCGCATGACGGCGGCGGAATCGGCGGCTGCGATCGCGCGCGTGCGTGGCGCAGCGGATCTTCAGGCACTTGCCGGCGTGGATCTGGTGATCGAGGCTGCCTTCGAGAACATGGCGGTCAAGCGCGAGCTGTTTGCGCAACTCGGAAAACTCTGTCGGCCGCAGGCCGTGCTTGCGACCAACACCTCGACGCTCGACGTCGATGCGATCGCCGCGGCGAGCGGCCGCGCAGCCGATGTGGCAGGCATGCACTTCTTCAGCCCCGCGCACGTGATGCGCCTGGTCGAGATCGTGCGCGGCCGCGAGAGTTCGCGGGCGACGCTTGCAACCATTCGTGCCGTGACGAAGAGCATCGGCAAGATCGGCGTCACTGTCGGCAACTGCTACGGCTTTGTCGGTAATCGCATGCTGTACGCCTACGGCCGGGAGAAGGAACTGATGCTGCTGGAAGGTTCGACACCCGAGGCGATCGACCGGGCGCTCGAGGAATTTGGCATGGCCATGGGACCCAATGCAGTCGGCGACCTGGCTGGCCTCGACATCGGCTATCACGCGCGGCGTGAATGGAAGGGCCGCCCCGTCGATCCGCGCTTCTACCGCGTGTCGGATCGCCTGGCCGAACTGGGGCGCTTCGGCCAGAAGACCGGCCGCGGTTTCTACCGCTACGACGGTCCGGAATACAGGCGCCTGGTGGACCCTGAAGTGGTGGAACTGATCCGCGCGGAGGCCCGGGCACTTGGCGTTGTGCAGCGTGAGGTTTCCGACACCGAGATCGCCGAACGTTGCATCTACGCACTGGTCAACGAGGGCGCGCGTGTCCTCGAGGAGGGGATTGCGGCGAGCCCGGCAGACATCGACGTGATCTGGTGCAATGGCTACGGGTTCCCGCGCCATCGTGGAGGACCCATGTTCCATGCCGATACGATCGGGCTCGCAGAAGTAATGGGCGCGGTGCGGCGCTACCAAGTCGAGCAAGGCACGCGATACTGGACACCGGCGCCCTTGCTCGCGCGTCTCGCGGAGCGGGAAACCACATTTGCAGGCTGGCAGGCCGGTCGCGCAGGCGGCGCCTGATGCCGGCCGGGGACCTGCGGAGGCAAGACATGCAGTTACAGAGCTATCTGTCCGGGCGTTGGCAATCTGGCAGTGGCCGGGCCACCCAGCTTCGCGATGCGAGTACGGGCGAGGTGATCGCGCAAGCCTCGAGCGAGGGTCTCGACTTTGGCGGCATGCTTCATCATGCGCGCGCCGTTGGCGGGCCGGCGCTCAGAACCATGACCTTCCATCAGCGGGCCGCGATGCTGAAGGCGCTCGGCAAGCGCCTGTTCGATTTCAAGGACGAGTTCTACGAGCTGTCCTACCGGACCGGCGCGACGAAGTCCGATTCCTGGATCGACATCGATGGTGGCATCGGCACGATGCTCGTATTCGCGAGCAAGGGCACGCGCGAACTGCCGAACAGCGGTGTCTACCTGGACGGAAATGTCGAACAGCTGTCTAAAGGCGGCACATTCATCGGCCAGCACATCTGCGTGCCGCTCGAAGGCGCTGCAGTACACATCAATGCCTTCAACTTCCCGGTCTGGGGCATGCTCGAGAAACTTGCGCCGACGCTTCTCGCCGGCGTGCCCGCCATCGTCAAGCCCGCGACTGCGACCTGCTACCTGACGGAACTCGTGGTGCGGCGCATCGTAGAGACGGGGCTGCTTCCGCCGGGCACGCTGCAGCTCGTCTGCGGCAGCGTAGGCGACCTGTTCGATCACCTGGGTTGCCAGGATGTCGTGTCATTCACCGGTTCCGCCGCCACGGCGGCGCGACTGCGGACACATCCGGTCGTCGTGCGCCACTCGGTGCGCTTCATTGCCGAGACCGATTCCCTCAACTCCTCGATCCTGGGTCCTGATGCCGGGCCGGGTACGCCGGAATTCGATCTCTTCATCAGGGAAGTCGCCCGTGAAATGACGGTCAAGGCCGGGCAGAAGTGCACGGCGATCCGCAAGGCGCTGGTCCCGCGCGGGATGAGCGGCGAGGTCGTCACGGCGCTTCAGGCAGCGCTTGCGAAAATCGTCGTCGGCGATCCGCGAACCGACGGGGTCCGCATGGGCCCGCTTGCCAGCCTGGCGCAACGCGAAGAGGTGCGCTCACGCGTATCGGAATTGCGGCACGAGGCGGAACTGGTATCCGGCGATCCCGCACGCTTCGAAGTCAGCGGCGCGGATCGCGAGCGTGGCGCATTCCTGCCGCCCCTGCTGCTGCTGTGCCGCGACGGCGATGCGGCGCGCGCCATTCATTCCGTCGAGGCTTTTGGTCCCGTGGCGACGATCATCGGCTACCGGGACATTGCCGACGCGATCGCCCTTGCGCGGCGTGGCGATGGCAGTCTCGCCGGGTCCGTATTTACCGCTGACGATCGCATTGCGTCAGCGGTCGTGCTGGGTCTCGCCCCATATCATGGGCGCATACTCGTCGTGAATCGTGATTGCGCCAAGGAGTCGACCGGGCATGGTTCGCCACTTGCGCACCTCGTCCACGGCGGACCAGGTCGCGCCGGCGGCGGGGAGGAGATGGGCGGCATCCGCGGCGTCATGCACTACATGCAGCGAACGGCCGTGCAGGGCTCGCCCGAGACGCTCACGGCGATCGGCGGACGCTGGATTCGCGGTGCCAGGCAGCGCAACCCCGGCGTGCATCCGTTCCGCAAGCCATTCCACGAGCTCATGATCGGCGACACTTTCAATTCCGCCGAGCGCGAGGTCACCGTGGCCGACATCGAGCGCTTTGCCGACCTGTCAGGCGACGATTTCTACGCGCACATGGACGAGTGCGAGGCAGCGCGCAATCCGCTGTTCGGCGGTCGTGTCGCGCACGGCTATTTCCTGATTTCCGCGGCTGCCGGCCTTTTTGTCGAGCCGCATTACGGCCCCGTGCTCGGAAACTACGGTCTGGACAATCTGCGATTCGTCAAGCCCGTGAAGCCGGGGGACAGAATTCGCGTCAGGCTGACCTGCCGGGAGAAGACGCTGCGCGCCGAGAAGGGCTGGGGCGAGGTGAGCTGGGATACTGAGATCACGAACCAGCTGGACGAGACGGTGGCATCCTATCAGGTGCTGACGATGGTCAGCATTTATGCCGTGCCGGATGCGGCGAAGGAATAGCTCGTGACAATCGATCTTGCGCGTTACCGCCGTGATTATTCGAGCCTCGGATTCGAGGGGCTGGAGCCGGGCATCCTCGAGATCGTGATTGCGAATGAAGGCCGGCAGAATGCCGCCACCGAATCGATGCACCGGGACCTTTCGCTGGTGTGGCGTGCCATCGACGCGGATGACGCGGTCCGCGTGGCACTGGTGCGCGGGGCCGGCGAGCATTTTTCATCGGGCGGCGATTTCACGCTGATCGAACAGATGATCGAGGACGAGGCGACGCTCGTTCGCGTCTGGAAAGAGGCCAGTGATCTCGTCTACAACCTGATCAACTGCTCGAAGCCGGTCGTCTCGGCGATCCGCGGCACTGCGGTCGGCGCGGGTCTCGCCGTGGCACTGCTCGCCGACATCTCGGTCGCCGGACGCAATGCGAAGATCCTCGACGGGCACACGCGGCTCGGCGTGGCGGCCGGCGATCATTCGATCATCATCTGGCCGCTCCTCTGCGGTCTCGCGAAGGCGCGTTATTACCTGTTGACCAACCAGCCGCTGTCGGGCGCCGAAGCCGAACGGATCGGGCTCGTGGCGCTCTGCGTCGAAGATTCCGATGTTTGGGCGACGGCGCTCGATGTCGCGAGAAAGCTCGCGGCGGGCAGCGCGACCGCGATGCGCTGGACCAAGCACGCGCTGAACAACTGGTTGCGCCTGGCCGGACCGAGTTTTGATGCGTCGCTCGCGCTGGAATTTCTGGGCTTCCGGCTTGCAGATGTGCGCGAGGGGCTGGATGCGGTGCGCGGCAAGCGCCCCGCGAAATTCAATCCGCCCTGACCTTCCAGGCTGCGGCGGCCGGCTACTTGATCGACTAGAGGGTCGCGGTGATGACCACGCCGCCGGTCGTGTGCACGCGCCAGACGATGCCCCCGTGTTCGATCGACGTCCAGTATTCGTTCGGTTGCGATCCGCAATTCGAACGCAGGTTGCGGGCCCAGCAGAGCGGGTCGGATCGCCCGGCGGGGCAGCAAGCTCATGCGCGGGACGATACGCCGCGGCCTTCCATCGCGGCAGCTGCCATTGCGACCTGCGATCTTCGCCGCTAATATCCGTATGGCCTTGGGGTGGTCTTGAAGACCTGAGACGCCGGTTGCCTGCAGGCGCACCGACGAACCCGTTGAACCTGATCCGGTTAGGACCGGCGTAGGGAGCAGGCGTGTTTGGCAAGTCAGCCCAGTTGATGATTTCGGTGCTCGCCGCGGCCTGGCAGCCACAGGTATTCGCGCAAACAGCTGCGCCACTCGCTGAAGTCGTCGTCACGGCGAGTCTTCGCTCGACGACCGCGAAGGACCTGCCGGCGAGCGTCTCGATCATCAGCGGGGAAGATGTCGCGAATGGCGCGGTCCAGCACCTCGAAGAGCTGTTGCCGCAGATTCCTTCGCTGTCCTGGGCCGGCGCGAGCTCGCGACCGCGATACTTTCAGCTTCGCGGCATCGGCGAGCTCGAGCAATACCAGGGCGCGCCGAATCCCTCCATCGGGTTCCTGGTGGACGAGATCGACTTCAGCGGTATCGGCATGATTGCCTCGCTGTTCGATGTCGAGCAGGTGGAGGTGCTGCGCGGCCCGCAAGGCACCCGTTACGGCGCGAATGCGCTCGGGGGCTTGATCAAGGTCAAGACCCGCGATCCTTCCGCAGTGCCGGAAATGCATGCCGAGGCCGGCGCGGGCGAGGATGGCCTGTGGATGGCGGGCATCGCCGCGGGTGGCGCGCTGGGATCAGGCGACAGCGGCGCGGCCAGCTGGCGCGCTGTGCTGCACCATGCCGTCAGCGACGGATTCCGCCACAACAGCTATCTTGGGCGCGACGACACGAATGGCCACGACGAACTGACGGCGCGACTCAAGTTTCGCCTGGAGTCGGACAATGACTGGCGCGCGGATCTCGGCCTCATGTTCGCGGATTTCACCAATGGCTATGACGCGTTCGCCGTCGACAACAGCTTCACGACGCTATCCGACCGGCCGGGTCACGACGCGCAGGAATCCCTTGGCGCGTCGCTGGATGTCAGCTATTCAGGATGGGACGGCGTCATGTTGCGTTCGATCAGCGCCTGGGCCGACTCGGACATTGAGGCAAGCTTCGACGCGGACTGGGGCAACGGGCCCGGCTGGGGTGCGGCAGGCCCTTACGATTTCTTTTCGAGAACCTTGCGTCATCGCCAGACCATGAGTCAGGATCTCCGGCTCATATCCTCGGCTGCTGCGGGCTGGTCCTGGCTTGCAGGAGCCTGGATTTCGCGCCTCGAGGAATCCAACCAGATCGCCGATGATGGTGTGTACCTGGATGATGCCTTCTTGCGGCTGCTCGACAGTCGGTACCGGGCGACCAGCGCGGCGGTCTTCGGCGAAACCGAATGGGCCTGGACGTCTGCAACGAAGGTCGCTGCGGGCCTGCGACTCGAGCAGCGCAATGCGAACTATCACGACAGCGACGCCATCCAGTTTGATCCGCGCGATCGCATGTGGGGCGGCAAGTTGTCGCTTACGCATCGCCTGGATGAGACCCAGAGCATCTGGGCGTCGCTGTCGCGCGGATTCAGAGCCGGCGGATTCAACATCGGCACCTCGGTTCCGGCCGAACGCCAGTCATACGATCCGGAATATCTGTGGAGCGCCGAATTCGGCTGGAAAGGCAGCGACCTGGCGGAACTGCAATCCGGTGACGTCAATCTCTTCTACACGCGCCGCGAGCACCAGCAGGTTGCAACTTCTCTGCAGCTCGATCCTCAGGATCCGCTGACATTCCTGTACCTGACCGACAACGCGGCGAGCGGCGAGGCCTGGGGGCTCGAAGCCTCGGCGCGCCGCCAGGCGACCGTGCAAATCGAACTGAGCTCGACGCTTTCGCTGATGCAGTCGCGATACCTCGACTACCGTTTTGGGGACCGGAATCTCGACGGGCGCGCCTGGGCCCATGCGCCGGACTGGAAGATGGCGCTGACCGCGACCTGGCGGCATCCGGCCGGGTGGATGGCCAGGCTGGATCTTTCCGGAGAGGACGGCTTCTATTTCGACACCAGCCACGATCAGCGCGCCGCTGCGCGCTTCTTGACGAATTTTCGCGTCGGTTTCGGGGCCCGGCACTGGTCGCTTGATGCCTGGGTCCGCAACCTCTTCGACGAACGGTATCCGGTGCGCGGATTCTACTTTGGAAACGAGCCGCCGGATTTCCAGGAGACTCTCTACCTGCGCTGGGGCGATCCGCGCCAGCTCGGCCTGACCGCCCGCTACCAGTTCTGAGGTGCTTCCATGCGCATCGCCGTCGAAATGAGTCTCTATCCGCTCGCGGAAGATTTCGTCCCGCCGATCCTCCGATTCATCGAGCGCCTCAAGACCCACCCCGGGCTTTCCGTCACCACGAATTCGATGAGCACGCAGGTGAGCGGCGAACTGGACGAAGTCTTCGATGCTTTGCGCGCGGAAATCGCCGCTAGCTTCGCGAGTCCGCGGCGCTCCGTTTTCGTCATGAAGGTCCTGGGCGGCGGTGACTGAGTCGGTCTCCGCCTGGCTCGCCGCATTTGTCGGGGGAGCGCAATCGGCAGGCCCCGCGGAACTCGCCGCGGTGGCACTGGGCCTCGTCTACATCGGGCTCGCAATTCGCCAGCACCGGGCCTGCTGGATCGCGGGTGGCGCCAGCACGGCCATCTACATCGCGGTGTTCCTGAAAGCCGGCCTGCTTCTCCAGGCCGGGCTGCAGGTCGCGTATGTCGCGCTTTCAGTGTATGGCTGGCTGGCGTGGGGGACCGGGGGCGATCCGTCTTCGCCGCCCAAGTCCTGGCCGCTTTCGAAGCACCTGCTCGCCCTGCTTGCAGTCTTGCTCGCAACCGCTGCGAGCACGCCGTTACTTGCGCATTTCACGGATTCACCGGCGCCATTCGCGGATTCGCTGGGCACCTGGGCAAGTGTCGCAGCAACCTGGTTGCTGGCGCGCCGCATCCTTGCGACCTGGTTCTGGTGGATGGCGATTGACTCCGGCCTGACGGCACTGTTCGCGAGCCAGGGTCTCGCATTCACGGCAGGGCTCTATCTGGCCTATGCCGTGCTGGCCATTGCCGGCTGGCGTGCCTGGCGCCGCAGCCTGCCGAAGAACGCATGACGTCGATCACCGCCATTGCCGAGGAACTGGGCTTGCGCAATCCCGAGATCACGCCGCTCCCTGGCGGCCAGTCGAATCGCTCATGGCGGCTGCGCGATGCAAGGCAGGACCTGGTGCTGCGCCAGTCCGGTGAGCGCGCGGACCTGCTGGGCGCGAATCCTCGCGCGGAACTCGCAATGCAGCAGATCGCAGCGGTCGCCGGGCTGGCGCCGGCGATCGTGCTCGCGCGGCCGGCTGAAGGGCTGCTGGTCACACGCTTCGTCGACGGACAAGTGCTGTCCCGTGACGGGGTGCGCCGGCCTGAGATGCTTCTGCGAATCGGCAAGTGGTTCGCGGGACTCCATGCGCTCGCGCCGCCGCAGGGCCATGCAGGCATCGACTTCGGCGCGCGTGCTGCGGTTGGCCTTGAATCACTGCGTGGACAGTTGCCGGAGGCATTCCGTCAGGACCTCGGGAGCGGTCTTGCCAGACGGCGCAAGTTGGCGCCACCGCCCAGCCAGCTCGTGGCCTGTCATCACGATCTGCATCACCTGAACCTCGTCGACCGGGGCGATGCACTGATCGCGCTTGACTGGGAGTACGCGGGCCCGGGTGATCCGGCCGCGGATCTCGCAGCCTGCATCTGCTATCACGACCTCGATGCGGGGCAGATCGACTCGTTGCTCGCCGGTTACGGCGGTGAATCACCACCGCTTCGCGACCGGTTGGCGCCACTCCTCTGGATCTTTGACTGCCTGTGGCTCTGCTGGCTGGAAATTGCGGCGCAACAGGGCATCGCGATGGATACGGTACGGCGCCGGCGCCTCATCGAACGCCTGTCGTCCTGACTGGTTGCGCTATCGACTGTGATTCACGCAAGATGACGCCCCTTTATGGCCGAGATCATCATCACCGATCGCGATGGCGGTGAGCACCGCGTGGCTGGGCGCGTGGGCGCCAGCCTGATGGAAACGCTGCGCGAGTTCGACTATGGCGTCGCGGCGATCTGCGGCGGCATGTGTTCCTGCGCGACCTGCCATGTTTACGTAGCCGAGCCCTGGCTGGACAAGCTTCCGCCGATGCAGGGCGACGAAAAAGAAATCCTGCAGGAGCTCGAAAGCTATCGGCCGCGCGGATCGCGGCTTTCCTGTCAGATCCCGTTCGAGCAGCCGCTGGATGGCATCCAGGTCGCTATCGCGCCGGAAGAGTAGGAACGCCGGCTAGCGGCCTTCGGCCTGCCGCGCGACCGCGAGCGCCGCCGCCTCGATTGCGGCGGCGTCGCCCAGAAAGCGCCGTGGCGCAGCCGGCCGCAGCTTCGCATCGAGATCGTAGACAATCGGCACGCCGGTCGGGATATTGAATCCGACGATTTCTTCGTCGCCCACGCCATCCAGCATCTTGACCATCGCGCGCAGGCTGTTGCCATGCGCGACGACCAGGACATTGCGGCCGGATGCGAGTGCGGGCGCGATGCGATCGCGCCAGCAAGGCTCGACCCTTGCGAGTGTGTCCTTCAGCGACTCGGTCGCCGGCAACGCGGCTTCCGGGACAGCACGGTAACGCGGATCGAATTTCGGATGGCGCGGGTCATCCGCAGCGAGCGGGGGCGGGGGAATGTCGTAGCTGCGCCGCCAGATCTTCACTTGTTCGGCGCCGAATTTCTCGGCCGTCGCCGCCTTGTCGAGCCCCTGCAGCGCGCCGTAGTGACGTTCATTCAGGCGCCAGTCTCGCTCGACCGGGATCCACATGCGATCCATTTCGTCCAGCATCAGCCACAGCGTGCGGATTGCGCGCTTCAGAACGGATGTGTAGGCAATTTCAAATTCGTAATGCTGTTCCCGCAGCAACCTGCCTGCGGCCACGGCTTCGGCGCGACCCTGATCGGTCAGGTCGACATCGGTCCAACCCGTGAACAGATTCTCCAGATTCCAGGTGCTCTGGCCATGACGGACCAGGACTAGCTTGCCGGCCAAGGCGGAACTCCAATGCAGAACGCAGGCGGCGTTATATCACAGTGACGCGCGAATCCCTCTGCGCTGCGTTATAATGTGCCGCCCGGATCAGCAGTCCGGGGTCGCTGATCTCCCCCATGTCAACTTCATCGCAACTATCGACGCGCACTCTCGCACTTGGCGCGCTCGGGGTGGTTTACGGGGACATTGGCACGAGTCCCCTGTACGCCTTTCGCACCTGCTTCGTGGGCCTGGACGGAATCACCCCGACGCCTGCCCATGTACTGGGCATCCTTTCGCTGATCTTCTGGTCGCTGACGATCGTGATCTCGATCATGTACGCCGGCATCATCCTGCGCGCGGACAACCACGGCGAGGGCGGCGTCCTCGCGCTGATGGAACTGGTGCTCGCGAAGCGCTCCTGGCTGCCGGCAACGGCGACCATGACGCTCGGTCTGTTCGGTGCGGCACTCTTCTTCAGCGATGGCGCAATTACCCCGGCGATCACCGTGATGTCCGCCGTCGAGGGATTGTCCGTCATGAGTCCGGCATTCAGCGGCGCGGTGATACCCCTGGTGATCGTGATCCTCGTGATGCTGTTCAATTTCCAGAAGCGGGGCACGGGCAAGGTCGGTGGCATGTTCGGCCCCGTGATGGTCATATGGTTTCTGACGCTTGCCACACTCGGTATCAGCTGGATCCTGCGCCAGCCGGCAGTGCTCGCCGCGGTCAATCCGAGTTACGCGGTCAATTTCATTATCGAGCACCGCGGCGAATCACTGTATGTGCTGGCGGCCGTATTCCTGACGGTTACCGGCGGTGAAGCGTTGTACGCGGACATGGGCCATTTCGGCCGCCGGCCGATCCGGCTTGCATGGTATGGCCTCGTGCTTCCGTCGCTGCTATTGAACTACTTCGGCCAGGGCGCACTCGCTCTGGCGAATCCCGCGGCTGTGCAAAGTCCCTTCTATCTGATGGCGCCGGAATGGGCGCTGACGCCGCTGGTGCTGCTGGCAACAGCCGCCGCGATCATCGCCTCGCAGGCGGTGATTTCCGGCGTCTATACGGTCGCTCATCAGGCGATGCAGCTCGGTTTCCTGCCGCGGCTGACCGTGATCCACTCATCGGACGAAGCGGAAGGCCAGATTTATGCACCCGCCGCGAACTGGATGCTGATGTGGGCGACCATCGGACTGGTGCTGGCTTTTGGTTCCTCGGATGCATTGGCGGGAGCCTATGGTGTCGCGATCATCGGCGCGATGCTGGTCAACAATATCTTCGTCATCGCCTGGCTTGGCGCGCAGGATGAGCGGCGTGCGCGAGTCATGTTGATGATGGCGTGTGTCGAATTGCTGATTGAGCTGACCTTCCTGGCGGCCAACAGCCTGAAGATCCCGGAAGGCGGCTGGCTGCCGCTGACTGCAAGCGGCGTGCTGCTGACAGTCATGCTGACCTGGCGAGACGGACGAGAAGCCGGTGTCAATCAACTGGCGCGGCGCCAGATGCCGCTGCGCGCGCTGGTGGCGCTGGTGACGGAGGAAGGGCTCAACCGCGTTCCGGGCACCGCCGTCTATCTTGACAGCAGCGGTGGTGGCGTGCCACGCGCGCTGCAGCGCATGATCGAGACGCACAAGACCATCCACGAGCGCATCGTGCTGCTGACCGTTGAGACCGGCGATGAGCCGCGATCCCGGAAGGGAGAGCGCGTGAACGTGCGCGAGCTGGCACCGGGCCTCTATCGCGTCGTCGCGCGCTACGGGTTCATGGAATCGCGCAGCGTTCCTTCACTGCTCGCGGAGGCGGAGGCCGAGGGCCTGCCATACCGACCGGCCGACACAATCTACGTACTGGGTCAGAAGAACATCCTGGTGACCGGGCGCTCCGACCTCGCGCGGTGGCGCAAGCGCCTGTACTCGCTGATGGCGCGCAATGCTCGGCCGGCGGTCTACCACTTCGGCCTGCCGCCGGGGCGCGTCATCGAGATTGGCGAGCAGCTCGAGATCTGAGCGAGCCCCATCATTCGGCGAGGCGGCGTACCGCCTGCAATGCAACCGAGAGCGTCGGAAAATCCGAGCTGCCAGTGCCACGCATTTCCCGGACGGTGCGGCTCAGGCTTTCGGCGGCGCCGCTCCGGTCGGCCAGCCACGCGCGTATCGCGACTGCGGGATCCCGTCGTCCGCCGCGCGCGACGATGCGGTCGCAAAGACGTCGTTGCAGCGAATAGGCGTCCTCCCGGAGCGTCCCCCGGGCAAGTGCCTGCCAGTGACCTTCGACCGTGAGGCGCTCAATCTCACCGCGGATCCAGTCGAGACCGATCGCCGCGCCAAGGCCGAAGTAGACGCGGGCTGCATGCGCAATGGGCGCACGACGTGCCAGGGCGACCTCGACAATATCCACGCCTGAATGGATCGCACCGAGACTCGCGGCACGCCGCGCGACGCGTGCTGGCACGCCTTCCACCGAGAATCGCTGCAGCGCACGGTCATAGCGCTCAACCTCGATGCCCTCGATCAGTTCCGGCAGGTCGCCGAGCAGTTCCTGAACGCCCGGGCGCAGCCGCGAAACGGCACGTTCAATGTCCAGGCGCGGGCCGAGATTGCGCAGCACCCAGTAGGTCAGCGGGCGCAGCAGGCGCGTCGTCTCGTGCCCCAAATCGTACTGCAAGGACGTCGGAACGCGGTCGTCGAGATCCTCGATATTCGCCCACAGCCCGCGCATGTCCGTGATCTCGCGCGCGATCGCGAACGCTCGAGCGATGCTGCCTATGTCCGCGCCCGTATCTTCCTGCGTGCGGATCGCGAACACCGGCCCCATGCGGTTGACCAGGCTGTTGGTCGTTGCGGTCACGATGATCTCGCGACGCAGCTGGTGGCCCAGAATTGCGCGCGGATACAGGCGTTGTACGGGCCGCGGAAAGTAGCGCGTGAGTTCTCCGGCGAAAAAGGGATCCTCGGTGATGTCGGATTCCATCAACTTTCCCGACAGCCAGATTTTCGAATACGAAAGCAGCATGGCCAATTCGGGGCGCGTCAGGCCGAGGCCCTTGCGGTGGCGTTCCTCGATCTCGTCGTCGGACGGCAGCGCCTCCAGCGTCCGGTCCAGCGTCCCGGCACGCTCGAGCGCGCGGATGACGTGGCCAAGTTCGAAAATACGCTCGACGGCCCGCGCCTGCAGGCCCGATATCGCGAGGCTCTGCAGATAATTGTTGCGCAGTACCAGCTGACCGACCTCGTCGGTCATCCGCGCCAGCAGCCGGTTGCGTGCCGGTCGCGTGAGCTTGCCGGACTGCATCATCGGAGCGAACAGGATCTTCAGGTTGACCTCGACGTCGGAGCAATTGACGCCGCCGGAATTGTCGATGAAGTCCGTGTTGATGCGACCGCCGTTCATCGCGTATTCAATGCGCCCGCGCTGCGAGCAGCCAAGGTTGCCGCCTTCGCCGATCACCCGGCAGCGCAGTTCATCGCCATTCACCCGCACCGCGTCGTTGGCGCGGTCGCCGATCTCGGCCTGCGTTTCCTCCCGTGCCTTGACGTAGGTGCCGATGCCCCCGCTCCACAGCAGGTCGACGGGCATCTTGAGGATCGCGCGGATGACTTCGAGTGGAGGCGCGGAAGCAGCCTCGATGCCGAGCATGGCACGTGCCTCGTGCGACAGCGCTATCGCCTTGCTTTGGCGCGAATGCACCCCACCGCCCCTCGAAAGCAGCTTCGGGTTGTAGTCGTCCCAGCCCGAGCGGGGCAATTCGAACAGGCGGCGGCGCTCGGCGAAGCTGCGCGCCGCGTCAGGTGACGGATCGAGGAAGATGTGCCGGTGATCGAATGCGGCGAGCAGCCGGATGTGCGGGGACAAGAGCATGGCATTACCGAACACGTCGCCTGACATGTCGCCGATGCCGGCCACGGTGAAATCCTGCGACTGGATATCCATGCCGATTTCACGGAAGTGTCGCCGGACCGATTCCCAGCCACCACGGGCGGTGATGGCCATCTTCTTGTGGTCGTAGCCGGCCGAGCCTCCCGAGGCGAAAGCGTCGTCGAGCCAGAAGCCGTACTCCGCGGATATTCCATTGGCGACATCGGAGAATGTCGCCGTGCCCTTGTCCGCGGCCACCACAAGATAGGGATCGTCACCATCCTGGCGCACGACCGCGATCGGTGGCACGACCTTGCCGGACACCACGTTATCGGTGATGTCGAGCAGGGCCCGGATGAAGGTGCGATAACATTCCGTGCCCTCGCGCTGCGCCTCTTCGCGAGTTGCCGGCAGGCGTCGTGGCACGAAGCCGCCCTTGGCGCCGACCGGCACGATGACGGTGTTCTTGACGTTCTGCGCCTTCATCAGGCCGAGGATCTCGGTACGGAAGTCCTCGCGACGGTCCGACCAGCGAATGCCGCCGCGCGCAACGTGCCCCATGCGCAGGTGCACCCCCTCGAGCCGCGGCGAATGCACGAAGATCTCGAACATCGGCTTTGGCAGCGGGACCTCCGCGACCTTGCGCGGGTCCAGCTTCAGGGAAAGATAGGTCTTCGGCTGGCCATCAGCCGCCTGCTGGAAATAGTTCGTGCGCAGTGTCGCGTCAATCGCCGCGAGGAATGCACGCAGGATCCGGTCGTCGTCGATGCGCGTCACGCGGGCGAGCAGCGCATCGAGTGCGCGGCGTTGGCGCGACTCGGCCAGGCGCCGTTCCGCCGGCTTCAGTTTCGGGTCGAAGCGCGCGACAAACAGCCGGAACAGCCTGCCGGCAGCGGCGGCATTGCTTGCGAGCGCCTCTTCCATGTAGGTCTGAGACAGGGGCAAGCCGAGCTGAGCGAACCACCGCGCGTAGGTCCGAAGCACCATTGCCTCGCGCCAGCTCAGGTCGGCGGCCAATACCAGGCGGTTGAAACCGTCATTGTCGGCTCGGCCGCGCCACACGCTTTCGAATGTAGACGTGAGGCGCGGCCCATCGCTGTCGAGGTCGATGCTGACCCCACGCGGGTGTTCGAGTTCGAAGTCCTGGATCCAGATGCTGCCTGCGCCGGACTTGACCTCATAGGGGCGTTCACTGATCAGCTTGAGCCCGAGATTCTCGATGGTCGGCAGCACATCCGAAATCGGAATCGGCCGCTCTCGGCGCAGCAATTTGAACTGCACCTTATGCGGCGGCTGGCCAGCGGCGCGATAGAGAGTCATGCGCAGGCCGGAAGTCCCCGCGGCCAGCGCCTCGAGGCAGACGATGTCGCCAAGGGCGGATTCGATCGGGGTGTCTTCCTGGTAGGCAGCCGGAAATGCATGCCCCCAGTTGCGGTGCAGGCGCAGCGCCACCGTCTCCTCGTGCTTCTCCAGCAGCCTGTCCCTCAGGTGGTCCGCCCAGGTTCGAACCGTCTCCATGATGCGGCGCTCGAGCTCTGCCGCGCCGACATGCGGGCTGTCATCCGGCGGCGTGCGCACCAGGATATGCAGTCTTGCGAGCACGGATTCGGAGAGCTGTACCTGCGACTCGATGGCCTGACCACCGAAGGCCTCCATCGCGAGCGCCTCGATGCGTTTGCGCACCTGCGGGTTGTAACGGTCGCGCGGCACGAATACCAGGCAGGAGTAGAAGCGCCGGAACGCATCGCGGCGCTCGAACAGCCGGACTTGCGCTCGCTCGTAGAGGTTGACGATGCCGCGTACGATCCTGACCAGTTCCGGGACGCTTGCCTGGAACAATTCATCGCGCGGGAATGTCTCGAGTACGTGCACGACCGCCTTGTTGTCGTGGCTCAGGGGGCTCAGGCCGAAATGATCAATGACGCTCTGCACCTTGTGCCGCAAAACGGGGATATCGCGCGGACTGTGGTTGTAGGCAGACGATGTCCAGAGCCCGATGAACCGCCGCTCGCCGGTCACATTGCCGGCGGCGTCGAATGTCTTCACTCCCACGTAATCGAGGTACGTGGAACGGTGCACGGTTGCAACCGTGTTGGCCTTCGTGATGATCAATGGTTCGCTGGATCGCGCGAAGTCGCGCACGTCTCCAGCAAGCGCCACAGATCTCGACCTGCGATGGCGACTCGCGCGCATCAGGCCGAGACCCGATTTCACGACTGGCTGAAGCAGATCGCGGCGCGGGCCGCGCCGCAGGCGGTACTCGCGATAGCCAAGAAACGTGAAGTGCTGATCCGCCATCCATTCCAGCAGCGCTTTGGCCTCCGCGACTTCACTCGCATGCAGCCGGACTCGCCGCTGACCAATTTCCATGGCGGCTTCGCGGGCCGCTTTCCGCATGCGCTGCCAGTCGGCCGTCGCGCAGCGCACGTCATCGAGCGTGGCGCATATTCGTTTCTCGAGTGCCGCCAGCTGCTGCGGGTCGCCTTCACGATCGACTTCGATCAATTGCCAGGATTCATGTCGCGCGCCAGGCGGAACATCACCGAGCAAGATATCGGTCATGCGGCCGCGCCGGTCGCGGACAACGGCAAATACCGGGTGCGCAAGCAGGTGCACGGCGAGCCCGCTCTTTGTGCAGACCATACCAAGCGAATCAACGAGAAACGGCATGTCATCCGTGATGACCGCGATCACTGTGTGCGCCGAAGCGAAACCATCGCGAGCCGGGTCAGGATTGAAGACCCGGACAATCGGCCGTCCGGGCTGCCGGATGCGCCCCATGGCAAGTTGAGCGAGTGCCGCAGCTGCGAGATCGCTGTCAGCCCGCTGGACAAGGTCCAGCTCTGACACGCCGTGATAGAAGAAGCGGACGAACTTGCCGGGCGCGACTGGCAGTCGATGACCGCGCCTGCGGCGCGCGCGCGAAGCGATGCGATCGATGATTTCCTGACGGGCGGCCGGGATTTTGCCTAGCATCTGGTGAAATTATACACGCGCCGCACCAGCCGGGCCGAGCAGGTCCGCGCGTTTCTGCAGGCGGCTCAATACGGCGGCGAACAGTGACTGCTCCGACGGCGCCAGCTCGGCCAGCAGGCGTCTCTCATACTCAAGCGCATAGGGCACGATGCGGGCGTAGACCTCGCGCCCGCGCGAAGTCAGCGTCAAGACGGAGCGGCGCCGGTCGCCTGTGGCGAGCGCCCGTCGCACGCGACCGGAGCCGACGAGACCGGCCACCGCGCGGCTGACCGCGACCTTGTCCATCGCCGTACGGTCGGCCACGGCGGCCGCGGAAAGCCCCGGTGTGCGGGCCAATACGGCGATTACGCGCCATTCCGGGATGGTAAGCCCAAAACGGCGCGCATAGGCTCCGGCCAGCGCCGCCGAGACGGTGTTGGAGAGCACCGACAGCCGATAGGGCAGGAATTGCTCCAGGTCCAGGGCCGGGACGGCGCTCGCTGCTATGGCCATTTGCGGTTCCTTGGAGGTCAACGTCCAATTATAGTTACAATTGTAACTAACGCGGGAGCTGATCATGGGCGAGCTGTTTGAAAACCCGATGGGGACCGACGGCTTCGAGTTCGTCGAATACACGGCCGAGGATCCCGAGCAGTTGCGGGCCCTGTTTGCACGCATGGGCTTCCCGGTTGTGGCCCGGCACCGCAGCAAGAACGTTACGCTGCATCGCCAGGGCGACATCAATTTCATCATCAATGCGGAGCCGGAGAGCTTTGGCCAACAGTTCGCCCGCGCGCACGGCCCGTCGGCCTGCGCGATGGCCTTCCGTGTCAGGGATGCGGCCTACGCATTGCGCCGGGCCGTCGAACTGGGTGCAAAGCCGGTCGAAGGCAGGGTTGGCCCCATGGAGCTCCAGATCCCCGCCATCGAGGGCATTGGCGGCAGCATCATCTACCTCGTTGATCGCTACGGTGACCGCACGATCTACGACGTGGATTTCGTGCCCGTGCGGGACGCGCAACAACCGGCGCGCCAGGCCGGACTGAAACTGATCGACCACCTCACGCATAATGTCCGGCGCGGCAACATGAATGTCTGGTCCGGTTTCTACGAGCGGCTGTTCAACTTCCGCGAGATCCGCTATTTCGATATCGAAGGCAAGAAGACCGGTCTCTTCAGCCGCGCGATGACGAGCCCCTGCAGCAAGATTCGCATCCCGATCAACGAGTCGCAGGATGACAAGAGCCAGATCGAGGAATACATCCGCGAGTACCAGGGCGAGGGTATCCAGCACATTGCGCTGTTCACGGACGACATTTACGGCAGCGTCGATGCGCTGTGCGCCAATGGCATCGAGTTCCAGGATACGCCGGATACCTATTACGAGGGTGTCGACGCACGGGTGACCGGCCACCAGGAGTCGCTGTCGCGAATGAAGGAACGTCGTATCCTGATCGACGGCAGCGCCAAGGATGGCATCCTGCTGCAGATCTTCACCAAAAACGTGATCGGGCCGATATTCTTCGAGATCATCCAGCGCAAGGGCAACGAAGGCTTCGGCGAAGGCAATTTCCGCGCACTGTTCGAGTCCATCGAACTCGACCAGGAACGACGCGGCGTGATCTAAGGGATAGCTGCTTTAGGGCGTTCTCCAGCGCCGGTTTCATCGCCATCCGTTCGCTTCGGCGGCGCTACCGAGCCGGCGTAGAAGACTTCGCACTTTCCGCCAGGAAAGATGTCCCGCGCCTTCTTGAGCAATTTCATCGCAGGCCCGGCGAGGACCTCGAGGAAGTTCGGCTGTTCCACCACCGGTTTCTGGAAGCTGCCGTGTATGCTTTGCTTCACCTTGGCACAACCCTTGGCGTCGATCAGTGCCGTGGTCACGCCGACAAATTGACCGTTGGCCAAATCGAGTCCGCCCTGGAGAGCCATCCGGTTCTTGCTGGTCGCAAACGCAACGTCCTGCGCCTTTGCGACTCCCTGCTCGACTCGCCATTCGGAGACGATGGTGTGGATGGTGCTGCTGCCCCCTGAACCCTTGAAGATGCCCGCAAAATCGTAGCCTTTTGTGACGACCAGACCCAATGGTCCAGCAAAGAAGAACGCACCGCCATCCATGAGATTGAATTTCTGGCTGGCCGTGTACTGGGAGAACTCCTTGTCGAGGTCGGTTCCCTCAAGTGTAAGGTCCTTGCCACGCAACGAGATGCGGCCCGCCATCGAGTGCTTCATCTCGCTGACAGAATTTCCCTGCATCGCCAGGTCCGCCTTGAAATCCATCAGCCCCCTTGCGATCTTGCGTGGCGATCGCGTTTTGAAGAATTCCTCAATGTGGAACTGCGGCAGCGAAAAATGGAAGTGGTGGAGGGGCGTCGCTTTCGTATAGTCCGCTTCGATGACCCCAGAGCCCTGCGCGCCGAAGAGATGCATTGCAATCGGCGCGACACGGAAGATTCCGTTATCGCCGGCGACGGAGAACTTCAAGTCAGATAGCGGCTGGTATTTTCCCTGGAATTCATCGCAGGCTGCGTCAGCCGTGATGGAAAGGCGTTTCATGAACTCCTGGCCGCTGCCCAGGAGCTGCAGGCGGTGTACGTCCAGGCTGCAATGCCGAGCTTCAAAAATGTCGGCGGATTGCTGGTTCGCGTAGCTCAGCGTCGCGTCTGAAATGGTAACGCTTGCCAGGTCCAGTGCAGGCAACGAAGCGACGGGCGACCCCGGCTTCTCGAAATTGTATGTGCCATCCAGGGTCCGCTCGATTGAAATGCCGGCGTGTGACAGTGAAATTTTCCCGAACCGCACTTCATTCCGGAGCAGAGGGAGGTAATCGATCCAGATCTGCGCCTCTTTTGCGGTAGCGAGGCTCACTTTTCGGTTGCGGATTTCCACGTCCTCGAGCGTGACATGCAGACTCGGGAAGATGCCGGTTGCCACCCGTCCATCAATCCTGACCTCCATGCCCAGGGCTTTCGAGGCTGCAGCCTCGATCATCGGCTTGGAGACCTTAGCACGCACATAGAGAAGCGCGGTCGCCATCAAGATGACCAGGAGAATTGCGACCGCGCAGGCGATCTTCAGCGACTTGGGCATTGGGCTGATCGGGGTCTCCTGACGATTCTACCGCCGTTCGGTACAAATGGGATAATCGCCGGGAGCCGCTCGTGACGGGCCACAACCCAGCGCATCTGCGTCGAATGCGAGGTCAGAAGCAATGATCGAGAGTTCAGCTGTGCAACTTTACCGTTGGGTTGACATTCCGGAAGAACCCCTGAAAGGCACCATCACGCGAAGGCTGATAACGGCTGAACGCATGATGATTGCGCAGGTATTTCTGAAGATGGGCGACGACGTACCGAAGCATTCGCATCACAATGAACAGATCAGCTACATCGTCGCCGGCAAGCTGCGTTTCGTGCTCGGTGAAAACGGGGAGCGCGAGATCATCGTGGGCGCGGGCGAAGTGCTGGTGATTCCACCGAATCTGCCTCATGCGGCTCTGGCGCTCGAGGACACGCTCGATATCGACGTTTTCTCGCCACCGCGCGAAGACTGGCTGAATAAATCGGACGCCTACCTGAGAGACAACACCTGAGCCTGCCGCCTGGGCGGCGATCGCACACCTGCAGTCAAAGAAGCGATTTACGGCGGCGCGTCAGATTCCCCAATGGCTCCGTTTGCCGAACGCAGTCACGAACAGCGCCCCGGCAATCGGCGCCGCGCGCCAATCGTGCAGCCAGGCCGCATGTTGCTGGACCCAATCGGCGATCGCCGGGTCAGTCACCATGATGTCGCCCGCGATCCAGCCGATCAATGCCGCGCCCAGCGCGATGATGAGCGGGAATCGGCGCATGACCTTCAGCATTACCACGCTGCCGAATATGACGATCGGGATGCTGATCCCAAGGCCAAGGACCAGCAGCACGTACCTCATGTTTTCGAGATCAGGAGTTGGTGCGGCTGAATTCGCCGCTGCGGCGACTGCAATCACGTTGTCGAGGCTCATCACCAGGTCGGCTATCAGAATGGTCCTGACCGCTTCCCATAGCCGGTCGCCTGCCGGGAATTCGCCACCATCTTTCTTCGGCACCAGCAATTTCACGCCGATCCAGAGCAGCAATGCGCCACCGACGAGCTTCAACCAGGGCTGGGCCAGCAGCGCGGCTGCGAAAATCGTGAGAATCACGCGCAAGGCGACGGCCGCGGTGCTGCCCCAGAACACTGCGAGCTTCTGCTGCGCCGTGGGGAGCGACCGCGCGGCAAGCGCGATCATCACGGCGTTGTCGCCGGAGACCAGCAGGTTGATCCAGATGATGGCGCCCAACTCGACCCAGAAGACAGGCAAACCCAGCATGTCCATTACGGAATTGTAGCGTGAGCCGGCACGTGCACCGCGACTCACATCGCAATGCAGCGGACCTCGCGCGGCAGCAAGGTCTTTGAGATACAGTAATTGCGTGGCATCGGTCAAGAAAGGCGCACCGCTCTGGTCCTCACGCATTGCCTTCTATCTGAGCGCGGCCGGTGCCGCGGTCGGACTGGGCAGTATCTGGCGATTTCCCTATCTGGTCGGCAGCAGCGGCGGAAGCGCATTTATCTTCGTCTTTGTGCTCGCCTGCCTCCTGATCGCCGTACCCCTGCTCGCTGCTGAGTTTGCAATCGGGCGCCACTCGCGCAGAAGCCCGCCACAGGCTGCGGGTTTCGTCGCGCAAGCTTCGGGATTGTCCACACGCTGGAATGTCATCGGTGTGCTGGGGACCCTGGCGACATTCATGATCATGTCCTTTTACACGGTTATCGCCGGCTGGGTGCTCGCTTACACCTGGAAAGTCGGGGCGGGCGCGCTTTCCGGTCTCGAGCGTCCCGAAGTCGCCTCATTGTGGCGTGGTTTTCTGTCGCGGCCCTGGGAAGTCGGCGCCTGGCATGTGGCATTCATCGTGTTTGTCGCATTCATCTCTGCGCGCGGTGTGGGACGCGGAATCGAAACCGCCAACAGGATTCGCGCCCCGGCGTTGCTTACGCTGCTGCTAATCCTTGTCGCGTATTCGCTCGCCACCGGCGACGTGGTGAACGGCCTCGCGTTCGCCTTCGCTCCGAATTTCGGCGCGATCACGCCACAAGTCGTGTTGGCCGCGATCGGGCAGGCTTTCTTTGCGACCGGTGTTGGCATGGCAATGATGCTGGCCTACGGATCCTACGTTGAGCGCGGCACTTCGCTGCTGCGCTGTGCGCTCATTATTGTCGGTTCGATCCTGCTGGTTTCGCTGTTGGCGACATTGATGATATTTCCGCTGGTGTTCGCCTATGGCATGGATCCCGCACAAGGCACGGAACTGGTATTCGAGGTGCTGCCGACGCTGTTTGCCGAGATGCCCGGTGGGCGCCTGATCGGGACGCTGTTCTTCCTGCTGCTGATATTCGCTGCGCTGACCCCCTCACTCGCCGGCATCGAACCGCTGGTGGCATGGCTTGAACAACGGCGCGGATTCAGCCGGCCAATGGCGGCCGTAATCGCCTGTGGAGCCAGCTGGCTGCTCGGCATCGGCTCGGTGCTTTCGTTCAACGTCTGGTCAGGATGGCGGCCGCTCGGCGCCATTCCGGCATTTTCCCAGTTCACGTTCTTTGAGGTGATGGACTACGTGTCGTCGAATGTCCTGCTGCCGATCGGTGCGCTGCTGATCAGCCTGTTCTTCGGATGGCGCGTCAGCCGGCAAATCGTGGCGGAGCAACTCGACGAAACCACGGCCTTTGGCAGGCGCATGGTGATGTGGCTGCTGAGGTACGTATGCCCGGCTGCGCTGGTGATTATTCTTGCGGCTCTTTTCGTCTGATGCCAGACGCGCCGCCTCGAAACTATTCGAGGCCGAGTGCCGCATCCATCAACCAGTCCTGGAGATATTGCGCCGCCGCCCGATCGACGACGAGTTCGAAGCGCGAGGACACGGGCTTGCGGATCAGCACCGGCAATTGTGCCAGGCGGGTACGGGCGCAGGCCCGGATGCCGAAAACAGCCTCGCGCAGGTCGAGCCCGCATCCGCGCATGAGCACAGCGCCGGCATCGGGACCTTCAAGCGCGAGTGTCACAAGGGCATCCGAGAGATCCGTCACGGCGCAGGGCAGGTTCCTGCACTCGGTTTGCACCCGGGCCGCAAGGCCGTCGCCTTCGCGCACGGACTGGATGAGCCACGCATCGGGGGATACCCACCAGATGAAAGGATCGCCTCCGGTCCAGGTATTTGGCTGACTGGGCAACGCTGCATCGCCAATGGCAATGGCGACGGGCAAGGCGCGGGCCGAAACCTGCAGCCTCACGGAAGCGCGTGGCGTCAGCCGGGCGACGAACTCAGGCACGCAGTCGCTCCCCCTTCGGGTCATAGAATGGCGTTGTCACGACGCTCGCCACGCAGCGGCGGTCGAGATCGTGCACGTTCACTGTCTCGCCAAGCCGGCGACGGCCGCCACGCAACATCGCAAGGGCGATAGGCCGGGCAAGCGCGGGCGACACGGCGGCCGACGTCACCCAGCCGTCACTGCCTTCCGTCGTGTCTGACAGCCGCAGATGGGCGCCGGCCACCAGGACCTCTGGATCGTCTGCGGAGAGACCAACGAGCTGCAGCCGATCGCCGCGCAGGTTGTCGCTGCGACTCAATGAGCGCTTGCCGACAAAGTCCGCTTTCTTCCTCATCGCGATTTCGCCCCAGCCGACGTCTGCGGGCGTCGTCGTGCCATCCGTGTCCGCACCGACATGCAGGAAGCCTTTTTCAAGCCGCAGCAACAACAGGGATTCGATGCCAAATGGAACGACGCCCAGTTCCTTGCCCGCCGAGAGCAGCTCGCGCCAAAGTCTTGCGCCCTGGCCTGCCGGCACATTGATCTCGTAGCCGAGTTCTCCGGAGAAGCTGACGCGATAGAGTCGCGCAGGCGCGCCTGCGATGCGGCCCTCCCGGACCTGCATATGCGGCAACGACTCACGGTCGATGGCGATATCCGTATCGACTTGCAGCAGCAGCTCGCGCGCGTTCGGTCCCGAGACTGCGATCGTCGCCCATTGGCTGGTCACCGGCGTGACGAACACCTCCAGATGCGGCCATTCGCACTGGCGCCATTCCTCGAACCATTGGGCGATGCGACCGGCGCCGCCGCTCGTTGTCGTGACCACGAATCGCCCGGCGTCGAGTCTTGCGATCGTGCCGTCGTCGATGATGACGCCTTGTTCGTTGAGCATCAGGCCGTAGCGGATCCGGCCCGGCTCCAGGGTCAGCACATCATTGATGTAGAAGCAGTCGAGAAATTGTGCTGCGTCGGCCCCCGTGACTTCGATCTTGCCGAGCGGCGAGGCATCGTAGATGCCAACGGCATTCCGGACGGCAAGCGACTCGCGCTGGACCGCATCGTGCACCGACTCATCGGCAAGCGGATAGCAGGCCGGCCGCATCCAGCCCCCGGCTTCCCACCAGTGCGCACGCAAGGCTTCATGCTCGGCATGCGCGGGCAACAACCGCCTCGGCGCATAGCGATCGCCCGTCTGCCGCGCCGCAAGCGCGCCGAGTGTGACGGGCGAGTAGGGCGGTCGGTAAGTTGTCGTGCCGATGTCCCCGGCTTGCCCACCCGTCAGTTCCGCCACGGTCAGCAGCGTATTCAAGTTGCCGGTTTTGCCCTGATCCACGGACATGCCGGCCGCCGTGTAGCGCTTGAGATGCTCGATGTTCTCGAAACCCTCGGAAATGGCGAGCTCCACATCGGCGACCGTAACGTCGTGTTGCAGGTCCAGCCATTGCCGGCTCGTTCGGCCAGCAGCCGTGCGGCGCACGAGTCCGGCCTCGGCGCTCACTGGCAGTTCTTCGATCGCCGGCATTGCCGAGGGGCCCGCAGCCCTGCGGAGCGCATCCGCGGCGCTGGCCAGCGTGTCGGCGAGCGTGGCGGCGCCGCTGACCGATCCGGCGCACAGCAGCGGCGCCGTCCCGCCGTGCGGCAGGAAGCATTGCCGCAGCTCGTCGAAGTCGAGACTGCCGCGCGCCTGGGAGAAAAGGTGCACGGTTGGCGACCAGCCTGCGGACATGCCGAGCGCGTCGCAGGCGATGTCGCCCGCATTGGTGACTGAGCCGCCGGTCGCGATTGTGCCGACGCGCAGCGTGCGAAGCCACCTGCCTCCGGACGCCTTGATCACGACCGCGTTGGCACGGACCTCGACCCCGCGCGTGCGCAATGCACCCACGAAGGCCGCGGGCGGATTGGCGCGGCTGTCGAGCAGCAGGGGCACATCGATGCCGGCGGTTGCCAGGTCGAGTGCTGCGAGGTAGGCAGAGTCGTTGTTGGTCGCGAACACGACGCGCCGGCCGGCCGCCACCGCAAATCGATTCGCGTACTGGCGCACGCTGCCAGCCAGCATGATGCCCGGCAGGTCGTTGAATTCGAACACCAGCGGCTGCTCAATTGCTCCCGTGGCAAGCAATGTCTGTTTCGCACGCACGCGCCAGTAGCGCTGTCGGGTTACTTCCCCCATGGCGGCCAGGTCGAGCCTCTGCAGGAGGCCCGCATTGCCATGGTCGTAGAGACCGAACGCAGTCGTTGCCGTGAGCAGCGTGACATGGGGCAGGCCGCTGAGCTCCGAGACGATGCGCCCGACCCAGTCCATCGCGGGCCGGCCGTCGATCGTGGCATTCGAGCCAAGCAGTTGCCCGCCGCATTCGAAATCCTGCTCGGCAAGAATCACCGTCATGCCGGCACGGGCTGCGATGGCTGCTGCATGCAGGCCCGCGGGTCCTCCGCCGACAACGAGCAGGTCGCAATGCGCATTGACCGCCTCGTAGCGCGCCGGATCCGGTTGTTGCGGGGCGGGGCCGAGGCCTGCGGCGCTTCGAATGAACCGCTCGTAGAAGTGCCACGACGGCCACATGAAGGTCTTGTTGTAGAAACCGGCCGGCCAGAGCCGTGATGTCGCATCGAATATGCGACCGAGATCAAAGTCGACGCTCGGCCGGCAATTCTGCGCCTGCACTTCGAGTCCTTCGTGCACGGGTATCATCGTTGCGCGCGCGCTCGGCTCGATCTCGGCGCCGCGGCCCAGGGTCACGAGTGCATTGGGTTCCTCGATGCCTGCCGACAGGATTCCGCGCGGCCTGTGGAATTTCATACCGCGGCCGACGATGCGCACGCCATTTGCGAGCAGCGCCGATGCGATGGTATCGCCGGCGAAGGCGGGGAGTGCGCGATCATTCCAGCGGAATGTCAGCGGGTGCGAGCGGTCGATGCGGCCGCCAACGGCGAGCCGGTACCCTGCGCCGGGGAATTGCGAAGGCATCAGTGCGCCACTCCCGACGCTGCGCCTTCATCGACGAGTGCGCCGCTTGCAAATCGCCCGAGGCCGAATGCCGTAATCAGTTCATGCGGACGATCATTCGCTATGGTCCAGGCCATCGTCTCGCCGCCGGCGGGAATGGCCTTGTAGCCACCCGTGCCCCAGCCCGCGCTGACGTACAGGCCCTGCACGGGTGTCAGCCCCATCACGGGACTGGTGTCCGGCGTGATGTCCACAGTGCCGGCCCATTGGCGCATGACTCGCAGGCGGCCGAGGGAAGGATAGAGCTCGACGGCCGCCTGTGCGTTGGCCTCGAGAATGGGCAGGCTGCCACGCTGCGCATAGGAGTGGTGGATGTCCGCGCCGCCACCGATGACGATTTCACCGCGATCCGACTGGCTGATGTAGACATGAACTAGGGCCGAGATCAGCACGTGAT
>DAITAA010000003.1:87816-96637 GCA_036824505.1 Steroidobacteraceae bacterium
CCCTCGATGGGGTAGCGGCCGTTGAAGTTGAGCGCGGGCTCCAGCCTGCGGATGTCCTCGGCCGACAGCATCTCCGAATCGACCCCGTTGATGCGGATCGCATTGGTCGTCCGGCGCTGCATTTCCATTTCGTGCGGGCTGTGGGCCAGGTTGATCTTGCCGCGCTGGCTCAACATGATGTTGTAGTTCAGCTCCCGGCTCAGGCCTTCGTAGAGTTGCAGTGAGCGTTCGAAGAATTTCGAACTGGGCAGATGGTAGTAGTCGGACCGGACCACCTGCGTGTTGCGGCCGGAGTTGCCATGGCCGATGGCGCCCTTCTCGAGCACCGCGATGCGGCGCATACCGTGCTGTTTCGCCAGGAAATACGCCGTGGCGAGCCCGTGGCCGCCGCCGCCGATAATCAGCGCGTCATAGCCAGGCTTCGGCTCAGCCGCCCGCAATACCCGTGGCCAGCGCTTGTGGCCGCGCAGGGCGTGCAGGGCGAGTGCAGGAAAGGAATAGCGCGGCATCGGTTGTCCTCGGTAGGATACCGAAATGCTGCGGATCGAGTGTCCCTGGTGCGGAACCCGTGACGAACCGGAGTTCACCTACGGCGGCGAATCGCATATTTCCCGGCCGCCGCCGGACTGCAGCGACGAGGCCTGGTCCAGCTACTTGTTCTTCCGCTCGAATCCCAAGGGCCAGCATGCTGAACGCTGGTGTCACAGCTTCGGCTGCGGCCAGTGGTTCAATGCCCTGCGCGACACGGTGACCCATCGCATCATCGCCGTCTACCGGATGGGCGAACCGAGACCGGATGTGACGGGAATCGATCGTCAGACGTAACGACCGGTCAGCCGGCCCTATTCGGATTCGATATCAAGATCCGCGATCCGGTCGTCCGGCGCAAAGGCGATCTGCACGCGCAGCGTGCGCGGTCCATAGTGCGCAGCGTAAGTGGACACCCGATCGTCGCCCAGGTCCCGGCGGTCCAGCAGTTCCAGGCGCTCCAACGCACCGAGCGTCTGCAGCAGTTGCGCATATCCGCCGATCAGCTCAAGGAAACCGCGGTTCGCATAGCGCAATTGCTGTTCAGGCAGCCTGCCCCCGGCAACGGCGTCAAGCAGCCCGCGAACGCGCGCGGCAGTGGCAGGGTCGCTGTCCGGAATGGGCGTGGCAGGCCGTATCTTCGCAATTGCTGGATCGAAGATCGCGGCGATGCCATCAACGAAGCGCGAGGGATCCGCATCGATCAGATTGGCGAGCACGACGATCGTGAGATCATCTTTGCGGTAACGGGAGATATAGGCCCTGAAGCCCTGCGAACTGCCTGAATGATGAAACCAGGGCCCGCCGTTTGACTCGTCGATGGACCAGCCGAAGCCGTAAGGAAATGTCTTGCCACTGTTGAGCCTGACCGGCGCATAGATCTGCGCCCAGCTCGCCGCGGAAAGTATGGCCTGAGCCCGCAGTCCACGGTCCCAGGCAAGGAAGTCCTCCACGCTGAGGTAGAGAGCACCATCCGCAGTGGTGTTCACCGTCGGGGCGTACCATTCCTGGTTCTTGACCTTGCCATCGACCAGGCGATAGCCGGCCGCACGGTTCGGCACGATGTCCTCATCACTGATGACCCGTGCCGTCTTCATCCCGAGCGGCGCGAATACTCGCTCCTTGAGGACGTCGCCGTAGAACCGGCCGGACACGCGGCGGACGAGGTAACCGAGCAGGACGTAGCCGGTGTTGCTGTAGTGCCATCGCGATCCCGGCGCGAACTCGAGCGGGAGAAGGTAGAACGCCTTCAACATTTCCTCTTCCGTATAGTCGCGCCGGACGTCGAAAGGATCCGAGCCAGGACCTCCGAACTCATCGAAATAGTCCTGGATCCCGGAAGTGTGAGTCAGCAAGTGGCGAACCGTGATCGGGCGCCAGCTGTCCGGGGCGTCGGTGAAGTATCGGGTGATGGAATCGTCGAGCGAGAGTTTGCCGTCCTCCACCTGCAGCATCACGGCAACGGCCGTGAATTGCTTGCCGACGGACGCAGACTGGAACATGGTCCTGCTGCTCACCGGTGCGTGGTGCTCGATGTTCGCGTCACCGTAGCCCCTTGCGACGAGCACGTCGCCCTTGCGAAAGACGCCAACGGCCACACCGGGCACCATTTGCCGGCGCATCTCAGTGCTGACGAACTCATCCACCTGCTTCGCGAAGCCGGCGGGCACCGGCGCTTCCGCGGCCGCGTGGCTGATCGCAAGAGCGCAAAGAACGACAGCCGCGATCTGCACTGACTTCATGCTGCCATCCGTTCGCGCCGCTATGGCCGGATCACGGCCGTGTTCTTCACGTAGCTGACATTCAGCTTTGGCAAGCCGAATGCTGCCGTCTGCTCGCTGATCTGCCTGAAGATGGCAGCCGCCGTCTCCGCGTCCGTCACCAGGCGCGGAATCCCGCTTTCAGGAAGCTTCGCGCCATAGCCTTCTTCGACCGGGTGCAACACGATCTGCGCCAGCTGATTGCCCTCGAACTGGCAGTCGGCGAGGACGCTCTGGAACGTGAAAGCGTTGGCGAAATACTTTTTGTTCAAAGGCGCGGTCAGATCGTATTCAGTCGCCTTCCCGGGGGCTCCCCAGGAATTCGCGAGCAGCGCGCGGTTGGCCTGGAAGAGATCGTGCGGCAGGAGCGGCTGGACGTCGCTCCAGAAAAAATTGCCGAGTCCGTAGAGGATCGGCCGGTAACCCCGGGCCGGGGACTTGTAGATCTCGATCGGGCCGAGATTGTGATTACCGGTCACGACGAAGACGTCCGCGCCCGAATCGATGGCATCGCGCGCCAGTTGCTTCAGGAAGCTGGCCGGGCCGCGCGGAGCATCATCGCGATCGCAGCCCGTCGAACATTCGTGCGAATGGATTGACACGATGACGAAATCGGCATTCTGCTGCGCCGAGCGGATGCTGCTGTGGATTTCGGCGAGGTCCTCCGGATCCATGGAGTACTCGTACGAGGTCCCGGCGGCTTGGCGGTATTCCGTTCCGAAGAGCTGGCCTTCGGTCGGTGTCTCTCCGCAGTTCCTGCCGTAAAGGGTGCACTGAAGCTCGGCGAGCGGCTTTATGGCGGTCGACGGGACTTCGACGACCGGGGTCAGATGCAAGGCGCTGATACCGGGCCGCCCGGGCGATGCTCCTGCCGCGGGCAGCGATTCAGTTGTCGGTCGAAATGTGGATGCCAGTGCCACGAGTCCGACGCGTCTGGCCGCGCTTTCGAAATACTGCGGCGCCCGTGCCAATCCATGCGTCTCCCCGGCCCCCGCATGGACGATACCGGCTTCATCCAGCCAGCGGCTGGTCTCGCGCATGCCCTCGAGGCCCCAGTCCAGCGCATGGTTGTTGGCGCGGGAAACCATCGCGAAGCCCATGGCCTTGAGATCCCGCGCGACCGCGGGCACCGACGAATTGGTCCAGTCGCCATCCCACGAATATGGCGAACCCTTGAACGACCGCTCGTCGAATATCGTCGTCTCCAGATTCCCGAAGGTGACATCGGCGCGTTTCAGCAGATCAACGACGGCGCCGAATGCCGGCAGACGGGCCGCATACTGGGACAGCGGGCGCGAAATGATCATGTCACCCACTGATGCGACCACGAAGCCATCGGGTACGCTCGCCTGCAATTCCCGGTCCACCGGGCGCATTGGGTCGAACTGCGTCGCGTCCTTCATCACCGGGTCACCGGGGCCAAAGCGCGTGTCCTGCGCATGCGTCGCCGGGCTCAAGGTAACGAGCAAGGCGGCTGCCGCGAATGCGGCCAGCGATTTTCGAAAGACCAGAGTCGTGCTCCTTTGCGCGACGGTCATGCTATGGCGATTTCAGGTGCTTGCCAAACCAGCCGAGATAACGCTCGGCCTGGTCCTGAAGATAGCTTGGCGTGCTGATGCTGTGGAACTCACCCGGATAAATCACCAGCTGCGTTTCGATGCCGATGCTGCGCAGCGCCTGATACATCTGCTCGCTGTTGATCAGCGGCACATTGAAATCATTTTCGCCGCACATGAACAACACGGGCGTCTTGATCCGGTCGGCGTGGAAGAATGGATAGGAAACCTTGAGATAGCTCTCGATCGATTTCCATGGCAGGCCGAGTTCGAGTTCGTAGTCGGAAATGTACTGGTCCGTGCCGTAGCCGGTGAGCATGTTGGAAATGCCCGCACCGCTCGCGGCAGCCTTGAAGCGCGTGTCGCTCGCGATCGTGTAGTTCGTGAGCATGCCGCCGTAGCTCCAGCCGAGGATGCCGAGGCGCCCGGGGTCGGCGCGCCCATCGGCGACGACCGCTTCGATGCTCGCCAGCAGATCCGTCACTTCGTGGTGCCCCCAGTCGGATCGCAATGCCAGCGAGTAGGCGTAGCCGCGCCCGGTGCTGCCGCGATAATTGGACTGGACCACCAGGTAGCCGTTGGCTGCGAACAGCTGCGCCATCGGATCGAATTCGTGCTGGTCCTGTGCCTGCGGGCCGCCGTGGATGTACAGCAGGGTCGGGTAGCGCTGGCCTGTGCGGAAGTCTGGCGGCGCGACGGTCAGTGCGCCGACGCGCGTGCCGTCTGCAACCTGCACATCGAGTTCCGCGACCTTGCCCAGGCCGAGCCCCGCCATCAACGTCTCGTTCTGGCGTGAAAGGGGCCGCAGGGTCTTGCCTTCCAGGGCGAAGACTTCCGCCGGTTGCGCGGGATTGGTTGCGAGCACGGCGACATGCCCGCCGGGGCTAATCGCGAGCTCCCGCACGACCTGACCGCGGGCCGTGAGCCGCTCGACTTCACCACCGGCAGCCGGGATACGCGCCAGCTGAACGCTGCGATCGTCCTCGAGCGTGAAATACAGGTAGCGCCCGTCGGCCGACCAGCGCGGCTGGAACGCCTGGCGGTCCAGGGCGTCAGTCAGGAGCCGCGCATCGCCGCCTGCGGCTGGCGTCACGGCGATGACAGACGTGCCGAAATAGGCGCTGTCGAAGCTTTCGTCGAGGCTGCGCAGGTAGGCAATGGCGCGGCCATCCGGGCTGTAGTGCGGGCCTCCGCCTGGGATCGGGTCCGAATAGTCGCCGCCATCTGCGCCCTGAAACGGTGTCAGGAGCCTGGCTGTGGCGCCGGCACGCGCCTCGATCGCGTAGATGTCCCAGTTCCAGTGGCGGTCGGTGTCGGCGCCGCGCTTCGTGACGAAGGCAATCGTGCGACCGTCCGGGGACCAGCTCGGCGAACCATCATCGAAGGCGCCGGTGGTCAGTTGCACGGCGCTGCGCCTGACTACGTCGAACAGGTGGAGATGGCGGCGCCGGTTCCCAAGGTAGCCCTCGACATCTTTCTTGAATCGGTAACGGTCGATCACGATCGGAGGCGGGGTATTGTCCCTGCCTGTCAGAGCACCGCCGCGCTTGCGCAGGGTGAGCGCAACAGGATCCGGATCCTTGACAATCAACGCGAGCCGGGTCCCGTCAGGTGACCAGGCAAAATCCTCGACATCGCCGTCGAGCGCGGTCAACTGCCGCGCTTCGCCGCCGGCGCGATCGAGCAGCCAGACCTGAGTGGAAGATTCATCCTCCTCCTGATCGTCGCGCTCCGACAGAAATGCGATGGAACGCCCATCGGGGCTGAAGCGGGGCTGGCTGTCGTCCGCCTTGCTGGTCGTCAGTTGCACCTGCTGCCGGCCGTCCCAACTGCTCATCCAGACATCAGAGGTCTCTTCATCGCGGTTGCGGTCCGCGGTTGATACCGTATAGGCGACCCATGCCCCATCGGGCGACACATCAATCTCGGACACGTCGCGAATGGCCAGCATGTCGTCGATTGTGAACGGCCGGGGCGCCGCCGCCTCGGCGGCCGTGCTTGTCAGCAGCATTGCGCCCAGGCAGGCGGACAGCAGAAGATGCATGAATCAGGCTCCAGTGTGATTCCCGATCCGAGGATTTTAGCGATGATTCCGAGGGCGCTGCGCGCCATTTTGCTTGCCGCGCTGACCTGCCTCGCGGCCTGCCAGCAGTTGCCGGTGCGCCAGGATCCCGATGCGCCGGCGGCGGCGCGGGATTTCGACCAGTTGTTACGCGATTTTGTTGCGGGGCACTATGAGAGGGTTCCGACTGCCGCCGTGAACAGCGGTCTGCACGAATATGACGGCCGGCTGCCGGATTTCAGCCCCGAGGGCATCCGCGAGCGGGTCGCCTGGCTCGAAGAGATGCGACGGCGGACCGCGGCGATCGACGCGCCGCAACTGGGCGTGAAGGAACGCCTGTACCACGGCTACCTCGCGGTCGAGATCGACACGCAACTATTCAATATCCGGACGCTGAAGGTGCTGGAAAACAACGCCTGGTACGACTATCTCGCGCTGGATCCGGACGTCTATCTGTCGCGAAACTACGCACCGCTGGCGGCGCGCATGGACGCCTACACCCGGCATGTCAGCGCGCTGCCCGCGACACTCGCGGCGATGCGACGCACCTTGAAACCCATGCCATCCGGCCACGCCGAGGGACTCCGCGATTACATCGCGGGCCTCGCGGAATTCGTGACCACCGCTCCCTACGAAGTGTTCTCGGCGGTAGATGATCCGGTGCGCCAGGCCGCGATGAAGAAGGCCAGCGATCTGGCGGCTGCCGCGCTGACCGACCTGGCGCACTGGATCGATGCATTACCGCGCAACGAGGACTTCGCGCTCGGTGCAGAGAGATACGCACAGATGTTGTGGGCTCTGGAGCGCATCGACACGCCGATCGGCGAGTTGAAGGCAATCGCGGAACGCGACTACCGGCGAAACCTGCAGGCCCTCGGGAGCGCCTGCGGCGCGTTTGCTCCAGGCACGACACTGCGGGAATGCAGGGCGAAAGTCGCTGCGCGCAAGCCGCCGGACGGGCCCATCGCGGCAGCGACGCGCCAGGTGGATCAGTTGAAGCGCCTGGTGCTCGCACGTCACATCGCCCCGGTCCCCGACGGACTACAGGTAATTGTCGCCGAAGCACCGCCGCACCAGCGCTCCGCAACCGCGTACATCGCGGTACCGGGCCCCCTCGAGAGGGACGCACCATCCATCTATTACATCTCGCCGCCCGATCCGGACTGGTCGGTCGAGGATCAGCAGCAATACCTGCAGTCCGAAGCCGACCTGATGGCGACCACGACGCACTGCGTGTGGACAGGTCATATCCTCGAGGCCATGCGCTCCAACCTGTCCGGCAATCCGCTTGCGGTGTTCACCTACAGCTATGCGTATACGGAAGGTTGGTCCCATTACAGCGAAGAGATGATGCTGCACGAGGCGCTGGACGACGATCCCGAGATGGCGATCGGCCAGTTGCAGAACGCACTGATGAACGATGTGCGCGCCTTGTCCTCAATCGGGCTACAGACCAGCGGCATGAGCATCCCGGAGTCCGAACAAATGTTCCGCGAGCGGGCATTCAGCGATCCCGAGAGTGCACGCCAGGAAGCCGTGCGGGCGACATTCGACCCGGGATATGTCTTCTACATGCTCGGCAAGCTGATGGTAATGAAGTTGCGCGACGACTGGCTCGCGCTCCACCCCGGAAAATCGCTTTCCGACTTCCACGAAGCGTTCCTGAGCTATGGAAACCCGCCACCGAAGCTGTTGCGCAGGGCCTTGCTCGGTGCTGCGGACGACGGCCGGCTTTTCTGACGCGTCGCCGACGCGCAAGCATTCAGTCCAGCAATTTCGCGTCGTAAGGATAGAGCGAGATCAACGAGGCTCCGGTCGCGGTCACCCAGACTTCATCTTCGAGTTTCACGCCGTCCCGCAGGCCCACTTTGCCTGCGTAGCATTCGACCGCCAGCACCATGTTTTCCATGAATTCGCCCTCGGGCATGTCGGTGTGCGGGTCACCCGGGAAGGGAATATTTGGCGGTTCATCGTCGGTGCCGATGCCGTGCACGATGACGCCGTACTGCTGCGCCCGGTAAGCTTCGGGCAGCACGGGGCAGCGGGCCACGAACTCGGCGAAACTGACGCCCGGCTTGATCAACTCGATGCAACAGCGCACGAAGTCGTGGGCCACCCTGTAGGCCTCCTTTTGCGCGGGGCTCGCCGTGTCGCCGCACAGGAAGGTGCGCGAGATGTCGCAGGCATAGCCCTCGGGGCCGATCATGTCTGTGTCGATCGCAACGAGGTCGCCGGGACACACCTGCTTGCTGTCGGCTTCGTGAAACCAGGGATTGGTCTTGTAGCCCGAGACGATCAGGCGCGTGAAGCAATGCTCGCCGCCGAGGGCCAGCATGCGATGCCAGTAGATCGCCAGCAGCTCGTTCTCCGAGATGCCGGGACAAATGGCCTGCTCCATGTCACGCAGTGCCGCTTCTGCAACTGCGCAGGATCGGTGCATCAGGCCGATTTCATCCATGGTCTTGATGACGCGCGCGGCCTCGATGGCGGCATCGGCATCCGTGAGGCGCAGCCCCAGTTGCTGCAGCGCGGTGAAACCATAGAAGTCGAGCACGTCCACTCCGATCAGCGCGTCGGCCAAGCCTCGTTCGCGCAGCACCTCCATGATCCCGGCAGCCCAGATGGCGGCCTTCCTGGGCGAGTCGCCGACCGTAAAGCGCGGCTGCCAGAAGATCGAAGGGCGGACATCGGTCCAGTACAGACGAGCGCGGAACTCGGCACCGCCATACTCGAAGATGACCGGATCACCTTCGACCGGCACGACGACGTAGTGCGCGAGGTTTACCGCCGTCCACAGCGGCATGACGCTGACGCCGGTGCAGTAGCGGAAATTCATCAGGTCAGTGAGCACCAGCGCGCCGATCTGGCGTGACGCCATCTCGCGCTGCACCTTGGCCAGCCGGTCGCGGCGCAAT
>DAITAA010000003.1:96737-163448 GCA_036824505.1 Steroidobacteraceae bacterium
GATCTGGCGTGACGCCATCTCGCGCTGCACCTTGGCCAGCCGGTCGCGGCGCAATTGCGTGAAGTCGACGGCCCACTCCATGGGCGTGCTGGCCTAAATTACCTGCCGCTGGGGCTGGGCAACAAACCAGCCAGTGAAGCCTTTTCGCCCGGCCGCTTCACGAGCTTGCCGCCGATCATGACCAGGGACACGCGCTCCAGCGCGCTGATGTCGGTCAGCGGATTGCCCGGCACGGCGATGATATCGGCCAGCTTGCCGCGCGCGATGGTGCCGAGGCGGTCGTCCCAGCGCAGCAGTTCCGCCGCCACGCGCGTGCCAGCCTGGATCGCCTCCATCGGCGGTATTCCGGCCTCGACGAACACTGCGAATTCCCGTGCATAGAATGCAGGGTCGACGATGCCGGCGCCGAGGTCGAGCCCCACGACAACCTTGACGCCGGCGCGATGGGCGCGCGCGATAGCCGCCAGGAACTTGCTGCGGTAGTTCTTGAGGTAGTCGTCGTTCTTGTCCTGCGCGCGCAGCTTGTCGCCTTCCGCATAGTAGTCGCCGACATACACTGTGGGCACGAGAAAGGTTCCGTGCTTCGCCATCATGCTGATGGCTTCGTCATCCATATAGGTGCCGTGCTCGATGGAGCGCACGCCCGCGGCCACGGCCTGTTTGATGCCCTCGGCCGCATGGGCGTGGGCGGCAACGGGCAAACCGTGGCGATTGGCTTCCTCGACGGCGGCGCGCAATTCCTCGGGGGAAAACGCGACATTGCGCGGGTTGTCGCCCACCGATTCAAAGGCGCCGGTGACCAGCAGCTTGATCCAGTCGGAACCGTACTTCACTTCCTGACGAACCGCCTTGCGGATTTCCTCGGGACCATCGGCGATCAGCCCGTCCGCGCGCACCTGCTGCTCGGGGGACAGGTAATTCACGTCTCCGCCGCCGCCGGTGATCGAGATGTAATGTCCGGCACCCGTGAGACGTGGTCCGATGAACACGCCGGAATCGATCGCGCGGCGGATATCCTGGTTCGCGTAGAACACGTCCGCATCGCCCACCACCCGCACGCTGGTCCAGCCTGCGAGCAGCAGGCGCTGCAAACCCGCGAGCCCCATCAACGCCTTGAACGCCGACGAGTTCTCGAGGTGCGCGCTCTGGTAGTCACTTGCAAACATCAACGGATGTTCATGGGCGTTGATCATGCCGGGCATCAGGGTCGTGTCGCCGAGCTCGATGATCTCCGCCCCCGGCGGAATGATGGAGCGATCGCCCACCGCGACGATACGATCGCCGTCGACCAGCACGACGGCATTGGTCATGGGCGTGGAACTGCGCCCGTCGATCAGGCGATCTGCGGTCAGGGCCGTCGCCGCGCGGGCAGTGCCACTGAGCGTGAGCAGCGCGAGCATTGACACCGTGACCAGCGTGCCATGTGCGCGGTGCGGATACGTTCTGCGGGTCAAACAGTGGGAATGCTTTTGCATGAGATTGTCCAGCCGGAGGCAGAATTGACGGGTCGCGATGTCGATCACGCAATCATAGCGTGACACAATGTCTTCGGCCGCCGATGTCGGGATCAAGGCAACGGGCCGTTCATCCGTACCGCCGATATGCCTTACAGTAGGAGGCGGGGGGCTATCGGACCATGGACAACAAGCAGGTTGTGGTCATCACCGGGGCGGCGACCGGCATCGGCCGGACAATCGCTGCAAGATTTCTCCGTGAGGGATACCGCGTACACATCTGTGACAGCGATCCCGCAGCCATCGAGGCGTTTCTTGCGGCGCAACCCGGTGCGAGCGCGAGCCTGGCCGATATCGCCCGTGTCGATCAGGTGGACTCACTGTTCGACGAGGTGCGCCGCGTCCATGGAAGACTGGATGTCCTGGTCAACAACGCTGGTATTGCCGGTCCGACGGCACCGATCGAAGCGATCGAACCTGCGGACTGGGACCGCGCGATCGCCGTCGATCTGAATGGACAGTTCTATTGCACTCGCCGTGCCGTACCGATGCTGAAAGCGGCGGGCGGCGGCTCGATCATCAACATTGCATCCAATGCGGCATTCTTTGGTTTCCCGCTGCGTGCCCCGTATACGGCCTGCAAATGGGCGCTGATCGGCCTTACCAAGACCCTGGCCATGGAGCTCGGCACCCATCGAATCAGGGTCAATGCGATCTGCCCGGGCAGCGTCAAGGGTCCGCGGATCGACCGGGTGATTGAGCGCGATGCGGCTGAACGAGGCCGGACCGCCGAGGAAATCCGGGCGATCTACGCGAGGCAAAGCTCGATGCGGCTGTTTGTCTCGGCCGAAGATGTGGCGAATCTGGCGTTCTTCCTGGCATCGGACCAGGGCGCCACGATATCTGGCCAGGCGATCGGGATCGACGGCCACACCGAATCGCTGTCCAACTGGATGGACTGAGCCTTCGCGGGTCAGGGTGGAAGTCAGATGAGAGCGGCATGGTTTGAGTCATTCGGGCCCGCCCGGAAAGTCATCATCGTCGGGGAACAGCCGCGACCCGTGCCTGGCAAGAGAGAGGTGCTGGTTCGCATCAAGGCCAGCGGTGTCAACCCCTCGGATGTGAAGAAGCGCGCCGGCTCATTTCCCAATCTGCTGGATAACGGGCTCGTGATTCCCAACAGCGATGGCGCCGGCGTCATCGAGGGCGTGGGCGAGGGCGTCGACGCCCGCCGTATCGGCGAGCGTGTCTGGGTATACCAGGCGCAATACGGCAGGCGCTTCGGCACCGCAGCCGAATACGTTGCGCTCGATGCATCCCGCGCCGTTCGCCTGCCGGACAACGTCTCGTACGAAGCCGGTGCCTGCCTCGGCATCCCGGTCATGACGGCCCATCGTTGCGTATTTGCCGATGGGCCGGTCGCAGGCCAGACCATGCTGGTCACGGGCGGCGCCGGCCGCGTCGGCTATTACGCCATTCAGTGGGCGAAGAACGCAGGCGCGAGAGTGATCGCGAGCGCGAGCAATGCGGCCGATGAGCAACTTTGCCGCGCGCTGGGCGCCGATCATGTGTTCAATCATCGTGAGCCCGGCTGGGGCGAGCGCGTCAAGGCGCAAAATGGCGGCAAGCCGGTTGATCGGGTGATCGACGTGGAGTTCGGCGCCAATCTTCCCGAGGTGCTCCAGTGCATCCGTACCAGCGGGACCATCGCAACCTATTCTTCGACGCAGGTGCCGGAACCCAAATTGCCATTCCTGCGAATGATGTTCATGGACCTGACCCTGCGGCTGGTGATCGTCTATGCCATGCCGGAGTCGGCCAAACTTCAGGCCATCGAGGACATCACCCGCATGCTCACGGAAGGCAAGCTGCAGCACCGCGTCGCCCACGTCCTTCCACTCGGTGAAATTGCGCGCGCCAACGAACTGATCGAGCAGCGCGGCTTTGGCGGTTGCGTCGTAGTGAATGTCGATGCGTGATTCCAACTCCTCAGTGCGGCTCGTGCTGCTGGTGACTGCCGCGGTATTCATCAACTTCATCGATCGCGGCAATCTTGCGACGGGCGCCACGCTCATCCAGGACGAGCTGCACATGAGCGAGAGCCAGCTCGGTCTCCTGCTGTCTGTCTTCTACTACGGTTACGTCTCCTGCATGCCGGCGGCCGGCTGGCTCGCGGAGCGCTTCGGTGCCCACCGGGTCCTCGCGACCGGCTTGCTGATCTGGTCGATTGCAACGCTGGCGACCGGTTTTGCGCAGAGTCTGGCCGCGATGATCGTGCTGCGCGTCCTGCTCGGGGTCGGCGAGAGCGTGTCTTTTCCGTGCGCATCGAAAGTCCTCGCGAGTTCAGTCGAGGTCCGGCATCTCGGTGTCGCGAATGGCGTGCTTGGCTTCGGCTACCTGGTCGGTCCGGCGGTCGGCACGCTGCTCGGCGGATTGCTGATGAGTCTGTACGGCTGGCGACCGGTGTTCATCCTGTTCGGGGCGCTGTCGCTCCTGTGGCTCTGGCCATGGAGCAGGGTCAAGGTCGCGCTGTCGCCCAGGGTTCCTGTCGCGACGCAGGACCTGCCGCCGTTCCAGGTGATTCTCAGGCAGCGAGCGCTGTGGGGCGCGGCGCTCGGCCATTTCGCCTCGAATTACAGCTTCTACTTCATCCTGTCGTGGCTGCCGTTTTACCTGGTCAAGGCGCGCGGCTTTTCGTTTGAAATGATGACGCTAATCGCCTCATGGGCCTATCTGCTGAATGCCATGGGCGCGCTCTTGATGGGCTGGGCCGCCGATCGCTGGATCCGCGCCGGCCGCAGCGTCGATCTCGTTTACAAGGGCGTCATGGTGCTGTTTCACGTCTCCGGAATCGCCTGCATGGCCGGGATGGTGATGCTGCCAGTCAACGCTTCGATTGCGGTGCTCTTCATCTTCCAGATCATCAGCGGGCTGGCATCTCCAGGAGTATTTGCGATTCCGCAGATCATCGCCGGACCGAAGGCGGCGGGTCGCTGGGTCGGCGTGCAGAACGCCATTGGCAACATGGCCGGACTGATCGCGCCGTGGGTCACCGGAATTCTGGTCGAGGAGACGGGCCAGTTCTTCCTCGCGTTTGCGCTGGTCGCCGCGGTCAATGTGCTTGGCTTGATCGGCTGGGTCGGCCTGCTGCCAAAGATTGCGCCGCTCGACTGGTCGAAGGCCGCGAATGCGCGCCGTGTGTAGGCGCTGCGGCTGGCCGGGATTCGCGATTGCCATCCTGGTTCTGACCGCTTGCCGCACTGACGTTCGACCGGCGATACCGACGGTCGAGGTCAATCGTGAAATCCTGCAAGGCAACTTCGGCGGCCGGCACCCCGAGGTCGCCAGCTTCAGGGGCATACCGTTTGCCGCACCGCCGGTCGGTGACCTGCGCTGGCGGGAGCCGCAACCGCATTTGCCGCGGGCCGGAGTGCAGTCTGCCCGGGACTTCGCGGCAGCTTGCTATCAGGACAGCTACAACACCAACTGGTACCGCAAGGTCGGTGCAGCCTTTGGCGTAGTAGAACCGGCGTTCTTTGCTGATCCGCCGGTCAGTGAGGACTGCCTCTACCTGAATGTCTGGACACCCAGGCTGTCGGCCGGCGCACGCCTGCCGGTCATGGTCTGGATTTATGGCGGCGCCAACATTTCGGGGTGGACGTACGAACCCGATTACGTCGGGGAAAGCCTGGCGGCCCGGGGCGAGGTCGTCGTTGTCAGCATCGCCTATCGGGTCGGCATCTTCGGCTTCTTCGGTCACCCCGAACTGCACGGGTCGAAAGCTCCCGCCAACTTCGGGCTGCTCGACCAGATTGCCGCGCTGCGCTGGGTGCGCGACAACATCGGCCCGTTCGGCGGCGATCCGGGCAACGTGACGATCTTCGGCGAATCAGCGGGCGCAGCGAATGTCGGCTACCTGGTGACCTCGCCGCTGGCCCAGGGGCTTTTCAAAAGGGCGATCAGCCAGAGCGGCGGCTACCAGATGCAGGACGACCTGGATCTGGGCGATGCCGAACGGGCCGGCCTTGCGCTGGCGAAGGCGTTCCCGGGCGAGCCGGATCTAGCGTCACTTCGGCAACACTCAAGTGCGGACATCTTCCGGGCGGCCCGCGGCGCACTCCCGGACCACGAGTTCGGGCCCGTCGTCGATGGAATATCGGTGGTCATGACGCCGGCGGCTTTCTATCGCCGCAACGGCATTCCGTACGACTTGCTGATCGGCAGCAACGAAGACGAATGGTACATGTACGTCGACGCGGAACCGGCCAGTCTTTCGGCGACTCTCGACAAGTTGCCGCCCGCGGTGAGAGATGTGTTTGCAGCGCGTGCCGCGCGGGAGCCCGACCTGCGTCGCGGTCATGACAAGGCCACGACGCTCGCCAATATGGTCTGCCCCGCGTATCTGATGGCCGCAAGCGCCGCGGTCCGAGAGCATCGCGCCTGGGTCTATCGCTTCACCCGCGTCAGGCCGGGCCCCGGAGGCGAGCGCCTGCTGGCCTACCATGGCGCGGAGATTCCTTATGTCTTTGACACGCATGATCGCTGGCTCAGCACTGACGCGACCGATGCGTGGCTGACCGACGCCATGGTGGCTTACTGGAGCAACTTTGCCCGTACCGGCAACCCCAACGGCGCTGAACTCACACCCTGGCCCGCGTATTCGCCCCGCGATGCACAGGTGCTTGAACTCGGTTCGAACATCCGGCCGGTTACGGCGCCTGACGTGGCGCTGTGCGATCGGGTGGCGAACAGCCTCTATCCGGGCTGGTCGCGCTAGCGACCGATTACGGCCGATGCGGCCTTGCGAGATATTCCCGCCCCTGCATCTCGTGCAGCCGGCTCGCGGTGCGGCGGAATTCAAATGCCAGCCGTTCACCCCGGTACAGCTCCTCCGGTGTCGCCGCATTGGCCGATAAGATCAGCTTGACGCCGCGGTCATAGAATTCGTCCACCATGGTGATGAAGCGCCGTGCCGCGTCGTCGGCCATGGCGTCCATGACAGGCACGCGGCTGACCAGCACCGTGTGATAGCAGCGGCCGATCTCGATGTAGTCCGCAGCGGAGCGCGGTCCCTCGCAGAGTTTCCTGAAATCGAACCAGACCAGGTCCTCGGCCCCGCGCAATGCACGAATTGGCCGGCCCGCGACCTGAATCTCGGCATTGACGGCGCCGGGCCCTTCCGCCATGCGTTCGAACTCCACGGCCATGCGTGACTCCGCGTCCGCTGTCTGCGGGCCGAGGAACAGGAGCGCGCGCTCGAGCCGCCGCAGCCGGTAATCGGCACCTGCATCGAGTTCCATGATCTTGCAATGACGTTCGATCAACGAGATCGCCGGCAGGAAGCGCGCCCGCTGCAGGCCGTCGCGGTAAAGCTGTTGAGGCGCCAGATTCGATGTCGCAACCAGTGTCACGCCATTCCTGAACAGCGCGTCCAGCAGCGACGCCAGGATCATTGCGTCCGCGACGTCGCTCACCGCGAACTCGTCGAAGCAGAGCAAGCGGGTCTGCCGCGCGATGCCCTCGGCCACATGCTGGAGCGGCGAAGGGGTGTTTCGATGACGCCGGAGTCCCGCATGCACTTCCTGCATGAAGCGATGGAAATGTTCGCGGCGCTTCGCGGCGAACGGCAGACCGGCGAAGAACTGATCGGCCAGGAATGTCTTGCCGCGCCCGACACCGCCCCAGAGCCAGAGACCGCGCAGCGGCCCAAGTCGTTTGCCGGGCAGCAGGCGCAGACTTTTCTTGATCAGTGATGCGCCCGCCTGTCTCGCAATCAGCCGCCGGCGCAGGTCCTCGAGACGGATCAGCACCCGGCGCTGCGCGTCATCGAGCGATTGTCCCTGGGCGCCGAGCAGGGCCTGGCATCGCTCCATCAGCGGTGTGGCAGCCGTCAAGCGCATCAGGCCTGGAGTTCGGGGCGATTCCGGAAGTGCGCGAGCGCTCCGGGGTTCGCGAGTGCATCCGTGTTCTTCACCGGGCGGTCATGGATCGTTTCGCGCACCGCGAGTTCGACGACCTTGCCGCTGATCGTGCGCGGGATCTCCGGCACCTGAAGTATCAGGGACGGCACGTGCCGTGGAGTCGTGTTGGCGCGGATCTGGCGGCGGATACGCTCGCGGAGTGACTCGTCGAGCGCCAGGCCGTCGCGCAACCGCACGAACAGCACGACGCGAACGTCTTTCTGCCAATCCTGGCCGACGACCACGCTCTCGAGGACTTCGTCGAGTTGTTCAACCTGCCGGTAGATCTCGGCGGTCCCGATGCGCACGCCGCCGGGGTTCAGCACGGCATCCGAGCGTCCCAGGATCACGAGGCCGCCGCGTTCGGTCAGCAATGCATAATCGCCGTGGTGCCAGACACCGGGGTAGCGCTCGAAGTAGGCGGCGTGGTAACGGCTGCCGTCCGGGTCGTTCCAGAACCCGACCGGCATCGAGGGAAACGGCGCGACGCACACCAGTTCGCCACGCTCGCCCGCAACCGGATAACCCCGATCGTCCCAGACCTCGACCTTCATGCCGAGCCCGCGGCACTGCAGCTCGCCTCGATAGACCGGCAGCAGCGGATTGCCGAGTGCAAAGCAGGCCACGATATCGGTGCCGCCGGAAATCGATGCGAGCTGGACGGCCGCGCCGATGGCATCGGCGACGAAATCGAATTGCTCGGGCGCCAGCGGTGAACCGGTCGAGAGCATCGTGCGCAACTTCGCCAGTTGGTGCCGCTCACGCGGCCGGTAGCCGGACTTTTCCAGCGCCGCAAGATACTTCGGGCTGGTGCCGAAAATCGTGATGCCCTCGGCGGCCGCCATCTCCCAGAGCACACCCGGGTCCGGGTGCAGCGGCGATCCGTCATAGAGCATTAGCGTCGCGCCGGCGGCCAGGCCGCTGGCCAGCCAGTTCCACATCATCCAGCCGCAGGTCGTGAAGTAGAACAACCGGTCGCCGGGCTTGACGTCGGTGTGCAGCAAATGCTCCTTGAGATGCTGCAACAGCGTGCCGCCGGCGCCGTGCACGATGCATTTCGGAACGCCGGTCGTGCCGGACGAATAGAGCACATACAACGGATGATCGAATGGCAGCTGTTCGAATGCCAGCGGCGCCGCGCCGCGGCCGAACTGGGCGAATGGCACGGCATGAACGATTCCGGCGATCGCCGGTTCGTCATTCACATAGGGCACGATCACGACGCGCGACACCGACGGGAGCCTGGCAAGCACGGCTGCGATGGATGCGAGGCAGTCAATTGTCTTGCCCGCATAGAAGTAACCGTCGGCGGTGAACAGCACCTTTGGCGCGACCTGTCCGAAGCGGTCCAGCACGCCATTGATGCCGAAGTCCGGCGAGCATGATGTCCAGGTTCCGCCGATGCTCGCGGTCGCGAGCATCGCAATCACCGCCTCGGGCATGTTCGGCAGGTAACCGGCGACGCGATCACCGGGACCGACTCCCGATGCTCGCAGCCCATCGGCGATGCGCGCGACTTCGCTGCGAAGTTCCTGCCAGCTCAATTCACGGCGCATTCCTCGTTCGTTGCGAAACACCAGCGCGGGTTCGCGATCCGGGCCGCGCAACAGGTTCTCCGCGAAGTTGAGTCGCGTCCCGGGAAACCAGCGTGCGCCCGGCATTCGACCGCCATCCGCCAGCACGGGACCACTGCGCTTGCCGGCGACGTCTGCAAACTCGTAGAGCCTTTCCCAGAACGCAGCAGGTTGTTCGATGGACCAGCGATAGAATTGCTGGTAATCGTCGATGGGCGCGCCACGTGCGCCCGCATGGGCCATGAAGCGCGTCAGGTTTGCATCCGCAATGCGGAGCATTGAAGGCGTCCAGATCGGCTGCTCGGCGCTCATCTAGAAGTTCTGGTAGTTCGGGCCCGACCCACCCTCCGGCGTGGTCCAGGTGATGATGCCGTAGGGATCCTTGATGTCGCAGGCCTTGCAGTGCACGCAATTCGCGGCGTTGATCTGCAGCCGCCTGCCGCCCTTGCCATCGTCCACCATCTCGTAAACATTGGCTGGACAGAATCGCTCGCAAGGGTTGCCGAACTCTGTAATGCAGTGGGTGGCGCAGATCGTCGTGTCGGACACCCTGAGGTGCACGGGCTGGCTTTCCTCATGCACGTTGCCCGCGTGAAAGATGGCACTCACACGGTCGCGTGGCGGCAGGTCGCGATCAACCCAATGGCGATCGGGTGTTTCCCCGTCGCCCAGCCGATGCAGCGCAAGGTGGTTTTCCGTATGTGCCAGCGTCCAGGGGCTGCGACCGCCAACGACGGTTTCGAATGCCGCATTCGCCATGCCGAACCACAACCCGCGATGAAAGCCGGGCTTGATATTGCGCACACGCTTCAGTTCGCGGCCGCCCTCCGATGAACGCCAGCGTGCGTCAAATCCTTCGGTCTTGCCTTGTTCCGCAAGGTGTTCTGCGGCCAGGACGCCGCAGCGGATCGCCTGGTGCACACCCTTGATCTTCGGAACGTTGAGCGTGCCTGCTGCATCGCCAACCAGCATCAGGCCGGGCGCATCCATGCGTGGCAGCGCCTGCCAGCCGCCGGCTGCAATGGTGCGGGCGCCGTAAGACATCAACTCGCCACCTTCGAGCAAGCGATGCACGCGCGGGTGGTGCTTGAATTGCTGAAAGGCCTCAAAGGGCGAAAAGCGCGGGTCCCGATAATCGAGACCGATGACGTAACCAACGTACACGCGATCCCGGTCCAGGTGATACAGGAAGCTGCCGCCGTAAGTGCGGCTGTCGACGGGCCAGCCGACCGAATGCTGGATCAGGCCGGGCTCGGCGCGCCCTGGCGGCAGCTGCCAGAGTTCCTTGAAGCCAAGGCCGTAGGTCTGGGCCGAGCAACCGGCGTCGAGGCCGAGCTTTGCGACCACCTTCTTGGTGATGCTGCCGCGGCATCCTTCGCCGAGGACCGTGGTTCCGGCCCGGATGTCGGCGCCCGGTGCGTAATTGGGGCCCGGCACGCCATCCTTGCCGAGACCCATGTCGCCCAGGCGCACGCCGGCGACCCGCCCGTCCTCGATCAGTGCTTCCGACGCGGCGAAGCCCGGGAACACATCGACACCCAGCGCTTCTGCGCGCCCCGCCATCCACGGTACGAGCAAGCCGAGGGAAACTATGAAATTGCCGCGGTTGTGCATCTGCGGCGGATTCGGAAGACGTATGCGCGATTTCCTGGTCAGATACCAGAATTCGTCGCGTTTCGCCTCCACGCAGATGGCCGGTGGCGTCTCGCGCCACTCGGGAAGCAGCGCATCAAGTGACGCGGGCTCCATCACGCAGCCTGAGACCATGTGTGCACCGATTGTGGAAGCCTTCTCCAGCAGGCAAACCGACAAGTCGGGCTTCAACTGCTTGAGGCGGATTGCGGTGGCGAGACCGGCCGGGCCGGCGCCGACGATCACGACGTCGTATTCCATGACGTCGCGGTCGGTCATGGCATCTGCGCTTCCCGCAACTGCGGCAGCGCGCGCACGGAATCGGCTATCGTCTTCAGGTCGCCGACGATGACGATGGTCATGTGCGCAGGCAGGATGAAGCGTTGTGCGATGTCGGTGACCTGCTGCGGCGTCACCGCATACATATTTGCGACCCAGCGCGTCAGGAATTCGGGCGGCAGGCCATGCAGGTCCATGAACGCGAGCTGGCCCAGCACGCCCTCCGGCGACGAGTTGCGGATGACGAACAGGCCGGCGCGATAACGCTTGATCGCATCGAGTTCACCCGCGGCCGGCGGTTCGCGCTGCAGCCGCTCTATCTCGCGGAAGATCTCGGTCAGTGCCGCGGCGGTGTGCTCGCCGGTGATCTCCGCGTTCATGATCCAGAGCGCATCGCCGCGGTGCGCGCTGATCGACGAGCTGGGCGAATAGCTGTAGCCCTTGTCCTCGCGCAGGTTGGTTGTGATGCGCGAAGTGAAGGTCCCGCCGAGCAGGCTGTTGGTCAGCGTGGTCGGGAAATAGAGCGCTGATGCCGGGTCGGGCACCGGCACCGCGATGCGCAGCGATGACTGCGGCGCACCGGGACGGTCGATCAGCCGCAATTGCAGCACATCGCTTGCCTTTGGCGGCAGGTCGGTCGGTGGCGCGCCTTCACGCCAGTCGCCAAATGCACGGCGGAGCGCCGTCTCGAGCGTCGCGCGATCGTAGCGGCCGGCGACGTAAACGTGGGTACGCCGGGCGCCGAAATTGCGCTCATAGAATCCGCGCACGCTGGCGATGTCATAAGTTCCGAGTTGTCCCGCTGCGGGCAGCGCGCGCCCGAACGGATGATCGCCATAGACAAGCTTTGCGAGCGCCTCGCCAGCTACCGAGTCCGGTTCCGAGCGCGCGACACTCAGGTTGCGCTCGAAATTCGCCAGCACGCGCGGCAACTCGGATTCCGGGAAGCGCGGGTTGCGCAGCACGTCGGCGACCAGGTCGGCGGCTGCCGCCGCATGCTCGGACAGCACGGAAATACCCACCGATGTCTGCTCGGCGCCGGCGGCGACGCTGAGTGAGCCGCCCATGCCGGCGGCGGCACGCGCGATGTCGCCCGCCGGGCGCGTGGTCGTGCCTTCCTTCAGCATCTCGACAGCAACATCGGCAAGCCACGTCGACTCGCCTTCATCGATATTGCCGGTCCGGACGACTGCCAGCACGGTGACCAGGGGGACGGAGCCATAATCGATGAAGGTCAGCGACACGCCGTTGGCGAGAGTCATGGTTTCCGCCGCCGGCAGTGCGAAATCGCGCGGCTTCCCGGGCGCAGGCGGCAATTCGCGGTTTTCCGCGACGGCAATGAAGGCGAGCAGCGTCAGCGCCAGGGCGAAGAGCCGTCTCATGGCTGGGATCCTCCCTGCGTCCGGCCAGGTTCGAGGATCAGCACGCTGCGCTGGCTGCGCTGCAGGTATGCCCGCGCCACTTCCGAAATCATCCCCGGCTTGACTGCACGGAACTCGGACTCGATGCGATTGATGCGGGTCGGGTCGTCGTCAAAGAGCGCAAACGCGGCCAGCAGATCCACCAGTCCGAAGTGGTCGCTCGAACCCGCCAGGTCGTAAAGTTCGGCGCGGATCTTGGTCAGCGCCCGGTCGAGCTCCGCCTGCGTTGGCGGCGCGTTCTGGATCCTTGCGATCTCCGCATCGATGTCCGCGAGGATCGAATCGGGCGCTACATTGGGGTCGTGCACCAGGTAAAGGGTCCACAACATCGGGCCGTCGTAGTTGAACATGTTGCCGAGGAGATTGATGCCGCCGGCCACGCTGCTGCTGTAGCCGCGTTGCTGGACGAGTTTCTGCCACAGGGCGCTGTCCTCGCCCTGCAGCAGGATCTCGTCCAGCAGTCCGAAGGCGTAATGCTCCGGCGTGCCGCGCCCGGGCACGTGCCAGGCGACTGCGAGACCAGGCCGCGGCGCGAGTGGATCGACGTAGGACTTGCGCTTCTCGGCAGTTTGCGGTGGTTCGGAGATGTCCGGCCGGGCCGCCTGCGCGCGGGCCGGCAGCACCGCGAAATATTTCCCGATCCACGCGCGCGCCTGCGTCGCATCGAAATCTCCTGCGACGACAAGTACGGCATTGCCGGGCGAATAATAGGTGTCGAAGAACGCGCGCGCGTCCTCCAGTGTCGCCGCGTCGATGTGCGCGAGATCGCCATAGAAATTGTGCGCGTTGTACCAGTTCTCGTTCGCGAGCTGCGGCATGGACAGCCACGGAAAGCCGCCATAAGGCTGGTTCAGGACGTTGTCATTGACTTCGTTCTTGACGACACCCTGTTGATTGGCCAGGTTGTCCTGCGTGATCGCAAGGCCTTTCATCCGGTCCGCTTCGGCCCATAGAATCGTTTCCAGAGTGTGCGCGGGAACGATTTCAAAGTAATTCGTGAAGTCAAAGCGCGTGGAACCGTTCACGACACCGCCATTGCCCTCGACGAGACGGATAAATTCCATCTTGCCGAGATTGGTCGAGCCCTGGAACATCAGGTGTTCGAAAAGATGTGCAAAGCCCGTGCGGTCGCGTGGCTCGATGCGCATGCCGATGCGGTAATACACACCGACCGTGACCGTCGGTGCCGATGCATCCTGCGCGAGCACCACTTTGAGACCATTGCCGAGCTTGTAATACTCGATGGGAACATTGATGCCACTCGGCAGGGCTGACTCTTCGGCGGATTTCAGCGGCTGGATCGAGCAGCCGCTCATTGCCACGGCGATCAGCAGCCCGCTCCAAAACCGGAGCCCGGCATTCCTCATCGCGGGGCCATCCTGATCGCACCGTCAAGCCTGATAGTGGTGCCATTCAGCATGTGGTTCGTGCAGATGGCCGCAACGAGTTCTGCGTATTCCTCCGGTCGCCCGAGTCGTGGCGGAAACGGCACCTGCTTGGCGAGTGACTCCTGTGCTTCCTGCGGCAGCGCCGCCATCATCGGCGTTCCGAACAGGCCTGGCGCAATCGCGACGACGCGGATGCCGAAGCGCGCGAGTTCGCGCGCCAGCGGCAGCACCATGCCGACGGTCGCAGCCTTTGACGCGGCATACGCCACCTGGCCGATCTGGCCGTCATAGGCTGCGATCGAAGCGGTGTGGATCAGCAGGCCACGTTCGCCGTCGGCGTCAGGCTCGTTGTTCTGCATCAGCGCCGCGGCGGAGCGATCCACATTGAACGTGCCGACGGTGTTGATCGCAAGCACGCGCTGGAAGACGGCGGAGGGCAGCGGGCCGTCGCGGCCAAGAATCTTGCCGGGGGTCACGACCCCCGCGCAGGAGATTGCCAGGTTCAACCCGCCCATCCACCCGGCAGCTTCGCGGGTTGCGGTCTCCACGGCAGATTCGCTTGTCACGTCGCAGCTGCGATAACGCGCAGCCTTGCCGAGCGCACCCGCGGCCGTATTTCCTGCCTCGTCCTGAACGTCGAGCAACGTCACTTTGCCGCCCGCGGCAATGAGATGCTTTGCGGTTGCGAGCCCCAGGCCCGAGGCCGCGCCGCTGATGATCGCCTTCACCTGATCGAGCTTCATTCTGGATTCCCCCGGGTGACAGTTTACAGGTCGCTGAAGTCTGCGACCTGATGCAGGTGCAAGCTCTCCAGGCGCAGCCAGCTACAGGCGCAGCCTCCTACAGGCGCAAACCTCCGTCGATCTCGATTACACGGCCGTTGACGAAGTCATTCTGTGCGATATAGACCGCGGTCGAGGCAATCTCGGCGGGTTCGCCCAGCCGCTGGACTGGCACTGCCTCTGTCATCTTGGCCACGAGTTCCGGTCTCATTGCGGCCAGGATATCGGTCGCACAAAAGCCGGGCGCAATGGCGACGCTGCGGATCCCGTGACGCGCCAGCTCCTTGGCCCAGACGACGGTCATGGCGGCGACTCCAGCCTTGCTGGCGGAGTAATTGGTCTGCCCGGCATTTCCTTCACGCGAGATCGAGGAAATATTCATGATGAGTCCGCCATTGCCCAGGCGGATCATGCGCTCTGCGGCCTCGCGGGCGCACAGGAAGACTCCCGTCAGATTGACGTTGATCACGGTATTCCATTGCGCGAGCGACATCTTCGAGAGGACCACTCCGTCCTTGGCCTTGACCAGCAGCGCATCGCGCGTGAGCCCCGCATTGTTTATCAGGATGTCCAGCCGCCCGAAGTCGGACACCACCGCATCGAGACTGGCAATGACCTGCGATTCATCGGCGACGTCCGTCTGGTAAGGCGCTGCGCGCACGCCGCGCGCCGTGCACTGCTTGCAGGTCTCGGCCAGGTCCGCGACATTGAGGTCGAGTGCCGCGACCTGGGCACCCTCGGCGGCAAAGGCGAGCGCCATGGCGCGTCCGAGCCCACGGCCAGCCCCGGTGATGGCGACCACTTTGTTGGAAAGTTGCATGAATCCCTTTACTGCAGCTGCGAACGTGAGTGCAGACATCGCAATGGGGACAATAGGTTAGCGCGTTTTGCGTCGCAAAACAACCGATGGCTCAGACCGGCTCTATGTCAAACAGGACCGTCTCGGCATCGACCAGTTCGCCGGCCCGCGTCAGTACCCGGGCGATGCGGCCTGCGCGACCCGCCTTGATGGCGTGCTGCATCTTCATGCCCTCGACAATGGCGAGCACATCGCCGCGCGCAACCCGGTCGCCCGCCGTGACGCGAAGTTCCACGACCCGGCCAGGCAACGGGGAGGCCGGATGCGCATCGGCATCTTCGACGCTGTGATCGAAGGGCCAGGCGGGGGCCAGCGTGAGTTCGTCGGTCTGTGCACCGATGATCTGCAGCTGCGCGCCGTGGCGGATCAATTCGATTTCGCGCGGGCCGGCGCCGGCGTCGACGCGATAGCGATCCGCGGCATCCATCAGCACGATTCCGCCGATTGACGCGTCGGGCAGCGAGATTTCAACTCGTCCACCCTGGCGTGATGCGCGCAATTGCTGGAATGCAGGGAGCTTCAGGCCGAGCGCCTGCCGGCTGGGGCCCGTCATGCGCCAGGCGTCGCCGCGCGTCCAGGGCGATTCGGGCCCGCTGCAACGAGCCGTTTCGCCCACCGCGTCGAGTGCAAGTGATGCCGCAAGCAACAGCGACTCGGGTGCAGGCGGCCTGGGGTGCGTCAGCATCTCGAGTTCCCGATCGACAAAGCCAGTGTCCACGTCCCCGGCAGCGAACTGCGCATGCGAGACGATTTCGCGCAGCAACGGCAGGTTGGTTGCGACCCCGAAGACCGCGGTGCGAGCCAGACGATTTTCGAGTGTCGCGAGGGCTGCGGCCCGGTCGGGGCCGCTCGCGATGACTTTCGCGATCATCGGGTCGTAATAAACCGTGACTGCATCGCCGTCCTCGACGCCGCAGTCGGTGCGCCAGCTGGCATCCTGAGGCGGGCATGCAAAGCGCTCTATCCGTCCCGTGGACGGCAGGAAGCCGCGGCGCGGGTCTTCACTGTAGATGCGTGCTTCGATCGCATGGCCCCGCTGGCGCAATTGATCCTGCACGAGCGGCAGGCGCTCGCCGGATGCAACCAGCAGTTGCCATTCAACGAGATCAAGGCCGGTCACCGCTTCGGTCACCGGATGCTCGACCTGCAGGCGCGTATTCATTTCCATGAAATAGAACTCGCCCGCAGTGCTCACGATGAATTCGACGGTGCCCGCATTGACGTAAGCGGCCGCACTGGCAGCGCGCACCGCGGCTGAAGTCATCGCCGCGCGAGTCTTTGCGTCGATGAACGGCGAGGGCGATTCCTCGATGATCTTCTGGTAGCGGCGCTGGACCGAGCATTCACGCTCGTAAAGATGCAGGCAATTGCCATGGCCATCGGCAAACACCTGCACCTCGATATGCCGCGGTCGTTCGAGAAAGCGCTCCAGCATCAGTCTGCCGTCGCCGAACGCACTCTCAGCCTCTCCTCGCGCCCCGCGGATCGCTTCCGGCAGCTCGGTTGCACTGCGCACCACGCGCATGCCTTTTCCGCCACCGCCCGCGACCGCCTTCACGAGCAATGGATATCCGACGCGCTCCGCCTCGCGATTCAGCACGCGATCGGTCTGATCGTCGCCCATATAGCCCGGCACGACCGGAACCCCGGCTGCGGAAACGATTGCTTTGGCTTCGTGTTTCAGGCCCATAGCACGGATCGCCGCGGCGGGCGGCCCGACGAAACGGATGCCCGCGGATTCGCAGGCCTCGGCGAATGCGGCGTTCTCCGAGAGAAAACCGTAGCCTGGGTGAATGGCATCCGCGCGGCTCTGGCGCGCGGCCCGGATCACGGCATCGGCATTGAGATAGGACTCACGGGCCGGTGCCGGGCCGATGCAGATCGCCTCGTCCGCCGTCCGTACGTGCAGCGCGCCGCGATCCGCCTCCGAATGGACGGCAATGGAATGAATGCCGAGCCTGCGGCAGGTCCGCATGATGCGGCAGGCGATCTCGCCGCGATTCGCGATCAGCAGTCGGCGCAGCATCAGCCGGGATCGCGCCACTTCGCCTGGCGTTTCTCGAGGAAGGCGGAAAGTCCCTCGCGGGCTTCGGCGCCTGCGCGGACGCGCGCGATCCAGCGCGAGGTGTCGTAGAGCACTGATTCGTCGACCGCGCTGCTGCGGCCCGTGACATGGCGCAGCAGCTGCTTGATTTCGCTTTGCGCCCGCGGGCCGCCCGCGAGCAGGGCATCCACCACGCGCTGCACGGAATCTGCGAGCGCCGCATCGTCCACCGCTTCGTGCACAAGACCGATGCGCATCGCGGTGGCCGCGTCCATCGCTTCGCCGGTCAGGAACCAGCGGTGCGCCTGGCGCGCGCCGATCGCGCGGATCACGAAAGGCGAGATCATCGCGGGGACCAGACCGAGCCGGACTTCCGACAGCGCGAAACGCGCGCTGCCGGCCGCGAGCGCGATGTCGCAGGCCGAGATCAGGCCGAGCGCGCCGCCGTAGGCGGCGCCGTTGACGATTGCGATGGTCGGCTGTGGCTGGTTCTCGAGCCGGACGAGCAGTGTCGCGAATCGCCGTGAGTCGGCTTCGTTCTGCTCGGCCGGCGCGGCACCCGCGGCGCGCATCTCGCCGATATCGGCGCCGGCGCAGAAGATTCCGCCCGCACCGGTCAGCAGCACGATGCGAACGGCGGAATCGCCGGCGAGCCCGGCGAGCGCATCCGTCAATCGCGCGACCAGCTCGGCGGACAGCGCATTGCGCGCATCGGGACGATCGAGTGTCAGGGTAGCCAGTCCGCGCGCATCGCGTGTGATCGAAAGCATGGCGATCACATCCGGAAGATGCCGTAGGACTCGGATGCCGGTGCCGGGCCGCGGGCCACGACTGACAGCGCAAGCCCGAGCACGCGGCGCGTATCGGGCGGATCGATGACGCCGTCGTCCCACAGCCTTGCGGTCGCGTAGTAGGGATTGCCCTGGCGCTCGTACTGCTCGCGGATCGCGTCAATGAATTTCTGCTGCTCGGCCTCCGGCCAGTCGCCACCGCGCGCTTCGACACCGTCGCGGCGCACGGTCGCGAGAACACTCGCGGCCTGCTCGCCGCCCATCACAGAGATGCGCGCATTCGGCCAGGTCCACAGGAAGCGTCCGCCATAGGCGCGGCCGCACATCGCGTAGTTGCCCGCACCGAACGAGCCGCCGATCACGACGGTCAGCTTTGGCACCGTGGAACAGGCGACCGCGGTGACCATTTTTGCGCCGTCGCGCGCGATGCCCGCATTCTCGTAGCGCTTGCCGACCATGAATCCGGTGATGTTCTGCAGGAACAACAATGGCACGCGGCGGCGGTTCGCGAGTTGCACAAAATGCGCGCCCTTCAGCGCCGATTCCGAGAACAGGATGCCGTTGTTCGCGAGGATGGCCACGGGAAAGCCCCAGATGCTGGCGAAGCCGCAGACCAGCGTCTTGCCGTACAGCGCCTTGAATTCGTGAAACTCCGAGCCGTCCACGACGCGCGCAATGATTTCGCGCACGTCGTAGGGCTGGCGCAGGTCGCGCGGCAGGATGCCGTAGAGCTGGTCGGCCGGATAGGCCGGCTCCGCTACCGTGCCGCTCTCGAGCCAGGGAGCCGGACGGTAATTGAGCGACGCGACGATTTCTCGCGCCATCGCGAGCGCATGCGCATCGTTGTCGGCCAGGTGATCCACGACACCCGAAGTGCGTGCGTGCACGTCGCCGCCGCCGAGCGACTCGGCGTCGACGACTTCTCCGGTCGCCGCTTTCACGAGCGGTGGGCCGCCGAGGAAGATCGTTCCCTGATTGCGCACGATGATCGATTCATCGCACATGGCCGGCACGTAGGCCCCGCCAGCGGTGCAGGAACCCATGACGACGGCGACCTGCGGGATGCCGGCCGCCGAGAGGCGCGCCTGGTTGTAGAAAATGCGGCCGAAGTGCTCACGGTCCGGGAACACCTCGTCCTGCAGCGGCAGGAACGCGCCGCCGGAGTCCACCAGATAGACGCAGGGCAGGCGGTTCTCGTGGGCAATCTCCTGCGCCCGCAGGTGTTTCTTGACCGTGATGGGATAATAGGTTCCGCCCTTGACGGTCGCGTCATTCGCGACCACCAGCAGTTCGCGGCCGTGCACGCGGCCGATGCCAGCCACGAGACCCGCAGCGGGCGCTTCGTCGCCATACATGCCAGTGGCTGCCAGCGGCGCAATTTCGAGGAATGGACTGCCGGGATCCAGCAGTGCCTCGATGCGATCACGAGGCAGCAGCTTGCCACGTGCGAGATGTTTCGCGCGTGCTTCCTCGCCGCCGCCGGCGCCGGCCGCTGCAAGGCGCTGCCGCAAGTCCGCGACCAGCGCCTGCATGTACACCGCGTTCTCGCCGAATTCGGCACTGCGAGAATCGATGCGGGATGCGATGCGGGTCATGGGCTGGTTGCCTTGAACAATTCGCGGCCGATCAACATGCGGCGGATTTCATTGGTGCCGGCGCCGATCTCGTAGAGCTTTGCATCGCGCAGGATACGACCCGCGGGATACTCGTTGATATAGCCGTTGCCGCCCAGCATCTGGATGGCCTCGAGCCCCGCGTGTGTCGCGCGCCGGGATGCGTGCAGCAGGCAGGCGGCGGCGTCATAGCGCGTGGTGCGTCCGGCATCGCAGGCGCGGGCCACCGCGTACGCATAGGCGCGGGCCGAATTGCAGTCTGTATAGAGGTCGGCAAGCTTGGCCTGCATCAGCTGAAAACTCCCGATCGGCTTGCCGAACTGCTCGCGATCGTGCAGGTAGGGCATGATCAGATCCAGCGCTGCCCGCATCAGACCGAGCGGCCCGCCGGTCAGCACGACGCGTTCATAATCCAGGCCGGACATCAGGATCGCCGCGCCCTGGCCGATGCCGCCCAGCAAGTTTTCCGTCGGCACGAAGCAATCGTCGAACACGAGTTCGCTGGTATCCGAGCCGCGCATGCCGAGCTTGTCGAGTTTTTGCGCGCTCCTGTAACCCTTCATGCCGCGTTCGACGATGAAAGCAGTGATCCCGGGCGCGCCGCTGCCGGGTTCCACAGTCGCGTAGACCACGATCGTGTCGGCCTCGGGGCCATTGGTGATCCACATCTTGCTGCCATTCAGCACAAAGCCGTCATTGCGGCGATCGGCCCGTGTGCGCATGGAGATGACATCCGAGCCGGACCCGGGTTCGCTCATCGCGAGCGCACCGACATGTTCGCCGCTGATCAGCTTTGGAAGATAGCGGTGCAATTGCGCGTCGCTTCCCCAGCGCCGCAGCTGATTGACGCAGAGATTTGAATGCGCACCGTAGGACAGCCCGACCGAGCCCGAGGCACGGCTGATTTCCTCCATCGCGACGACATGTTCGAGGTAGCCGAAGCCGAGGCCGCCGAACTCCTCGGGCACCGTCATGCCGAGCAGGCCCATGGCGCCCATTTCGGGCCAGAGGTCGCGCGGGAACAGGTTGCTGCGATCGATCTCGTCGGCGCGCGGCGCGATGCGGCGCCGCGCGAATTCGCGCACGGCCCGCCGCAGCTCGTCCGCCCGCTCGCCGAGCTGGAAGTCGAAATCCACCTCGAACATGGCCACTCCCGGACGGGCAACGCCCCCTTGTCAGGAGCATCTTATTGTCCGACAATCCGACAGGCAAGTTTCAGACGGAGATCTGTGACCGGTGTTTGAACCGCTTGGCTACGCCCCCGCTTATCTGCGTGTCTGCGAGGCGATTCGGGACCGGATCCTGCGACGCGACCTGAAGGCCGGGCAGCTGCTGCCCACGGAAACCGAGCTGGCGCGCCAGTTCGAGGTCAACCGTTCGACCGTGCGCGAAGCCCTTCGCAAGCTCGAGAGCGGCGGGCTGCTCGGGCGTCGCGCCGGCGGGAAGAGGCTCTACGTGACGCGGCCAAGCCCCGAGTCGGTGGGCGGCGGCCTGTCACAGGCCCTGGCACTGCATGAAGCACGGGTCGTGGATGTCTGGGAGGCGCTGCAGGCGGTGCAACCCGGCATCGCGCGGGCGGCGGCGCTGCGCCGAACGACCGCAGCGCTTGAGTGTCTGGCGGCTTCGGCGCAGCGCTTTGCAGCCAGGCGTGCAGATCGTGCTCTGGCGGTCGAAGACGTTGCGGGTTTCTTCAGTGCATTGGGGGAAGCCAGCGACAACCCCGTGTTCGTGCTTCTGAACGAGCCGCTGCTGCGGCTGTTGAAGCCGAGCCTGGCAGTGATCATCGATCGCGTGCCGCAGGCACGCGGGCGAATCGAATCAGCCCAGCAACACATCGTAAACGCCGTCGCGGCCCAGGATGCCGAGATGGCCGCGTCCTGGATGACGCGTCACACGCGCGATTTCCGCCGTGGTTACGAAGTCGCCGGCATCCCGCTGTCCACGGAAGTCGGCCAGGAACTTGGCGTCGCCTGATCGATCCTCAGGCGAGCTCGAGCGCGATGGCCGTGGCCTCGCCGCCGCCGATACAGAGCGCGGCGACGCCTCGTTTCTTGCCGCGCAGGATCATGGCATGCAACAGCGTCGTCATGATGCGCGCGCCTGTCGCCCCGATCGGGTGGCCCAAGGCGCAGGCACCGCCATTGACATTGACGCGCTCGTGCGGGACGCCGATATCCTTCATGGCGGCCATGGTCACGACCGCGAATGCCTCGTTGATTTCATAGAGATCAACATCGGCTGCACGCCAGCCCGCGAGTTTCAGGGCCCTGGCGATGGCGCCTGCCGGAGCAGTCGTGAACCATTCCGGGGCATGAGCGAAACTCGCGTGCGCGACGATGCGGGCGATCGGCTTCAGACCCGCGCTCGCAGCCGCCTGCGGGCTGGCAAGTACGAGGGCAGCCGCGCCATCTGCAATCGAGGACGAACTCGCTGCGGTGACCGTGCCGTCCTTCGCAAACGCGGGCTTGAGATTCGGGATCTTTTCAATCGAGACGGAGAAGGGAGTCTCGTCCTGCGTGACGATTCGCTCGCCCTTGCGATCAGCGACCGTGACCGGCGCGATCTCGGCTTCGAAGGCCTTGGAGTGGACGGCCGCTACCGCGCGGCGCACCGATTCGGCGGCGAATGCGTCCTGGTCGGCACGCGTGAAACCATATTTGGCGGCGGTTGCATCGGCGAAGCAACCCATCAGCTTGCCATCCCAGGGACTCTGCAGGCCGTCGTAGAACATGTGGTCGAGAATCTCGCCATGGCCCATGCGATAGCCCGCGCGGGCCTTCGGCAGCAGATAGGGCGCGCCGGTCATGGACTCCATGCCGCCCACCAGAGCAAGCGCGGCGCTGCCCGCCGCGATCTGGTCCGCTGCGAGCATCACGGCCTTCATGCCGGATCCGCACATCTTGTTGACCGTGGTGGCCGGGACCGACATTGGAACGCCGGCGGCGATGGCCGCCTGGCGCGCAGGAGCCTGGCCCTGGCCCGCGGGCAGCACGCAGCCCATGACGACCTCGTCGAGCGCGGCCGCATCGACGCCAGCACTGGCAATGGCGGCCCGAAGGGCCGTGGCGCCAAGGGCCGGCGCCGCAACCGTCGCGAATGTTCCCAGCATCGAGCCGATCGGCGTGCGCCGTGCGGACAGGATGACAACGGAGTTCTGAGCCATGTTATTGATCCTGTTGATATTGATGGGGCCGGTCCGGCGCTCTCGCCCAATTCCATCCCGTCGCGCCGGCCTCTGTTGCGCTCATTTTGCCCTGCAAAAAGTGAAATGTCTCGCGGCTTGGCAGCACGGCCTGCTGCCGCCACACTGTCGGCGCGGTCCGCTGGAGGTCCGAGATGAGTAGCCCGGCCGAAAGCATCGACAGGGACGCCGACCCGGCGCGGGCACCGCTGCGCTTCATCAGCGCGGCTTCGCTGTTCGACGGCCACGACGCCGCGATCAACATCATTCGGCGCATCCTGCAGGCTCATGGCGCCGAGGTGATCCACCTGGGCCACAACCGCAGTGTCGCCGACATCGTTCGCGCAGCCATCCAGGAAGATGCTGACGGTATCGCTGTCAGCAGCTATCAGGGTGGCCACAACGAATATTTCCGCTACATGGTGGACATGCTGCGCGAGCGGGGCGCGGGCCATATCAAGGTCGTGGTTGGTGGCGGCGGCACGATCGCCCCAGATGAAATCGAAGAGCTGGAAAGCTATGGCGTCGAGAAGATCTACACGCCGGACGACGGCCTGCGGCTCGGTCTCGACGGGATGATCAGCGACGTGCTTGGCCGGGTCAGGGTCGCACGCAGACCGGACTTCGACGGTGCCAATGTCTCGGCGGATGACCCGGTGGCGCTGGCACGCGCGATATCCGCGCTCGAGCAGAGTGGCGACGAGCAGCTGCTGGCCCGGATTCGCGGGCTTGCGGCGAAGACCTTGAATCGCCCGCCGGTGCTCGGTATCACCGGCACGGGCGGCGCCGGCAAGTCCTCACTGACCGATGAAATCCTGAACCGCATCGTGCGTTTCTTTCCGGATCGCAAGGTTGCCATCGTCGCGATGGACCCGACGCGCCGCCGTTCCGGGGGTGCGCTGCTGGGCGACCGGATTCGCATGAATTCGCTCGCGAACGAGCAGCTTTTCATGCGTTCGCTGGCCACGCGACGCCAGCACCTGGCGACCAGCGCAGTGCTCTCGGACACGGTGCAGCTGCTGAAGTCCGCCGGATTCGACCTGATCCTCGTCGAGACCGCAGGCATTGGCCAGAGCGATACCGAAATCGTGGATCTCGTTGATCTCTCGATGTACGTGATGACCAGTGATTACGGCGCCGCGAGCCAGCTCGAGAAAATTGACATGCTGGATTTCGCCGACTTCATCGCGCTCAACAAGTTCGAAAAACGCGGCGCGGAAGACGCCTTGCGGGACGTACGCAAGCAGGTCGCGCGCAACCGCAAATTGTTCACGACGCCGCCCGAACAGTTGCCGGTCTACCCGACCATTGCGAGCCAGTTCAATGACGCGGGCGTCAACACGCTGTTCGCGGCGCTGTGCGCGAGGTTGCACGATCAATGGGGCAGGCTGCGGCCCTGGCAGCCGAAGGGGCTTGCGCCGCTCGGCCCGCCGCATCGCCAGGCGATCATTCCCGGCGAGCGGGTGCGCTACCTCGCGGAAATTGCATCGGGCGGCCGCAAAGCTCACCGGGCGACGCTCGCCGCCGCGGAGGCGGCAAGCCGCGCGCACGGATTGCATCGTGCTCTGGCCGCTGCGGGCGATCCGGCGCTGCCTGCCGCGCTCGATCGCTATCCGGAGGGCGCGCTGGGCGACGGCGATGGCGCATTGTTGAAACTGCGGCGCGAATACAACGCGGCGCTCGACGCAATGGGTACCGAGGGAGTGGCGCTGCTGAAAGCATGGCCGGAACGCGAGGCGGCCGCAACGGCAGACGAGTACAGCTATCGGGTCCGCGATCGCGAAGTCCGCGGCGAAAATTACACGGTTTCACTCTCGCACCTCCGGCTTCCAAAGATCGCGACACCGCGCTATCGCGACTGGGGGGACCTGCTGGCATTCCTGCTCACCGAAAACCTGCCTGGATCGTATCCATACACCGGCGGCATCTACCCGTATCGCCGCGAAGACGAGGATCCCACCCGCATGTTCGCGGGCGAAGGCATGGCGGAGCGAACCAACCGCCGTTTTCATTACGTCGCGGCGGGACACAAGGGCGCGCGGCTCTCGACGGCCTTCGACTCGACGACGCTTTACGGCGAGGATCCCGACGAGCGTCCGGACATCTACGGGCGGATCGGCAACTCGGGCGTATCGATCGCGACGCTCGACGACATGAAGCGCCTCTACTCGGGTTTCGACCTCTGCGCGCCGTCGACTTCTGTCTCGATGACCATCAACGGCCCGGCGCCGATGATCCTCGCGATGTTCATGAATACGGCCGTGGACCAGCAGGTCGAGCGTCACTTGCGCGAAAGCGGCCGCTGGCCCGAAGCGGAAGCGAAGATTGCGAAGCTGTTCCAGGGCCGTGATCGGCCGCGTTATCGCGGCGAGCTGCCGCCCGGTCATGATGGCAGCGGCCTGGGGCTGCTCGGCATCAGCGGCGACCAGCTCGTCGATGTCGAGACCTACCGGAGGATCCGCGCGGATGCGGTCGCGCGAGTGCGCGGCACGGTGCAGGCCGACATCCTGAAGGAGGACCAGGCGCAGAATACCTGCATTTTCTCGACCGAATTTGCGCTCAGGATGATGGGCGACATGCAGCAGTACTTCATCGACAACCGCGTGCGGAACTTCTACTCGGTGTCGATCTCCGGCTATCACATCGCCGAAGCCGGCGCGAACCCGGTCTCGCAGCTTGCGTTCACGCTGGCGAATGGCTTCACGATTGTCGAGTACTACCTGTCGCGCGGCATGAGCATCGACGATTTCGCACCGAACCTGTCGTTCTTCTTCTCGAATGGCATGGACCCTGAATACGCGGTGATCGGCCGGGTCGCGCGCCGTATCTGGGCGCGTGCGATGCGTGATCGCTATGGCGCGGGGCCGCGCAGCCAGATGCTGAAGTACCACGTGCAGACGTCCGGCCGTTCGCTGCACGCGCGCGAGATCCAGTTCAACGACATCCGCACGACGCTGCAGGCCATGTACGCGCTTTTTGACAGCTGCAACAGCCTGCACACCAATGCCTATGACGAGGCGATCACGACGCCGACCGAGGAAAGCGTGCGAAGGGCGGTCGCGATCCAGCTGATCATCGCGCGTGAGCTCGGCCTCAACCAGAACCAGAATCCCTGGCAGGGTTCATTTGTGCTCGAGCGCCTGACCGAATTGGTCGAAGAAGCCGTTTACCGGGAATTCGACAGCATCTCGGAACGCGGCGGCGTGCTGGGTGCGATGGAGACCATGTACCAGCGCGGCAAGATCCAGGAAGAGTCGCTTTACTACGAGCACAAGAAGCACGATGGCAGCCTACCGATCGTCGGCGTCAACACATTCCTGCCGGAGCACGCAAATCCCGACGAGAACCGGCACGCCGAGCTGATCCGCTCAACCGAGCAGGAAAAGCAGGCCCAGGTGATCGCGGTGCGCGCATTCAATGCGGCGCATGCGAGCGCCCGGGAAGCGGCATTGCAGCGCCTGCAGGCGACGGCCGCAACCGGTGGCAATGTGTTCGGTGAGCTGATGGAGACCGTCAAAGCGGCGTCGCTGGGCCGCATTTCCCGCGCGCTCTACGCCGTCGGGGGCCAGTACCGCCGCAACATGTAAAAGGGGACGCGCCCCTTTATTGCGCCCCTTTATTGAGCGAGAAGCTTTCTGGTCACGCGATTCTCGGTATTCGCGGTTATTAGACGTTCCAGCCTTGCAGGTCCCCGGTGCTAGCGTCGACGCATGCCTCGACAAGCGCGTGTGGTGTTCGCGGGCGTGCCCCATCACGTTACCCAGCGGGGGAATCGTCGTGAGCGGGTGTTTTTCACGGAGGGCGATCGCAATGTCTATCTGGAATGGCTACGGGAGTATGCGACGAGAAATGGAGTCGGCGTGCTTGCATACTGCCTGATGACGAACCACGTGCACTTGGTCGTCGTACCTGCGACCAAAGACGGGTTGCATCGGACCCTCAGGCCATTGCACGCACGTTACGCGCAACGCATCAACCGTTCGAGGAATTGGAAAGGGCATGTTTGGCAGGGTCGTTACTTCTCTTCCGCGCTGGACGCGCCTTTCCTGTTGGCGGCGATCCGCTATGTCGAGCGCAACCCGGTCCGGGCTCGAATGATCGACTGGGCGGAGGAATATCCTTGGTCCAGTGCCGCTGCGCATTGTGGCCTGAAGACCGACCCGGTCTTGAGCATTGTCTCGAAGTGGCAGCGGCAGCTGGATTGCATCAAGGATTGGTCGGCCTGGCTCGCCGAAGGCGACGAACAACCAGGCCTGGATACCCTGCGGCGCCATGCCGAAAGGTGCCTGCCGTGCGGCTCGCAGGAGTTCGTCAAGGCGATGGAAGATTTCACTGGGCGCTCACTCCGATGCCGGCCACGAGGGCGGCCAGCAGGGTCGAACGGGCGCCAAGCCGAAATAGGGGCGCGTCCCCTTTAGAGGAGCGGTTCCGGCAGCGCGGTCGCGATGCGCTCCCGGGCGGCGTCCCGCAGCCTGGGAGCCAGCTTCCCGGAGGTGCCAGCCGCAATCGGCTCGAGCACCTCGACCTCGACGCGAGACCAGCGGGGCACGAAAGTCTTCGCGCGCAGCGCGCGGCGGGTGCCACGGATGGCGAGCGGTACCACCGGCACCCCGGCTCGTTCCGCCATCGCAAAAGCCCCGGTGTGGAAGCGCGCGACGCCAGTCCGGGCGCTGAAGGTCCCTTCCGGAAAGAATGCGACGGACTCGCCCTGGGTGACGGCGCGCAGGATGCGTCGGGCGTCGTTGCCCCCCTCATGGCGGTTGCCGCGGTCGACGAAATGATGGTCGAGCTGCCTCATGAGCGTCCCCGCCAGCGGGATGCGTGACGCTTCTTTCTTGATCACGAAGCCAAACCGTGGCGGCAGGACGGCGAACAGCAGCGGCCCATCAAGGTAACTTGCGTGATTTGCGACCACGATGCAGGGGCCGTTCGGCAAGCGGTCCATGCCGATCCGGTGCACCGGCAAGCCACAAAGCAGGAAGAATGACCGGCAGATGAACCCGGCCGCGCCGCGCCGCTGTGAAACCTTCGGCAACGCGAGCACCGGCACGGCCACGATCAACAGCAGCAAGACCACCATCAGCCAGGCGTAGAGCCCCCAGAGCAGGCGCAGCGGATTGGCGGTCATCGCTTCCCGCCGGGCGGCCGATGAGGGTACTGTGAACTGGTTCCAGTTATGTTAATGGTCATCGGCGTATGTGAGACCGGTCACGTTCGACCGCAGCGGAGGCAAACCATACTGCGCCTGCATTCTGTCGCACCGGGCCGCCGCCCGCCATCGTCTGGTAATGGCTGTGCCCGGATCAGCGAACAGAGCAGGGCAAGTCTATGAGCGCAGCCATGAAGTCCTCGACATCGGCACGCGCCGCGACGCTCGCGGCGATTGAAACGGCGGATGGTTCTGTCGAGCCGATGATCGTCCGGTTCCTCGATGCAGTCTGGATGGAGCGCGGGCTGTCGCCCAATACGCTCGCCGCCTACCGCGCCGACCTGACGGCGCTGTCGCGCTGGTTGCGTCAGCGCGGTACGGCCATGACTCGTACGACGCGCAACGATCTGCTCGGATTCATCGCCTGGCGAGTCGAGACGGGGGCGCGGCCGCGCTCTACGGCGCGCCAGTTGTCGAGTTTTCGACGCTTTTTCCGCTATCTGGTCCGCGAGGGCGTCATCAAGGAAGATCCGACGGCGCAGATTGCGATGCCGAAGATCGGCCGTTCGCTGCCGAAGTCGCTGACCGAAGCCCAGGTGGATGCGCTGCTCGCCGCACCGCAGACCAGCGATCCGCTCGGCTACCGCGACCGCGCCATGCTCGAAGTGCTTTACGCGACCGGCCTCCGGGTCTCCGAACTGGTGAGCCTCAAGCATGGCCAGGTCAATCAGAATCAGGGCGTGATTCGCATCGTTGGCAAGGGCAATCGCGAGAGACTCATTCCGCTCGGCGAGGAAGCGGTGCGCTGGCTCAGCGAATTCGTGCGCGGCGCGCGCAGCGAGATCCTGCTCGACCGCCAGACCGACCACCTGTTCCCGACCCGGCGCGGCGACCGCATGACACGCCAGGCCTTCTGGCACATCATCAAGCGCTACGCGAAGAAGGCCGGTATCGACCGGGAACTGTCGCCACACACGCTCCGGCATGCCTTTGCGACGCACCTGCTGAATCACGGTGCCGATCTGCGGGTCGTGCAGATGCTGCTCGGCCACAGCGACCTGTCCACGACCCAGATCTACACCCATGTGGCCCGCGAGCGCATGAAAGAGCTGCACGCGCAACACCACCCGCGCGGCTGATAGAATACCGGGCGGTGAACCGCGCCCCGGTGCCGCGGTCCAACCCGCATGAAACCGCCCGTCGAGAGCCACGTGAACCATCAAGTCCGAATCCTGCCGTCCGTCGCTGTGCTGGTCCTGCTGCTGGCAGCGCCGGTCGCTTTGACCCAGGCCGCGCCCAAGCCTGACGTGCGCGCCGAAATCGCTCGCCGCCTGGACGTGAAGGTCGAAGAAGTCCAGCCCTCGCCGGTTCCCGGCCTGTACGAGGTCCGCAACGGCCCCGATGTCGGATACGTGTCAGTGGACGGTCGTTTTTACCTCGACGGCGACATCTTTGACATGCAGACCAAGGACAACCTGACCGAGACCCGCCGCCAGCAAGGCAGGCTCGACCTGCTGTCAAAGGTTTCGGATGCGGACGCGATCGTGTTCACGCCGCAGGGCCCGACCCGGCACACGGTGACGGTATTCACGGATATCGATTGTCCTTATTGCCGCCGCATGCACCAGGAAATGGCTGAGTTGAACCGGCTTGGCATCCGCGTCCGCTACCTGATGTTTCCGCGCAGCGGCCCCGACACCGATTCCTGGCGCAAGGCGGAAGCGGTGTGGTGCAGCGCCGATCGTCGCGATGCGCTGACTCGTGCCAAGCGCGGCGAAGTCATCAAGGCGCCGGCTTGCAAGGCGCCCATTGCCGAGCAATATGCACTGGGTCGCACGATGGGGATCCGCGGGACACCGGCGATCATCACCGACAAGGGCGAATACGTGGACCACTACGTCCCGGCGGCCCAACTTGGCGAGTACCTGTCCGCGCCCGCCGCGGCTGTGGCGTCCGACTGATCCTTCAACGCTCGAGCAGCGGCAGCTTGTTGGGAACGTCCTTCCACGCATCCGCATCGGCGGGTGGCTCGCCGCGCTGCGTGATCACCGGCCATTCGCGTGAGAGTTCGGCGTTCAGGGCCAGGAACTGCTCCTGACCGGCCGGGATCTCCTCCTCGGAAAAAATCGCTTCGATGGGGCATTCGGGCTCGCAGAGCGTGCAGTCAATGCATTCTTCGGGGTCGATGACCAGGAAGTTCGGCCCTTCGTGGAAGCAGTCCACCGGGCAGACCTCCACGCAGTCCATGTACTTGCACTTGATGCAGCTTTCGGTAACGACGAATGTCATCCCGGTGACTCCAGGCTGGTTTTGCAGCGGCGCGCATTGTGCCACAGGCGCATCGGCAAGGCAGTCGGCCTCAGCCCGCGATGCGCCGGTCGATGGTGGTGAAATGCACGCCCTGCGTGCCTGAGACCCGGTCCTCGAGGTATCTGGCAAGCGCGAACGTGACGCTCGGGAATGCAATCTCCGGCCACGGTATCTCCGCCTCCGTGCAGAGCATTACTTCCAGACTCTCGACGCCGATACCGTAGGAGGGCTCTTCCAGCCTGGCCCGGAACATCACGTGCACCTGATGTGCATGCAGAACGTGCGCGATCGCGCAGAGACTGCCGATCTCGACGCGTGCCAGCGCCTCCTCCCAGCATTCCCGCGCCGCCGCCTGCTGCAGGGTTTCCTCGTTCTCCATGAAACCAGCGGGAATGGTCCAATAGCCCCGCCGCGGCTCGATCGCGCGCCGGCACAGCAGGATCCTGCCCTCGTGCTCAGGGACGCATCCGGCCACCAATTTGGGGTTTTCGTAATGGATGGTGCCGCAGGCCGTGCAGACCTTGCGCTCAAGATGGTCGCCATCCGGAATGCGAAGAGTGACGCGCGCACCGCAGCTGGAGCAGAAGTTCATGGCCCGATTTATACTCGCCCTCCGCACCGCCGGGGTGGTGGAATTGGTAGACACAGCAGACTCAAAATCTGCCGACCGCAAGGTCATGCGAGTTCGATTCTCGCCCTCGGCACCAGAATAATGCGACCTTTTCCGCACCCGAGGCATCTAATAATGACCTGATGCCAAGGATCGCGGACGTCTCGATTCCCGAATCGGTCTCCCGGGCCGCCTGTAACGGCGACCTGCAGGCGCTCGCGGCCGTCTACCGGGCGACCGCCGCGCCCGTCTATACGCTGCTGCGCCGCCTGGTGCGACGGCCGGCGATTGCTGAGGAGTTGCTTCAGGAGACATTCGTGGATGTGCTGGAGCACATCGGGGCGTTCGAGGGCCGCTGCCCGCTGACGGCCTGGATCCGCTCGATCGCGGTCAACCGGGCGCTGATGTACCTGCGTTCACCATGGCACCGCAGCCTCGAATGGCTGGACGCGGATCCGGGCCGCCTGGAGAGCCTCAGATCGGATGACCCGGAAATCGCTGCCGGCGCGGACCCCGGTCTCGAGCGGGCCCTCAAGCGCCTGCCGGCGCTCACCCGGACCGTGCTGTGGCTGCACGATGTCGAAGGCTATACGCATGCAGAAATCGGTATGGCGCTGTCACGGAGCCCCAGTTTCTCGAAGACCCAGCTTGCCCGCGCCCACGCGCGCCTGCGCGATCTGCTCGCAGGCAGTGAGGCCATCAAGGAGGCCACGGCATGCACACCGGTATGAGCGAATGGCGCACCCGGCTTGCCGCTCTGGCGGAATTCGAGCCACCCCCGCATGCCTGGGAGGCGATCCAGGCGGCGCGCCGGCAGCGCGAGGCCAGGGAATCGCAGCGCTGGCCGGTCGCAGTTGCGGCGGTGGCACTCGCCGCCGTCGCCGGGCTCGCATGGCAGTTGCAGTCGACAAAGCGCGAAACTGCGGCCGTCGATTCCCTGGCTGTGGACGCCGCGGTGATCGCGAATGATACCGTCCGTGCGGAAAACGCCCGACTCGAATCGTTGCTCGCGTCCCTGCCGGAAACGCGCGTGATGCGCGGCAGCACGGCATTTACCATCTCGCAGCTGGAGGACCGCCTCGCGTTCGTTGACGACCGGCTGAGCCGCATCACGCTCGAGCCAAATGCGCCGGAGCATGCCGAACGGTTGTGGCGCGAGCGTGTCGAACTCATGAATTCGCTGGTAACGGTCCGCTACGCAGACGTTGCCAGCCCGCTTTGAACATGGAGAACAGGATGAACAGGAAAATTTCCATTGCGTGCCTGGCGCTAGCCGCGATGAGTGCCGTGGCGGGGCCCGCATTCGCCCAGGCGAACGATGAGGCCACGCTCGAAAAACGTCTGGAGGATGCGCAGCAGCGACTCGAAGCTGCGGCGCGAGAAGTCGCCGAGCTCTCGGCCGAGGCCGGCGGGCCACAGGCGATGCAGCAATTCAACTACTTGGTGTCGTCACCGCGCCGCGCCATGCTCGGCGTCAATCTCGGCGGTGCGGAACCCAGTGGCGGCGGCGTCAAGGTCAGTGGCGTGAGCCCTGGCGGTGCGGCGGCGGAAGCAGGGGTCAAGGCCGGCGACGTCATCGTCGCGATCGATGCCAGGAACGTTGCCACCGGCCGCGACCTCGTCGCCGCCATGGAACAAGTCGAGCCCGGCCAGAAGGTGGCGCTGGACCTGCGCCGCGAGGGGAAACCCATCAAGGTCACGGTCACGGCGCGCCCGATGAGCCCGGAGTTCCTCGCTCGGCCGCTGATGGGGCATGGCGGCTTCGGTACGCTGCAGGCGCTGCCGGCAATTCCGCCGGTGCCCGCCATGGAAATGGCGCATCGGTTGCATTGGCTGCTGGAGGGCTGGACCGATGCGGAGCTGGTGGAGGTGACTCCTTCCCTTGGTCGCTACTTTGGAACTGACAAGGGCGTGCTGGTGGCACGCGCGCCGTCCAATGGGGCGCTCGGGCTGCAGGATGGCGATGTCATCGTCTCGATCGGCGGACGTGAGCCGCAGAGCGCGCCGCACGCGATGCGCATCCTGCGCTCCTATCAGCCCGGCGAGTCGGTCGAGATTCGCATCCTGCGTGATCGCAAGGCGCAGACGCTGAAGTCCAACATTCCGGAGGCGGCGGCAGAACGCGGGCCGCACATGAGCGTCCCGCCGCCCAGGCCGCCGGTGGAGCCCGCGACCGGGAGCTGAGGCCAGCGATCGCTGTGCTAGTCTGCGCGGCGCATGCGCCGCGCAGACTTTGCCTATCCGCTTCCGAAGGAACTGATCGCCCAGAATCCGTTGCCGCAAAGGGCCGCGAGCCGGCTGCTGGCACTCGATGGCGGCAGCGGCGCGGTGCTGGACCTGCAGTTCAAGGACCTGATCACGCTATTGCACCCGGGCGACCTGCTGGTGGTGAACGACACGCGCGTGCTGCCGGCGCGGCTCCGTGGCCGCAAGGCGAGCGGCGGGTCCTGCGAGATCCTGCTGGAGCGCATGCTCGGTGAACGCCGCTTCCTCGCGCAGGCGCGTGCCAGCAAAGGTTTTCGCGCGGGCGCGGAGATAGTCATGCCGGATGGCACACGCGCCGTCGTGATCGGGCGGCGCGAGGACCTGCTTGAATTAGAGCTGGATCGGCCGGCATTCGATTATTTCGAGCGGCACGGCCGCGTGCCGCTGCCGCCCTATATCGAGCGCGAGGGCGATGCAGCCGACCGCGAGCGTTATCAGACCGTGTATGCGTCGGAACCCGGCGCGGTCGCGGCACCGACCGCGGGGCTTCACTTCGACCGGCCGATGATGACCCGCCTTGAATCGGCGGGCATTGGCATTGCACGACTCACGCTGCACGTCGGCGCGGGCACGTTCCAGCCGCTGCGTGTGGATGAGATCCATGAGCATCGCATGCATGCCGAGCGTTTCGACATCCCCGAGGAGACGGTGGCCGCAGTCATTGCGACTCGCAGCATGGGCAGGCGCGTGGTGGCCGTCGGTACGACGGTCGTGCGTACCCTCGAAGCCGCGGCGGTGAGCGGCGTGCTCATTGGAGGTCCGGGCGAGACGGACATCTTCATCAGGCCCGGCCATCGCTTTCGCGTCGTCGATGCCCTGCTGACCAATTTTCACCTGCCGGAATCCACGCTGCTGATCCTGGTCGCGGCCTTTGCGGGGCGGGAACGAGTGCTCGCCGCGTATCATCATGCGATTGCCGGGCGCTACCGGTTCTTCAGCTATGGTGACGCGATGTTCGTGACGCCGGACCGCACAGTACTGGAGCCACGCGAGGCGCGGCTGTGAAATTCGACGTGCTGGCTCGCGATGGAGCAGCGCGTCGCGGTCAAATGAGCCTCGCGCGCGGGGTGGTCGAGACACCGGCTTTCATGCCGGTTGGCACTTATGGTTCCGTCAAGGGCGTCACGCCCGAGGAACTCATCGCCTGCGGTGCGCAGATCGTGCTCGCTAACACATTCCACCTGATGCTGCGCCCTGGTACGGAGATCGTGCGCGCCCATGGGGGCCTGCACGGGTTCATGCACTGGCAACGGCCGATACTGACCGACTCGGGTGGCTTCCAGGTCTTCAGCCTGGCGAAGATGCGCAAGGTCTCGGAGGAGGGGGTCAGGTTCCAGTCTCCGGTGGACGGCGACGAGGTGTTTCTCGATCCCGAACGATCGATGGCCGTGCAGCGTGCGCTTGGCTCGGACATCGCTATGGTGTTCGACGAGTGCACGCCTTTTCCTGCGAGCGAGCATCAGGCACGCGCGTCCATGGAACTGTCGTTGCGCTGGGCGGGGCGCAGCCGCCGCGCCTGGGACGCCGGAGAAGGTACCGGCGTGCTCTTCGGTATCGTGCAGGGCGGCATCCACGATGCCTTGCGCAGCGAATCTCTGGCCGGACTTCTGCGCACCGGTTTCGACGGGCTCGCGATCGGCGGCCTCTCGGTCGGCGAGCCGGCCGAAGATCGGCAGCGGGTTCTCGAGGCACTGTTGCCGCAGATGCCGCCGGAACAGCCGCGGTACCTGATGGGTGTTGGCCGGCCCGAGGATCTCGTCGAAGCGGTCACACAGGGCGTTGACCTGTTCGACTGCGTGATACCGACGCGCCACGCGCGAAACGGCCACCTGTTCGTGCCGGCGGGCGTCCTCAATATCCGCAATGCCCGCTATGCCGCGGATACCGGCCCGATCGATGCTGAATGCAGCTGCTACACCTGCCGGCACTACAGCCGCGCCTATCTCAGGCATCTCGATCGTTGCGGAGAGATGCTGGGCCCGCGGCTTGCCACGCTGCACAACCTGCATTACTACCTGACTCTCATGGCCAGCCTCCGCACGGCAATCGCCGCGGGCGGCCTGGCCGCGTTCCGCGCCCGGTTCTACGCTGCGCGCCAGCCACCGAGCGACTCTGTGGCATAATCACGCGCCCAAACCGGGGCCGGCACCGCCGGCCTGCTGTCGCAGAGGTTGATCGATGGACTTTTTCATTTCGCCCGCCTGGGCCCAGGCCGCCGGAGGGTCATCCGCCAGCACATGGCTGAACATGCTGCCGCTGGTGCTGATCTTCGTCGTGTTCTATTTCCTGCTGATCCGGCCGCAGACCAAACGCGCCAAGGAACACCGCGAGATGGTCGCCAAACTCGCGGCCGGCGATGAAGTCGTGACGAATGGCGGAATCCTCGGTCGCATCAGCGAGATTGACGAAAGCTTCGTGACGCTCGAAGTCGCGCCGAAGATCACGATCCGGGTGCAGAGATTCCAGGTCACCCAGCTGATGCCGAAAGGCACCTTCAAGGGCGCCTGAGCGCCCGCGACGGCCGCCGCGATGCAACGATATCCCTTGTGGAAGGGCGCCCTGCTGACGGCCCTGATGCTGGTCGCCATCCTGTTGGCGCTGCCGAACTATTACGGCGAATCACCGGCGTTGCAGCTTTCGCGGCGTGATCGCAACCCGTTCGACGCTGCGGCGGTCAGCGAGTTCGAAAGCCTGTTGCGCGGCGCACCGGTCCCGTTCGAAGCGACCTTCGTCGATGGTGACGGCAGGCTGTGGATTCGCTTTGCGGCCGTCCCGGAGCAGCTCAAGGCCCGCGACCTGATCCAGGCGCGTTATGAGGGCCAGTTCGCGATCGCGACGACCTTCGCGTCGCGCGCGCCTGAATGGATCAAACGCCTCGGACTCGAACCGATGAGCCTCGGTCTCGACCTGCGGGGCGGCATCTACCTGGTTTACGAGGTAGATGTCGAGGGCGCGGTCAGCCAGCTCCTGCAGCGCATGGAGCGCGACTTCCGCAAGGTCCTGCGCGATGCGCGGATTCCGTATGAAGACGTGACGATTGCCGGCACCACCACGCAGGTGCTGTTGCGCGATCCCGCGCAGGCGGAGGCCGCATTGAAGGCGCTTCGCGACTACGACTCCACGATATCGGTGGTGGCCGGTGACCAGCCCGGGCTGCTGCTTGCCCAATTGAGCCAGAACCAGGTCAAGGAGCGCCAGGATTTCGCGATCCAGCAGAACATCACGGCCCTTGGAAACCGCGTCAATGCGCTCGGCGTCGCGGAGCCGGTTGTCCAGCGCCAGGGACTGAACCGGATTGCGGTGCAACTGCCAGGCATTCAGGACGCCTCCGAGGTCGTGCGCGTGCTCGGCAAGGTCGCGACGCTCGAGTTTCGCCTGGTCGACACGGTCAACAGCCCGATGGAGGCACAGCGCACCGGCCGCGCGCCGCTCGGCGCGCGCCTTTACAAGCAACGCGACGGCACTCCAGTGCTGCTGAAGCGCGACGTCATTGCGACCGGCGAGCAGCTGATCGACGCGTCATTCGCGCCGTCCCAGGGTGAGCCCGCCGTCAGCGTGAAGCTCGACAGCCGCGGCGGTGACGAGATGTTGCGCACGACGCGCGAGAATCTCGGCCGCCCGATGGCGGTCGTGTTCATCGAGAAGGAGCGCGAGCAGGTCGAGCGGGACGGGCAGAAGGTGGTCATCGACCGGTCAAAGGAGGAGGTCATCAGTGTCGCGACGATTCGCGGTGTCTTTTCAAACCAGTTCCAGATCACGGGGCTGACCGCCGCGGAAGGCACCGAACTCGCCAAGCTGCTGCGTGCGGGCGCACTGGCCGCCCCGATCTACATCGTCGAACAGCGACTGATAGGCCCGAGCCTGGGCAAGGACAACATCGACGCAGGCATACGCGCGCTGGCGGTGGCCGCGATCTTCCTGTTTGCGTTCATGATCATGTACTACAAGGTGTTCGGGCTCATCGCGGATATCGTGTTGTTGTCCAACGTGATCTTCATCGTCGCGCTGCTCGGCATATTCAATGCAGCGCTGACATTGCCCGGCATCGCCGGCATCGTGCTGACGGTCGGCACTGCGGTAGACGCCAACATCCTGATCTACGAACGCATTCGCGAAGAGATCGGCATGGGCAATTCGCCCTGGGCGTCGATCAACGCGGGCTTTGACCGGGCGTTTTCAGCGATCGCGGACTCGAATGTCACGATGCTGATGTCCGGCGTCGTGCTCTTCATGTTCGGATCGGGGCCGGTGCGAGGGTTCGCCGTTACCTTGTGCATCGGCATCGCGACGTCCATGTTCACGGCGCTGGTCGGCAGCCGAGCGCTGATCCACCTTGCATACGGGCGCCGCCGCCGTATCGAGCGGCTGGCGATCTGAGGGCGACGAGATGGAATTCTTCAAGAAAGTCCCCTCGATCCGCTTCATGGAACTGCGCCGCTACTGGTATGTGTTCTCGGCATTGGTGGTGCTGGGCTCCATTGCGCTCGTCATGTTTCGCGGACTGAACCTGACGGTCGACTTCACCGGCGGCGTCGTGATGGAACTCGGTTTTGCGAAACCGGTTGATCTGGAAGGCGCTCGGTCCGCGCTTCGCGCGGCCGGTTTCGAGGAATTCGAGATCCAGAATTTCGGCACGGCGAGCGATCTGCTGGTGCGGCTGCCGCCGGTCAAGGGCGGCGGCTCGCAGGCGCTTTCCGATCGCGTGATGGGCGCGCTGCGGACGCTTGATCCCGGCGTGGAGCTGCGCCGCACCGAGGCGGTCGGCCCGAAGGTCAGCCAGGAACTGACCGAGCAGGCCTCACTCGCCGTGTTGATGACGCTGCTTCTGATCCTGATCTATATCGCGATGCGTTTCCGGTGGCGGTTCGGGGTCGGCGCGATCGTGGCGTCGCTGCACGATCCGATCGTCGCGACCGGCGCAATCGCGCTGCTCGGGATCCCGTTCGACCTGAACGTGGTCGCGGCACTGCTGACGATCCTCGGTTACTCGGTCAATGACACGGTCGTGATCTTCGACCGTATGCGCGAGAACTTCCTTAAAGTGCGCAAGATTGCACCTTCGGAGATCATTGACCGGGCGATCAATGAAACGCTGTCGCGCACGATCATCACATCGGGCACTGCGTTGAGTTCAGTGATATTCCTGGCAGTGCTGGGTGGCGACACGCTGCGGGGCTTCGGCGTGGCGCTGGCGATCGGCATCGTGATCGGCACGTATTCGTCGATCTATGTTGCCGGGGCGATCGCGCTTGATCTCGGCGCATCGGCGCGCGATTTCATGCCGCCCGAGAAGAGAAGTGAGGTCGACGCGCTGCCCTGAGCGGCCTGACGGGAGGTGCAGTGATCGAGTTTCTGAGTGATCCGGCCGTCTGGGTTTCGTTTCTGACCTTGACGCTGCTCGAGGTCGTGCTCGGCGTCGACAACGTCATTTTCCTGTCCATCCTGGTGTCGCGGCTGCCAAGGGAGATGCAGGCCCGGGCGCGGACACTCGGACTGGCGTTCGCGATGGTCACGCGCATCGGCCTCTTGTTCTCGATCACCTGGCTGACAAGACTCACGGCGCCATTGTTCACGGTCCTGACCGAGGAGATCTCGGGCCGGGACCTGATCCTGTTCGCCGGCGGGCTGTTCCTGATGGCGAAAAGCGTCAGCGAGATTCACAAGGCGCTCGAGGGACCCGAGTCCGCCAGCCCGCATGTCAAGCTGCGGACCAGGGTGTTGGGCGTGATCATCCAGATCGGCATCGTCGACATCATCTTCTCGCTCGATTCCGTGCTGACGGCGGTGGGCCTGGCCAACTACGTTTCGATCATGGTTGCGGCGATCGTGGTGGCCGTGGTGGTAATGATGTTCCTGGCCGGCCCGATACACGAGTTCATCGAGCGTCATCCGACCATCAAGATCCTGGCGCTTGCATTCCTGATCCTGATCGGCATTGCGCTGGTCGGCGAGTCCTTCGACATGGAGGTGCCGAAGGGCTATCTCTACTTCGCGATGGCGTTCTCGGTCTGCGTCGAGATGGTCAACATCCGGATGCGCAGGAAGGCCGGCGTCGAGCCGGTCGATCTGCGCGACCCGAGGATACCCGGGGACCGTTGATGGCGCCTTCAGGCGCCGCGATTCAGCGCGCTGTGGTGCCGGCTGTAACCGAAGTAGATGGCGAAGCCGATCAGGATCCAGGCGCTCATCCAGTGCCAGTTGTCCATGAACGCCCGGCCGAACAGCCACAGGCAGGCCGCCGCGCCGAGGATGCAGACAACGGGCGCGGCCGGCACGCGAAACGACCGATGCAGGTCGGGCCGGGTGCGACGCAGCACCAGTACGCCGATGCAGACGGTTGCGAAGGCGAGCAGCGTGCCCATCGACACCAGATCACCCAGCACGCCGATCGGCAGCAGGCCCGCGAGGATCAGTGCCGTCACGCCGACAATCACGGTTCCGACATGCGGCGTGCGGAATTTCGGGTGCACACGGCCGAATATCTTCGGGATCAGCCCGTCACGGGACATCGTGTAGAAGATGCGCGGCTGGCCGACCATCATCACGAGGATCACGGAACTGAGGCCCGCCAGCGCGCCTACCTCGACCAGTGTCTTGAGCCACAGCAGATCCGGGAAGGTCTCGAGCGCGGTCGCGACCGGCTTCGGCGTGCCGAGCTGGGTATAGGGAATCATCCCTGTCAGCACTGCGGACATCGCGATGTACAACACGGTGCAGATCGCCAGTGAGCCGAGGATGCCGATCGGCATGTCGCGCTGCGGGTTCTTGGCTTCCTGCGCCGCGGTCGAGACCGCGTCAAATCCGATATAGGCGAAGAACACGATGGATGCGCCGCGCAGCACGCCATCCCAGCCAAAACGACCCGGGCCTTCGGGTTCCGGAATGAACGGCGTCCAGTTCGCCGGGTCGACGTGCTTCAGGCTGAACGCCATGAACAGCAGCAATACGGCGACCTTGATCGCGACGATGACGGCATTGACCGAGGCCGACTGAGTGATGCCGCGATAGCAGAGCCACGCTACAGCGATGACGATCGCAACTGCGGGCAGATTGATCAATGCGCCGGTCGTAACGAGTCGGCCATTCTTGACATTGAGCGGTGCGCTGGTGAATGCCTCCGGGAATGCCAGGGATGTGCCAGTCATGTGCCCGATCGAGTCGACGAGGCCGGTGAAGTACCCCGACCAGCCGACCGCGACCGTCGCCGCGGCAAACGTGTACTCGAGCACCAGATTCCAGCCAATGAACCAGGCGACGAACTCGCCAAGTGTCGCGTAGGAATACGAATAGGCGCTTCCAGACACGGGCAGCATCGCCGCGAATTCCGCGTAACAGAGTCCGGCGAAACCGCAGGCGATGCCGGCCATCACAAAGCTCAGGATGATCGCGGGACCCGCATGATTAGCCGCGGCCTGGCCGGTCATCACGAAGATTCCGGCACCGATTACGGCGCCGATGCCGAGCATCACCAGGTGCCGCGCAGTGAGCGCACGTTTCAGTGTCACTTCGCCGGTCAGACTGCCTTCGGCCGGTTCGCCGGCGTCCACATGCGGCGCGGCCGTGACTGGCTTGGTGCGGAAGAGGTTCATGCTGGCGTTCCCCCTGCAGGATCTGGCGGACTCTAACCCACGGCCGGGGCGATTGCGAGGCTGCCCGGTACTGTCATTCGCGCAGTTCGGCGCCGAGAAACGGCGCAAACGTATCGACCAGTGCCGTGAAGATGCGCGGATTCCCCGCGATCAGGTTGCCGCCATCCTTGTACGGATTACCGGCCAGGGTGCCGATCCGGCCGCCCGCTTCGGTGATCATCAGGTTGCCCGCGGCCGTATCCCATGGCGCGAGACCGAGCTCCCAGAATCCGTCGAGGCGGCCCGCCGCGACGTAGGCGAGATCGAGCGCGGCCGATCCGGGCCTGCGCACGCCGGCGGCGCGTTGCATGACCTGCTCGAGCATCGCGAGGTAAGGCTTCAGCCCGCGCATGTTGGCGCGGTAGGGAAATCCGGTGCCGATCAGCGAACCGTCGATCGAGCGCTGTCCGGACACGCGCAGCCTGCGGTTCTCGAGTTGTGCGCCGGCGCCGCGCGACGCGGTGAACAGCTCGCTGCGGAGCGGATCGAAAATCACGCCTGCTTCGACGCGGCCACGGTGCTGACAGGCGATCGAAACGGCGAACTGCGGGAAACCGTGCAGGAAATTGGTCGTGCCATCCAGCGGGTCGATGATCCAGAGGTATTCGTCGCCGCCCTGGCGGCCGCTTTCCTCCGCGAGGATGCCGTGGTCCGGATAGGCCTTGTGGATCGTCTCGATCACCAGCTGCTCCGCCGCGCGATCGATTTCGGTGACGAAATCATTGCGGCTCTTCTCGCTGACAGTAACCCCGCCGGCCCGGTCGAGGTTTCGGACGATCAGCTCACCGGCGCGACGTGCAGCGCCGACGGCGATATTGACCAGGGGATGCATGACCCGCTCCCGCAGCAGCTTAAAGAACCGCCGCAGCAGGGCTTTCTGCGCCACGACGCGGCACCGGTAGAATACCAGCATTCCATTGGGAGCCGTGATGACCGCAGCGATCCGCATCGTCCTTGTCGGCACCAGTCACCCGGGCAACATCGGTGCGTCGGCGCGCGCCATGAAGAACATGGGCCTTTCGTCGCTGGTGCTCGTGCGTCCACAGGCGCATCCGGATCCCGAGGCGACCGCCCGCGCTTCCGGCGCGGCGGACCTGCTCGCGGGAGCCATTGTCCAGCCAACCATCGAAGCCGCCATTGCCGGTTGCGGGCTGGTGCTCGGCACGAGCGCGAGGCGGCGCAATGCAAACTGGCGGATGCTGGATGCGCGGGCCGCCGCTGCCGAATTGCTTGCCGCAGCCAATGTGCGGCCCGCCGCGGTGCTGTTTGGCGGCGAACGCAATGGTCTGGCGAATGAAGAGCTCGCGCGCTGCCATGCCCTGATCCAGATACCAGCCGACCCGGCGTACGAATCCTTGAATCTCGCCCAGGCCGTGCAGATCGTCTGCTACGAGATCATGATGGCAGGGCGCGCTCCGGCGGTTCCGCCCGAGCAGGTTTCGCCGCCGGCTGGTGCGGAGGACATGGCGGCATTGCACCGGCACCTCGATGAAGTTCTCGAGCGCATCGGATTCATGAATCCGGGAAATGCCGCGCAACTGCGCCCGCGACTGGAACGCTTTCTGGCGCGCGCCGTGCCGGACGAAAAGGAAGTGCGCATCCTGCGCGGCTTGCTGGCGGCGATCGAACGGCAGACATCGGCTCCAAGGCAATGACGGCCGTGCCGGGCGAAGCGCCGATCTATTTCGATCATGCGGCGACAACGCCGCTCGATCCGCGGGTCGCGGATGCCATGTGCGAATGCCTGCGCGATCCGGCACTGCAGGGCAACCCGGCCTCGGTGCACGCACCGGGACGCGCCGCGGCGGCGCGCGTGGAAGCCGCGCGCGCACAGGTTGCGCGTCTGATCGCGGCACAGCCAGAATCCATCGTCTTCACTTCCGGCGCCACCGAGAGCGTCAATCTTGCGATCCTCGGTACCGCACGCGCGGCCGGCAGGGAATCGCGGCACGTCGTGACCGTGCGCAACGAGCATCGCGCTGCGCTCGATGCCTGCCGTCAGCTCGAGCGCGAAGGATTCTCGGTGAGCTGGCTTGCGCCCGGCAGCGACGGCCGCGTCGAGCCCGGCCAGATCGCAGCGAGCCTGCGGCCTGATACGGCGCTGGTCTCGGTGATGCATGCGAACAACGAGACCGGCATCATCAATGACGTTGCTTCGATTGGTCGCCTTTGCCGCGAGCGCGGCGTCGCATTGCATGTCGATGCCGCGCAGAGCGCTGGCAAGCTGCCGATCGATGTAATGGTCGTGGATGCGGCGCTGCTCAGTTTCTGCGCGCACAAGCTTGGCGGCCCCAAGGGCATCGGGGCGCTGTACGTGAGACACCGTCCGCGCGCGCCGCTGCAGCCATTGCAGTTCGGCGGCGGTCACGAGCGCGGTCTGCGTGCCGGTTCGCTGGCGACGCACCAGATCGTAGGTTTTGGCGTCGCCTGCGATCTCGCGCTTGCAGCTCTTGCGACCGAACCTGCGCGCATCCATGCGCTGCGCGAGCGTCTGTGGGCGGGTCTCCAGGATGCGGCGCCGCTGGCGCGAAACGGCGCAACCGGACCCGCGCTGCCTGGCATCCTGAATGTCCGTTTTCCAGGCCTCGAGGGCGAGAGCCTGCTGTTTGCCCTGGATGGCAGGCTGGCGGCCTCGAGCGGCTCGGCCTGCAGCTCGGCGACGGCCGAGCCTTCCTATGTCCTGCGCGCGCTCGGACTCTCGGATCTGGCGATCCAGGCCTCGCTGCGATTGAGTCTTGGCCGCTCGACGACCGAGGAGGAGATTGATCGCGCGGCCGCACTGCTCGTCGCCTGCGTGCGCCGCCTGCGCGCGGTGTTGCCTGCCGGCGCGATCGAACGCATTGCATGAAGGAATTCCCCGTGATGTATTCGGCATTGGTGCGCGAACTGTTCGAGCGGCTGCCGCATGCCGGCGACCTTGCGCCGGGCCCCGGCGTGGTGGCTGTCGGCGAGGCGATGGCGCTCGATCGCGGCGCCTGGGTCCGCTTTGAGGCGCGGATCGAAGAAGGCTGCATTGCCGACTGCGCATTTCGCGCCTGGGGATGCCCGCATACGCTCGCGGCAGCGGCGTTGGTGTCCGGGCGCATGAGCGGTCAGGCCATGGGCACCCGGCCTGCTCTCAATGCGCGACGGCTGGCCGCGGAACTTGCCGCGCCGCCGGAAAAACTCGGTCGCCTGCTGGTTGTCGAGGATGCGCTGGCCGGCATGCTGGCGAAGGCAGTTGCGTTACAATCGGCTCCTGAATGTCCATCACCCTGACTCCAGCCGCAGCTGACCGCGTCCGGCACTTTATCGCTGAACGCGGCCATGGCGTCGGCTTGCGTGTTGGCGTGCGCAAGACCGGCTGCTCCGGCTTCGCCTATGTCGTGAACTACGCCGACGAGGTGCAGGACAACGATCGCGTCTTTACGAGCCAGGGCGTCCAGGTGCTGGTTGATGCCGCCAGCCTGGCCCTGATCGACGGCACCGAAATCGATTTTGTGCGCCATGGCCTCAACGAGGCATTTCGGTTCCGGAACCCGAACGTACGCGGCGAATGCGGCTGTGGCGAGAGCTTCAGCGTCTGATTTTTCCTTTCGCGGCAGACACTTCCACGCTTCTGGCGATTGCCGCCCCGGGTCGCGGGAGCTAGAATGCGCGGTCCCAACCTGCCCCTACCCGAGAGGAATCCATGGCGGTCGAGCGCACCTTGTCCATCGTCAAGCCGGACGGCGTGGCACGCAACCTGATCGGCGATGTCTATTGCCGGTTCGAGCGCGCCGGCCTCGCGATCATCGGCGCCCGGATGATGCGCCTGACGCAGAGTCAGGCGGAAGGCTTCTATGCCGTGCACCGCGATCGCCCGTTTTTCAGGGATCTTTGCGCCTACATGACCTCGGGTCCGGTGATGGTGCAGGTCCTGGAAGGCGAGTCCGCGATCGCACGCAACCGCGAGATCATGGGTGCGACCGATCCGAAGAAGGCGGCGCCGGGAACGATCCGCGCCGATCTTGCGACCAGCATCGAGGAAAATGTCGTGCACGGGTCCGACAGCATCGAGAATGCCGCGCGCGAGATCGCCTATTTCTTTGCCGAGATCGCGCTCTGCGCGCGGACTCGCCAAGGCCGGTGACAGGATGAACGGTGCAGCTTCCGAGCGCGTCAACCTGCTGGGACTCAACCGGTCCGAACTGGAAACATTCGTCGCGACACTCGGTGCGAAGCCCTATCGCGCGCGCCAGTTGCTGAAGTGGATCTATCGCCGCGGCGAGTCCGACTTTGCGCGCATGACCGACCTTGCGAAGGATTTCCGCGCGACGCTTGCGGGCGTCGCGGAAGTGAGCGTGCCGGAGATCGTAAGCGCGCGGACATCGACGGATGGCACGCGCAAGTGGCTGCTGCGCATGCCCGGTGCTTCGGGCAACGAGCAGGTCATCGAGACGATCTACATCCCGGAGCCGGGGCGCGGCACGCTCTGCATCTCGAGCCAGATCGGCTGTGCACTGGATTGCTCCTTCTGCGCGACCGGTCGGCAGGGTTTCAACCGTAATCTGACCGCAGCCGAAATCATCGGCCAGGTCTGGCTCGCCAACCGCGAACTCGGGCGCGATCCGGATGGCGAACGTGTCATCACCAATGTCGTCCTGATGGGCATGGGCGAACCGCTCGCCAACTACAGGAACGTGCTGCCGGCCATGCAATTGATGCTCGATGATCTCGGTTACGACCTTTCACGAAGGCGCGTCACCTTGTCCACGTCCGGCCTGGTGCCGCAGATCTACCGCCTGGCAGAGGATTGCAATGTCGCGCTCGCGGTTTCGCTGCATGCGCCGAACGACCGGCTGCGTGATCAGCTGGTGCCGATCAACCGCAAGCACCCGATCGCCGAATTGCTGACGGCCAGCTGGCACTACCTCGAGCGCCAGAACGGCCGCAGCGTCACGTTCGAGTACACCATGCTTGACGGCGTCAATGACCTGCCGGAGCACGCGCGGGAACTTGTGGCACTGCTGCGTGGTCATGATGCCAAGGTGAATCTCATTCCATTCAATACATTCCCGGGCACCAGGTACCGTTGTTCGCCGGCTCCGGCAATCACGCGATTCCGCGATCTTCTGGTCCAGGGGGGCGTGACGGCGACCGTGCGGCGAACCCGGGGCGACGATATCGATGCGGCCTGTGGCCAGCTGCGGGGTCAGGTGCTGGATCGCACATTGACCAGACTCGGCAGCAGGCCGGTCAAACTTGCGGTGCAGGCATGAGCCTGCGCGTTGCGACATTCCTGATGGCGCTGCTGCTGGCTGCGGCGGTGCCGGCGCAGCAGCAGGATGCTTCGCCAAATCCGCAGATTGAGGCCGGTCGCATCAATGCACGCCTTGCAATGGAGTACTTGAAACGCGACCAGTTGCAGGTTGCCCGCGACAAGGTCGAGAGGGCGCTGGCGCTGAGTCCGCATGACCAGACCGTGCAACTCGCCGCCGGGCTGGTCTATGAACGGTTGCTCGACACCAAGCGTGCCGAGAAGCACTTCCGGCTTGCGCTTCGCGCTGATGCCAACAGCCCGGAGGCGCAGAATGCGCTGGGTGCCTTCCTGTGTCGCAATGGCGAGTTTGCAAAGGGTGAGGCAATGTTCCTGAAGGCTGCCGGCAATCCGCTGTACCGCACGCCGGAAGTTGCCTATACGAATGCGGGCGTCTGCGCGCGCAGCGCCGCATCGCTGGAACGGGCCGAGAATTACCTTCGCCAGGCCGTTGCGGTGCATGCCATCTACCCGGAGGCATTCGTGCAACTGGCCGGAGTCCTGCACGATCGTGGCAATAACCTGCAGGCGCGGGCATTCATTGAGCGATTCCTCGATGCTGCACCAGCAACGGCGGACGCGCTCCTGCTGGGTCACCAGATCGAGACGGCGCTGAATGATCGTGCCGCGGCTTCTGCGTACGGCGAGCGGTTGCGCAGGGAATTCCCGGATTCCGTGCAGCTGCGCGTACTCGACGATATAGAGCGCCGGAATCCGGGATGAACGTGCGGACCAGCGGTCCGTCGCCAGGTGCGCGGCTGCGCGGTGCGCGTGAGACCATGGGACTCACCATCGATGCCGCAGCCGACCGGCTGCGACTCAATGCGGCGCTGGTGCTCGCAATGGAGGAAGACCGTCTCGCCCTGCTCGGTGCGCCGGTATTTGCCCGCGGTCATCTGCGCAACTATGCGGCGCTTCTCGGTCTGCCCGAAGGCGAGGTATTGGCCTCATTCGGCAGCGACGAATTTCCCGAACCGAGTTTCCTGCCGGCGATGGACCTGCGCCCGCGGGCTCGCGAGCACGCGCGCTGGGTCTGGCCGGTCACCGCAGTCGCGCTTGCAATCGCGGTGGTCGCCGTGTTCTGGTGGTGGGGCACCCGCTCCTAGGCCATGACCAGCAAGCTCCAGGCCGTCCGTGGCATGAATGACCTGCTCGCGGACCAGTTGCCCTGGTGGCGGCTGGTGGAACAGAGCGCGCAGGAATTGTTTGCGGATTATGGATACCAGGAGTTCCGCATTCCGCTGGTCGAACGCACGGAGCTGTTCCGGCGCTCGATCGGCGAGCACACGGACATCGTCGAAAAGGAGATGTACAGCTTCGAGGACCGCGGTGGAGACAGCCTGAGCCTGCGGCCAGAGGCGACCGCCGGGCTGGTGCGGGCCGCCATCGAGCACGGCCTGCTGCACAACCAGAAGCAGCGGCTGTGGACATCAGGACCGATGTTCCGGCACGAGAGACCCCAGCAGGGCCGTTACCGGCAGTTCCACCAGATCGATTGCGAGGCCTTCGGATACGAGGGACCTGACGTCGACGTCGAGATAATCCAGATTTCGGCGCGTCTCTGGCGGATGCTTGGCATCAAGGATGTGCGCCTGCACGTCAATTCGCTCGGCACACCGGATTCGCGCCGGCAATACCGCGCGCTGCTGGTGACCTACTTCGGGCGCCACCGCGCCGCGCTCGATGCCGACAGCCTGCGGCGTCTCGATTCGAATCCCATGCGCATCCTCGATTCCAAGAATCCGGCGATGCGCGAAGTGGTTGCCGGCGCTCCCGCGCTGTCCGATCATCTCGACGCCGCGTCGCAGGAGCATTTTGAGCGCTTCCGGGAGCTGCTCGATGCCTGCGGGATCCCGTACGAGGTCGATCCGCGGCTGGTCCGCGGCCTCGACTATTACACGCGCACCGTGTTCGAATGGACTACCACCGCGCTCGGTTCGCAGGATGCCGTCTGCTCCGGCGGCCGCTATGATGGCTTGGTAGCACAGTTGGGCGGCGAGCCGACGCCCGCGATCGGCTGGGCGCTTGGCATCGAACGAATCGTCGGGTTGCTCCAGGCCGGCGGCGTCAAGGCGAGTGCCGTCGTGCCCGCCGTGTACCTGGTGATGTCGGGTGATGGCGCAATGCGCGCGGGGCTCGCGATCGCCGAGCAATTGCGGGACGCGCTGCCGGGTGCCGGTGTCGAGTGCAATATGGGCGGCGGAAGCCTGAAGTCGCAGATGAAGCGCGCGGACAAGAGCGGCGCGCAACTGGCGCTGATCATCGGCGATGACGAGGTGGCGCGCGGTTCTGCGGCCATCAGGGTGCTGCGCGGCGACGCGAGCCAGCAGGACTGCCCGTGGAGCCAGCTGCCGGTGCGCGTTGCGGCATTGCTCGGCCGCACGATGAATTCGGGGAGAGAAGATGGTCGATGAGTATCTGTCGGAACGCGAGCAGGCGGACCAGCTCAAGAACTGGCTGCGCGAGAACTGGATCTGGCTCGTGAGCGGCATCGTGCTGGGCCTCGGCGGCGTGTTCGGATTCCGCTGGTGGAACGCGCACCAGCTTGCCCGGTCGCAGGAAGCGGAACAGCAGTTCTCCGCGATGCTGGACGCGCTTGGGCGCAACCAGCGCGAGGAAGGGCTGAAGATCGCCGGCCAGATTACCGGCGAGTATGCGGATACCCCCTATGCCGACCAGGCGCTGCTGGTGCTGGCGCGGCTCGAAGTCGAGGCCGGAGAGCTGGAAGGCGCCGCGAAGAAACTGAAGCAGGTCATGGATTCGACGCGCGATCCGGATCTCGCATTGGTCGCGGGACTCCGGCTGGCGCGAGTGCAGCTTGCGAAGGGAAGCCCAGACGAAGCCCTTGCAACGCTGAAGTCGGTCGAGAGTCCTGCGGTTGCCGCACGGGTCGCCGAATTGCGTGGAGACGTCTTGATGGCGAGCGGGAAGCCTGCGGATGCGCTCGAGGCCTATCGGCAGGCTCAATCGGCACCCGCGGACGGCAAGATCGTCGAGGGTCTGGTCGACCAGGAGTTGCTGAAATTGAAGATCGACGAACTATCCGCTGCGCCCGCGGCTGAATGAGGAATGCGGATGAAGAAAATGGCCTGGCTGCTGGCGCTTGTATTGGCCGTGACCGCCTGCAGCAAGGAGAAAGACCTGGAGCCGCCGGCCGAGCTCGTGGATTTCTCCGTCAAGTTGAAGCCCGACCACGTGTGGAGTACCGGGACCAAGGGCGGCGACGACGTCCTGCGCCTGGGGCTGCGACCGGTCGTTGCCGATGATCGCGTCTATGTCGCAGGTCACGGCGGCGATGTGCAGGCGCTGGAACTCGGCAGTGGACGCAATCTGTGGCGCGCGTCGACCGATCTTGACCTGAGCGGCGGGCCGGCAGTCGGCGATGGCCTCGTCGTTGCGGGCGCCGTTGCCGGCGAGGTGCTGGCGCTGGATGCCGCGACCGGTCTGGAACGATGGCGGGTCCCGGTCGGCGGCGAGGTACTGTCGGCTCCGGCAATCGGCGCAGGCCTCGTCATCGTGCGCACGGTGGATGGCAGGCTGAGGGCCTTTCATGTTGCCGACGGCACCGAAGCCTGGAATTACGAGCAGCCCGTGCCGCGACTCACATTGCGCGGCAACGGCCCGCCGGTCATCAGTGGCGACATGGTGCTGGCCGGATTCGACAATGGCAAAGTGATCGCGCTGGCGCTTTCAACGGGTGATCTGTTGTGGACCGCGACCGTTGCCCCGCCGCACGGTCGGACCGAGATCGAGCGTCTGGCCGACATCGATTCAGCGATTCGGGTCATCGACAAGGATGTCTACGTGGTCAGTTACCAGGGCCGCGTCGCGATGCTCTCGCTGGACTCCGGCCAGATCTGGTGGGGACGGGACATGTCGAGCTACCGCGGGCTGGTGGCCGACGCCGACAACCTGTACCTGACGACGGCTGACAGCACCGTGGTTGCGCTGCGCCGCCGCGACGGCACGGAAGCGTGGCGCCAGGCGCAATTCCTGCACCGCTCGCTGACGGCGCCCGAGATTCAGGGCGGCAGCCTGGTGGTCGGCGATTTCGAAGGCTATCTGCACTGGCTCGATGCGGCCACCGGTGAAGTCCTCGGCCGTGCAAAGCCCGGCGGCGGGCGCATCAGCAATGCACCGGTCGCTGCCGGTGACTTGCTGCTGGTCCAGAGTGATTCCGGCAGGGTGGAGGCCTATCGCGCGCCACCGCGTGCCGCCGGGTAAGCGGCCGCCAGGAACCCCAGCTAATGTTGCCCGTCATCGCGCTGGTGGGCCGGCCCAATGTCGGCAAGTCCACGCTGTTCAATGCGCTGACTGGAACCAGTGACGCGCTGGTTTCGGACGTGCCAGGTCTGACGCGCGACCGCAAGTACGGCTACGGCCGGAACGGTCTGCATCGCTTTATCGTTGTCGATACCGGCGGGCTGGTGGAATCGCCGCGCGGCATCGAGCAACTGATGGCGCAACAGACGAAGCGCGCGATTGACGAAGCCGACCGGGTCATTTTTCTCGTCGATGGCCAGTCGGGAATCGAGCCATCGGATCGATTTGTGGCCGACGTGCTGCGCAAGAGTGGCAAGCCGGTGACGATCGCAGTCAACAAATGCGAAGGGCGCGATTCGGATCTTGCCGTGTCCGACTTTTACGGGCTCGGTCTGGGCGAGCCGCAGTCGTTGTCGGCAGCGCATCGCCAGGGCATCGATGACTTGATGGACCATGCGCTCGCGGGCATCGCGCCCCCTGCGGAAGACGCGGCGGAGGAGATGACCCGCGCCACCCGCGTTTGCGTGATCGGGCGCCCGAATGTCGGCAAGTCCACGCTGATCAACCGTCTGCTGGGCGAGGAACGGATGATTGCCTCCGACCAGCCGGGTACGACCCGTGACACCGTCCACGTGCCATTCGAGCGCGACGGGCAAGCCTACGTCCTGATCGATACCGCCGGTGTCCGGCGTCGCGCACGCATCGAGGGGCAACTTGAAAAATGGAGCGTTATCAAGACGTTACAGGCTATTGATGATGCGAATGTTGTCATCGGCGTGCTGGATGCCCAGCAGACCGTCGCCGAACAGGACGCAACGCTCTTCGGCATGGTGGCCGAGCGCGGGCGCGCGATGGTGATCGCGGTCAACAAGTGGGATCACGTCGGCCAGGAACATCGCGAAGAAATCCGCGCGCAGATTGCGCTGCGGCTGCGGTTCCTCGATTTCGCGCCGGTCCATTACATCTCCGCGCTGCATGGCAGTGGTGTCGGGGAGATGATGCAGTCGGTACGCGAGGCTCATGCGGCGGCCATGCGCGAGTTGCCGACCCCCGAACTCACGCGTGTGCTCGAAGCGGCGATCCGCCAGCATCAGCCGCCATTGGTGCGCGGGCGCCGCATACGCCTGCGTTACGCGCACCAGGGCGGGCGCAATCCGCCGGTCATCGTCGTGCATGGGGCGCAAGCCGCCCGAACACCCGAGGACTATCGCCGCTACCTGATGAATGGCTACCGCGAAGCGTTCAGATTGTGGGGCACACCGGTACGCGTGGAGTTCCGCAGCGAAGACAATCCGTTCGCCGGGCGACGCGACAAGTTGACGCCACGCCAGCGCCGGACCAGGAAGCGCGACGCCAGCCGGCGTTGACCAGTAATAAGGGGACGCACCCCTATTACCTCTGCGTCGGCGGAGAAAAAAGGGGTGCGTCCCCTTTTTAGATGACGCGGGCGCGCAGCCGGCCGCGGGCGAGCCGCGCATCGACTTCCGTACCCTGTGGCGCCTGCGAAGCATCGCGGACGATCGCCCCGCCTGCGGCCAATGTCACGATGGCATAGCCGCGGCCAAGGGTTGCCAGAGGGCTCATCGCATGCAGGGCGCGCGTGGCCGTCACGAGCCGGCCATCGTGCAGCGATAAGCAATGCCGCATGGCAGGCAACAGGCGCAGACCCGCATGGCCGGCGCGCTGCAACAGCGTCTCAATGCGAGCAGCCGGCGAGACACCCGAGAGTTCTGCGCGCGTCGTGGCGAGGCGCTGGGTCCGCATGCCGAGGTTGCGTCGCATCGCCGCCGTCAGGCGGCCCTGTAATTCATCGGTGCGTTGAGCGCGCTGCGCGAGTGCCTGCGACGGATGCTGGACCCAGAGTCGTTTCCAGGCGCGCGCCAGCCGTTCGCTGCGTTGCAACCGTGCGCGACTGGCGGCAAGACCCAGCCTTCGTGCCGTTGCCGTAAACATGCCGAGCAGAGTCACTGCGTCCGGGACGGCGAGTTCCGCCGCCGCCGAGGGCGTGGGCGCGCGGACATCGGCGACGAAATCGGCGATCGTGAAGTCCACTTCGTGGCCGATGCCGCTGATGAGCGGCAGCGTGAGCCGGTCGATCGCGCGGGCCAATGACTCGTCATTGAAAGCCCAGAGATCCTCCAGCGAGCCGCCACCGCGCACCAGCAGCAGCACGTCCACTTCGGCGCGCCTATCCGCAAGGGCCAGGGTCTCGGCGATCTCGCGCGCTGCCGAGGCCCCCTGGACCGGCACGGGGTAGATCAGGACCGGAATCGCCGGGAAGCGGCGCCGCAGCACGTGCAGCACATCGCGCAAGGCAGCCCCGCTCGGCGAGGTCACGACGCCGATGCGCCGCGGCAGGCGCGGCGGCCCCCGCTTGCGCGCGGCATCGAACAGGCCTTCGGCGGCCAGCGAGAGCTTCAGGGCCTCGAAGCGGCGCCGCAGCGCACCTTCGCCAGCCTCTTCGAGGTGATCGACGATCAGCTGATAGTCGCCGCGGGGCTCATAGAGGCCGACCCGCGCCCGCAGCAGGGCCTGCATGCCGTCCAGGGGCACCACCCGGATGGCCTGATTGCGCTGCCGGAACATCACGCAGCGCACCTGCGCGGCCTCGTCCTTCAGCGTGAAGTACCAGTGACCGGAGGCGGGCCGGGACAGATTCGACAATTCTCCCTCGATCCAGATCGACGGCAGGCCGGCCTCCAGCAGGCCGCGCACCTCGCGATTGAGGCGGGCAACCGTGTAGACATCGCGTCCGGCCCGGGGATCCATAAGTGCATGCTAAGCGAGCGGGCACGCTGGCGCACGAGGCCGACTCGCACGTGCCACTAACGCCTCGGGTCACTTGCGTCGTACAATGCGCCGCTTCATTCGGACTGCCCCCGGGGGACATGACCGTTGCGCATCGTCCAGGAAGCACTCACCTTCGACGACGTCCTGCTCGTTCCGGCCTATTCGGAAGTGCTGCCCCGCGAGGTTGACCTGTCGACGCGCCTGACGAGAGGCATCCGGCTCAACCTGCCACTCGTCTCCGCGGCGATGGATACCGTGACCGAGGCCCGCCTCGCCATCACGATCGCGCAGGAGGGTGGCATCGGCATCATCCACAAGAACATGTCCGCGGAGGACCAGGCCCGCGAGGTCGGCCGCGTCAAGAAGCACGAGAGTGGCGTGATCAAGGACCCGATCACGATTCGCCCCGATGCGACGATCCGCGACGTCATCGCGTTGACGCGTGCCAAGGGCATTTCCGGCCTGCCGGTCACCGCGGACGGCAACATGGTCGTCGGCATCGTCACGCACCGCGACATCCGTTTCGAGGAGCAGCTCGACCTGCCGGTCTCGAAGGTCATGACACCGCGCGAGCGGCTGGTCACGGTGCGCGAGAACACGCCGCGCGAGGAGGTGCTGCTGCTGTTGCACCGCCATCGTATCGAGAAGATCCTGGTCGTGGACGATGCCGGCCGGCTGCGCGGCATGATCACTGTGCGCGACATCCAGAAGGCCCGTGAGTTTCCGCGCGCCTGCAAGGATGAACACAGTCATCTGCGGGTCGGAGCCGCCGTCGGCACCTCGCCGGACACGCTTGACCGGGTAGCGCAATTGCTCGAGGCCGGCGTGGACGTGGTCGTGGTCGACACCTCGCATGGCCATTCGCGCGGCGTTCTGGCGACCGTCGCAAAGATCAAGCAGGCATACGGCAGCCTGCAGGTGGTGGGCGGCAACATCGTGACGGCGGAGGCCGCACATGCGCTGGTGGACGCGGGCGCCGACGGCGTCAAGGTTGGCATCGGCCCCGGCTCGATCTGCACGACCCGGGTGATTGCCGGTGTCGGCGTGCCGCAGATTTCCGCGATCGCGACTGTCGCCGAAGCGCTGGCTAAAACCGATGTACCGCTGATCTCGGACGGCGGCATCCGTTATTCCGGCGACGTTGCCAAGGCCATTGCGGCCGGTGCGCACACCGTGATGATCGGCGGCCTGTTCGCCGGCACCGAGGAATCGCCGGGCGAAGTCGAGCTTTACCAGGGCGCGTCCTACAAGTCCTATCGCGGCATGGGTTCGCTCGGCGCGATGGCCCAGCGCCACGGCTCCAGTGACCGTTATTTTCAGGACACCACCGAGGAACTCGAGAAGCTGGTACCCGAAGGAGTCGAGGGGCGCGTGCCCTACAAGGGCGGGCTGGTTGCGATCCTGCATCAGCTATCGGGTGGCGTGCGCGCTGCAATGGGCTATACCGGCAGCGGCAATATCGAGGAAATGCGCACGCGTCCGTCATTCGTGCGAATCACCGGTGCCGGCGTTCGTGAGAGCCACGTGCACGACGTGAGCATCACGAAAGAAGCGCCCAACTACCGGATCGGCTGATGGCGGCCCGCATGCAGGCGCCCGGCGCCGATATCCACGCCCACCGGATCCTGATCCTCGACTTCGGGGCGCAGTACACGCAACTGATCGCGCGCCGTGTGCGCGAGCTCGGCGTCTATTGCGAGATCATGCCCTGGGATGCCGGCGATGCGGCGGTCGCCAGGTTCGGCGCCCGCGGGATCATCCTGTCGGGTGGACCCGAGTCCGTGACCGACGCAAGTCCTCCCCGCGCTCCGGCGAATGTATTCACGCTCGGCGTGCCGGTGCTCGGCATCTGCTATGGCATGCAGACGATGGCGTCGCAGCTCGGCGGGCGCGTCGCACCGTCCAGTCATCGCGAGTTCGGCTATGCGCGCGTCAGGCGCACCGGGTCTTCGCGGCTTCTCGACGGCATCACCCAGGACGACGAGCGCGAATCGCCGGAACTCGACGTCTGGATGAGCCACGGCGACCGCGTCGAGGCGATGCCGCCCGGTTTCGTCGCGATCGCGGCTACGGCCAATGCGCCGCTGGCGGCGATGGCCGACGAGCAACGCCGCTTCTACGGCGTGCAGTTCCATCCCGAAGTGACCCATACGCGTGCCGGGACGCGGATCCTCGAGCGCTTCCTGCGCGAGATCTGCGGCTGTGACGCGCTCTGGGACGCCGGCAACATCGTCGCGGACCTGACATTGCGGATCCGCGAGCAGGTCGGCGGCGGCAAGGTGCTGCTTGGCCTGTCCGGCGGTGTCGATTCGTCGGTGGTCGCAGCGCTGCTGCATCGCGCTATCGGCGCACAGCTCACCTGCGTATTCGTCGATCACGGCCTGCTGCGCCTTGGCGAGGGCGACCAGGTCATGGAGACCTTCGCGCGGCACATGGGCCTCAACGTGATCCGCGTGGATGCGGCAGAGCGGTTCTTCGCGGCACTGGCCGATGAGGAGGACCCGGAGCGCAAGCGCAAGATCATCGGCGGCCTTTTCATCGAGGTCTTCGAGGCGGAAGCGCACCGGATCGCAGGTGTCGACTGGCTGGCCCAGGGCACGATCTATCCGGATGTCATCGAATCCGCCGGCGCGAAAACCGGCAAGGCGCATGTCATCAAGTCGCACCACAATGTGGGCGGGCTGCCGGAGCGCATGAAGCTGAAGCTCGTCGAGCCATTGCGCGAACTCTTCAAGGATGAGGTGCGTCGCATCGGCGTGGAACTCGGTTTGCCGCATGAGATGGTGAATCGCCACCCATTCCCGGGCCCGGGCTTGAGCGTGCGCATCCTGGGCCGCGTCAATCGCGAGGCGGCGGATCTGCTGCGCCGCGCGGATGCGATCTTCATCGACGAGTTGCGCGCCCACGACCTCTATGATCGCATCGCCCAGGCGATGGCGATCTTCCTGCCGGTGCGCTCGGTCGCGGTGATGGGCGACGGCCGACGCTATGACTGGGTGATTGCACTGCGTGCCGTCGAGACTATCGACTTCATGACCGCGCAGTGGGCGCGGCTGCCCTACGACTTTCTCGATCACGTTGCTCGGCGCATCGTCAACGAAGTGAAGGGCGTTTCGCGGGTCGTCTACGACATTTCCGGCAAGCCGCCAGCGACCATCGAGTGGGAGTAGGGGCGGTCTGCGCCGAATCCGGTAGTTCCCCCGAGAATCGCGATCATCGCCTGTGCGCACGGGGGCGTAACGTGCAGGCGGTCGTCAGGGCGTTGCCCGCACGAGGCTCAGCTTCTGAATCCGCGGTGACGGCGTGGGCGCCAGCAGCAGCGACCCGAGCACACGGCCCGTCGCGCACGTCCACGTGAAATCGCCCGACAACAGGCCCGACGGGTGAATCGGCGCCGTCATGTCGCACGCGCCCACCTCCGCCTTGAGGGCTGCCAGGTCGCGGGCCCAGTGATCGGCGTCGCGATCCGTGAGCATGTTCATCGCCAGCACGTCGCCGCCGGCGGTGATCGTGCCGCCCGTGAAGATCTTCACGGCCGCGGCATAGGCGGTGGCTAGCGCGGGCGACACCGTCGGCGCGCGCGGCACGAGATCGCCAGCCCGCAGCAGGGCCACGGCCGCGTCCCACACCGGCGAACGCGGGCCGGCGTAGGTGCGGTTCGCGAGCGCGAAAACGCCCACGCCGTAGTCGGGCAACAGGAGCACGTGCGAGCCGTAGCCGGGGTAGCCCCCGCCGTGGCTCAGGGTGAGCCCGAGCTCGCAGTCAGTGGCGGCATAGAAGCCCATCGCGTAGGTGGCGGCTTCGCGGCAGGCGTCAGGGCCACTCGCGCCTGGCCGCATCCGCACGGAGGGGAAGTTGGCGCCCTGCGCCAGCTCGCGCACGCTCGATCGCTTCACCGGCCCGGCGTCGGCGCCGTCGCGCGGGGGCCACGCCGACAGCAGGAAGCCGACCCACTTCGCGTAGTCGTTGGCGCTGGTCTGGATGCCGCCCATCGCGCCGAAGGCGCCGTGCGCCATCTCCGGTTCGAGCTTCCACTGGTTGTCTTCCCAGCGATAGCCGAGCGCGCGCTTGTCGGCCGGCTGTGACGCGATGTGATGGCTCGTGACGCTCATGCCGAGCGGTCGCAGGATCGTGCGCTGCACGAACTCGTCGTACGGCGTGCCCGACACATTGCTGATGACGCGTCCGAGCAGCGAGTAGCCGAGATTCGAGTACTCCATTTCGGTCGCCGGGGGACTCGTGAACGGCGCCGCGGACGCGAGGTACTTCGTGAACTCGTCCTCGGGCAGCGGTGTCTGCCGGTCGCCCCACGGATCGTCGGTGACGAAGCCCGCGGTGTGCGTGATGAGTTCGCGCACGCGAATCTTGGGTGAGTCCTCGGTGGGATACTTCAGCGACTTCAGCTCGGGCACGTACGTCTCGGCCGGCGCGTCGAGCGCCAGCTTGCCGTCGTCGCGCAGTTTCAGGATCGACAGCGCGGTGAAAGCCTTCGTCATCGAGGCGATGCGGAACAGCGTGTCGGCCGTGACCGGACGCCTGGTATCGATGTCTTGCACGCCGGCGCCCTTGACGTGCACCAGCTTCCCGTCCTTCACGACGCCCCAGACCATGCCGGGGATGTGCGCGTCGAGCCGGTACGCTTCCATGCCGCGATCGATCGCGGCGAACGTGGCGGCGCTCTGTGCGTGCGCGGCGGCGGGACCGAACACTGTCAGCACGACGGCGGCGGCGACGACAGCGGTAGTGCGGAAGGGCGACAGCAGGATCATGTCGGTCGGCTCCAGGGATGGCGGCGCGCGGCAGTCTAGCAGCCCATGACGAACGCGGGCGGCGGACCGCGTGCCCGGACCCGCCGGCGCACTCCCGTGCACTGTCCGGCGCTACACTCGGCGGCAACCGAAAGGCCTCTTGTTCGCACTATCCGCCACGCGACCAAATGACCCGGAGAGAGCCGTAATGTTTCCTAGAGCTGCAATGTGCGTCGCTTGCCTGTCGCTGCTCGTGATGTCGAGCGGCGCAGCCGGACAGATTTCACCGGCGCCTCGCCCGGAAGAGCCTCGTGCGCGTGACCTCGGCGTTCCTTTTGACGGCACACCGGGCCGGTTCAACGCGATTACGGACGTCGCCGGCGTCGAGGTCGGCTTCAAGACGCTGATTTCAGGAGACGGCCGGCTCGTGGTCGGCAAGGGTCCGGTCCGGACCGGAGTGACCGCAATCTTCCCGCGCGGGAAAGCCGGCACGAAGAGCGTCTTCGCTGGCTACTTTGCCGGAAACGCCAATGGCGACATGACCGGGACGCATTGGATCGAGGAGAGCGGTCTGCTGGAGACCCCGATTCTCATCACCAATACCGGCAGTGTCGGCGTGGTCCGCGATGCCGCCGTGGCGTGGATGGTTCGAAACGGACGGTACGGCAAGTTCTGGTATCCCGTCGCAACCGAGACCGCAGATTGGCTGCTCAACGATATCGCTGGCCAGCATGTCCTGCCGCAGGATGCGTGGGATGCCCTTGACAGCGCGGCCAGCGGGCCACTTCCCGAAGGGAACGTGGGCGGCGGGACCGGCATGATCTGCAACGGATTCAAGGGCGGCACCGGCACGTCGTCGCGAATACTGGAAGCAAAAGACGGGGGCTATACCGTGGGCGTGCTCGCGCAGTGCAACTACGGCGGAAGGGACCAACTGCGTGTAGCTGGAATTCCGGTGGCGCGCGAGATGAGCGTCCAGCCCCACTGTGTCGAAACCGCACTCGACCCGCCAGCGCGAGACTGGGGTGGTCTGATCGCACCCGTGTGCAACGCGAAGATGGCCGCGACATTCGATGACACTGAACTGTCCGAGCACGGATCCATCATCGTGATCGTGGCGACCGATGCGCCGCTTACGCCGGATCAACTCAAACGGCTTGCGCGCAGGGTGTCGGTTGGGCTTGGCCGGCTGGGAGCGATCGAAAGGGACGGATCCGGCGACATCTTCCTGGCGTTTTCCACCGCGAATGCGGGGGCCGACGAAGGCAACAGCGCCGAGCCTCCATTTAGCTCGCCCAATGCCGGCGTGGAGCGCATGCAGAGCTGGAAGTTGAACCCGCTGTTCGCTGCGGTCGTACAGGCCACTGAAGAATCCGTGATCAATGCCCTCATCGCTGCGAAGACCATGACCGGGGCCGACTACTGGGTTGTGCAAGCCCTACCGCACGACCAGCTTCGGGAGATCCTGCGCAAGCACGGAATGATCAAGCCCTGAAGCTGTACCTCCCGATCTGAATCTCTGGCAGGCCTGCGGCGCATGTACGAACTCCTTGGACCGTGCCGGCACGGCCAGTGGAACCGAGGCCAGGCGTCGCGCAGTACGCGAGGCTTGCGCTGCACGCGGGTCTGGGTGCGGAAGCCGAGCAGCGAGGGAAGCTCGAACGGCTGGCCCGCTACGTGAGCCGGCCGTCGGTTGCGGGCGAACGTCTGGCGCTGACTGCGCAGGGGCAGGTTCGCTATCGTCTGAAAACCCCGTACCGCGACGGCACCACGCACATCGTACTCGAGCCTTTGGACATCATCGCCCGGCTGGCGGCGCTGGTGCCGCTGCTGTCAGTGTCACTTGCTGCGGCGCCGCGCCGGCACCTCTGTTTCGTCCGCATGAGGCGGATAGGGCGCGATGCGCGCGCGATCGATTTGTTCCTCAGCGAGTTCGCTCGCGAATCCGTGGTTCACGTCGCGGTGATGTGCCTCGTCAGCGCGCACGGCAATGACCACGTCGCGCAGCGTCGCGTTCGCGGGCAGCTTCCAGTAGTGCTTCGCGATGTTCGGTGCAGGCTTGTCGGGTGACCGACCTGAATCGATTTCTTCCAGGTACGCCGTATAACTTATGACAGCCTCTTCCTCAAAGTAACCAACGACGCGGTGCGCGGTACGCGGCGAGACGACGTACAGCAGGAAGAAACCGACATAAAAGAACCATTGCACGACGATGATGACCAGCCTTTCGAAACCGGACGGTTTCGCGATCGCGACAAACGTCATCAGGTGCATCCGTTCGTTCTCGGCTTCCTCCATCAGCGTCCGGATCCAGCCCTTGTCGTCCTCCATGCGGCGCAGGCACCTGAGGTGCGTGAGCGTTCCTCCCACCATGCCGGGAACGGCAGCCACCGTTTCAAGGACGATCGCGCGATGGCCGTAGCGCCGCGCAAAAAAGGTGTCGGCGCACCACCGCAGCAGTCTGGTGAAGCCGAGCGCAAAGCGATCCGAAAACCCCCTGGGGACGCGGTGGACCGGCAGTTCGGGGCCGCGATCCTTCACGCGGGCGTACCACCGCGGCTTGCCTTCAGGCGAGCCGCGCATGCGTACCCTGCGAACTCGTGGGCTTCAGCGTTCATGGGAGCGAAATACCGAGGGCCCGAACAACAGACATTCGCAGTTCAGGCATACAATGCCAGCATACTCTGCCGAAAGACGCTGGCATTCGTCTGTGCGTCACCGCACTGACGTCAGCCGCTTTGATTCCCGTTCAGCGGGTGAAGACCGCTCCGTGGAGAGACCCGCGCCCTTCCAGCCGAAGGTGTTCGCACTGCAAACCGTGCCGGCGCGGGGAGTGGAGCCGAGGCCGGGTGTCGCGCAGTACGCGGGGTTTTCGCTGCACGCGGGCATCGGGGTGGAAGCGGATCAGCGCGCGAAGCTGGAACGGCTGGCTCGCTACGTGAGCCGGCCGCCGGTATCGATCGAGCGGCTGGCGCTGACCGACGCGCTATCCGGGGCGTTTGCCGCGCAAGCGGCGCGACACTCGGCATCACCGGAAAGGCGTTTTATCCGTTCTATCCGCCCGCGACCGCAAGCGACCATTACGCCATGTCGCACAGCACTGACTGAATCGCTTCTTGTTCACGGTGAACCGGCTTTTCAAGGCCTTGCCCGTCAGTCGAGAAGATGTGCAAACTCGCTCTGGCGGACCGCTGCGGCCAGTTCGTCGAAGTTCTTTACCATGTCGCGCAGGTCCTCCGGGTTGATCTTGATCAGCTTGGAGGTCATCGGGCGTCGCGAGATCGCCAGGAAATCGCAGATCGCGTCGGCCGTCTCCGGGCGTAGGTTGCGGCCGTCGATCATGTGTTCGTATACGAGTTGCAGACGCTTGTGCTTGCTAAAAACCTGCTCGTAGTGCGGATAAAGCGCCGCCGTGCGGCGCATGTACTGCAGTGCAGCCGCCGGCGAGACTGTGAGGCGGACCGGCGGAATCGGTTCCGTCGCGTGTGGCTGCCAGTGCTTCACGCGCGGACGGCCCATGAGCAGGAAGGAGACGTATTGCTTCAGCAGGTTCTCGCGCCGCAAGTCCAGGATCCGGATCTCCGTATGTCGTTCGATGTATCGGCGGGTCCAGGGGACGCTTACGTGGTTGTACATCGCCTTGAACACATTGGCCTTGGCATCGCCGGTGGCGAAGAATTTGTCCATCAGACGGCTCGGATACCAGGCTCCGGAGACCACGAACTGTGTCAGCTTCGTCACGTTGCGGAAGCGGTAGACGAAGTCAGGAACGTGAACGCCCATGCCGGAGACGAGCAACTCGCCGGGGCAATAGACCTCCGGATGTGATTTCAGGCAATCCTCCAGGAACGTGGAGCCCGATCGTTGCGTTGTCAGAATGATGCCCTTGATCATGAATCGTCTCTTTGTAGTTCAGTACTAATCCAAGCGGGATTCGCGCCCGCCCGCAGCGAGCGCGCGGACGATGAACCTGAGTTCGTCGACATGGAAGACCCGGAGCGCGCCGCAGCTTACGGCGAATACGGCCACAATTGCCCCCACGCGCGCCGGCCACGGCCAGTGATTAATCATGCCGGCGAGCAGGAAAGACGGCAGGCAGGCGGCCAGCGGCTTCAGCAGTGCCGTCCGTGCGGCAAGCTCGACGCCACAGCGACGCGCCAGACCGACATTGATCCCGAGCCCCGTCGCGCTGGCGATCAGGACGGCGCCGGCCACGCCACTCGTTCCGGCCAGAGCCGACATGACGAGTGTCAGAACGAGCAAGACGACGATGGTGGCGGCCGACGTCCACATCGCCGCCTGCTCCCGGCCATGCGCGTAGATGGCCTGTCTGACGACGGCGTCTCCCGCGATCAACACTTGTGCGCCGAACAGTAGGCCAAGGATTGACGCCGATGCCGCGTACTCATGGCCGTACAGGACAGTGATCACCTCGAATCCGATGGCAGTGAGAGTGGCCCCGGCCATGCCGATCATGAGCACCGTGAATTTGAGCGCATTTCGCACATAAACATCGCGGGAGGCTTCAGCATGCGCGACGCTGTGGGAGAACACGGGCAGCAAGGCCGTCAGCCCGGTACCGATGACTACTTGAAGAATCTGGCTGACTCGATCCGCGGCGTCATAGAGGCCAGTCGCCACGAGGCCAAGAAATGCGGATACGACGAGCATCGGGAGCCGCGACGTGAGTTCCCCCAGCGCGCGCGAACCCGCAAAGGGCAATGCGCTCTTGAGCAGTGAACGAGCCACCGGTGTTACCGTGGCTGGACCCGCGAGTCGACTCAGGCGCGCGAGGTAGGCGGCCGTGATGCCCCCCTGGAAAGCCACGCGGGCGATGAAGGCCGCTTCTACGCCGCCTCCCGATTCGAGCAGCAGGGCCAACAGGATGAGGCTGGCAATCCGCGAGGCAAGATTGACCCAGGTGACGAAGCCGACCTGCTCGATGCCCTGCAGGACCGACTGGCCGACATTGCCGACCGCGGTGAGAGGCACGCAGGCAGCGGTCAACAGCAGCGACAGCGCGAGGTGCGGGTCGTGTCGGAATGTTAGCGCGGCAGCGATGAACGCTGCCGACGGTGCCGCGCTGATCCGGAGCACCAACCGGCGGCCGGCACGCCAGTACGGCGCTGCGTTGACTCGGTTTGAGCCGACCGCGCGCAGGGCCACGTCTGGCACGCCGAAGGCTCCGAATTGCTCTGCAATCAGGCTCAGGCCGAGCAGGAGCGCGAACAGACCGAGCCCGGCGGGGCCAAGATAGCGCGCGACCAGGACGGCGACGACGAGGCCCATGGCCTTGGCGAGCAGGCCCACGAAGCTCAGGGCCGCCGCGTTTCGAAATGTCGCGCGGGCCAGCGTTAAGGGATCCCGCTTCATCCTGAAACGTGACCCTCCCGCGCCTCAGCACGGCCACGACTCGAGCCCTGGCGTCGAACCCGGCAGGCTCGATGGCGGTGCGCACCCCGGTAGGGCGACGTCGACACATTCACGATCTCCGTCAGGAAAGCGAGGCGCGAGAGGCTTATCCGGTGCATACGGCGACGTGCCTTCTTTTCATGAATGACCCTCCCAAGAACGCGGTCCGAAGGCCGTAGTGTCGCAAATCGGAGGGTTTCGAGTCGGGACGATTAAGCATACTGAAGCGTGAACCTGCTGGTCCTATGCGATCAACCTGATGGATACGATTTGTCGCGGACCACGGGAGTCCGCCTGTCGTTTGGCCGGCAGCGTAAGCCGAACTGTGACGAACCGCACAGCTGAGGAAAGCCGTCCGTAGCGAGAATTCGAGCCTGCCTGGCGGCATCTCGCCTAGCAACTAATTGTGCAAGGGGCGCAGTGCAGGGCTCGGACAGGATTCCGCAACTCGACGGCTTGCGCGGCATCGCCATTCTCGCCGTACTTGGCATTCACGCCCATCTCCTGCCCGGCGGCCGAGCCGGCGTTGACATCTTCTTCGCGCTGTCCGGATACCTCATCACCGGCATACTGACAAAGGAATACGCCCGTACCGGCACGATCGATATCCTGAATTTCTATCGGCGCCGAGCTGTGCGGTTGTTGCCGGCGCTGGGCGTTCTCCTGTTCGTCATCACCGTATGGTCGCAGTTCCAGACATTGTTTTCCGTTTCGAACCTGCGGGCGATCTTCGCCGCGCTGTTCTACTTCGCGAACTGGCAGATCGTCTGGGAGTTGCCCACCGACCAACACCTTGGGCCGCTGACGCATACCTGGTCTCTATCGATCGAGGAACAATTTTACGCCCTGTGGCCTCTTGTGGTCTTCATGGGAATGAGGTTCGGGATCGGCCGCAAGGGACTGTTCGCACTCGCCAGCTCGGGCGCTTTCGCAATTCTGCTGCTGAGACTCTGGCTGCACTGGCATGGGGCTTCCGCGGACAGGATCTATTTCGGCACCGATACCCATGGCGATGGTCTGCTGATCGGCTGTGCTCTGGCATTGCTGCCGGAACGCGTTGATGCCTTCCTCAGGCGCGTCGGGCCTCTGCTGTGTCCTATCGCCGGGTGGCTGTTGCTATTGCTTCTGCTCGGCCGGCACACGACAACGACGAGCAGCTGGCTGGGGCTGGCGGCAGCTGCTGGCTGCGCAGTCGTGCTGATCTGGTCGATCCCCCATTCCAGACATCTCCGGTCTGCGCTGAGCTATCCAGGACTCGTATGGCTCGGGCTGCGCTCCTACAGCCTCTACCTGTGGCACTTCCCCATCATTTGGGGCGGTCCATTCGATTTCCTGTCGTTGTCCCATCCCGCGACTTTGTTCTTGGAAGTTGGGGTGAGTCTGCTGCTTGCCGAAGCGTCTTATCGTTTGGTTGAGCAGCCAGCCCTGCGATTCAACCGGGTCTCGATACGTCCGAAACATTCAGTTCAACTGCTGAACGCAGACAATCCCGCAAGGGCCCAGTAGCGAGGAGAGCCTGTCGTGCGACCCGGCGGATTGGGAGCGAGCCCTTCCGCGGCGCGAGGCTGAAGGCGCTCTGGTAGCGGTCAGTGCGAGAGCGGCTTGCGAAAGCGCAGCGTGAAGTGGTCGCTTTCGCCGATGGCCGCGTAGCGCTCGCGGTTGGCTTCGCCCTCGCGGAAAGCCGGCGATAACGACCAGACGCCTTGCGGGTGATCCTTCGTGTCCTTCGGGTTCACGTTGATTTCGCTCTTCCCGACCAGCTCGAATCCCGCGGCCTCAACGAGTGTGATCGCATAGTCCTCGCGCACGGAGCCGGACTTGGCATGCGGGTCCTGCGGCACAGTGTCCGGCGCACGGTGCAGCTCGGCCCCGAGGCACGCGGAACCTCGGGGTGGGAGCGGGTCAGCGCGCAAAGCTCGAGAGGCTGGCGCGCTACGTGAGCCGGCCACCGGTGCCGATCGAGCGTCTCGCGCTGACCGCGCAGGGGCAGGTGCGTTATCGCCTGAAGACCCTGTACCACGACGGCACGACGCACATCGTGCTCGCGCCGCTGGACTTCATGGCGCGGCTGGCGGCGCTGGTGCCGCTGCCGCGGAAGCATCTGACGCGCTTTCACGGGGTGTTCGCCCCGCATCGGTGCCTTCTATCTATTAACATCCGCTCTGGAAACATCGACTTCTGATACATTATAAGGTCCCATGCAAAACACTGGGGCGTCGAAAGGGCGATGGTTGTTGATCGCGCTTGCCGCGATTTCCCTGATGGCCGTTGCATTCATTTCCCAGGCGCACGAAGCTGCAGACGAACGCCTTGAGGCGCTGGACCAACAACTGCTCGACCATCCCCGTGACGCGCTCACATATGTCGAGCGCGGCCAGTTGAATCACGAAAAAAGACAATGGCGCGCAGCGCTGGAGGATTTTGATCGCGCCGAGCGCCTGGATGCAGGCCTGCTCGTGCTCGACCTGTTGCGCGCGCGGACCCTGCTCGCCTGCGGCCAGCCGCATCATGCGCTCGAGCACGCGGACCGCTATATCACGCACGCACCCCAAAGTGCCGACGGCCACCTGGCGCGGGCCCGCATTCTGCGCGTTCTTGGCCTGAAGCAGGCTGCAGTCTCTGCGCTGACCGCCGCGATCGATCTCGGCAATCCCCCCTCAGCTGAGCTCTTTCTGGAGCGCGCAGACGCCATCGCCACCGACGAACCAGGTGATGTGAAATCAGCGGTCCACAGCTTGGACGAAGGCATCGATCGCCTTGGGCCGCTCGCATCGCTCGAGCTTGTGGCGCTGGAGCACGAAATCGGGCTCCGGCTCTACGACAACGCCATTGCTAGGGTTGAGCTCCTTGCGTCTCAGGCGACCGATCCGGCGCATTGGTTGTTGCGAAAGGCCGAGATACTGGAATTGGCCGGCCGCCACGACGCGGCGCGCACGGTCTACGAACAGGCTCTGGAGGCGATCCGGGTGCGACCAAGTTATGCGGCCAGAAACAGAGCGCTTTTCGAGATTGAGCGGACGGCACGCGCGGCGATAGCTCGCATCGATAGCGACACTGTTGCTTCGGGCGGGCCGCAAGCGGGGCGGGAGCCGAAGGAGTTGCGCCATGGTCGCTGACGTCATGCGGGCGGCATTGGCGGTTTCGGCCCGGGCGCTGCTGGTCGCAATCAGCTTGCTTGGTGGTCCAATCGCGCTCGCGGCCGATGTAACGTTGGTCGCATCCGGCGCGACGTGGAAGTATCTGGACGACGGGACTGATCAAGGGACTGCCTGGCGCAAGA
>DAITAA010000038.1:0-17318 GCA_036824505.1 Steroidobacteraceae bacterium
GGTCTATTCCGGTCACATAAGTAACGTTTTATACCGGAGACATAGGTAACACTTTAGCAGCGAAGGGGTTTGGGGCGCATTCAACGCGCCATAGCTCGGGTGCTCCTTCTTCAGCTGAACGATCAGCGTCTCGATCTGGAACGGCAGGCGATTGGCCTGCCGGTAGGGCCGTCGTGAGCGATCGGTCAGGCCTTCGAGCCCACACTCTTTGTACCGGTTAAAGATCTTGTGGCCGGTCTTGCGCGAGGCATCGAACTCCCGGCACAGCACCGCCATCTACTCGCCCTCGAGCAATGAGGCGATAAATCGAAGCCGCTCATCCATTTTGCAACACTCCTGCCACGGCACTTTGCGTCTCCTGCAAAGACCGAGAAGTGTTACCTATGTGCTCGGAATGAAGTGTTACCCTTCAGTCAGGAAGGGCAATAGACTTCCATGCCACGTCCGCCTGAGCTCCGAAGCCGGTGTCGCCGTCGCCCGAGACGACGGCGCAATCATTTGTCTTTGCACTCGCCTCAGATGCGGCGCACGAAGTAGACGATGAGGGCGATTACGAGAATTGTGCCGAGTATGCCGCCGATGTACATGTGGGTCTCCTATGGTTCTCCAGCAAATTGATTAGACCATGTGAAGAGCGGTCCGTCTGCGCGCTGCCGTACACATACGCGGCGCCACGGGTCGGGTGATCCGTTCAAGATCTAATCGAAGGAATAGCCGCAAGTCGCAAGTTTGTGTTTGGCACGAGCGTGAGAACCGCTGTAAAACCTCTGTTGGAGTCTTGCGGGACCCCCTGGCTCACGCCAAGCCACCGCGGACAACATCGGACAGAGCCGAAGCTGAGCCGCCCGCGGAGCCGCCTACTTGCGTTTGTGCTTGCGCGTCATTCTTGCGAGCGAGTCCTCTCCGAGCGGGGCTTTGTGTTTCACTCGGAAGCTCGCGGCCCACTCACGGTTGAAGTCGCGCTGGAAACGCAAGTTCACGACGACCGTCGTCAGCATCGCAATCAGGGCGCCCAGACTGGCCAGCGCCATGTCGCTTTGGGCATCCCAGACATCGCCCTGGGCTCCGAGGTATGCCTGGCCGAGGTCCCCACCGAACAGCACTGCCACCAGCCACTCGATCAATTCAAAAAGCATTGACGTCGACATTGTCAGGTCGAGCGGCAGGAAATATCCCCAGAATCCGCGCACGTCGGCAACGCGCAGGAAGATCTCGCGCACGGGATAAGCAAGGAGCAACCCGTAGGAAAAGTGCACGACACGATCGAAGTTGTTGCGTTGCCAGCCGATGAGGTCGTTGAATGTCTCGCCGGTGAGATTCTTGAACCACATATCGTAAGGAACTTCTGCGTAGCTGAAGTGCGCGCCTACCTGGTGCAGGCACATGAAGGTGAAGATCAGCGTGTAGGACACTCGTGAGAAAAGCAGCTTTCGATGCAAACCAAGCAGAAATGCCATGGCCGGGAGGACGAGCATGTTCTCCGTCAACCAGACGTCGCGATGCCAGGGGGCAATTGCCAGAAAAAGCCACCAGACCGCGAAGATCAGGCTCAAGATGACCAGATACTTTCGATGCGGGATCAACACGCGGTCACTGTAGCCGGTTTTTTGTGGAGTCGCAGAGCATGCGTGACGGCCAGGCTTTGCTGTTCAGGAAATGCAATGGCCTCCGGCCGCGTGGCGTCGCTGAAACGCGCGCGAATGGGCCGCGAGCGCGGTCGCCAGATTGTCGTGGCCGAGCCACCGGCACAAATTCCTGACTCGACGAAACTCCTGAGGCCAGATCCCTATAAGGCGACGGCTTTCCGCAGTGGGAGTTCCGTCATATTAAGTTACGTCAGGTAGCCCGCGCGCCAGGATCGACAGCCCCGGCGCGGATGTTGCCGACTGGCGTTCCCGACATTGCGGCATTCGTCACATTGCCCTTCATCGCGGCCTGACAGCATCAATGTGTCAGCCATTGCTGGCAACGCCGCTACCCGCGAAATCGAGGTTGCGTTGTACGGCATGGCCGACTGTGGCCCTGGCGAGCCATGAGGACCGCAAAATGGCAATAGTGATTGTCTCAGCCAGCACCCTGGCCAGCTCCAGGATGCGTACTCTGTCGATGCGTGCCATTGCGATCGCGGCGGGCGCGCTGACGCTGGTCGGATTACTCGGTGGCTTCGTCCTCGGTTTCCAACTCGGCGGCGCCTCGCACGCGGACGATGGCTGGGCGCGCGTACTTGCGAATCTGGATCCAGCGCAACCCGGGAGCCAGGCACTCATCCAAGAGATCGGAAGTCTGTCCGGCCGTTTGATTCGGCTCGAGGCCGTGGCCGGCCGCCTGGCTGCACGCATCGGTACGAAACCGCTGGCGACCGTAGACGCGGCGGATTCTCCAGCCACCGTCGCCGAACAACCCGCGGGCGGGCCGCTGCTCGAACCACAATCGGGCGCTGGTTCAGGCACCGGAGCGTCGTCTCTTGGGCTCGATCGAAGCCTCGATCAGGTCGAGGCGAGTCTCGACAGGGTGGCCTCGATAGTCGCGCGGCGCGACCTCGACCAGATGGTATTTCCCAGTCGGGCACCGATTCCCGGCGTCGCGATATCGTCCGGCTTCGGCCGCCGGATCGATCCGTTCACTCGGAAACTCGCCCGGCACGCCGGCATCGACTACGCCGCGCAATACGGTACGTCCATTCTGGCCAGCGCCGGCGGACGAGTTCGCCGCGCCGGGCCGTACGGCGCATTCGGCAGGACCGTCGAGATTGACCACGGTGATGGTCTCGTCACTCGCTACGGTCACATATCCCGGATCCTGGTACGGGTCGGCGACATCGTGCTGCCCGGCCAGCCGATTGCAATGGTCGGCTCAACCGGCCGCTCCACCGGTCCGCATCTCCACTTTGAAATCTTGCGCGACGGGGCGCCGGTGCAGCCAGGCCTGTATCTCGCGAGCGACGAATTCTGACGCCTGCCAGTTGAGGACCGCGTCATCGACACAAATTGGCTTACAAGCGCGAGATTCGAACCCACCGCGCCGCATCGAGCGAGGCAGCGTTGGCGGATTGCCGCCGGCATCGCATTGTTGCTGCTCGTCGCGGGAGGCTACGGATTCGCGAGCGACTTCTATGCAAGTGCACGTGATCTCGCTGCCTTGCGCGAGGATCGGGAGTTACTCGCCGCCGAGGTCGAGCGACTGAAGATGAAACTGGCCGTCGAGAGTGCAACGCGCCTTGAACTCGAGCAGCAGGCGGCGGAATTGAACGCGCGGGTCGCGGAGCTCAATGGACAGGTGAAATTCCTGATGGTCCGCAGGGCACCCGACAAGATCGCCAAGTAGATTCACAAACGACACGAGAGGACAGGTCCATGTTTCGAAAGAAGAACACCATGGCCATCGACGTCAGCCGGCTGGCGGGCCTTCTGGCTCACGACACATGCGTACGAGGCGATGTCATGTTCGCCGGTGGGCTGCGGATCGACGGGCGGGTCGATGGCAATGTCCTGGGCAAGCCAGACGACCATGGGCTCCTGGTCCTGAGCGAAAAGGGCGTCATCGTCGGTACGGTCAAAGCCCACGATGCGCTGATCAACGGTCGCATTGAAGGAGATCTTGAGGTCGATCATTTCCTCGAACTGCAGGTCAACGCGCGCGTTACCGGCAACATCACCTACCGCACGTTGAAACTGGATTGCGGTGCCACCGTTGACGGCAAGCTGGTGCGGATGGGCGACGAGCCAGCGGCCACGGGGGCCGGCACGGATGCCGAGTCCAAAGTCCTCTCATTTGCGAAGGCGCCCTAGGTGGATGTGTGCCACGAGTCGACCACCCGATGTAGGAGCGCAATCTACGGCAGCGAATCTTGCCGGACGATTGCGGAAGTTTTGCCGGACCTCCTGGCTCGCGACTTAGGATCACGCCAAGGACTGCGAGACCCAGCCGGCGCCGGCCAGGCCTCACGGCCTGACCGGGCCGGCAGCCAGAGCCCGCCGCGTCAATCCCCCCAGGTCGCTACGCGCTGGTACATGTCGACCCCGACCACCTTGCGGATGGGGCCCACCTTCGCGGCGAACTTGGCGAAGGCGTCACTGGCGTAGAGCTTGTCGAGGTACTCGTTGACGGCCTTGAAGTCCTGCCCGCCGAACAGCACCGCGTGCGTCACGGCCATGCTGCCGCTGCGCAACGAAACCAGCCGCAGGACGCCTGGGTTGCCCAGGCCGCGGTTGAGGTCGGCTACCGCACTCCGATAGGTCGCGGGGTCGGTGGTGTTGATGAGATAGGCCACCAGGTAGCCGGCGCTGCGCCGTGCCGCGCCGTAGTCATCGACGACCATCGCCAATTCACTGCCCAGGTAATGTGCATCCACATTGGTTTCGAGCAGGTAGCGTGACCAACCAGGGCTGGCGAGGCGCTTCGCCGTCGAGTCCATGTACTCGGCATAGGTGTCGAAGTCCTCGACTACGAGGTGCGTGGCCTGGGCATCGCCGAACTCCCGCGCATAGAGCGTGACCTTGGCGCCGTTCATGGCCGGGTCCTTCATCAATGCATCGAGGGCGTCCTTGGCGCGGCTGGTGCTGGGGTAGTTGATGGCGTGCACCGCCTCGAACTTGTCCGCGAGCGATGGTACGGTCACGAACAGCAGCGCGGTCGCTGCCAGGATCGACAGGATTCTCGTCTTCATCGGCTTGCTCCTTCATTGTCGCGCTGATGCGCGTATTGGTTGTGGTGTCATGCTAGCGGCGCCTGCTGGAGGAACCGTGCACAAGTATAAGCGCCATGAGCTCGTCGGCAACCGCCCCGGCTAACCGGTTGGTGCAGTTGAAGATTCAGATTTTCGGTCCTTGGCTGAAAATCTGCGTGCGATTGGCTTGGTCCCACTCCTGGTCACCATTTCTTGCAGCGCGGTAACCGGCCATTGCCAGGGTGGCTGAGGTCGGGCAGCGCAGGTGGCAGGCGGCCGTTCAGAGTCGGACGATGCGGTATCCTCATACGGTGCGCACGCACCATCTCGCAGCAACCCTGATACTCATGCCATTGACGTTTGCCGGCCCGCCGTTGCTTGATTTCTCCAGTCCGGACGTCGTGCGGACTTTTCGGGTCATCAACGATGGCGTGATGGGCGGCATGTCCACCTCGCGGCTAAGCCTGGTGTCCGGGACCATGGTGTTCGAAGGGGAAGTTTCGCTTGAAAACAACGGCGGCTTCGCATCGTTCAGGGGACCCGTCAGATTTCCCGCGGAGTCGACAGCACTGCTGTTAACGGTGCGCGGCGACGGGCGGCGCTACAAGCTGACCCTCAAACTCGACGACGGCGCCAGCACGGCTCAATACCAGGCTGCGTTCACTTCATCGCAGGAATGGAAGACGTTGCGTTTCCAGCCGGCCGATTTCCAGGCCAGTTTCCGCGGACGCGCCGTTGCGGCACCGCCTGTGCATTTCCGCGACGTGCAGTACGTTGGTTTGCTCATTTCGGACAAGCAGTCGGGCGCATTCAGGATCGAATTGAAAGAGATCAGGACCGAGGCCGACGGAAGCGAGCCCGGGATGTGACTGAGGGTAGCTCGCCACTAAAGCTCCCGGTGATCTGCCCGCAAGAGTGCATGCGCACGCGCGCGTGCCGCACTTCGCCGCCACCGTTCATCACATGTTACGGAATTCCTTGACCGTCAAGCCAAGGCCGATCAGCAGCATCAGGAAAACGAAAATGCCCAGGAACAGAAGATTGGCAGGCATCACGGCTTTCTCGCCAGAAGCGCGGCCAGCTTGAAGTAGATTCCAAAGCAGAAGATGGACGGAACCCAGATCGCAGTGAAAATCGCCTGCTCACGGTCCTGCAGGAAGAACCAAAGATACGCGGAGATAACAAACGAAATCATCACCGCCAAAAGAATGAAAAAATCCGATTTCTTGAACATGCAAGCTCTCCAGGGATTCTACTTTTCCAGATAATCCACGATGCCATAGCCAATGGCGCTCAGCAGACAACCAGTTATCGCCAGCAAACCAATTACACGTACGCCCGACGAGATACCTGTGGCAAACGACTCTGCACTGACCAGTCCGGTCGCACCGAGTATCAGGCCAGCACAGCCGATCAACGTCAGGGAATTACCGACAAGAATCAGCAACCTGTGGATGAGGCTCTTCGCGGCGTTCACTTGCGTTGCAGCTTGGGCCGGCTCAAAGATTTCTAATAGATCACAAAACCTTCGCGTTGGATCGCTACCCAAAGCCTCGTCTTATTGCCAACCTTCACTGGCAAGACGCGCCAGTACATGATGAACGGGGTGCCGTCCTTCTTGTAGTTAATGGCCCGACCTTCGAACTTACCGCCCGTCTTCAGTTCCTTGCCGAGGCGCGCAATCACCTTTCGGTCGGTGCCTGGTCCCTGCAGGATTCGCGGAGTCTTTCCTATGACCTCCGACGGCGCATAACCAGTTAATGTCTTGAATGCGTTGTTGGCGTAAATGATCTTTGCCGCTTTGGTTGCATCCGTGATCAAGATCGAGTCATAACTCGTCTCCATCAGCACCTGAAGAACTTTCAGGCTGATATCCGTGTCGCGAAGGACTTTTTCCAGAGAATTGGCCACTGAAGTTTTCCCTTGTTCAGGCATCGAGCCTGGTGGTTGGTGGTAGATGACAACGCCCGCTTTCGCGGGCGTTGTCCGGATGCCGGCCGCTGAAATGTCTGCGACCGTCTGCTGCTTTCAGAGTGTTTCTTAGTTGGGCAGCACCACGGAATCGATGACGTGGATTACGCCGTTGTCGGCAACGATGTCAACGGCGGTGACGTTGGCATCGTCCACCTTGACGCCGCCCATCGTGCTGACGGTCAATGAAGACCCCTGCACCGTCTTGACCATACCGGCCTTGACGTCCTTGGCCATCACCACACCCGGAATGACGTGGTAGGTGAGAACCGCGGTCAGTTTGGCCTTGTCAGCAAGCAGTGCATCCAGGTCTGCCTTGGGGATCTTTGCAAAGGCAGCGTCAGTCGGTGCAAAAACCGTGAATGGACCAGTGCCCTTCAGGGTGTCAACCAGGTCTGCTGCCTGCAGGGCGGCTGCAAGTGTGTTGAAGTTGCCAGCAGCAATGGCGGTGTCGACGAGGTCCTTGGCATGCGCGGTGGATACCAGGCTCAAGGAAATGACGGCGGCGGAGATCAGCTTTTTCATGACTATTCCTTTCGGGTTGAAGACTACTGAACCGTTATTGAACCGTTAATGTACACGTTTGTTTAGAGATTGAACAGGGAAATATTAGAATATTTTAAGATTCCGCAGCAGCCGACCATAAATTGCCTATCTTTTTCTACTAATTTGAGTTCAAATACAGTTCAGCGAGGGGTATCCATGCCGAGCAATCAACGGACTGTGGCTGAGGGACCTGTGTACCGGAGCGGTGCGGTCGCGAGACTCACAGGCATCCCCGTGCAGACGCTTCGCGTCTGGGAGCGGCGCTACAAGGTTGTCGGACCGCGCCAGAGCGCGACGGGGCAGCGCCAGTACTCGCCAGAAGACGTAGCCCGGCTCACGGTCATCAAGCAGCTTGTCAGGTCGGGGCATGCCATCGGTTCGATTGCCACGCTGGACCTGGAGGAATTGCGGTCCATGCTCGACAAGACCGCGCGCGCTTCCCGCTTTCTGGCTCGCCCAGCCGGCTCTGCAGCCGAGGGCACAGTGCGTCCGCTGCGCATCGCGATAGTCGGCGACGTGCTCGCCATGCGCGTGGAGCATTTTCACCTGCCCGAGGTGCAAGTCGTGGCCACAAGTCCCGGTGCCGCGGGCGCCATCGAAGCACTGCGGGGTGTCACAGCCGATATCCTGCTCGTCGAATTACCGACTCTGCAGCGCGATTCGGCACAGGCAATTCGTTCATTGGCTCAGCAAGTCGGACCACAGCAGATCATTGTGGAGTACGGCTACGGCCCGCAGCGCATCGAGCAGGAATTGCGCGCACTTGGCTGCAGCCTGGTGCATGCGCCAATGGTTATCGACCAGCTGATATCGCTGTGCCAGCTCCTGCCGGCTGCACCTGCGGCCCGCATACCTGCTTCGTTACCGCAGATCGGTCCTGCCGCGCCGCGGCGTTTCGACAACAAGACGCTCGCCGAGATCTCCCTTGCCTCAGTTGCTTTGAACTGTGAGTGCCCGCATCACATCTCCGAGCTGCTGGTGCACTTGGGAAATTTCGAGAGGTACAGTGCTGAGTGCGAAAGCCGCAGCCCGGCTGACGCGGCGCTGCATCGCTACTTGAAGGAGGTAGCGGGAAGTGCCCGTACCATGCTTGAGGATGCATTGGTACGCGTCATCGAAGTGGAAAATATTCCGCTGCCTGCCTGAAGGCAGGAATGGCGCACCGCTTGATCGACGAAAGACTGGATGGCGAATCAATGTCCTGTTTCGCGCCATTCCCTCCAGGCGGTATCGCCGTCGTGTTCGGGGCCAGTGGCGGTATTGGCCGCGCCCTGACAGCCCGGCTCCGTACTCATCCTGATTTCTCGATCGTGTCGGGCTACTCCCGCACGGGCACGATTGCACTCGACCTCGGCGTTGAGTCAAGCATCGAAGCGGTTTCCGCAGATGTTCAACAATACGGCGCGGATGTGCGGTTGTTGATCGACGCTACCGGCGTGCTGGAGGGCGACGGCTGCGTCGCCGAGAAATCCTGGCGGCAGCTGGATCCCGCCGCGATGTCGCGGGCGTTCGTGGTCAACGCAATCGGGCCGGCGCTTCTCATGAAGCATTTCCTCCCGCTGCTGCCACGTCAAGGCAAATGCATATTCGCCACCTTGTCGGCACGTGTAGGAAGCATCGGCGACAACCGGCTTGGCGGTTGGTACAGCTACCGCGCGTCTAAGGCTGCGCTGAATCAGATCGTGCGTACCGCTGCGATTGAATTGCGTCGCACCCGGCCCCAAGCCGCATGCGTCGCATTGCATCCGGGGACCGTTGACACACGCCTGTCCGCACGCTTCGCAAAGCCGGGGCTTGAAGTTCAGACGCCGGATACGGCGGCGAAACGACTTGTCACCCTGATCGACACGCTGACGCCCGCGGCCTCGGGCGAATTCATAGACCAGCGGGGGCAGGTGATAGCCTGGTAGCAGGTGCTGCCGGTTGCTCTTCGCCGTCGATGGATCATTTCAGCGAGTGGACGGATCGCGACCGCGGTGGCCGAACTGTCCTCTCAGCCAGCTGGATGTATCACCTGCCTGAGTTAGCTTCAGGACGGCCAGGAAATTCGCGTCCCGGTGGTTCAATTCCACCCCTGGCTACCGCGATCCAGCACCATGAATTCGCAGCACTTGCGTTGGAACGTGAAACAGGGCCAATTGTCATCTCACGACATTCAAAGACCGCGAAATATCCGATACAGAGAGGGATTGACATGACCAGTCGACACGATGGCCGAGCGCAGCATCCGGCGTTTGCACGAATCATGTTTGTTGTAGCTCTCGCACTCGGCGCTTCATCAGCTTTCGCCCGGGATGTGGAGACGATCCGCCAGTACCAGTTCGAGCGCGCAGCAAGCGGATACCGGATTGTGCTGAAGGAAGTGCCACGACCGGTCACTGGCGTCGGCGAAGTACTTGTTCGCGTACGGGCCGCGTCGCTGAATCGACGCGACCTCAATATGCTCCGGACCGATTACGCCGAGAATTCCGGCTACGCCGGCGGCATTCCGTTGTCCGACGGTGCCGGGGAGGTCATCGCAGTCGGCGAGGGCGTTACCGCGTTCAAGGTGGGAGATCGCGTTGCCGGCGTCTTCTTCGAGCAGTGGATCGCAGGCGCAGGGAGCGAGGAAGCGCTTCTGTCGGATCGTGGAGGTAATGCCGGCGGTATGCTTTCCGAGGTCATCGTGACTCACGAAACCGGCCTGGTGCCGATACCAGCACATCTTTCCTACGAAGAAGCGGCCACCCTGCCATGTGCCGCGCTGACCGCCTGGGTTGGTCTCTTCAAGCGCGGGCACATTGCGCCCGGGCAATACGTGTTGCTCGAAGGGACCGGCGGGGTTTCGGTTTTCGGGCTTATCTTCTCCAGCGTCGCGGGGGCAAAGCCAATTATCACGAGTTCACGCGATTCCAATCTGCAGCGCGCCTTGGAAATGGGCGCCATCGGGACCGCAAACTACCGCAGCAACCCGGACTGGCACCTCAAAGTGAAGGAGATCAGCGGTGGCCACGGCGTCGACCAGGTCCTGGATGTGGGCGGTCGGGATACGCTGGACAAAGCTCTGCAGATACTCGCCTACGGCGGCCACATTGCATTGATCGGAGGCTTGTCGGGCTACGGTAGCGAGTTGCCGACGGACGCAATCATGTGGATCAACGCGACGGCGAGCGGCGTCTATGTCGGATCGCGTGAGGACTTCATGGCGATGAATGCCTTCATCAGCGAGCACAAGATTCGCCCGTTGATCGACCGTGTGTTCGAGTTCGAGCAAGCTCCGGACGCTTTCGAATACATGGCAAGCGGCGACTTCATGGGGAAGATCGTAATCCGGCTCTAGATGCGGGTGCTTTGATCCCGACCCTGGGCACCAGTTCCACGCTCATTTTCGCGCGGGCAGGAACCGGCTGTTGCGCAGCAGCGCCGCCGAAATCAGCGAGATCAGTACCCCGACCGGAAAGATCTCGATGAAAGTCATCGGCAGCCGGAAGAACGGGTTTGCATACTGCCGGCGGAACTCGTCCATCTGCGCAACCACGGCCGCGACGTCGGCCGCCGATGCGCCCTTGGCCCGCGCCGCTTCGACCGCTGCGGTGCTGTAGGAATCGATGAATGCAAAATCCGTGACTGCCAGCGTGATCTCCCAGCCGATCACGTAAATCACTCCGGCCACTGCGCTGATTCCGAGTCCTGCCAGCAGGGCGGGAACGAAGCGGATCACACCGCCCAGCTCGCGATCGCGCAGGCGCTTCACGCCGAAAAAGACCATGCTGAGCGCGAGCACCATCATCAGGTAGCCGGTGAACAGTGAAGTGGCTGCGCTGTCATGTTTGGCATGTGCCAGCATCAGGTCCATGGGCACGGCGACGATCAGGCCGGCGGCAATGCCGAAGATCAGGATGATGCGAGTCATATCGGAGTCTCTCCTGGTACGGGTGCTGACATTACACAAGAGGCGACCCCACTACACCATCGCCCGAAAGGGTGATTTTGGCCGGGTCACCCCGGAATGCGGCGGCCCGACCGCCCTACGGGATGATCTCGAGCTCGCGGGCGAGCAGGATTGCCTCCGTCCGCCGCGCGACCCGCAGTTTTTCGAACAAGCGCGCGATGTGGGTCTTCACCGTATTGGGCGACAGCCCGAGTCGCGCGGCGATCTCCTTGTTGGAGCGGCCGTCCGCCAGCAGTTGCAGGACCTGGCGTTCGCGCTCGGTGATTCCGAGCGAGGACTGCGCGCGCTCATTTGGCCTGAATTCGCCGGTGCGCGGCTCGCTGTGAAAGAGCCTCCGGCCCACCCAGATTCCGAGACCCAGGAACGCCACTGCGATCAGCGCGACGTAAACCGTGCTCGCGTGGGTACGGGCCCAGATCCGGTACTCGAGCCACTGCAGCGCGACGGCGCCGGCCGCGAGCGCGAAACCGTAGATGAGAACGGTCTTCAGCATGCCGGGAAGTTTTCTGCTACTCATCTGCCGTTCGCAATATCGCGTGCCAAGTATCGTCGTTTCCGAGCCAGGCCTCGACTTGCCAGGGGCGGCAGCAGACTGGGCAATCCTCTACGTATTCCTGCTGAGCATCGCCGCCATCGTCGATTTGCAGCTCCACGACTTCGCCACAGTAGGGGCATTGCAGTGACACGCAATCATCCATGATGTAAATGATTGCACGGGAACAGGCGGCTCGCCAGAACCATGAAAATCCGCGTGGCGGTGGATCAACTTCACCGCGGCATGACAAAGGTGATTCTTATGCGTGGCGTTACCGGAATTCTCATCGCAACCAATGTGGCCGTGTTCCTGCTGCAGATGCAGCAGCCGGACGCGTTGCTCGTGAACTACGCGTTGTGGCCATTCGGCACGCACGCAGTTCCCGACCTCGGCCGCGTCGGATTTGCGCCTTGGCAGCTGGTCACCTCCGCGTTCCTGCATGGGAGCTTTGCGCACCTGTTCCTGAACATGTTTGGCCTGTGGATGTTCGGCCGCGACTGCGAGCGTGTCCTGGGCGCGGCGAGGTATCTGGCGCTGTATTCGGGCGCCGTGCTGTCCGCGTCGCTCACCCAGCTCGTGGTTTCGTCGCTGGCAGGCGCGGCTTACCCGACGGTCGGAGCTTCGGGCGGCGTGTTTGGCGTTCTGCTTGCCTTCGGCATGTTGTTCCCGCAGCGGCGGATCGTGCTGCTGTTTCCGCCGATTCCGATGCCTGCGTGGCTGTTCGTGATGATGTACGGCGTAATGGAACTGGCGAATGGCGTGCTCGGCACCCAGGCCGGCGTCGCGCACTTCGCCCACCTGGGCGGCATGCTCGGTGCGTGGATACTGCTGCGCCACTGGCGTGCCATGGCACGCTGACACCGGCCGTGCACGAGGAACGCGGGCCGACCGGCCTAACCGCGCAGCGCCGGCTGGTGGGCGTGCAGGAACCACCGGTCGAGCACGACATGGCGGGCAAACCAGCGGCTGGCAAGCAGTCGCCTGCCGAGGCGGGCGCGCCAGCCATCAGGTGCGTGACCGTCGGCAGCCGCAGGCGGGCCGCGCCGCCCGAACCTTTCGTCCAGCGCGTCGCTGTATTGCGCGAGGCGCTCGCGGCTGTAGACGCCGCCCGCTGCCCGAATTGCCTCAGCGGCCAGCACACCGGATTCGATCGCCGGGCGTATGCCTTCGCCGCTCTGCCGGTACGCGAGCCCGGCCGCATCCCCGACGAGCAGCGCGGCGTCGTCCACGCGCAGCCGCGCGCCATGGCCGTGCAGCAGGTAGGCGTGGCCCTTGAGGCGCGGTGTCATGCCCTGGGGGACTTTGCCCTGCGATTCGAGCCAGGCCCAGAACGCTCGCACGGCCTCGGCGAGGTGGTGGCTGTCCTCGCGCCCCAGTCCAACGTTCAGATAATTGCCCTTGCGGAAACACCAGCCGTAGCCGGATAGATCCGGGCAGAAATAGAGTTCGGGCATGTCGCCCGCGACACTCGAGCCGGGCCGGTCGCCCACATCGAATTCGATTTCCTGCGCAGCGATGGCCCGTTCCTCCCGCCCCAGCGCCGCGCCCAGGAGACGCGCGACCGGACAGAAATGCCCGCCGGCGCCGACCAGCATCCGCGCGCGCAGCGAGCCATTGATGCGCCAGAGGCCGGCCTCGCGCTCGATGCGGGTGACCGGTTCGCCGAGGACCAGGCGGGCGCCGCTGCGCTCGAGCAGGTAGTGGTCGAACTCGCTGCGCCGTATGCCGTAGCTCACGGTGCCGCCATAGTCGCTGGCTTGCGTGCCGACGCCCAGGACGCCGGTCCGGAATCCCGTGATCGGCTGCAACACCCGGCCGCGTCCGTAGTCGGCCAGGTCGAGCGACAGCGTCTCGACGACCTGCGGCGTAATCCAGCCGGCGCAGACCTTGTCGCGCGGGAAAGCGCTCTTGTCCATCACCACGACGTCGAGCCCGCTGCGGACGAGCCGCGCGGCGCAAGTCGAGCCAGCCGGCCCGCCTCCGACGATCAGGACCTCACAGTCGTTGATCATGTGGCCGCAGCTTCATGACGCGTACAGCTGCGCCCGCGTCCAGGGAATCGCGTTGCTGCGGCCAGGGGCACAGACGACCTGGAACAGCTGCATTTCGCCCACCCTGAACGCCGCGACCGAACCGGCGAGATAAAGCCGCCACATCCGAACGAACCTTTCGTCGAACATCGCCGCGACCCGGTCGCGCGACTGCTCGAATGCCGCCCACCAATGCTCCAGGGTGCGCGCGTAGTGCAGGCGGAGGTTCTCGACGTCCAGGACGGACAGGTTCCACGGCTCGAATATCTGCATCATCTCCGCCAACGAAGGCGGATACGCACCCGGAAAGATCCGTCGTTCGATCCATGGGTGCATCAGCTTCGGACGATTGCGGCCGATCGAGTGGATGAGCGCGCGGCCGTTCGGCTTCAGGCAGCGGACGATCACGCCGCCCAGCTCGGCGTAGTTATCGGTCCCGACGTGCTCCAGCATGCCAACGGATGCAAACTTGTCGCAGGCGCCGGTGATATTGCGATAGTCGTCGTGGATGAACTCGACCTGACGCGTGAGCCCGAGGGCAGTCGCGCGTTCACGCGCGAATCGAACCTGCTCGGCCGAGATGTTGAACGCCCTGACGGTGACGCCGTAGTGACGCGCCATGTGCAGGGCGAGCGTGCCCCAGCCGCAACCCGCCTCGATCACCGACTCCCCGGGCGCAAGACCCAGTTTGCGGCATACGTGGTCCATCTTGGCGACCTGTGCCTCGTCGAGCGTGGCCGCGGGCGTCGGGTAGTACGCGCAGGTATAGGCCATCGTCTCGCCAAGCCACAGCGCGTAGAAATCGTTGCCGATATCGTAATGATGGTGGACGTTATCCCGGGAACGCTCGAGGGTATTGCGGCGCCGGTGCCTCGGCCGTCCGCCGGGCAATGCGCCCTCCTGCACGGGCGGGGCATGCAGATAGACCTCCTCGATGGCTTTTTCGAGGTCACCGTCGACCAGCAAACGCCCGTCGGCGTATGCATCGCCCAACTCCAACTGGCCGCGTATGCACATCCGGAGGAGCGTCGCCCGGTCGGCTATGCGCAAGCTGGCGACGGGCGCCTGCCCGGATGCTGCGACCCGTTCCCCATTCCAAAGCACGAACTCGAGTGGCGGATCGCCGAGGCTTCGCAGTACGCGGCGCACCAGGCGTGCAACCGGCGACATGCCGCGTGGCTCTGTCGCGAGCAGCCCGCGGTAGTTTCCGCTCGCAGGCTGGGAATGTTCCGATGATTCGGTACGGATTCCGTCCATCTGCGTGCCCTCCGCTCGCGCCGTTCAGGCGCTCCTGGTGCGGCCAGTGCCGACAGCTATTTTAGTAGGACGACGCAGGTCATTGCTCATTAAGCCGGATCGGGCAGGGCCATTCCGGTCACATACTCTCGGGCGGTGCCCGCGTTCGTATCGGCCAATTATCTGGACTAAATCAAATACTGGACTTAGTCCAGAATTTATGCCATGCTCCTTCAAGTGTCTGATCTCTTGGAACAATTACTGCGCAAACATGGGCTGCAGGTCACCGCCCAGCGGCTGGCCATCCTGCAGGCCGTGTCGTCCCGTCCCCACGCTACAGCTGACGAGCTGACCGACGACGTCCGCGCGGTCATCGGCTCGATCTCCCGCCAGGCGGTCTACGACGCACTCGGGGTGCTGGTCGACAAGAACCTCGTCCGCCGTATCCAGCCGGCGGGTGCGGCAGCGCGGTACGAGGATAGAGTCGGCGACAATCATCATCATCTGATCTGCCGGGGCTGCGGGGCGATGTTCGACATCGACTGCGCGGTCGGCGCGGCGCCTTGTCTTACGGCGGAAGATGATCACGGTTTCGAGATTGACGAAGCCGAGGTCATCTACTGGGGCCGCTGCCCTTCGTGCCGGAAGGCAGCTGCGCCGTCGGGGCAGGGCGGTCGCGGATCTCGCAGAGAGGGCGCACGGCGCGCCGAGCCGGCCGCTCCTGATTCCACGGGCAAGCATTCCGACGCTATGGCGATCCGGCAAGGGACGCCGGAATCGTCACTGACGACCACAACCAGTACCACTCATCTCAGTACGAGGAACAACGTATGACTGACCGCAACGCAGCCGGCGCAGGCAAGTGCCCGGTGATGGGCGCCGCACACGGAAACGCGGCGACCGCCGGAGCCTTATCGAACGCAGACTGGTGGCCTGGACAACTGAACCTGAAGATCCTTCACCAGAACTCTCAGCTGTCCGATCCCATGGACGAGTCGTTCAATTACGCCAAGGAGTTCAAGAGCCTTGACCTGGATGCCGTGATCAGGGACCTGCATGCCCTGATGACCGATTCGCAGGACTGGTGGCCCGCGGACTACGGCCACTACGGGCCGTTGTTCATCCGCATGGCGTGGCACAGCGCAGGCACGTATCGAATCGCGGATGGACGCGGCGGCGCCGGCTATGGCACGCAGCGATTTGCGCCCCTGAACAGCTGGCCGGACAACGGCAATCTCGACAAGGCGCGCCGCTTGCTCTGGCCGATCAAGCAGAAGTACGGCCGCAAACTCTCATGGGCCGACCTGATGATCCTCGCGGGTAACGTCGCGTTGGAGTCGATGGGATTCAAGACCCGCGGCTTTGCCGGTGGGCGCGAAGACGTCTGGGAGCCGCAGGAGGACATCTACTGGGGACCCGAAAGCCAGTGGCTGGGAGACGAGCGCTACAGTGGCGACCGTCAGCTCGCAAATCCTCTCGGCGCCGTTCAGATGGGCCTCATCTACGTGAATCCGCAGGGCCCCAATGGCAATCCCGATCCCATTGCTGCGGCGCGGGATATCCGCGAGACGTTTGCCCGCATGGCCATGAACGACGAGGAGACCGTTGCGCTCATCGCTGGCGGGCACACGTTCGGAAAGTGCCACGGCGCTGCCGATCCGGAAAAGTTTGTCGGCCGCGAACCCGAGGGCGCCGGGATCGAAGAGCAGGGACTCGGCTGGAAAAACACCTTTGGCAGCGGCAATGGCACTGACGCGATTACCAGCGGGCTGGAGGGCGCATGGACCCCCACGCCGGTGAAGTGGGACAACAGCTACTTCGACACGCTGTTCGGTTACGAGTGGGAACTGACGAAGAGCCCCGCCGGCGCGCACCAGTGGAAACCCAAGGGTGGCGCTGGAGCAAATGCCGTGCCGGATGCGCAGGACCCGTCGAAGCGGCATGCCCCGATGATGGCTACGACGGACCTCTCTCTGAAGATGGATCCGGCCTATGCAAAGATCTCGAAGCGCTTCCACCAGAACCCGCAGGAGCTTGCCGACGCCTTCGCCAAGGCCTGGTTCAAGCTGACGCACCGCGACATGGGGCCTATTGCGCGGTACCTGGGCCCGCTTGTTCCCAGGGAGCCACTGCCGTGGCAGGACCCGATTCCCGCGCGGGATCATGAACTGATCGGCGAGACGGATATTGCCGCCCTGAAGGCGAAGATCCTCGCATCCGGACTTTCCATCGGCCAACTGGTCACGACGGCCTGGGCATCTGCAGCAACGTTTCGCGGCAGTGACAAGCGCGGTGGCGCCAACGGCGCGCGCATCCGCCTCGCGCCGCAAAAGAATTGGGAAGCCAATCAGCCGGCCGAACTGGCGAAGGTCCTGCAGAAGCTGGAAGCGATCCAGAAGGACT